>NZ_CP031716.1:3209240-3851088 GCF_001696605.3 Acinetobacter wuhouensis | reverse complement strand
GTGAAACCCCTTCATTCCATTTTAAATTCAAAAAAGACCATTTCCCCCTGTGCACAGATTAAGGGGGTCGCCATTCTAACCAAGTTATCCACATCTGTCATGACCAATTCGGTCTAATTCGTTTAAAAAAACAACTTTCCGCGAATAAATTTAAATTTAAACCACTTGTGGATAAGATTTATCACTTGCTGTGGATAAATTAGCACATAAACTTATCCACAATCTATCAAATTAATAAAAACACAGTTATTCACAACTTAAATAAATGTTATTTAAAAATAAAAGTGCGTTTCCCACAGAAAAAACGAGTGCTAATAATAATAAATTTTAAATTTTAAATTTGAATTTATTTATAAGAGCAGAGCTTTTTGTGGATAAGTCCAATATTATGAATTTAAATTCAAATTTCCAAGATTTTAAATTTAAAAATCGCAAATTAAATTTAAAATCTTTCAAACCTATGGATAACTTTGAGGATATATCTGTTGGTAACTTCTATTTATACTATAAAATAATAAGTTATGTTGTGAATATTTTTTTGATTACTTTATCTATATAAAATGATGAAATTCTATAGATGTGTAAAATAACAACGAATATCGTAAAGTTAAGGCAATATTCATTGACTGAATAAGGAATGCACAATATAATCGCGAACCTTTAGAAAAGATCAATTTTGGAGTTTCGATATGAAACGTACATTCCAACCATCTGAATTAAAGCGTAAGCGCGTTCATGGTTTCCGTGCTCGTATGGCTACTAAGGCTGGTCGTCAAGTATTAGCTCGCCGTCGTGCAAAAGGTCGTCACAGCTTAACTGTTTAATTCGTTAGACAGTTAGTTAGTACATGACTTTGGGTGTTATGTCTCTTTATAGTTTCAGTCCAGCGGTGAGAATCCATTGTGCTGCAGATTACAAAGGTGTATTTGATGGTGCGCTTTTTAAAGTGCATCAACCCCATTTTATTTTTTTAGCAAAGTTAACCGAACAGCCTAAAAGCCGTTTGGGTATTGTTGTTGCTAAGAAGAAAGTGCGCCGTGCGCATGAAAGAAATCGAATAAAACGTTTAACACGTGAAAGTTTTCGTTTAAACCAGCAAAATATTGACTTATTGGATATTGTGGTCATGCCTAAAGTAGGTATTGAAACTGTACCCAATGCTGAATTGTTTCAGCAGTTAGAATTTGCTTGGTTAAAATTGCAACGTATTGTTAAAAAGCACCATAAAATAGCTCAATCCTCCCCTCAAAAATAGAGGAAGCCAATGATTCGTATATTGCATTGGTTGATCCGTTTCTATCAAATTGCGATTAGTCCGCTCATTGGACCCCGTTGTCGTTATATTCCGACTTGTTCTCAATATTCGTTAGAAGCAATCCACACGCACGGCGCATTAAAAGGCAGCTGGTTAGCCACTAAACGTGTCTGTCGTTGTCATCCATGGGGTGGTTATGGTTATGATCCTGTGCCGAAAAAAACAATTCGTTTTATTTCATTTCAGCAAATAGATTCTCAAACGCTTCATGTTCCTGTACCCTTGCGTGAACGTTTATTGAACCAAAATCACTCTAACCACTTGGGGTAATAGATATGCAACAATGGGCCAGGTTTGCAATCCTTGGGGCCATGTTAGTCACCGCATATTTGCTCATTTTGGCTTGGCAAAAAGACTATGGTCAGGATGCTACAACGAAAGCTGCGACTCCGCAGGCTGTTGTGGCTCATGATGTCTCTGCCGATTTGCCAAAAGGTCAAGCAACTGCGACTACTAGCGATGTTCCGCAAGCCAATGTAGCTGCTGCACAACAAAATACAGCTGCGCCAGCCACAGCAAATCAACAACTGATTTCAGTACAAACTGACCTTTATCATCTTTGGATTAGTCCGAAAGGTGGTGATATTGTTCGTATTGAATTACTGAATCATGACAAAAGCAAAGATAGCGATCAGCCTTTTGTTATGCTTGAAAGTGATGCAAAACGTACCTATGTGGCACAATCTGGGTTAATCGGACTCAATGGTCCAGACAGTAAACCAGATCGTCCAAATTATGCGTTCGAAAAAGCGACTTATACGCTTGCTGACGCGAAAGCGACTAAAGATAAAGACGGTAAGACCTCTGATGTTTTAACCATACCAATGGTATTAAAATCGGCAGATGGCGTCGAAATCATCAAAACATTTACCGTTAAAAAAGGTGAATATCCGATTGATGTGAGCTATCAGGTGGTTAACCGTAGCGCACAGAACTGGCAAGGACAAATGTTCGGTCAGATCAAACGTGATAACTCGGATGATCCTGGTAAAACTTCACAAGGTATTTTCACCCTTGGAACATATCTTGGTGGTGCTTGGGGTACGCCTGATGAACACTACAATAAATTAAAGTTTGCTAATTTTACTGATGAAAAACTCAATACCGAAGCGAAAGGTGGTTGGGTGGCAATGGTTCAGCATTACTTTGTAAGTGCTTGGATGCCAGGTCATTTTGGTGGTCAACAATACACAGCAAAATTGGAATCTCGTAAATCTGCAGATGGTATGAATATCATTGGATTTACCTCTCCAACGATTAATGTTCCTGCTGGTAAAGCAATGAGCATTGATGCGACGTTCTATTCTGGTCCAAAAATTCAATCTGAGTTAAAAGATTTGGCAGCAGGTTTAAACCAAACTGTTGATTATGGTTGGTTATGGCCGATTGCGAAGTTATTGTTTGCAGGCTTACAGTTCTTCCATAATTTAGTGGGTAACTGGGGTTGGTCAATTATTCTATTGACTGTATTGGTGAAACTGATTCTTTGGCCATTATCGTCTAAGAGCTACCGTTCTATGGCGAAAATGCGTGTGATTGCACCTGAAATGCAACGCATGAAAGAAGAATTTGGTGAAGACCGCATGCGTTTCTCTCAAGAGATGATGGCGCTTTACAAACGCGAACAAGTAAATCCTCTTGCTGGTTGTTTACCGCTCCTTCTACAAATGCCAATCTTCCTTGCATTGTATTGGGTATTGATGGAATCTGTTGAGCTTCGTCATGCACCGTGGATGCTTTGGATTCAAGATTTATCTGCGATGGATCCTTGGTTCATCTTGCCGTTGATCATGGGTGTGACCATGTTTGTTCAACAAATGTTGAACCCACAGCCAACTGATCCTATGCAAGCAAAAGTGTTCAAAATCATGCCGATTATGTTCACTGTATTCATGTTGTTCTTCCCTGCTGGTCTAGTTTTGTACTGGATTGTGAACAACTCGATCACAATTTTACAGCAATGGTTTATCAACAAATCTGTTGAAAAAGCGAAAGCTGAACCAGAAGTGGTTTAATTGATTTAAACATCAATCCAACTGCTGAAAAAATCCGCTTGAGATGCTAATCTTAGGCGGATTTTTTTATTGTCAAAATTTGAGTAGATTTACATGACGAATAGTATCAACCTGACCACAATCGCTGCCATTGCAACACCTCCTGGACGTGGTGGTGTAGGTGTGATTCGTCTATCTGGCCCAAAAGCCTATGTGATTGCTCAAGCCTTGACACAAAAAGAATTACCGAAAGCGCGCTTTGCAGGTTTCCGTCAGTTTTTTGATGATCAAGGCGAAGTGATGGATGAGGGGCTGGCGATTTGTTTCCCAAACCCACACTCATTCACTGGTGAAGATGTGGTTGAATTACAAGGTCATGGCGGTCCTGTGATTCAAAATGCCCTGCTTGCCCGTTTACTGGAGCTCGGTGCGACTGCTGCAAAAGCAGGTGAGTTTTCCATGCGTGCTTTTGAAAATGGCAAAATGGATTTGGTACAAGCAGAAGCGATTGCCGATTTGATTGATGCGACATCACAAGCAGCAGCACGTTCCGCGGTACGTTCGCTTCAAGGTGCATTTTCCAACAAAGTAAATGCTGTGTTGCAAAATTTAATTCATTTGCGTTTGCATGTAGAAGCTGCGATTGATTTTCCCGAAGAAGAAATTGATTTTCTAGCAGATGGTAAAATTTTAGCCTTGCTTGAAGGTGTACAAGCTTCGGTAACTGAGGTTCAGACCTCTGCACGTCAAGGGCAATTACTCCGTGAAGGCTTACAAGTGGTCATCGCAGGTAAACCGAATGCGGGTAAGTCTTCATTGCTGAATGCTTTGGCGGGCAATGATCGTGCGATTGTCACCGATATTGCGGGGACGACACGTGATGTGCTTCATGAAAAAATCACTTTGAATGGTTTACCCATTACCCTTACGGATACTGCTGGTTTGCGTGAAACAGGAGATGTGGTGGAGCGTGAAGGGATCCGCCGTGCTATTAAAGAAATTGAACAAGCAGATTTATTGCTTTTGGTGTATGACTTGAGCCAAGGTGAAAATCCTTTGGCTTTAGCGCAGGAATATTTTGCTGATCATCTTGAACCAAAACGTCTGATGCTGATTGGGAATAAGTGTGATTTGACAGCACAACAAGCTGAATTAAGTGATTTTGAAGGTTTCCGTCATATTACTGTTTCAGCAAAACAGGAAACAGGTGTGCAAGCGCTCATAGATGCGATTACAGCGCATGCAGGCTTCCAACCAGAAGAAGATACCTTTATTGCTCGAACTCGTCATTTAGACGCAATGAAGCGCACTCAGCACTATCTTGCTGAGGCACATGAGCAACTTGTGGTGTATCAAGCTGGTGAATTGGTCGCGGAATCGCTTCGTTTAGCACAAAATGCATTGGGTGAGATTACAGGTGATTTTAGTGCAGATGATTTGCTGGGGGTGATTTTTGGATCGTTTTGTATTGGAAAGTAGTTGTAATTATTGATTTAAAATGATTACTTAAACGGATTATAGTCAATGGAAGCATTCAAAACATTGAGAGTTGTCACCCCTGAAGGCAACTGTTTTGCGGTATTTCCTCAAGATGCTTTGCACTGCGAGTTAAAGGGATTTAATGCAGCAGCCATTTATTATTTTGAAAGTAATATGTTTAAACAACATGGTTATCCGATTGTACTTGAAGATATAAATTTTGATTCATTTTTGATGTATTGTAATCGCCCCGATTTAGGGGTTCTGATCGAGGATGAGTTTGTTGATGAAGAGTACGATATGTGCTTAGGATATCAAGTCAAATTTACCCTAGATTAGAAAATTTATTTATTTTTAATGTTTTATTTAAGCTGACATAAATGTCAGCTTTTTTATGATTTTATTTATCATTTAGTACATTTTATTTACAGTACAGATCTTAATATTTTAAGCTTAAACAGAATTCCTTAAAGTAAGGTTCTGTTTATGAAAAAGTCTCCTCTATTACTCACTGTTATTTTACTTGGTCTAACAGCAAATGTTTGGGCGGGAAAAGATGATCAAGCCATTATTCAAGAAGCTGCTAAAAATAATATCACTGTAGCGCAAGCTTTACGTGCCAATGATGAAGTTGCGGTGACTTTGACTGGAACAATCGTCGGTCAGATTAAACACGAGCATTATGAACTCAAAGATAGTACGGGAACGATTGGAATAGAGGTCGATGATGATTTGATTGATTTAAAACAGTTGAAATCAGGTACTCAAGTCAAAGTCGTTGGTGAGGTGGATACACATCGTTATAAACCGACAGATATTGAAGTCGTTAAAATTGAAATCATTCCTTAAATAAAAAGGCGCTAAGCGCCTTTTTTTATGTGGTTTTAAGCTTTAAATGATTGATCAACAGGTAAACACATAGCGCACCTACCCCTGCACAGAAACCTAAAACACCTGTTATCAAACCAAAATGATCCGATAAATAGCCTGCAAAAATAACAGGAACAATCGTACCAAAATACGCAATAAACAAATAAGTCGAAACCACCGCAGCACAGTTATCAGGATTGGTCATGCGATGCACCAAAGCAAAAGCAGCCAATAAACCCATACCATGTCCCATTCCCACACAGATCACACTGATAAAGAAAATAAAGCCTAAGTCTAAAATCATACAAATGGACAGAATGAGATAACTGCTGATTAATAAAATTAAACCAGCATTTAAAGCTTTATGCATATCCATTGATTTTGCTGCAAATTGTACAATTGCAGAAACAAGAAGAATGCTGGCAATGGTTGCACCACTGATCAAAGGACCATGCCAAGGGATAATATCTATGATAAAAGATGGTGCTAAAGAAGCAAATAAACTGAACGAACCAAAAGCACAAAATGCTGTAAAACTTGCAATATAAAACTGTTTTTTAAATTGAGCTTCGGGAAGTTCTAAATGTGGCGCAATAGAAAAAGGTTGTTTCTCAGGTCGAATGGTTTTAATACTAAATAGGCTAATTAAGCTGATCGAGGTAGCAATAATGACAGGGATATAAGGCGTCACGAGTGGTTGATCAGAAAATTGCGCAATTGCCCCACCAATGAAAGGTCCAAGACCGAATCCTAATACGGTAATGATTGAACTTAATTGTGCTGCATTTTGTTTGTGCGAATTTGGAATGGTGTAAATCAAACCCAACATGGCAGAGGTACTGATCAGACCTGATGCAATACCAATAATAAAGCGCCCAAATCCAAGATAGTAAGTATTTGAAGCAAATACAGAAAGTGTTAAGCCGATGACCGCAAACAACAATCCAATCTGCAAAGTTCGAATAAACCCAAAACTATTACTGGTACGACCTAGAAATAACAATGTGGTCATACAACCGAACATATAGGCGACAAAAATATAAGTAATATGGCTTGGGAGTAAGTGCCAAAGTTGTTGATAAATTGGATATAAAGGGCTAGCAAGTGCCGTACCAATCGTACCGATACATAAAGCAAGGCTGACCATGAAAAATGGACGCCATGATTGCTGATTCATAGATTTAGAGCTTAAAAAAGGAAATTTAGATGCGTTATATAGACCTAAATTTTGCAGACAAAAATGCGGAACGTGTTTAATCAACGTCAGCATCGAAAAAAAACGATATATTGGGAGATTAAAACTTAATCACTTTAGGGTCAATCAAAAATTAAAAGATAACGAAAAATATTATTCCTCTGTTTTAACAATAGCGCTTCAATAACTTTAAAAATTCCTGTAACTCTACTTTATCTACAGCGTGTGGATCTTGAATCACATGTTCAGTTAAATGTTGTTCAATCAATTCATTCATCAAACCATTGACTGCCCCTTTTATTGCTGCAACTTGCTGTAGCACTGAAATACAAGAACTGTCTGGCTGATTTAAGGCTTCTTCAACAGCTTGAATTTGACCTTTTAAACGCTTTACACGATTGAGGACTTTTTTATCTTGGTGTAAATGACTCATCACGATCATCCTCTAAATATATACTCCCTTATAGTATATTTTAAATTGAAATAATATACTAAGGGGGAGTATATAGGATTAGTCCCTCATGCAATTTAAAACCATACAACGCCAACACAGTCATCAATTTGATGAAGGTAATCCATTGGCACAAAAGAAAATCTTATTTGCAACAATACTCACTGCAGTCATGATGATTTTTGAGATCGTGGGTGGTTGGGTATTTAACTCTATGGCACTGCTTGCAGATGGTTGGCATATGAGCTCGCATATGATTGCACTGGGATTGGCTTATGTTGCCTATCGTGCAGCTCGGCATTATGCACAAGATGCTCGGTTTAGTTTTGGAACATGGAAAATCGAAATTTTAGCGGGA
The DNA here is from genome assembly GCF_001696605.3 of Acinetobacter wuhouensis. Classification (NCBI taxonomy): domain Bacteria; kingdom Pseudomonadati; phylum Pseudomonadota; class Gammaproteobacteria; order Moraxellales; family Moraxellaceae; genus Acinetobacter; species Acinetobacter wuhouensis. The sequence continues at coordinate 3,843,426 of NZ_CP031716.1, read as the reverse complement.
TATAGCAGTGCGATTATCCTGATGCTTGTGGCGATTCTTATGGCATTTCAATCAATTGAACGCATATTTTCTCCTGTTCCGATTCATTTTAATGAAGCGATACCGATTGCAGTCGTTGGTTTATTGGTCAATTTAATTTGTACTTGGTTATTACATGATGGCGGTCACGAGCATGGGCATCATCATGGGCATGGTCATTCACATACACATTCACATCATGCACATTCAGGTCATGGACACTCGCATGATGTGCACGATTTAAACCATCGAGCTGCTTTTCTCCATGTTGTCGCTGATGCTGTGACCTCTGTTTTGGCAATATTGGCATTAATTGCAGGGAAATATTTTGGCTGGAATTTTTTAGATCCAATCCTCGGCATAGTGGGTGCTTTTCTCGTTGCAAATTGGTCATGGAGCTTGATTCGTCAAACAGGTAAAACCTTACTTGATGCTGAAATGGATGAGCCTGTGGTAAATGAAATTCGTGAAGCGATTGATGAACTCAAAAGTGAGGTGAAAATTACAGATATTCATGTATGGAAAGTGGGAAAAGCAAAGTTTTCAGTGATTTTGGCGCTTGAAACAAGTGATAAAAATCTTAATGCCGATATGATTCGTCAAGCTTTATCCATCCATGAAGAATTGATTCATATTTCAGTCGAAATAAATCAGATTTCGATGTTTAACTTTGTTTCACGTGGAACTTAATGTTTTAAGAAAACATCCTCACAGTTTTCAAACAAGTGTCCTACTAAACTATGTTTTAATGTCGCCTATTCTGATTTTTGATTTTTTTAGAAATATGTTAAAGCAATTTATAGCATTGAGTTTAAGTCTTACGTTGTGTTCAGTCAGTTTTGCCAGTGTAGATACTGTGAAAGCGAAATTAGCTCAACAATATCCCAATATAAAAATTGATAATCTGAAAACAACGGAGATGCAAGGTTTATATAGTGGGACATTAGACGATAAAATTATTTATGTGAATGAAGATGCCCAACATATTTTCATTGGTTCAATGATTCGCTTAAAAGATCAACATAACTTAACTAAAGATCTAGTCGATCAGAAAAATTATGTAGATTTTAAAACTTTACCTCTGAATGATGCTATTAAAACAGTGAGGGGGAATGGAAAGCGTCAGCTTGCGATCTTTTCTGACCCAAATTGCCCATATTGCAAGGTTCTTGAAGGGAATTTAGCTAAACTCAATGATGTGACGATTTACACATTCATTTACCCAATCAAAGCGCAATCTATTCTTCCATCGAAGCAAGTGTGGTGTTCAAGCAATAAAGCATACGCTTGGAAGAATTTAATTCAAAGTGGAATAAAACCTACTGCGCCTGCAAACTGTGCAACACCGATTGATCGTAATCTGGAATTAGGTCAAAAATTAGGTTTGCAGGGTACGCCAGCTATTATTTTTTCAAATGGTTATAAAGCGATGGGGGCTTATCCAGCAGATGAAATAGAAAAGCTTTGGCAAAAGTTTGGATTGTAATTTAAGTGTTTTTAACACTGTTTAAAACACAAAAAAGCACCAGTTTATGGTGCTTTTTGCTGATCTTTAAAAGTTTTGAATTAAGTGCGTTTTGAAACAAAGTTATAGATAAATAACACGATGATCGCACCGACCACAGAAGCGATAAATCCTGCCGATGCCCCATTTTTATATAGACCCAGAAATTGTCCCCCATAAGTTGCAACTAAAGAGCCAATGATCCCCAATGCAGTTGTCACTAGAAAGCCAGCTTTGTCATCACCAGGATGGATTGCGCGAGCAATCAGACCTGCAAAAAAACCAATGATAATGGCACCGATTAATGACATCATAAGATTTCTCCTTTCTTTCTATTGCTAAGCGTAATTGCGTTATTCAAGTTAACTCTTTCTATATTCAAATATTTTAGAGTTTTGAAATAGCCTAGATATGCTAAAAGTTGTTGCATTTTTGTTCATTTTAAAATTCCAGATATTAAAAAAGCGACCGAAGTCGCTTAGAAAATTTAGGTCTATAAATTTTTTGAATTCAGCTTAAAGACCAACTTCACCAATAAAAGGAATATGGCGGTATTTTTGATCATAGTCTAAGCCATAACCAACGATAAATTTATCTTCAACTTCAAAGCCTAAGAATTTAACCTCTAAATCAATCTCACGGCGTGAAGGTTTGCTGACTAAAGTACACAGCTCAATAGAGTTAGGCTCGCGTGTACTAAGGATGTCTAATACTTTGCTCAATGTGTTGCCTGAGTCGATGATGTCTTCTACGATTAAGACATCTTTACCACGAATTTCACCATCTAAATCTTTGAGAATTTTGACATCACGGCTCGATGTTGTACCACCGCCATAGCTTGAAACTGTCATAAAGTCGAGTTCGTGAGTTTTAGTGATTGCACGACATAAATCAGCCATAAAAATAACTGAACCACGCAATAAACCGATTAAAACCAGTTCTTTGTCGCTATTGGCATAATGCGCATCAATTTTTTTACCAAGTTCTTGAACTTTTGCATGAATTTCTTCAGCAGAAATCATTACTTTCATTTCAACAGTCATGGGAAATACCTAAAACTAAACAGCAAATTCTAAAATAAAAAAGGCGTTGACCAGCAACACCTAAAAGATGCATCAATTTTAAAACATATCAGCTCAAGATGCATCTTTTTTGACAATTGGATATGTAATTTTCACATTTTCAAAGTCAAGTTTTAGTGTGCGTCGCGCTTAAGGAGTAAAGCACACGCCACAAAAACCACGCCGATCAGAATCAATTTCTGCTTTGATCTTTTAGGCGGTTGATCATCTTTAGACTTGCTCATAAGCTTTTTGACCATAAATATACGTGGCTTGAATATTGCGATCATCGCCCATGGTAAATAAGGCAAATAATGCATCTTCAATATTCTTGGCACGTTGTTGGCGTAAGGTTTGTAATGCTGTGGCTTTCAGATTCAGCACGACAAAATCGGCTTCTTTCCCGATATTAAAATTACCAAGCTTATCATCCAAATGCAGTGCTTTTGCACCACCGAGTGTTGCATGATAAAGCGATTCCATCGCTGACAGTTTATCAGCTTGTAGCTGTTGAACTTTATAGGCTTCATTGATGGTTTGTAACTGGCTAAATGAAGTCCCTGCGCCAATGTCAGTACCTAAACCGACTTTGACTTGTTTTTCCCATGTTTTTTTCAATGGAAATAAGCCACTACCAAGGAATAAATTTGAGGTAGGACAAAATGCAATCGCAGAATCAGTATCATGCATACAATCCCACTCATGTTCTTCCAAATGCACACAATGGGCAAAAACAGATCGCTCCCCTGTTAAGCCATAGTGATGATAAACATCCAAATAGCCTTTTTGTTCAGGAAATAATTCTTTGACCCAAGCAATTTCATTTTTATTTTCACTTAAATGGGTATGCACATAGACATCGGGATATTCAGCTTTGAGCTGCCCTGCTTTTGCCAATTGCTCAGGTGTAGACGTTGGTGCGAAGCGTGGAGTGATCGCGTAGAGATTACGTCCTTTACCATGCCATTTCTCAATCAAAGCTTTAGAGTCGGTATAAGCGCTTTCTGCTGTGTCTGTCAGTGCTTCAGGTGCATGACGATCCATCATCACTTTACCTGCGATTAAACGCATTTGGTGGCGTTCTGCTGCTTCAAATAATGCATTGACAGATTGTGGATGGACGGTACAGAAAACCAGTGCTGTGGTTGTACCATTTTTTAAGAGTTCTTGAACAAAAAAATGCGCGATTTGATCGGCATAGTTTTTATCGGCAAATTGAATTTCAGTAGGAAAAGTATAGGTATTTAACCATTCTAAAAGCTGTTCGCCGTAAGCGCCCACCATTTCAGTTTGTGGGAAATGGATATGCGTATCAATAAATCCTGGCACAATCAGTTGCTCAGGATAATGTTCAATTTGCGTATTTTCGGGAATGTGCTGTTGACCTGCTTCCCATTCTCCAAACCAACTAATTTTGCCGTTTTGAGTAATGAGTAGACCATCTTCTACATATCGCACTTGGTCGTGTATTTCACGCGCTTGGGCAACTGTATTCTGAATATCAAGGAAACGACCACGAATCGCTGTCGTTGCAATTACAGAAGACATTTTTAACCTGCGTTTTGACTTTTTTCAGTTGATTGTACCCTAAAGATCAAGATGACGCTGTACGTGGTTTTAGCTCTATTTACATTGAAGATGGAATATTGATATTTTTGAATCGCTTAAATTTAAATTTTTGAATGGATGTTCGATTCAAAATATCAGTCAATGATTATTTGTGTAGATGACTTTATCTTTACATCAAGAATCGGTACAGTGTCGGCAAATGATGAAATAAGAGACAATAATATTTATGTATTTTTGGAATACTAAAGCCCTTGCGCATGAATTATCAGAAGATACTTTAGAAAAGCGCCATTATAAAAACTATTATTTAATCGCAGCATTGGTGGTCAGCGCCGTGTATTACTACGGAATGTATTCACCTTATTATGATGTCCGTGTGATTGGTTTAGAATGCCTCCTGACATTAGTGATCATGTTCATTGGGATTCAGCGTTGCTATGTTGCGAATGGCGGTGACAATGGTGTGCATTTTATGAATAGAATCACAGCACTTTCTTTCCCTATTCTTCTACAAACAACGGTAGCAGGGATTGCTTTTGGTTTGGTTTTATTGGGAATTTACCAATATTTTCAACTTGAAAACACGGCATTTGATCTATGGTATGAGTGGTGTGTATCTGCATTTACGATTTTTCTTCAAGTACTCTTCTTTACCCGTTTAAATAAATACATGAAACGTGTGGCTGAACATACGATCTAATATTTTTATAACATATTAAAAATAAAGCGCTTTAATTTAAGGTTAAAGCGCTTTATACGTTAGAAAAATTAGTAAGATCGAACGACCAATGCATCCCAAAGTGAATTACTTGCTCGCCAGTGACTGTAGGGGCGACGATTTGATTCATACATGCCAGAATCAAAAAAGATCACGCCTTGTTTGACGAGTCGGATCCATTTTTCAAAAGATAATGGTTCACCGAACTCAATCGCTACATATTTTCCTGAATCATCGGTTTTACATCTAAACCAACCATTCTGATTAAATTTTTGATTGACCCTTTGACGCATTTTGTCTGCACTCCAACGGGCAATCACCAGATCATCTTTCTTAAATTCTTCAGGGACGAGTGTTGATTTGTGGGTTCGATTGTCAAAGGAATAGCTATATTGAATTTCAATATGATTGTGTGCTGTTACTTTTAGGATACAACCATATTGATTTCTTTGGTTAATTTTAGGAATAGCACTGCCCGACCAAGATAAACGGTTATCTTTATCCTCATTGGGTTTTCCAAAAGTAGGTAAAAAGTACTTATTGCGTCGGGTAAGCGCATTTTCACCAGTATTCCATTGAATAATATGCGGGTCATTGAAAATAAAATAAGTTGGACTCCAATCCCCAAAGGTGGTTTTGATTGAAGTCTGGTTTTTCATTTCAAAACCCATTAGATCGGCTTCTGCTTTTGCATTGGGTTTAATCCCCATTTGCTTTTCTAACCAATGACCGACTTTACCGTCATGGTTGGTATTATATTGACTGGAATCAGCGCGCTTTCCTAAAACATTCTTCTTGAAAATCTCAACAATAGCTTGTTCTGACATCAGAATTTTCCTTTTTATTCATTAAAAACCACGATCACTTTTGGAATTGAATGTGATGGGTTAAGTTATTTTTCATTGCTTTGGAGAATGAATATTCTCTTAGATTTATTAAATTTACTTATCAATAATCTAGTGGATTATTTAAATTAATTACAAGATTAACAGTGTTGCTTTTTATTTCATCAGTTTTGAAACAATGCTGAATTTTTAAATTTGGAAATGCGGCTTCACATTTCATCATCAGTATTTTTAAAGAAAATGACAAATAGCCCTATACAGATAAAAATCGAAGGGACAATAAAATTTTGTAATGGAATAGCCACTCCACTTGCTGTTGGTAAACCTTTAAGACTGATTCAGAGGAGGCATTGAAAGAGTTCAAATAATATAAAACATATTCCAATGATTCATTTCACGATAAAGAATGTGTACTTAAATTTGAGTGCTATTCTACAAAATAATGCGCCGCAAAATGTGCATCATTGCCAATAATATCGAACTCATCTTCACGGATCGACATGCCTGCACAAGTGTGTCCAACCATCCATAAACCAAGCGTAGGTAATTTGCCATCAAACAATGGTGTCTCTACCCATTTCTGCGCGATGTAACCATATTTATCATAATCATCGAAATAGAAACTGCCTGAAGCTGCACCTTGATCGACATTGTCCTGAACCACACGAATATTGGCGCCTTCACGGGCTAAAATCGGTTTTTTTGCCCATTTCCCTTGCAACTGCATATCGTTTTTAAAAGCATGCGATTCGAGTAATAAAGGATGATTGGGAAACTTCTTCCACAGTTCAACTAAGATTGCCTTATTCGACAAGAGCATTTTCCAGCACGGCTCAACCCAATTGGTCTCAGGCTTTAAATATTGTGAAAAGTTTTCTTCCCAAACCCATTCCCATGGGTAAAGTTTGAATAGGTTTTGGATATTTTGATCATTTAGATCAAGGAAATTTTGCCCATCCCAACCGATATTTTCCATGGAGAGTTCAGAAACTTTATGCCCTGCTTGGAACGCTGTATCCATTAAATATTCGAGATTGCCCCAATCCTCACGCCCTGCTTCTTGGCAAGCTGCAAAATGAATATGTGAGCCACGAGGAAAAATGGTTTTCCAGCGCTTGATCAAATCTTCATGAATGCTGTTGAACTGATCACGATGCGGAATATTTTCAACTTGTTCAATCCAATGCCATTGTGCAACAGAAGCTTCAAGTAAACCTGTCGGAGTATCGGCATTGTATTCCAACATTTTGATCTGATGACCATCGTAGGCAAAGTCAAAACGTCCATAGAGCATCGGTGCTTGATGATGCCATGAATGTTCAATCAGTGGAATTGCTGCCTGCGGAATCTGAAAATAGTCAGGATAGTTGCCCTTTTGAATCATTTCTCCAGCCACTTGCATACACATTTGATGCAGTTCATTGGAGGCATCTTCAAGTTGCTCTATTTGCTTTAAAGTAAACTCATAAGCCACGCCTTCTGACCAATAAATCGAGCCATCTAATGATGGGAGATTGTAATAATCAAAACCGATTTGCTCATGTTGTTGTTGCCAGTCGGGACGTGCTTGGAAGCGTTTTCTTTTCATAAGATATTAGGAGAATAGTGAAAGCTTAAACATTAAATATAGAGGGGGTAAAACGTGTAAATTATCCACCAAAAGAGAAGCCACTACGACCAAAGCCACCACGGACAGGTGAGGATTTACTACTACTTTTACTAACTTGGGAAACAAAGGGTTGTCCCACACTGAGATTGGTCGAAGGCTCAACTTTACGACCTAAATAGTTCACTTTTCGATTGCCATCATAATACTGTGGTCCGACATAGCGTGTGCCTGAACCACCATAATAATATCCACCGCCATGTGAACTACTTGAAGATGTCGTGGTTTGCTCTTCTTCACATAGTTCTGTATTCCAATCATATGAACAATCATATTGACTATTGTAAACATCTTGAACAAGCGGTTTGTCATTACTACTACAAGCAGTGATTAAGAGCGGAACGACAACCAGACTGATTTTTTTTGAACGCATGATTTGCCTTACATCATTCGGAATTTTTATCTATTTGCTTTATAAATGATAAAAAAGAAAATTATTTTATACGCCGTATAATATGAGTATGAGGGGTGAATGTACAGTCTGTGAGCGGATAAAAAAAGATAAAAAGTATGTTTGATTGAAAATTGATGTTATGGATGATATTCAAAACATCTGGAAAGTTTTATTTCAAAATAGACATTCGAGATAGGCGGTAAGGCATGAAATATTCACAAGATTTGAAGCAGATCATCTATGCACATCCTGTATTTTTACATCGTTTAAAATTTCTCAGAGAAATAAATTCTTCTGCTTATTTAAGCGCTGGCGTTATTCGCAATATGGTGTGGTCAGTTTTGCATGATCAGCACTATCTCATTGAACAGACTGAGATTGATGTGATTTTTTATGATACAAACGCTATTGAAGATGAACAGCAACGATTAACACAATTACTCAGTCAAAAGTTTCCTGAAAATACATGGGATGTGGTCAATCAAGCCTTTGTCCATACTTGGTATACAACTGATGATGGTCGCTCTGTTGCACAATATTCATCATTAGCAGAAGCACTTGCAACTTGGCCAGAAACTGCGACTGCAATTGCAGTACGATTATTGAAAAATGATGATCTGGAGATCATTGCGCCATTTGGTTTAAATGATTTGTTTGAACTTAAAGTCCGTTGGAATGATTGTTTGGTGAGTCACGAAGTATTCTTAGAGCGTGTGCAATCTAAACGGTTTTTTGAGCGTTGGAATAGACTAGAAATCATAGATTAGTTTTCTAAGATAAGCGTAATACCATTATATCGAATATCATAGTCTAGCGATGCTTTTGCCCATGCTGTATCGAGTATAGATACTTTAGAATTATGCTCAATTTTAACTTTGAGTTTAGATTTAAGCTTTTTTACGATTTTAGAATCGACTAAATGCCCTTCTTCAGCCCAAAGCATAATAAAAAATTTTAGCCCTGTTGGCAGTTGTTCAACATAGATATTATTGCCCGTATGACCATATATTTTGAAAGTATTTTTAATAGTCCAAAGCTGTTTTTCTTGATTAAATTCAGTATGAAATAACCCATTGATCAAATTTTCTAAAGTAATCGCTCGTCCATCAATGGATACATTTTTGCTTTGAAAGTTAATGGTTAAACATGCATCGTTCATTTTATTCTCTTATTTCGCTGTATCACTAATCTACTGTTTTTACGTGGAATAAAAAAGCCCTCCATTCGGAAGGCTCTGTATTTTCAATCAACTTATAAGGTTGTTTCGTTGTATTTTTTACTATGACGAATTGACAGAATTGCAGTAATCGTCAAGACAATCACAATGAAACTTAACGAGATCCAAATTGGCATGTGGAACACATCGAGCATGAGCATCTTAAAGCCGATGAACACAAGAATCAGACCCAAGCCATAGGGTAGATAATGCATTTTCGATGCAGCACCTGACAGTAAGAAGAACATCGCACGTAGACCTAAGATTGCCATTAAGTTTGCTGTGAGTACAATGAACGGGTCAGTGGTAACAGCAAAGATCGCAGGGATTGAATCAACAGCAAAGATCACATCTGATGCTTCAACCAAGATCAATACAAGGAATAATGGGGTTGCCCACAGTACACCATTTTGACGAACAAAGAATTTGCCACCTTCGAGCTGTGGCGTGATCCGCATGTGTTTACGTAACCATTTTAAAATCGCCATATCTTCGATATTGGTGTCTTCTTCTTCCTGACCTTTGAGGAATTTAAAACCTGTATAGACGAGGAATGCACCGAAGAGATAGAGAATCCAAGAGAACTCTTGAACGAACCATGCACCGATAAAGATAAAAATGGTTCTTAAAACGATCGCACCCAATACACCATAAAGTAATAATTTACGTTGTAATGCAGGCGAAATACTAAATGCCGCGAAGATCATCATCCACACGAATACATTATCAATTGCGAGGGATTTTTCCAGTAAATAACCTGCAAAATACTCCATGGTTTTTGCATTTGCGATGGTCACGCCTGCTGTTTGTTGTAGATAGAACCACAAGCCACCACCAAAAAGTGTTGCAATAGTGACCCATGCAATACTCCAATAGGCTGCGGTTTTGACTTTGACTTCTTGCCCTTCTTTTTGTTTAAAACCAAGAAAGTCAATCAGTAACATGACACTGACGATGGCAAAGAACGCCAGATATAGCCATGGATTGCCAATGGATTCCATAAAATTCTCCAAGTCTGGCAATCAATCAGGCATAAAAAAACCTTGATCAGTTGCCAGATGATTAAACATCTGTATCAACATGATCAAGGTCTTGCCTACATTATCTTATGCGGATAATGCTCAGATACCGGCATTTTTATCTTAATCAGAAAAAATGCGTAATGACGATAGTCTGATGGGAGGCTACTCCCCTTGTTCAACAAATTGGGTTAAAGAAATCGTTGATTTCTTAATATGCGCACAGAATCGCATATTTATAAGCAATGTGCAAATTATTTGTTTATTTAATACCCGTTAAAAAGTCTTTACGCTGTACTAAAACCAGTGCCAATAATGTCCCTATCACTGCAATGATTCCACCGACAATACCGATTTGATTCAAACCAAAGTTTGTTGTGGCAAGACCACCAATCAAAGCACCTGCACCGATACCGACATTGTATAAGCCTGAATGAATCGCCATAGAGACATCGGTTGCATCTGAAGCAAAATCCAAGGTTTTGGCTTGTTGCGCAAGACTGAAACAAATAATTGCCATGCCCCAAAGCCCACAAATCACGCTGAAACTGATGAAGTTTGTAGACAGTGGAATGAGCAATAACATGGCAGCTGCAATCACAGCACTGCTTAATGGGATTGGTAATTTCGGATATTTACGGGCAAATTTTCCAAATAAATAAGAGCCAAGAAAACCAGTGACACCATAAACTAGCAATAATGTTGTGGTTTGTGATGAGCTAAAATGTGCAATATTTAAGGCAAATGGTTCAATATAGCTATAGGCGGTAAATTGTGCCGTCACTACAATCACGGTTAAGGCAAATACCATCAACAAGCTAGGGCGTTGCCAAAACAGTTTCAGACTGCTGAGTGACCCCGAATTGACACTTGGTAATTTGGGTAAGGTTTTTGCCAAAATAAAGCACACAAGCGTTGCACCGATGGCAATCAGCGCAAAAGTATTACGCCAACCGTAGGTTTCACCAATCATTCGCCCAAATGGAATCCCTAAGACCATTGCCAATGCTGTACCAGTGGCGAGTAAGCCCAAAGCTTGTAATTCTTTGCCTTTTGGCGCAACCCGCACCGCCAATGAAGCAGTAATTGACCAAAATAGTGCATGAGCGAATGCGATGCCGATACGACTCAGCAACAGCACATTAAAACTCCATGAGAAGTAAGATAAAACATGACTCACGACAAAAACAGAAAACAGTGCGATCAGTAAAAAGCGCCGTTCAATATTTTTGGTTAACAGCATAATTGGTAATGACATGGGAGCAACCACCCATGCATATAGGGTGATCATGATGCCTGCATCTGTTGCAGGCATGGCAAAGCTATTTCCAATATCACTAAGTAAAGCAACAGGAACAAATTCAGTGGTATTAAAAATAAATGCAGCGAAAGCCAGACTAATCACACTGATCCATTGTTGAGTTTCACTGGGAGCAGGTTGTGGCATAGGGTTTTGGGGAGTAGAGGCTGACATAGTCAAGAATTTAAAAGAATAGTCCTAAATTTTAGGCTGATTTTTTTTAAATGTTAAGTTGAGTTTTGATATAAAAAATTAGAGTTTGTCCGACAAAATTTAACAATAATTCAAATTGAATTGTGGCATTTTTTAAAATCTAAAAAATTGAACAATATAAGAGTAATGACCATGTTAGAAATTAAACATCAAGATAATGGTAAAAAGGGTGAATTTTATATTGGTGAAGAAAATCACCATTTGGCTGAAATGGCATATACATGGGCAGGTGAAACCATGCTGATCATTGATCATACTACGGTTGAAGATGAATTACGTGGTCAAAGTGTTGGGCGCAAACTACTTGATCAAGTGGTTGATATGGCACGTCAAAAAAATATCCAAATTATTCCTTTATGCCCTTTTGCCAAATCTGTGTTTGATAAAGATCCATCGATTCGTGATGTTTTGAAATCTTAAGATCACTTTGTTACAGTTGGAATGTGCCATAAAGAATGATGAGAAATAATGATGCAATTCCAACATGTAGATAATCAACACAATGGTGAATTTTACCTCGACAATGAGCAAGGCAAACGGATTGCTGAGATCAGTTATGTCTGGAGTGGAGAGCAAAAAATTATTGCCAACCATACATGGGTAGATGATTCACTTCGTGGTCAAGGTATGGCACGCCAATTATTGGATGTTTTAGTTGATTTTGCACGTAAGAAACAGCTTAAAATTGTGCCGACTTGTTCCTATGTTGAAGTGATGTTTCGCCGTGAGAAAAGTTTTTCAGATGTCGTGGCGTAATATAAAAAGTTAAGTAAGTTTAAAGATAAATAGCCCATATGTTGGGCTATTTTTTTGAGATGACCGATTGCATATACGCGCTGTGTAAATGGGCTTTTTATTCAGGGAAAGTTCTTGTATATTTGAGTTTAGAAGAAAATGATTGAATCAAAAATTAAATCTAAAACACATTAAATTAGAATGATATAAATAAAGGAAATAGCATGTTTATTAGACTCTGTTATGTCAGTACGCGAGTGGAGCATGATAAAAATTTATTAGAAGATCTCAGTGATATTTTGTCTACGGCAAGACAATTTAATCAGGAACATCAAATTTATGGTGTGCTGTATTATTCTGAAGGTGTTTTTTTTCAGTGTTTAGAAGGACAACAGGCTGTATTAGATGATTTATATGGAAGAATCTCAAATGATCAAAGACATATAAATTTACATCGTTTTCCAGATCAGCCATTGAAACAGTTATATTTTTCAAAATGGTCGATGAAATATGTCAAAGACTCTACAAAAATTTCTCGTTTTTTTGCAAAACTTGGTTTAGAAAAGTTTCAGCCTTATCAGTTAAATAATGAAAATATTCAGGATTTCGTCAATCTATTATTGAAAATAGACAATAGTGAGCCAGCATATAAAACGCGATAAAATTATCCAACTTGTGACGTTTTCACAAAAGGGCACCATATTTTAGAATCTATCGTGATATTTAACATAAGAACGATGAAATATAGTAAAAGCGTTATAGAAATTCGGTTAGAAGATTAAAAATGTTTAAAAAAATGCTGTTTATCAGCTTATTGAGTTTGAATTCATCATTGATTTTTGCTTAGGATTGTTTAGTTTCGGACTTAAAAACATATTCATATGAGCAAGAAATTCAGCCACGTTGGGAATTGTCAGTTATATCTAAACAGCGGGTGTATTTCCATTCTGCACCTAAAGCGGTATGTAAAATGGTGGATGATTATCTTATTCAAAATGATCATGTCATTGCTTATTCACTTTATACCGATAAAGCACAAGAAAAATGGGTCTATGTGATGTATATCAATACCGAGCATGATGCCGATGATAGTGACGATTTGGTTGAAGGCTGGGTAAAATTAAAGGATTTTAAAAAGTTAGATGATTATGTTGCGGTAGCAAAATAAAATATGTTCAATATTAAAAGAGGTATTGAGTAATGTTGAAACAGCTAATTTTAGGATTCACATTGCTTTTAAGTGCACATTTTGCATTTGCTATAGATTGTTCAAAAATGAATGAACAAGTTGAAAAGCAAGCTGTTCCAATCGTTCCACGTTGGGGATTAGTCGTTCAATCTAAACAACGAGTGTATTTCCATTCAGCACCTTTGGCTGAATGTAAAATTAAAGGTTTATTTATTATTCATGGAGATAGTGTCACTGCTTATGATTTGTATAAAGATAAAGCGCATCAAGAGTGGGTTTATGTCATGTATTACAGTAAGCGGCAGGATTTAGAAAATGAAATGGTGGAAGGTTGGGTGAAGCTGAATGAATTTGAAATTTATTAGTCAAATATCAAAAGGGATAAGGTAAAAATGTCTGATTTAGAGAAATTTAGTATGCAAGTTACTGAAAGAACGAAAGAAAATTATAAAGCATTTGAGTTATTGTTTGATAAGCAATTATATGGTGTTTGTATTGGGCTTTTAAGGCAAGAGTTGGACACATTAATAAGACTTAATTATCTAAATGTTTTAGAAGATAACAATAAAAAAATTGAAATAATTACAAAATCTGTAGAGAAAGGACTTTGGGGACTGAATAAAAGGATAAGTGATGCAGAGATGAAGAAGAATATTCCAAACAATCTAGGGTGGGCGAATAATGTGTATGAATTCGGTAGTAGATTTATACATCTGTCAGGATTTCATCTTTATAAATTAGAAGATCCTATTACGAAAATTCATACAGATGAATTAAATAAAATTATTGGGTACCTAGAAGATAAGCATGGTTTTAAAAAAGTCGAAAACTTAAATTTTCAACATTTATTAAATTATTTACCAGATGTAATGGAAAAGATTATTGAAAATAATTTAGAAGAATTAAATATTTTAGAATCAACTATATGTTAAAAAACCCGCTTTCGCGGGTTGATCTGGATCCAGAACTTATCTGGCTCTCAACGCAGTAAGTAATTTTTGATGTAAGCCACCAAAACCACCATTTGACATGATCACGACTGCATCGCCCTCGCCTGCTTCTGTGACGATAGTTTGGATGATGTCATCCAAAGTACGTGCAATCACCGCTTTATTCGGTGCAGCATCAATAACAGGCTGCAAATCCCAATCTAAGCCTTCAGGTTGATACCAAATTACTTCATCTGCCAAACGTGCAGAATGTGCCAAACCATCTTTGTGTGAGCCCATACGCATGGTGTTTGAACGTGGCTCAATAATCGCCCACAGTTTACGTTCACCTAAACGCTTGCGCGCGCCTTCAAGTGTGGTATCAATTGCCGTTGGGTGATGTGCAAAGTCATCATAGACTTCGATGCCCTTAACCGTATCCAAAAGTTCCATACGGCGTTTTACACCGCCAAAATTCGACAATGCTTCACATGCAGTTTCAATCGAAACACCGACATGTTCAGCAGCAGCAATAGTCGCTAAAGCATTGGCAACACTGTGTTGTCCTGTCATTGTCCATTTCACTTCACCTTTCACAACGCCGTGTTGAAGTACTTTGAAATGTGAACCATCGGCAGAGAGTTGTTCTGCATAAACTTCAGCTGTGTCATTGGCATCTAAAGATGTACGAACTACAGGTGTCCAACAACCCATTTCCAATACTTCATCAATATTGGTTTCAGTGATTGGCGCAATAATGCGACCTTCACTTGGAATGGTGCGAACTAAATGATGGAATTGTTTTTGAATCGCTGCTAAGTCATCGAAAATATCAGCGTGATCAAATTCTAAATTATTTAAAATCGCTGTTTTAGGATGGTAATGTACGAACTTAGAACGTTTGTCGAAGAAAGCTGAATCGTATTCGTCTGCTTCTACACAGAAGTATTTACCACCACCTAAACGAGCGCTTTCACTGAAACCTAAAGGAACGCCACCGATTAAGAAACCTGGATTTAAACCCGCTTGATCGAGTACCCATGCCAACATGGTTGTGGTTGTAGTTTTACCATGTGTTCCTGCGACGCCAAGTACGTGTTTGCCTTGTAAAACATGATCTGCAAGAAATTGTGGTCCTGAAATATAAGGTAAGCCTTCATTCAGCATATATTCTACGGCATCAATACCACGTTTCATGGCATTGCCCACGATCACTAGATCAGGATGTGGTTGCAAATGGCTACGGTCATAGCCTTGCATTAAAGTAATGCCTGCATTTTCCAATTGGGTCGACATCGGTGGATACACGTTTGCATCTGAACCTGTCACCTTATGTCCTAAATCACGCGCCAATAACGCCAAAGAACCCATAAAGGTGCCACAGATACCCAAGATATGCAGATGCATTTGTTCTCACTCCACTTCTTTTAGACACATCACTTTGTTGTTGTGGTGTTGTCGTGATTCATTTGATTTGAAAGCAACGATAGCAAGGGTTTAAGGGAAAAGATAGTTTTTCTTGTATCGTAAAATAGATATGTTTTAAATCGAGTGACTTGTTAAATTTAAAACTTCATCCACATAGTGAGATAGCGTATTTTTTTCTTTGTGCGGGAGCGTAATTAAGTCAATCACGATATTCATTGGAAATTCATAGAGTGTTCCATTGGTTAATATTGCACTAGAATGTTTAGGATCAGATTGCGTCACCTTAAGCAAAATTGGATTTAGTTTTCTCTTCTTGTTTGATTTAATCCAATACCATTGTTGTTTTTGATCATTTTCACGGATAGTTTCACCTACATATGCACCAATTCTTAAAGAGATAGTGACAATATCTTGAATAAAATGTTGATGTTCTTCTTCATTCAGTTTTTTTAATTTAGTTTCGATAAAATATTGTCGAATAAGCAGTAAATATTCATCTATAAAAGTTAAGCTGTGTAGTGAATAGTCTAGTGTAACTTGATCAAAATAGTTGACCAATAAAATTTGACTTTCACCTTTGTAAGTTAATAATTCTGAAAGAAATAGCATGTCTGCATTTACTTTTCTTGACAGTAATTTTTCCAGTATTTTTAACAATTAATTACTCCCTATATATTCTCTAACTGAACGATAGTTCAACAGTAAATGCATATTTTAATAATTTTTTCTCTAGTATTTATTATGATGGACATTAGCAGTGTAATCTATAATCATCCTAAAAATCTGAGCTAAAAATGGCTTTATCTCTCCCTCTTTTACTTCTCATTATTTCCAACTGTTTTATGACCTTGGCATGGTATGGTCATTTAAAATTTTTACCGCATGATGCGCCTTTGTGGAAAGCCATTTTATTGAGTTGGATCATTGCCTTACTTGAATACAGTTTTATGATTCCCGCGACGCGTTTATTGGCAACACATGGTTGGTCGATGGGACAGATGAAAATTACCCAAGAAGTGGTGACACTTTTAGTCTTTGTTCCCTTTATGATTTTTCTATTTAAACAACCTTTTAAGCTTGATTATTTATGGGCAGGTTTATGTTTACTGGGCTGTGTTTATTTTGTCTTTAGAAGTCAGTAAAACATGAAGATTCGCTAAACGCGTTGATGCATCATTTGAAACATCAACGCTTAGATTTAAAATGATGATAGTAATGAGTCAAAACTCAATCTATTTTGTATTTACATGCTTTTTTGAGGATCTGTGAAAACTTCTTATCCCGATCAGTTGGATCTTCGTAATCAAAGGCATAATCTGTATCTAAAGTTGTAAAAGATAATTCGCCATTCGGCTCAAATCCTGAAATCACCGTATTATAGGCTTGGTCTTCGCAATACACATGGTATTCAGCAATAGAATAGGTATTGCCAATCTCAGTTGGGCCAACATAATATCCTGTCATGGCAATGGGTTCTTTGTCATAAGTGACCTTTTTCCCTGTCACGATAAATTTTTCATGCGTCCCACCAGTGAGTGCAGAACTTTTGATCTCACCCATATAGCCTTTTTCTTTATTGAGATTTTTAAAAGTTGTATTGAATTCATTGGTGTTTAAATTAACCAATGCTGAATAGCTCTGAGTCGCGCAGAGTGCTAGGGTAAGAATACTGAGAAGTTTTTTCATTGTATATTTTCTTGCAGATGTTGTTGTTCTATCTTAATTAATTTCAATGTTATTGCCTAGTTCAATCCAAATTATTCCTATTCGCTAAAAAAATAATGAAAATATCGCCCTGCTCTATCTGTAAAATTTTCTTGAGCTGAAAAATCAGTCTATAATAGCGAGCTTCTTGATATTCATTTAAACACTGATCATCAGTTTTTAAACTTCCTTACATTCGTTTACGGAATATATGCAATGAATGCGGCCGCTGTACAAGACGCTCCTTTAGTTGGAATTATCATGGGTTCTCAATCTGATTGGGCGACTCTCGAAAACACTGCCAATATGCTTAAACAGCTTGGTGTCCCTTTTGAAGCCGAAGTTGTTTCTGCGCATCGTACGCCAGACCGCTTATTTGAATATGCTGAAACTGCACGTGAACGTGGTATTCAAGTGATTATTGCAGGTGCAGGTGGTGCGGCGCATTTACCAGGTATGTGTGCGGCAAAAACTGATCTTCCTGTATTGGGTGTTCCAGTTAAATCTTCTATTTTGAATGGCGTAGATTCTTTGCTTTCTATCGTGCAAATGCCAGCGGGTATTGCAGTGGGTACATTGGCGATTGGCCCTGCGGGTGCAACCAATGCGGCAATTATGGCAGCACAGATTTTAGGTTTGACACGTCCAGAAATTGCAAAAAATGTTGCGGAATTCCGTGCTGCGCAAACTGATAAAGTGGCGAGCAAAAATATTCCAGGTCAAATTTAAGATCGACTGATTTTTTATTGAGTCAGTTTCATATTCAGTCAGTCAAGCCAAGCGAAAAACAGGACACAGATTATGAATAAAACCATCGGTATTTTTGGTGGTGGTCAATTGGGTCGAATGATGGCACAAGCTGCCCTGCCCCTAAATATTCAATGCACCTTTTTTGAAGCCAGCCAAGATTGTCCATCTGCTGCATTAGGTCAAGTATTTTCAACCAAAGCAGAAAATGGCTTGCAAGATTTTATTGCCAGCGCAGATGTATTCAGCCTTGAGTTTGAAAATACACCGTTAATCGATGTCGATGTTTTGACCAAACAAAAAGATTTACATCCGCCACGTCAGGCTTTGGCGATCGCACAACATCGTTTGTCTGAAAAAGCACTGTTTGATGAGCTTGCGATCCCTGTTGCGCCGTATAAAGCGGTGACTTCACTCGATGAATTAAAAGCAGCGGTTGAACAGCTCGATTTACCAATTGTCCTGAAAACCTCACGTGGTGGTTATGATGGCAAAGGTCAGTTTGTATTGCGTACAGCAGATCAAATTGATCAGGCTTGGGCTGAACTGGGCCCTGCGGGTGAATTGATAGCGGAAAGTTTTGTGACTTTCTCACGTGAAGTGTCAATCATTGCCGTACGTGGTATTGATGGTGATGTGAAAACTTGGCCTTTGGCTGAAAATCATCATCACAATGGTATCTTGTCGCACTCGATTGTACCTGCGCCAAACAGCACAGATTTACAGCCTGTGGCACAGGATTACATCACACGTTTATTGAACCATTTAAACTATGTCGGTGTACTGACACTTGAGTTATTCGTAACAGAAAAAGGCTTATATGCCAATGAGATGGCGCCACGTGTGCATAACTCAGGGCATTGGTCGATTGAAGGTGCGATCTGCTCACAGTTTGAAAATCATATTCGTGCTGTGGCTGGTTTACCGCTCGGTTCAACTGAAGTAGTTCGCCCAACCGTGATGGTGAATATCATTGGTCAATATCCAAAATCTGAAGATGTTTTGGCGTTAAAAGGCGCGCACATGCACCTTTACAATAAAACTGAACGTGAAGGTCGTAAGATCGGTCATATTACGTTAATGCCGAATGACAGCGCTGAATTGACGGCTTTATGCCGTCAATTGGCGAAGATTCTACCGAATCCGTTGGCGTTAAGCGAAGATATGAGCATCTAAGCGAAAAATTGCGCGTTAAAAAAGCGGTCATTCAAATGACCGCTTTTTTATTATTTTTAGTTCTGTATGATGCCTGTCCTGCACTTTTCCTTTGATCGAAAAGCGCTGTATTTCACCGAAAAGCACAATTAAAATAATCAAATTAAGTGCATAATTCACCTTCAAAATCGGTTGAATTGAGAGATATTTTTAAATTTAAACTATAAAAATTTGATTTGAATTTAAAAATAGAGCAGGGCAATTTTTTGTGGAAAATTTATTTATCCACAGCCTATTTAAATAACTTAGATTCTAGGAAATGCAATAGAGATTAATTTGAATTCAAAAAATTTGAATTTAAATCATGAAAATAAAAAACGAAGAGCCAGAATGAATAAAAAGATATCCACAATCCTGATTTGTATCAATGCATTCTGCATACAGAGTATTTTTGCAGAAGAAAGTATCCAAGTTCAGACATTATTAACACTGGATGCGATCAATTGTGAATCTCCAAATCCAATGCAGGATTTTTTGTTGAACTATTACAGTGCTCAAAAAAGTGAAAATAAACCTGTACTTAAAGGGCAACGATTCATATTGAATGATGCGAATTATCGTGGGATAAACGCTGTTAAAACATATCCCACAAAATATGGTCAACAGACTGATTTTTCAGTGAATTTTAATCAATTTACATTGCCTGTGATTAAAATTTCAGTATGGACAAAAGGCTATGCGATAGAACAAAGTGATGCTTATTATATTGTTTTTAAAGGAAAACCATCACAGGTGAGTAAAGCGTTAAAACAACAATTTTCAACGCAATGGAAAACGTCAGATCGCTTAACTCAAACGCCACAAGGCAATACCCGTTTGCAATGCGAAGATATTACAGAAATCAGCCCAGTAGGAGATATGATCGAGTGAAGGTGTGGATAACTTTCTGTCTATATTTTGGGTGAAACTTTGAATTCAAATTATTTGGCGTAATTTCTACAAGAAAAAAGACTTTGGTTGGCTGTGGGTAACTTTTTTAAATTCAAAAACTTCTTTTTATAAATTATGAATTCAAATTGTACAAATGAATTTAAATTTTACGATTTACAACTGTCATTTTATTCACAGGCTGTTATGGTATTTACATAATTTAAATTTAAAACCAATTTGTGGATATTATGCGTTATTTATCATTATTTTGTGGATCGGCTTTATTGGCAGTGACTCATGCCAATGCTGAGTTAATTATTAATGGTCAGATTTCTTCTGGAACAACGACGACAACAAATCAGCCTATTCAGAGCCAAAGTTTTCAAAATCAAAGTTATTCACCAAATTCAAATTTTCAAGGCTGTATTGCAAATTTACGTTCTCAGGCTATTTCTTCAGGTGTGAGTGGTTCAACCTATGATCGTTATACGCAAAATTTAACACCTGATTATTCAGTGATTAGTAAACTGGATTATCAGCCTGAATTTTCTACACCAATCTGGGATTATCTTTCAGGTTTGGTCGATGAGGAGCGTGTAGAAAAAGGGCGTCAAATGTTAGCGCAACATCGCGATGTGCTCAACCGTGTCGCAGCTGCTTATGGTGTACCTGCTGAAACTGTGGTCGCTGTGTGGGGCGTGGAAAGTAATTTTGGTGATATTTCTGGTAAATATCCATTACTCCAAGCTCTGGGTACATTGAGCTGTGAAGGTCGTCGTCAAAGCTATTTTAGAGGCGAGTTTTTTGCAACCATGCGCATTTTGCAACGTGGCGATTTGCGTGAAGAGCAGTTAAAAGGATCGTGGGCAGGGGCGTTTGGTCATACCCAATTTATGCCGTCGACTTATGAAGAGTTGGCAGTCGATTTCGATGGTGATGGTCGCCGTGACTTGGTTTCAAGTACTTCAGATGCTTTGGCTTCAACAGCAAATTTCCTCAAAAAGCGTGGTTGGCAAACAGGTATGCCGTGGGGCTTTGAAGTTAAAATCCCTGATGGTGCTTCAGTGGGTGGCGAAAGTCGTCGTAATAAAAAATCTTTAAGTTCTTGGGTAAATCGTGGTTTTACCCGTGTGGATGGTACGCCAATCATTCAAGGTAATTTATCTGAAAGTTCACAAGCAGGTTTAATGATGCCAGCAGGGGCGAATGGCCCAGCTTTCTTAGTGTTTAAAAACTTTGATGCGATTTATTCGTACAATGCTGCTGAAAGTTATGCTTTGGCAATTGCTCATTTATCTGATCGTTTACAGGGTAAAGGTGGTTTTCAAACAGCGTGGCCTACAGCAGATGCGGGAACATCTCGCGCTGAACGTCGTGAAATTCAAAATTATTTATTGAAAAAAGGCTATGACATTGGTGAGGCTGATGGTTTGATTGGTGATAAAACGCGTCAGGCAATCCAACAAGAGCAAACCAAGTTGGGCTTAAATCCAACAGGTCGGGCAGGGCAACAAATTTTAAATGCATTCAGAAATGAAGCGGCTAAAAGTATGATGCAATAAATTATCGCTAACAAAACAAAAGGTCTGCAATTGCAGACCTTTGTTGATTTAAATCATAGGATTATTCAATATCCGCTTGATCAATTTTTACAGCTTCAAGTAAATCAAAAATCACCGCAGTCACATCTTGAGTATGGTCACGATTATTAAAAATTTCATAAGCCGTGATGGTCACATCCGTATCACTCGGAAGTTGTTTTTGTTCTTCTTCAATCAGGTGTTGAATAGGCAATAAAGTCTGCTTAATTTCGATGTGTAAAATATCAGAGAACTCGATATTTTCTTCTTCAAGTTCGATTTGTTGTTCATTAAAATAAGGCAACAAAATGGCATAAAGATAAGGCTGAAGTTCAGTAATATCAAAGATTTCAATATCACGAGTTTGTTCAATCGTGCTGATATGATCATTTACTTCAAGAATAATATGATAATAGCTCATTGGAATCTCCCCATTACTTAGCTTAGATGAAGCACAATAGCATGATTTTTAAATAAAACCGATCTTATTGCCAATTAAATACATAAAAACAATAAGGTTTTAAAATATCAGCATTACTGTTGAAAAAAGAATATTCATCTAGAGTTTAACATTGCTAAATCTGCTGCGGTTAATTTAAAGTTTTGCAAATCTTGTTCTTTCATCATTGGGTACATCAGTGCTTTCGGAT
The DNA here is from genome assembly GCF_001696605.3 of Acinetobacter wuhouensis. Taxonomy (NCBI): domain Bacteria; kingdom Pseudomonadati; phylum Pseudomonadota; class Gammaproteobacteria; order Moraxellales; family Moraxellaceae; genus Acinetobacter; species Acinetobacter wuhouensis. Next base: position 3,820,856 of record NZ_CP031716.1, on the reverse strand, counting down.
CATCATTGTGTAACAGTCCAAGTGCATGCCCGAGCTCATGGGCAATGGTGACACGTAGATCATCGCTCGATTCAAATTCATAAATATTGATACTACGTCCATCAAAAACACCTTTATCAAATTGACGTGGTTGAAAGCGGTGATTGAAATGATCCACAGATTGATTAAATTGTTGATTAACAGAGTTGAATTGCTCTACTTGTCGATTTAATTCATAGACTTTTTGATTGTAACTATCCAGTTGTTGTTTCAGTTGAGTTTGTTCAATGATGAGTTGGTTTTTTTGCTGATCCAGTTGGTATTTTGTTGATGAGTCGATATTTTGTCGGGTCTGGTTAATGCTATTGATTAACTGATTATATTGGTCAACTTTATTTTGATAATTGGCTTTCTGTAGTTCCAATTCACGATTTGCTAAATCCAGTTCTGCGTGGATTTGTTGAATTTTTTGTTTTTTACTGTGCGTATATTGTTGGGTATTTTCTAATATTTTCATTTCTTGCGAACGTGCATTCGACTCAGCCTGACGTTCATCGTAGATCAAATTAATGGTCAGTTTGGCATTGGGATCATAGACGAATAGGCTTTTCAGTGTACCAATATGCCAAATTTCAGCCGCTTGTTGTGCCAAGTCTTGCACTTGTGATTGGCTTAGATTAAAGCGTGGATCAATCTCACCGATACGATAGCGAAGACGAGTGTCCAAAGGGTGAGAAATACGATCCATCACAGAATTATGATTGAGTTGCGGATACATCATGCGTTGTATCGCAAAATATGCCGTAAAAATGATTAAACCGAGTAAAATCCAAAGACGCATGATCTGTATATAAATATTTTTTGTTCTGAATAATCTATCTGAAATTATCAGAATGACAAGTACTCAAACAGATTGATCATACATGATGGTTGTTTTAACCCTTGTTGTGGCAGTCTTTATAAAATGCAGATTGCAGAATTTAACAGACGTGTAGAGCATTCGCTTTTAAGCTTAAGCAAAAGATTTAGAAGATAACAACAATGAATATATATGTAATTTTAGGTGTGTTGATGTTCATCGCAGGTTTAGGGTGTTGGAGCTATGTGTTTAAATGTCTGTACATCATGTTCCGTACTCGTATCGTGGTCGATTTACCCTTGAATGAGCAGTTTAAAACATTCAAATTAACTGAAAAAGGTGGTTTTGCCATTTGGGAAGAGGGACCAATGTTGAAAAAATCGCCCATGGCATTCAGCACACCTCAGATTATAAACACCGATCACCATCAGCCTGTAAAACTTTCCCGTAGTTATGGCAATGCCACAAAAACAAGTTTTACTCGCGCATCGCGAATGGTTTACTTTTGTGAGTTGGATGCAGGAAATTATGTGTTTGAAGTTCATGCAGGCTCTTCATTAGGCAAACTCGATCAAGCGATCAGCAATACGATTGAGCGTGTGGTGACGATTCCTAAAGCACCAGCATCAGAATATCGAATTCAACTACGCAAAAGCCTGAATAAACGGCAACGATTATTGATAATTCCCGCTGTTTTTATCGGACTATTTTTATTCAATATAGGATTGTTTACTGTCTTAGGTCATACGACAGGTGTGCATCTTGAAGGTGCTTTGGGCATGTAAAAATACGTTATGAATGCGCAATATTGAATAGTAATTGTAGATCCATAAACAGCAAAATAAATGCAAGCACACTGAGGATTCGATTTATCCATTTGGATTTTTCTAAGTATGTGGTATTGATATAACTGTCTTGAAACTCCTTTGGATGGAACATGATATAACTGACTTTTTGTTTAAATGTCGCAGTGACGGATTGTTGCTGTTGTGATTGTAAAACCTGACGAATAATAAAAGCATTGATCCACCAGAAAATAAATAAAATCAGTACAATGACAAAAGCACTCCATGTAAAACGTACAACATCACTTTGTTCAAAGAAAGCCATTTCTGTATAGGCATGGTTCATCAGTACGATGCTGAGGATTAGCATAAGACGATAAAAAGTCTGCTGAATAAACTGTAAATGAAGTGCTTTACGATGATCTTGAACAACGGTTTTATTTAAAATTCGACGTACAAATATCGCAAAGCCATGACACATCAGTTCGATGAAAATATACAGTGCAATGGTCAGAAGTATAATTTTGATCATGTTTTATTCTTGGAAAATGGGTTGATAGAGCGAAGGTGTGACCAATATCATCAACAAAATTCCTGCACTCACAAAAGCCAGATCATTAAAAATCGCAGCAAAACTACTCATATAAATCCAATGCATATAGGGCATAAAATAGAGTAGAAAAGTGGGGAAGAATGTATAGAGATAGGCTTTTCTTGCCCATTCTTTTTTCAGGAGTAACCCAATAGTAATGGTGAGTATAATTATTCCTGCAATGCCCATCACAGTGAGTTCCCACGATTGTGGTTCTAGATATAGGGTTTTATCGAGAAGTTCTAATTCAGGTTCAACATTAAACATATCAATGCATGCTGCAATGATAGGCAAAATAAATTGGGCAATGATCAGACTGTAATACACGGTTGGGGAAACGGCAGGGGTGTTTTTCATTTTCTAAGCCTGTTTTTATTTTGATTATAAAGATAGTTTTAGTTTCGTCTATAAAAAACTCTGAACTAAATTCTCTAAGTTTGCTACAGCTTAGAGGATTCAGTTCATCTTCTGATGAATCTAAACGTTAAAGAACAATGTCACTGATAAAATGCTGCATGACCTCAGTCAAATCCTGTGCAAGATATGCTTTGGTATGGGATTGTTGAAAATGGGTATTGTAGGCATCTTCTGAGTCGAAGCGTTCCCAAAGCAGTAAACGAGTAGCATCATTTTGGCATTGATGGAGTTGAAATAGGGTACAGCCTGATTCCTGTTCTAAAGTGATTTTACATAATGCACTTAAGGCATTACGGGTCTCTAAAATTTTATTGGGATCTTTAATTTTTAATTCAGCAGTGACATAAAAGCCTGTAGTCAGCATCATTTCTTTCTCATTCATATGGTGAATCATAGATGCTAACTGCTAGAGTTCACTCTAGCTCAAGCATTTTTTCTGCATAAAATTCGATTTTATAATCGACGATGTCGAGTTCTTGATTTAATCGTTGAATTTCTTGTTTTAATTTTTGTGAATGTTGCATAAGTAATAATTGCCTTTGTTTCAAGGTTTGATCGCCTTCGAGACGAAATTGGGCAAATTCTTGCATCTGTTCTAAAGGCATACCTGTAGATTTTAAACGCTTAATCCATTCTAACCAGTCCAAGTCCAGTTGGGTATAAACACGTCGACCTGCTTGATTACGATGAATATTTTTGAGTAATCCAATTTGCTCGTAATACCTTAGCGTATGGATGGATAACCCAGTTTTTTTAGCAATATCAGAGATTAACAAAAGCAACTCCAAATTTAATTTATTCAAGTAGAAGGCAATAAAAAACCGCTCAATCTCTTGAGCGGTTTTCTTTAGACATTCAATAACGAATTATTTTTTGTCATCTTTCACTTCAGTGAACTCAGCATCTACAACGCCATCGTCCGCTTTTTGCTGTTGTTGACCAGCGTCTCCACCGAATTGGTTAGGATCGAAACCTTGAGCTCCGCCTTGACCTTGAGCAGCTTCATACGCACGTTGAGTAATCGGCATGATGATGTTTTGAAGCGCTTCAGTTTTCGCTTTAATATCATCTACATCATTCTCTTTCGCAGCAGTTTCTAACTCAGCTACCGCAGCATCGATTGCAGATTTTTCATCAGCAGTGACTTGCTCGCCCAAATCTTTAACCGCTTTTTGAGCAGAAGAAACGAGTGCATCAGCTTCGTTACGTGCTTTAGCAAGTTCTTCGAACTTACGATCTTCTTCAGCATTCGCTTCAGCATCTTTGATCATCGCTTCAATTTCAGCATCGCTCAAACCAGAGTTTGCTTTAATTTGAATTGATTGCTCTTTACCAGTGCTCTTATCTTTTGCAGATACTTTCAAGATACCATCAGCGTTGATGTCGAACGATACTTCAATTTGTGGCACACCACGTGGAGCAGGTGGAATATCGCCTAATTGGAAGTTACCCAACAATTTGTTTTGTTGAGCCATTTTACGTTCACCTTGGTAAACTGAAATGTCTACAGCAGGTTGGTTGTCCGCAGCAGTTGAGAACACTTGAGATTTCTTCGCAGGAATCGTGGTGTTTTTCTCGATGATTGCAGTTAACACGCCACCCATCGTTTCAATACCAAGAGTCAACGGAGTCACGTCAAGTAAAAGTACGTCAGTTTTGTCACCTGAAAGTACCGCACCTTGAATCGCAGCACCAATTGCCACTGCTTCATCAGGGTTTACGTCTTTACGAGGTTCTTTACCGAAGAACTCTTGAACTTTTTGTTGAACCATTGGCATACGTGACTGACCACCAACCAAGATCACGTCAGAGATGTCAGAAGTTGAAAGACCAGCATCTTTAAGCGCAATTTTACAAGGCTCAATCGTACGAGCAACCAAGTCAGCAACCAAACCTTCAAGTTTTGCACGTGTTACATTGATCACTAAGTGTTTAGGACCAGTTGCATCAGCCGTGATGTACGGAAGGTTAATTTCAGTTGAATTAGATGAAGAAAGCTCAATTTTCGCTTTTTCAGCTGCTTCTTTTAAACGTTGAAGTGCAAGAGGATCTTGTTTCAAGTTGAAGTTTTGTTCTTTTTTGAACTCTTCAACTAAATAGTCGATCAATGCATTATCAAAGTCTTCACCACCAAGGAATGTATCACCATTTGTAGACAATACTTCGATTTGTTGGTCGCCATCTAGGTCAGCAATTTCAATGATTGATACGTCAAAAGTACCACCACCAAGGTCATATACAGCAACTTTACGGTCGCCTTCTTTCTTATCCATACCGAACGCAAGTGCAGCAGCAGTTGGTTCGTTGATAATACGTTTAACATCTAAACCTGCAATTTTACCTGCATCTTTAGTTGCTTGACGTTGCGCATCGTTGAAGTACGCAGGAACAGTAATTACCGCTTCTGTTACTGTTTCACCAAGGTAGTCTTCCGCAGTTTTTTTCATCTTTTTCAAGATTTCTGCTGAAACTTGTTGTGGTGCAAGTTTTTTATCGTTTACTTCAACCCAAGCATCGCCATTGTCCGCTTTCACGATTTTGAATGGTGCAATACCGATGTCTTTTTGTACTGCTTGGTCTTGGTACTTACGACCGATCAAACGTTTGATCGCGTACAAGGTATTTTTAGGGTTGGTTACTGCTTGACGTTTTGCAGATTGACCCACCAAAGTTTCGCCATCTTTGTACGCAACAATCGATGGAGTTGTACGTGCGCCTTCAGCATTTTCAATTACTTTAACTTTATCGCCTTCAAGTACCGCAACACATGAGTTGGTTGTACCTAAGTCAATACCGATAATTTTAGCCATTAATATGTTCCTCTAAATTCTTTTGAATCCTTTAATCTCTCGCTTTGATAATGAGAAATTAAAAGTGATTTTCTTGTAATCCGATATGAGAGCCATTCAAAATATTTCAAGTCATTTTTGATAAAATTTCTAAAAAACTCTCTCATTTATTGGGTTTATGCACCGACCATGACCATTGCAGGGCGGAGCAGACGACCATTTAGGGCATAACCTTTTTGTAAAACTGTGCCAATTTCATTGGCTTTGGCATTTGGGTCAATACCCACTGCTTGATGCAAGTCAGCATTGAAACCATTGATCGTATCTACTTCTACAATGCCGAACTTCTCTAAAGTCGTAAGTAATGATTTTAAAGTCAGTTTTACGCCTTCAAGTACAGGAGTTTCTTCTTCGCCACCTGCTTGAATTGCACGTTCTAAGTTATCTACAGAAGTCAGTAACTCTTTGGCAAACTTTTCAAGCACTGTATCTTTATGCTTTTCAGCTTCACGTTGAATACGTTCAACGCTTTTTTGAGCCTCATAGACTGCATTTGCAGTACGTGCTTTTTCGAGTTTTAAGTCACCTTCAAGTTGAGCAATTTGTTCTTGTAAAGAATCAACAGTCACTTCAGCCTGTTCATTTTCAGCTTGAGTTTGCGCTGATTGTTGTTCTACAGCTTGCTCGTTTTGAAGATCTTGGGCTTCTTGATTTTGCTCAGTTGCCATTGATTTACTCCGTTTAAAAGGGTTCTTAAACATGTACAGTCCTTATCGGCAGCAGTTTACACTGTGTTCATTGCTGAACTGCCATGAGTGTTTAATTTGTCAATGCATATGAAATGTGGGCGAGTCGCTAAAATTCAAGGATTTTCGTTTTAATTTAATGGGTTTTCATCAAAAACAGCAGATTTACACTGAATGAGGTGGAAATATTGGAAATAGATGCACTCGTATACAAAAAAGTTTAATCATTTTTTAGCTAAAAATTGAATGTTCATAAATCAGATAAATCCCAAAATAAGCAAATTTATCAAATGTTAAAATTTATCTAAACATTTAAACATCTATATGTATCGTAAAAATCGATTAAACCATTGATAAAAAAGCTTTGTATTAACCCGAATCTTTAATTATTATCCATCTCAGATTCTATCGCTGTAGTTTCTTTTTATTATCACATTTATTTTAGAATGTGTTTTCTATGCTTATCCAACCCTCTTGGATAAGCTTTTTTTTTTGCCACAACAAAATGTTTAATGATGTAAAGCGTGTAAGACTTTTATAATAAAATTAAAATGCATCACATCAAATTTGATGTTGAATATGATGATTTATTGATGGAAAACAGATGATTAATCATAATTTTCATGAAATTGATCTTATTTTTAAATTTAACAAACTTTTGCAGAGCTTATACGGCAAAGCTCTAAAATTCTTACCAAGCATCAACCAAGTTCACAAAAAAAATAGTAATGATAGTCAGCACGACAACATCGTCTTGAGTTGTCGTTTTTACTAAGTTTAAATTTAAGAGTGATAAAGGAATTAATGATGAAAAAGTCAGGTTTAATTTTTATGCTTTTGGCAGGTGTTGCTGTGATGAGTACAGCGTGTACTTCAAGTGAAACAACAAAAGCACCTGAAACAACACAAACGGCTCCGACATCTGTAGATCAACAACAGTCTGCTCAATCTTCTACAGTGGATCCAACTCAACAAGGTACAGCGGTTGAAGGTGATGCCAATATTCAACAATCTCAAGCACCACAAGCAACAGATGATACTGGTTTAGAACAACAACCTTCTGCACAGTAAAATCATTTTATAGTAGATAAAAAACCAGACAGTTTTAGGATGCCTCCACTGTCTGGTTTTTTATGAGATTGAATCGTACCTATTCACCAGATAAAGAACATTCAAAGTTGGTTCGATCCACAGTACAGCGCGCACGTTTGAGTACCGACATCATGGTTGGATCATAAACCCCTTGTTGAGTGAGTTCTAAACGAGTATCACGCAGTAATTTTTGATAGCGTTCTTTGTCTTCTTTACTCAGATTCATACGATAACTATTTGGAATGGTTTCTTCGAGTTTTTTAACCATCGCAAATTGTTTTGGCATTTGTTTTAAGAACCAATCTCTGGATAGGTTGCCAAAACCTGGCGAAAACTTGGTGGTATTAAAAATGAGATCTGCTGTGACGTTGAGTACTGGAAAATTAAACATTGCTCCAGTATTGCCTAAGCCTTTGGATATTTCTAAAGGTTTAAACGCATAGGCGGGTGCACCGACCATATCCACTTTACCTTGGTTAAATTTAAGCACGAAATCAGAAATATCAGATAAAATTGGTGTTGCACCAACTCGTTTTACTGCGGCAATTTGCGCTTTGTCATAGGACAACACAGCAAAGGTTTTACCCGTGGCTTTTTCAATCGTATTAATTTTTCGGTCACGGACGAATATATAAGCTGGGCCAATTTGACCAATACCACCCACTTCATATTCAACGCCATCCACTGTGGATTTCAGACGTCTCACATTTCTTTTATCAAGTACGAAATTAATAGCTTTTAAGGCAATAGCATTGCTTGGCACGCCACCTAAAGCATCAATAGACCCCGCAAATTTATTAAACTGACGTGAACGCATCGCAGTTAAATAGACGGCATCGCATTTACCATTTTTAAAATCTTTTTCTGCTAGTTCTTCATTTTGGTAAGCGATGAGTTGAACGTCGGTGCTCCATGCTTTAGCAGCCAAAGCCCATTCTTCCATCATTTTATATGATTCACCCGCCTTACCCAGTAAATCAAAAACGCAAACATCTTGTTTTGCTAGTGCAATATTTGAAAATCCCAATAAAGAAATGGCTGTAAATGTAAGAAATCCTTTTCTCATTCTAAATCCTTATATTTAAGAAGCATCTTTTCAAATTGAATATAGTAATTTTAGCTGTATAAAAATAGAGTTATTACTCTATTTCTGACGAGTAAACCTTTGAAAATTTTGGATAATGTGATTTTGATAATTAAGCTCTGTTTAAGTGTGACTTTAATCACATGATTGCTGTGAGGGAAAATCCATTAATTTGTTTCTAATCTTGATGTGGTTAATGAGATTTTTTGGATTTATGAATCAGTTAATGAATTAAAAAGATAAGCAAATCTGAAAAACATATTTTTTATTAATATACGAAAACCTTACCATTAACATGAATTTTAATCCTTTCTCTCAGCATATTTTATAATCGCTCATGAAACTTCAGCAATTGATTTTGTTGAGTTCATTCACTGTCTTACTGGGCATGAGTGGGCTGACAAATGCACGTCCTATTGTCATTGGTTATCAGACCAATATCGAGCCAGCCAAAGTGGCGCAGGCAGATGGTGTCTATGACAAAGCGATTGGGCAAAAGTTGGACTGGCGGTTATTTAACAGTGGGGCAGAAGTATTAACGGCATTGGCTTCAGGTTCTGTGGATATTGCGTTGATCGGTTCAAGTCCTTTGGGTGCAGCAGTTGCAAATAATCTACCGATTGAAGTGTTCCTGATTTCAACTGATCTGAAAAGTGCAGAAGCACTGGTGGTACGCAATGGTTCAGGGATTCATAGCCCAAAAGATTTGATTGGTAAAAAAATCGCAACGCCATTCGCCTCTACAGCGCATTACAGCTTATTGGGTGCTTTGAAACACTGGAATATTAAAACCAATCAGATTCGTTTACTGAATTTAAAACCTGCGGAAATCAATGCGGCTTGGCGTCGTGGTGATATTGATGCAGCCTTTGTATGGTCACCTGCATTGGCGAATATTCAAAAAACCGGCAAGGTCATGACCGATGCAGGGCAGGTGGGTCAATGGGGTTCTCCAACGTTTGAAGTCTGGGTGGCACGTAAAGATTTTGCCAAAAAGCATTCTGAGGTTTTAAGCAAATTTTCCACCGTGACTTTGAATTATTACGACAGTTATAACCGTAATAAGAAACAGTGGACGGCACATTCTCCTGCGGTCAAAAAGATTGCCAAAATTACAGGTGTAGATGCGCAGGATGTACCAACTTTACTAGCAGGTGCGGAATATCCAAATCGCCAGGTGCAACTGAGTCAGCAGTATCTAGGTGGGCGTACCATTCAAAATATTGCCAATTCAGTGAATTTTCTAAAAGCGCAGGGTCTGGTCAAAAAAGTATCTCCAGATTATCAACAATTTATTACGACACGCTATATCAGCGGGTCTAAATAAGATCGGAAGGGTTCATCATGGCTGTATTGACGGTAGAACATGTACAAGCGCAGTATGCTGGCGCTCAACACCCTGTACTTCAGGATGTGTCTTTCCAGTTGGGTTCTGAGCAGCTGATGGTAGCGTTGGGCGCTTCAGGCAGTGGTAAAACAACATTATTAAACCTGATAGCAGGCTTTACTCATCCACAATTGGGTTCGATCAAACTCGATGGTGAGGAAGTGCTTGCACCAAGTCGTGACCGTGGTGTGGTGTTTCAGGATGATGTGTTATTGCCGTGGCAAAATGTACAGGACAATATCGCATTTGGTTTAGAACTCGCAGGTGTAGATCGAAAAACAAGACTGAGCAAAGCACAAGAATTATTAAACCTGGTCAATTTAGACGGTTTTGGTCAGCGTCATATCTGGGAACTTTCAGGTGGGCAACGTCAGCGTGTTGGTTTAGCACGTGCTTTGGCTTCTGATCCTAAAATATTGTTAATGGATGAGCCTTTCGGTGCTTTGGATGCATTTATCCGTGAGCAAATGCAATGCCTATTATTAGATGTTTGGAAAAGCACAGCTAAACCGACGTTCTTAATTACCCATGATATTGAGGAAGCGGTTTTCCTTGCAACTGATCTCATCATTCTTGCGCCAAATCCAGGACGTATTGTTGAAAAGCTGGAATTGGATTTTGCAAAGCGTTATGCCAATGGCGAGTCTGCACGCAGTATTAAATCAGATCCAAAATTTATTGAAACACGTGAATATGTGTTGAATCGTGTTTTTATTCAAAATGGTCAACTCAATAATCAAAATCAACACGTCGAGCAGGTGTAATCATGACAGCACATTTAGATCCTGAATTGGTTGCTCAAGGTACTGCACCTCAGTCGGCTTCCGCAAAAGTTCCACGTGAAACCAGTATTACTTTGATCAGCACGATTACGATTATTGCGCTCATTGTGGTGTGGTGGTTGGTAACGACCTTAGGCTGGATTGATGCTTTATTCTTACCATCGCCAGTTGCAGTGATAGATCGCTTTCAGGACTTACTCGCCAATGGTTATATGAGCATCAGCTTATGGAGTCATATCGGTGCAAGTCTGGGACGTATCGGAACAGCTTTAATCGCTGCTGTGATTACAGCGATTCCTTTAGGTATTGCGATTGGACGCAATAAAATTGTCCGTGGTGTTTTAGACCCGATTATTGAATTTTATCGTCCGATTCCGCCTTTGGCTTATTTACCATTGATTGTGATCTGGTGTGGTATTGGTGAATTATCCAAAGTCTTGCTGATTTATTTAGCGATCTTTGCCCCGATTGTGATTGCAACTGCAACAGGTGTGCGTTCGGTCGATCAAGCTAAAATCCGAGCAGCACAGTCTTTGGGTGCAACACAGATGCAGATTATTAAACACGTGATCTTACCAAGCTCATTGCCCAATATTCTGACGGGTATCCGTATTGGCTTAGGTGTGGGTTGGTCTACACTGGTTGCCGCTGAACTGGTGGGTGCATCTGAGGGTTTAGGCTTTATGGTGCAATCCTCTTCACAGCTTTTAGCAACAGATGTGGTGATTGTCGGTATCTTAATTATTGCGGTGATTGCTTTTATTTTGGAAATTGGTTTGCGTCGTTTGCAGCGAAAACTGGTGCCTTGGGATAAGCAATCTTTGTAAGCTTTATCAAGTTAAAGTTTCTGTTAGAAAACAGATTGCCCAATTATATTTATTTTTAGACCTCTTGCAGAAGTCAGAAAATGTTCAAATTTTAGATTCAAAGCATATCCAAAAGAATATTGGGAGTTCCTTCTCTTGCACCATATATGGTTCATGGATGAGGAGTTAAACTCCGCAAGAGGATGGGCTTTAGAATAAAACTTCTCCCTTGCGCAGTAGTACTGCTCATCTCCTGAAAGGAGAGGGAACATTCAATATTGATTCAGATCCTGCTGAAACTAACTTTCGCAAGAAGTCTTTTAGTTATTTAAATCTTTTCAAACATCATGAGATGATCGAGGAAGAAATGAACGCTGTTGTTTCAAGTACTTTTAAAGTGACCCCATTGAACCCGACGATTGGTGCTTTAATTGAAGGTGTTAATTTTAATCAGCCTTTAACACCTGAGGAAAAAGCTTCGATTGAAGCGGCTTTACTGAAATATCAGGTAATTTTCTTTAGAAATCAGCAAATGACACCGCAACAACACGCGGCATTTGCTCGTCAGTTTGGTCAATTGCATGTTCATCCAATCTATCCAAATATCCCAGAACAGCCTGAAATTATGGTGCTGGATACGGAGTTGAATGATTTACGTGACAATGCACTTTGGCATACTGATGTAACCTTCCTTGAAGAACCTGCAATGGGCGCAATTCTCAGCGCCAAGAAAGTACCAGCGTGGGGTGGTGATACTTTATGGTCAAGTGGAACAGCCGCTTTTGAAGCCTTATCAAAACCGATGCAAAATATGTTAGAAGGATTGACTGCGACACATGATATTGCACGTTCATTCCCTGTAGATCGTTTTGGTGGTGATCCTGCTGAGTTGGAAAAGCTGGAAGCAGCCAAGAAAAAACATCCACCGATCAGCCATCCTGTGATTCGTACGCACCCTGTGACAGGTCGTAAAGCACTATTCGTCAGTGAAGGATTCACCACTCGCATTAACGAACTGGAAGCAAAGGAAAGCGATGCTGTTTTGAAAATGTTGTTTGAGCATATTCAAAAACCAGAGTTTGTGGTGCGCTGGTCATGGCAAGCCAATGATGTAGCTTTCTGGGATAACCGTTGTACGTTCCATTATGCTGTAGATGATTATCGTCCTGCGCATCGTGTGATGAACCGTGCGACTTTGATGGGGGATAAACCGTTTTATCAGGCGGATTGATTTGAGCGTATTGGTTTGAAAGTACGATTTTAAGAGTATAGTTTTAATGATTTGATCCATGTGAGTTTCAGTAAATTCACATGGATTTTTTATTGATGAGTCATATAAGAAATAAATACCACTCGATTAAAGTTAGATAATATAAATTAAAGGTTTACACAGACTCGAAATATGTTGAAAAGTTTAAATTGCTTTGCGTAGTTGATGCCTCACTTTTGAAGGGTCAAAAGTGACAAAAACCCTTTGTTGGACAAAGGGGATATCCATATCGCTCTTGTCCAACAGCGACATCCATGTCGCCTCACGATAGCATCACCACGTTTAAAGCAATTGATGTAGAAAAGCAAAAGAGGCTAATTTATATAAAGTTAATTTAACAGATTGGCATAACACTTTATTTAAAATCTAGAAAGCTGAATTTTGGCATCATCGTACGTATCAGCGTTCCAATTAAAAAAGCAGAAATAATCGTCCCTTCCCGAATTCCGATCAGTTGATGTAACACCAGATAAGAACTAATCGCTGCAAAAGCCACAAGAATCACATCGCCATAGGTTTTGACTGAGCCATAATTTTTGTGAAAACGAATCGCAAAAGCCTGATAAACCCCTTCACCTGCCAGATAAATTAAACGAGCTTTAACCTGTAAAATGACACCAATCGCCGTGATCACACAACTGATCAATGACACCGACATCTGGTAAACGTATTGTTGAATGTCTATTGATTGCGTCAGCCAGAGTGCAACATCAATAAACACACCAAATACAATGCCTACCACAAGTTGCAGCCATTGAATCATCTGAAACTGTTTACCTAAAATCGCCATTTGTATCAGAATAAAAATTGCATGCAGGATGATGGTCAGTACGCCGACGCTTAATGGAAAAATATAGCTGAATACATAAGGCACTGAAGAAATTGGAGAAGTACCCAAATTAGAACGGATCGAAAGCGCAACGCCAAATGACAATAAACTTAAGCCACAAAATAAGGTGAGTAAGCGAAGCAGAAAGTGTTTTGGCATTGGATTGGATAAACGGGCAAATAAATAGTGTATGCCTTCAGATCTAGGTGGTCTATAAGGCGAAAGCAACGAAAATGTCTCAATTTGATGAAATGATCATTTTTAATGATAATTCAGAAAATAAAAATACTTTCATTGTGTTTAATTATTCATCAAAATTAAATAAATAAAAGACAAAATAAAGATCTAATATATACTGAACGTTGGAAATATCATGTTGATTAATAATAAAAAACATATTTTAGTGTTGTCGGTTCTCTCGATGCTTTTGACAGCATGTAATGATGATAATGATACTGCTGTAAAGGCTGAGGGAAAACCACTGGAACTTAATATTCTACATATTAATGATCACCATTCACATTTGGATGAAGAAAGTATTAAGTTTAAAGCCAATGTGGGGACAGGTGATGAGGAGTTCTCTGTCGCAAGTGGGGGCTTTGCACGAGTCGCGAGCTTGATCAATCAACTGGCAACAGAAAAGAAGAATGTTTTAAAGATTCATGCAGGTGATGCAGTTACAGGGGATCTGTACTACAACTTAAGCGATGGTAAAGCGGATGCAGACGCAATGAATACCATCTGTTTTGACACCTTTACACCAGGAAACCATGAGTTTGATGCCAAAGATGATGGGTTGAAAAAATTTATAGATTTCCTTGATCAAGGTTCATGTAAAAACAAAACCAAAATTCTCACTGCCAATGTCACTTTTGGTGCTTCTTCACCATTATATAAAACCAACCGTATTCAAAAATCACAAGTCTTCGAAAAAGATGGGGTGAAATTTGCCATCATTGGTTTAACTGTGGCGAAGAAAACCAAGAACTCATCACAACCGAATGCAGATACTTTATTTGCAGATGAGATCGTCACAGCACAAAAAGAAATTGATCAATACAAAGCTCAGGGCATTAAAAATATTATCCTACAAACTCATGTGGGCTACGACCTAGATCAGCAACTTGCGCAATCATTGACAGGTGTTGATGTCATTATTGGTGGTGATTCACATACATTATTGGGTCCTGAGAGCCTAAAAAAATACAATATGACTCCAGAAGGTCTGTATCCAACGCAGCTGAAGAATAAAGATGGCAATTTGGTTTGTGTGGCTCAAGCTTGGCAATATAGCTATATCGTTGGTGAGTTAAATGTGAAGTTTGATAAGAATGGCAACATTGAAAGCTGTAGTGGCACACCGAATGTGTTAATTGGAAATAATTTTGCACGTACTGCAAAAGATGCCAAAGTAGTAACAGAAACAGAGAAGCAAGCCATTCTTAATCAATTTAAGACGGATAATGTTCCATTTAGAGTTGTTGCGCCATTACAAAAAACGCTGGATGTTTTAAAACCGTATCAAGATCAGAAAAAGAGTTTTGCGCAAACTATCGTAGGACAAGCAACTGATAACTTATGTTCACGCCGTGTCCCTGGGACGCAACGTGATGTAGGACGTTCCTCTTTAGGTGATGTTTGTAATAAAAAACCGCATGTAGATCAGCATGGCGGTGATATCCAACAAATCATTGCAGAGGCGTTCTTACAGCAGGGCAAGACATTCTTCAATGCGGATATCTCCTTCCAGAATGGTGGCGGTGTACGTGAAGATGTTGCTTTGGGCGATGTCAGCGTCGGTAAAATCTATAATGTCCTGCCATTTAAAAATACCTTATTGCGTCTGGATATGACGGGGGCAGAAGTAAAAGCGACGCTGGAAGATGCAATAGATGGTGTGATTACACAGAACAACACAGGCAGTTATCCATATACAGGTGGATTACGCTGGAATGTCGACTTTACTCAGAACAAAGGACAACGCCTTAGTCAGATTCAAGTACGCAATGATGCAGGTCAATATGAAAATCTGGATCTGAATAAAACCTATAAAGTCATCACGATTGATTTCCTTGCAAATGGTGGTGACTATTACACAACACTGAAAACCATTACAGGTGAACGCCGTGTCAATGTCGGTTTAGATTATGCAGAAGCTTTTTTAAAGTACGCACAGGCACTTCCAGGACAGATTGGTCAGAAGAAGATCAATAAACTGGCAACAACTCAGTACAGTACCCAGTTGTTTATCGATAAAGCCAAATAACATGAATAAATAAGTGCAAAAAATCCCGCTTCGGCGGGATTTTTTTATAAAAATGCTCAAAAAATAGATAGAAAAACGATTTTTTCACGAATTTGGTAGAAAAAATGTCCACACGATTAAAAACCCTTGAAAAAGGGGTTGTGTTGGATGTGAAATGCTGTAGAATGCACATCCATCGGCGGTGATGAAGATTAAAACTTCTGATAAAACAGTGACTTAGTTAAGATTGATTGAGTTGGGTTTTAGAGAGAAAGTTTAAAATAATTTGAATTACTGGTTGACTTTGAAGAGATTCGGAGTAATATAGCCGACCTAGCTTGATGCTGACGAAGCATTGAGAAGATCATTAAGAGAATATGAAGAACAACTTGTGTGGATTTTTACTGATTGATTGATCGAAATATTATCATTGATTGATTGGTTTAAATTACTCGAAGTTTATTTGAGAGAATTTGTCAGAAAATTGATGAGCCAGAATTGTGACCTTAAGTCACTAATGATTTTAACTGAAGAGTTTGATCATGGCTCAGATTGAACGCTGGCGGCAGGCTTAACACATGCAAGTCGAGCGGGGGGAGTTGCTTCGGTAACTGACCTAGCGGCGGACGGGTGAGTAATACTTAGGAATCTGCCTATTAGTGGGGGACAACGTTTCGAAAGGAACGCTAATACCGCATACGTCCTACGGGAGAAAGCAGGGGATCACTTGTGACCTTGCGCTAATAGATGAGCCTAAGTCGGATTAGCTAGTTGGTGGGGTAAAGGCCTACCAAGGCGACGATCTGTAGCGGGTCTGAGAGGATGATCCGCCACACTGGGACTGAGACACGGCCCAGACTCCTACGGGAGGCAGCAGTGGGGAATATTGGACAATGGGGGGAACCCTGATCCAGCCATGCCGCGTGTGTGAAGAAGGCCTTATGGTTGTAAAGCACTTTAAGCGAGGAGGAGGAGCTCTTGGTTAATACCCAAGATGCTTGGACGTTACTCGCAGAATAAGCACCGGCTAACTCTGTGCCAGCAGCCGCGGTAATACAGAGGGTGCGAGCGTTAATCGGATTTACTGGGCGTAAAGCGTGCGTAGGCGGCTTTTTAAGTCGGATGTGAAATCCCCGAGCTTAACTTGGGAATTGCATTCGATACTGGGAAGCTAGAGTATGGGAGAGGATGGTAGAATTCCAGGTGTAGCGGTGAAATGCGTAGAGATCTGGAGGAATACCGATGGCGAAGGCAGCCATCTGGCCTAATACTGACGCTGAGGTACGAAAGCATGGGGAGCAAACAGGATTAGATACCCTGGTAGTCCATGCCGTAAACGATGTCTACTAGCCGTTGGGGCCTTTGAGGCTTTAGTGGCGCAGCTAACGCGATAAGTAGACCGCCTGGGGAGTACGGTCGCAAGACTAAAACTCAAATGAATTGACGGGGGCCCGCACAAGCGGTGGAGCATGTGGTTTAATTCGATGCAACGCGAAGAACCTTACCTGGTCTTGACATAGTAGAAACTTTCCAGAGATGGATTGGTGCCTTCGGGAATCTACATACAGGTGCTGCATGGCTGTCGTCAGCTCGTGTCGTGAGATGTTGGGTTAAGTCCCGCAACGAGCGCAACCCTTTTCCTTATTTGCCAGCACTTCGGGTGGGAACTTTAAGGATACTGCCAGTGACAAACTGGAGGAAGGCGGGGACGACGTCAAGTCATCATGGCCCTTACGACCAGGGCTACACACGTGCTACAATGGTCGGTACAAAGGGTTGCTACACAGCGATGTGATGCTAATCTCAAAAAGCCGATCGTAGTCCGGATTGGAGTCTGCAACTCGACTCCATGAAGTCGGAATCGCTAGTAATCGCGGATCAGAATGCCGCGGTGAATACGTTCCCGGGCCTTGTACACACCGCCCGTCACACCATGGGAGTTTGTTGCACCAGAAGTAGGTAGTCTAACCGTAAGGAGGACGCTTACCACGGTGTGGCCGATGACTGGGGTGAAGTCGTAACAAGGTAGCCGTAGGGGAACCTGCGGCTGGATCACCTCCTTAACGAAAGATTGACGATTGGTAAGAATCCACAACAAGTTGTTCTTCATTGATGTATCTGAGGGTCTGTAGCTCAGTTGGTTAGAGCACACGCTTGATAAGCGTGGGGTCACAAGTTCAAGTCTTGTCAGACCCACCATTCTGACTAACGAAATATTTGAATGAGAGTTTAAATATAGAATACAGAAAATTAGATATATTGGTCTTAAGCTGGGGACTTAGCTTAGTTGGTAGAGCGCCTGCTTTGCACGCAGGAGGTCAGGAGTTCGACTCTCCTAGTCTCCACCACGTACTTTAAAGAGTACGGGCTAAATAGATTATAGAATTTAGTAAGTATAAGCTTATTAAGTTCTGTGATTTATCACAGTTTGCTGCGATCTGACGAAGACGCAGTTAATCATTAACAGAATATATTTGAGTTGAAATAAATTGTTCATACTCATTTCAATTAAACATAAGAATATGACACGCAAGTGACATGTTTGAATGAATAAGAGAGATTGAGTTACTAGCGATTAAACTGAATCAAGCGTTTTGGTATATGAATTTAGATTGAAGCTGTACGGTGCTTAGGTGCACGGACAACGAACTGTGGAGCGTGGTGAGAATCACGATCTGTCTTAACCTTACTTGTAAGGGTTAACGACTGTTTGGGGTTGTATAGTCAAGTAATTAAGTGCATGTGGTGGATGCCTTGGCAGTCAGAGGCGATGAAAGACGTAATAGCCTGCGATAAGCTTCGGGGAGGCGGCAAATATCCTGTGATCCGGAGATTTCTGAATGGGGGAACCCACTTATCATAAGATAGGTATCGTAACATGAATACATAGTGTTACGAGGCAAACGAGGGGAAGTGAAACATCTCAGTACCCTTAGGAAAAGAAATCAATTGAGATTCCCTCAGTAGCGGCGAGCGAACGGGGATCAGCCCATTAAGTTATATGTGTTTTAGCGGAAAGCTCTGGGAAGTGCTACCGTAGAGGGTGATAGTCCCGTACACGAAAGGGCACATATAATGATGACGAGTAGGGCGAGGCACGTGAAACCTTGTCTGAATATGGGGGGACCATCCTCCAAGGCTAAATACTCCTGACTGACCGATAGTGAACCAGTACCGTGAGGGAAAGGCGAAAAGAACCCCTGTGAGGGGAGTGAAATAGATCCTGAAACCGCATGCATACAAGCAGTGGGAGCCGACTTGTTCGGTGACTGCGTACCTTTTGTATAATGGGTCAGCGACTTATATTCAGTAGCAAGGTTAACCGTATAGGGGAGCCGTAGAGAAATCGAGTCTTAATAGGGCGCATAGTTGCTGGGTATAGACCCGAAACCGGGTGATCTATCCATGAGCAGGTTGAAGGTTGGGTAACACTAACTGGAGGACCGAACCCACTGTCGTTGAAAAGCCAGGGGATGACTTGTGGATAGGGGTGAAAGGCTAATCAAACTCGGTGATAGCTGGTTCTCCCCGAAAGCTATTTAGGTAGCGCCTCGGACGAATACCATTGGGGGTAGAGCACTGTTTCGGCTAGGGGGTCATCCCGACTTACCAAACCGATGCAAACTCCGAATACCAATGAGTACTATCCGGGAGACAGACTGCGGGTGCTAACGTCCGTAGTCAAGAGGAAAACAATCCAGACCGCCAGCTAAGGTCCCAAAATCTATATTAAGTGGGAAACGATGTGGGAAGGCATAGACAGCTAGGAGGTTGGCTTAGAAGCAGCCACCCTTTAAAGAAAGCGTAATAGCTCACTAGTCGAGTCGGCCTGCGCGGAAGATGTAACGGGGCTAAAATATAGTACCGAAGCTGCGGATTTACACGTAAGTGTAAGTGGTAGGGGAGCGTTCTGTAAGCCGATGAAGGTGTGTTGAGAAGCATGCTGGAGGTATCAGAAGTGCGAATGCTGACGTGAGTAACGACAAAACGGGTGAAAAACCCGTTCGCTGAAAGACCAAGGGTTCCAGTCCAACGTTAATCGGGGCTGGGTGAGTCGACCCCTAAGGCGAGGCCGAGAGGCGTAGTCGATGGGAAATTGGTTAATATTCCAATACTTCTGTGTAATGCGATGAGAGGACGGAGAAGGTTAAGTCAGCCTGGCGTTGGTTGTCCAGGTGAAAGGTAGTAGGCATGCATCTTAGGCAAATCCGGGGTGCTCTATGCTGAGAACTGATAGCAAGCTAGTTTACTAGCGAAGTGGCTGATACCATACTTCCAAGAAAAGTCTCTAAGCTTCAGTTACACAGGAATCGTACCCGAAACCGACACAGGTGGTCAGGTCGAGTAGACCAAAGCGCTTGAGAGAACTCTGCTGAAGGAACTAGGCAAAATGGTACCGTAACTTCGGGAGAAGGTACGCTGTTGTTGGTGATGGAACTTGCTTCCTGAGCTGACGACAGCCACAGAAACCAGGCCCCTGCAACTGTTTATTAAAAACATAGCACTCTGCAAACACGAAAGTGGACGTATAGGGTGTGATGCCTGCCCGGTGCTGGAAGGTTAATTGATGGGGTTAGCGTAAGCGAAGCTCTTGATCGAAGCCCCAGTAAACGGCGGCCGTAACTATAACGGTCCTAAGGTAGCGAAATTCCTTGTCGGGTAAGTTCCGACCTGCACGAATGGCATAATGATGGGGGCGCTGTCTCCAGCAGAGGCTCAGTGAAATCGAAATCGCCGTGAAGATGCGGTGTACCCGCGGCTAGACGGAAAGACCCCGTGAACCTTTACTGCAGCTTGACATTGAACTTTGATCTTACTTGTGTAGGATAGGTGGGAGGCTTTGAAGTGGCGACGCTAGTTGCCATGGAGCCGTCCTTGAAATACCACCCTGGTAATATTGAGGTTCTAACTCTGTCCCGTTATCCGGGACGAGGACCATGTCTGGTGGGTAGTTTGACTGGGGCGGTCTCCTCCTAAAGAGTAACGGAGGAGTACGAAGGTGCGCTCAGCGTGGTCGGAAATCACGCGTAGAGTATAAAGGCAAAAGCGCGCTTAACTGCGAGACCCACAAGTCGAGCAGGTACGAAAGTAGGTCTTAGTGATCCGGTGGTTCTGTATGGAAGGGCCATCGCTCAACGGATAAAAGGTACTCTGGGGATAACAGGCTGATACCGCCCAAGAGTTCATATCGACGGCGGTGTTTGGCACCTCGATGTCGGCTCATCTCATCCTGGGGCTGAAGCAGGTCCCAAGGGTATGGCTGTTCGCCATTTAAAGAGGTACGCGAGCTGGGTTTAGAACGTCGTGAGACAGTTCGGTCCCTATCTACCGTGGGCGTTGGAAATTTGAGAGGATCTGCTCCTAGTACGAGAGGACCAGAGTGGACGAACCTCTGGTGTACCGGTTGTGACGCCAGTCGCATCGCCGGGTAGCTATGTTCGGAAGGGATAACCGCTGAAAGCATCTAAGCGGGAAGCCTACCTCAAGATAAGATTTCCCTAGGACTTTATGTCCTCTAAAGAGCCGTTGAAGACTACGACGTTGATAGGTTGGATGTGGAAGCATGGTGACATGTGAAGCTGACCAATACTAATTGCTCGTGAGGCTTGACTATACAACACCCAAACAGTTGTGTTGTATGCATCAATCGATTCAAAACCAAACAATCAGCAATGATTGATCTTGATTTAGTTCAAAAGCTAGATACAATTACCAACTCAAATTATTCTGTTAATAACTCATTTGACCAAAGCTAGGCACACACTGTAAATACAGTTAAATAAGACCAAGTGATTAATCATAAACAGTTTGCTGGCGACAATAGCAAGAGTGAACCACCTGATCCCTTCCCGAACTCAGAAGTGAAACCTCTTAGCGCTGATGGTAGTGTGGGGTTACCCATGTGAGAGTAAGTCATCGCCAGCTTTTAAATTCAACACCCTCTTCTGATAAGGAAGGGGGTGTTTTTTATTGGGCGGAAAATATATGTACGAAGTGGCAGTATTTTTAGGTTTACATTTCCATCACTCAAGGCGCTGAAATATATAATTAAGAAAGCCTCGACATCCTGTCGAGGCTTTCTTGTATTCATTATTGTAGTAAACTGCCTGTCTACTACTTATTTATAGATACATCTATTTATACTATTTTTATAAACTATTGTTTTTATTTTGGAAAATTCCAGTTCCCTATGCAACTAGAATAGGTGATTTTGAAGAATGTGAAAAGATGCAGATTTCGTCACATTGTGTAAGTTATAGCGTACATTAAAGCGAAATTAAATAGATAATCAATTCGGACTAATATTGTTCGCCATTAAACCTTGTCCTTGAGCTTCTGCTATCAATCTTTCCGCTGATTCACGGTTTTTACGAAGTCCTGGCATGCGGAATTCTGTATGACCATAGTCATGAATACGTGTCCAACGTCCTCCCCATGTTAAGCCAACAGATTCAGCAACAACACCATAAAGTTGATAGCCTTTCCATGCCCAAGGATCACGTTCAGAAATAACAACTTTTCCATCACGTTTAAATGCAACGTCAGCCGCTAAACCAAATTGATGATAACTTTGATAGGCTTTTGCTAATGTTGTTGCTGCATTTCCAGATAAACGTGTTTGGCGCTCAGGACTACGATAACCTTCGAGGAGAACCATTTCATAACCGTGTCGTTCTTTCATAATTTTAAAGACCATGAGTAATCGCTGTTTATAGCTTGGGTGCATTTTGTCCCATTTACGGTCAATCATTGTTGTATCAAAGCTACTACGCTGGTCCCCAAATTCTTCGTTGTTAATAACAGTTGGATTGCCAGCTGGGATTTGCAGACTTGGTACGGGATTTTGTCCTTCTAATATTTGAGCTTGTATAATTGCGGCATCAATTAAACCTTCATCTACTTCTGGCGGCGGACTCAAAATTTCACCGTTGAGTAAGGCGTAAATTTGTGGGTCAGTTTTTCTTAAATATTCAGCTTCCACTTTAGTTGGATCAATGGGACGAGTAAATGCAAAAACTAGGATGCTTGATAATAAGAAAAAGCCAGCAATCAAGATCCACCACTGCTGTAGATGCCAATGTGTTTGCGTTTGATTTGCTGATGCAGCCTGATTCATTTGCTCAGCAAAACTTTTTGCTGAGTCAAACTTACTTTTTCCATGCGGTATTAAAGATTTAAAAAAGTCTATTGTTTTATGCCGTAGCTCATAAGACATTAAAAAGCTAAGGCAGAGTACAAGGAAAATAAAACAACAAACAACAAACAAAATCATGGTTTGTCTTCAACAACCTTTTTTTCAATCGACATTTTCACGGAACCTTCTGGTGAAATTTCTTCTGGTTCTGGCTTAATCTCTTTTGCAGCAACTTTGATATTAGCCTCAGGTTTTGGTTTTACCTGATTTGTAGTCGGCTTTATGGTTGTACTTTGTGGTTTATGAATTGTAGGGGGAAGTTGTTTAACTTCAGGTTTTATAATTTGTTCAAATGGAGAACCGCTCGGATTTTTCTGTTCTGTAGATTTATTTTCATGCTTAAACATTTTATTAAAATCTTTATCATCCATATGCTGTTTATAAGCGACAGAACTTTCATCATGATGTGATGCTGAATTCTCTTCATCACGAGATTCATTGGATTGTTGTATTTCTGATGAGGAATCCGTTATTGCTGTTGTATTTAAGTTTTTTGTCGAATTGATCTGCATAAAAGCTAAGAAAAAAATACTGGCGATGATAACACCAGTCAGTAATCCTAATAAAAAAATCGTAGATTTACCTAAAGTCTTCTTTGTAGGTTTACTTTGTAATATTCTAATCGATGTTTGTTTTTCTTGTGTCATGATATTACCCGATCATTAAGGCAAGTGAATCGTAATATTGGCTTGTTCCGCAGGTGCTGAAATCACATTATTAAATTTGGCGAGAGAGGAGGTTTCATTTTTATTTAACATGAATCTCAACCCTGTAAATGTAAGCAAGGCAAAGATCAATAGAAAAATGAGAATCCAAGCGAATGGTAATTCTTTATGAATAATATTCTTAATTTGATCTGGTAGTGCTGCAAATGGTGAAAAAGCAGTTTTTTTACCTTTCAAATAGTCAATTTCATCACCAACCCGTGCAACCAAATGATTCAAACTTTCAATGGATTCAATTCGATATTTACCTTGAAAACCAAGTAGTAAGCAATAATGAAATACTTCCATTGAAGCCAATCGTTCTTTACCTCGTCCTCGAATCAGTTCTAAAAACTCAAAAAATCGATAACCTGCAAGCTGTGAACCAAACAAAGTCAATTGTAGTGGGCTAATCAACCAATGGTTTTGCAGATTAAAAAATGCAGGATCTTGTTGTGTCACGATAGTTTCATCAAGTAGTGCACAATAGGCATACTTCGCATCATGAATATCTTCAGGTGAAAACTGTAGTTTTTTCGCTTGATGTTCAAAACGATTAAGTAAATCTAAAATTTTCTCTTTAAAACGGTCGGCATTCTCAGGGACATACTGATTTTTGATAAGGAATACGATATAAAAACCATCATGTAGCAAGTCGACCAAATTTGTTGCTTGCGTATTTTTAGGTTGCTGCGGTAAAGAACCGATACCAATTTGTCCATCATCGAATAGTGAAGGAGCTGCATTATTTTGATTCATTTAATTATTCTCCTTAACCATTCATCACAGCGATTAATTCAATACTAATGTCTTGGAATCCTGCAGGGACATAGATACAGATTGTTTCTGAATCAAGCATGCGTTGATACATTTCATGATGTGGTTCTATTTCAAAATAACTCACACCTGAACGTACTGGGATTGCGGTTGGAATCTGAACCAAATGATGAATTGGAATTGCAGGTAGTGCAGCAACAACACGTTGTTCAACATCGACGGTATTACCGACTTTAAAGCGTAATGGAACAATCTGAATCAGTTCATGGGTTTGCATCATACTGCTAGATACAGCAATATACAGCCTAGTTTCTTTGGTGATTTTATCTGTTTCAAGACTTCCAACCCAATAAGATGGACGAATTTCTTTTAGTGCAATGCTGATATAACGGCTCGAGATAATCGTATCTAAAAGTTCACGTAAAATTTTATCGAGCTGGGTAAAACTATCTTGTAAATTATGGTGTTGGTATTGAGGTAAATGTTCAACTTCATATGCCGTTGAAAATGTTAACAAAGAGCCTGTTAAACGTAATAATTCAAAGAATAATTTTTCTGGGTGAATTTGCGGATTCTGTAATAGATGGTTTAATGTTGCATGTGCTGTATTTAATGCATTGACCAACCAGAAAGAAACAATATCACCAGAACGAAATTCAATCAGCTTTTGTTCATTTTCACGATTATTGGTTTGAATCATTTTGATTTTTGCACGAACGACATTCAACGTACGTTTTAGATTCGACAGCAATGTTTCGTTAGATTGGATATGTAAAATCGGTGGAATATATTTGGTATCTAATTCAAAACTGCCAGAACTATGTCTTTTTATTTTACCAATTGCTAAATATAAAAAACCATCCAAGTCTTGATTCGGATCAGCTTGGACATCAAAAAGTTTGAATTCAGTACGACGTCTGAGGAATGTAATCTCAGCTGGTGTCGCATCAGTAAATAAATCATGCGTTTCATTGAGATAGGAATGATAACGTGCAGGCTGTTTATCCAGATCATCTGAAAGATTTTTCTTATTTGGCTGTAACAACGGTAATGCCAAATAGATGACCATTTCACCACGTAAATTTAGCTCATCCAATAAGATTGGCTGTGGTAATAAATCTTTAGCAGGTGCTTGATAAATCTCACCATCTTGCCAAATCATGTCGATCTGTTCTAAAGCAAGGATATGTGTACCGAGCTGAGTTTCATCAAAGCGTAAATTTTTTATGCCGTAAGGATATGGAATTGTTGAGCGAATCGTATGATTTAAACGTTGTTCTTGATAGCTATCTTGTAATTGGAAATGCTGTGGTCTTAAAAATAAACCTTCACCCCAAAGTATTTTTTCTGCTTTAAACATAAATTATTACCACTCTGAAGATTCATTATTTTGGTTTACACCCAACAATTCTTGAATAGAATCAAGAGGGTTTTCATTTTTAATGACTTGAGTTAACCATTCATGCAAAGGCATTTGGCTCCACTTAATGGTTTTTTGTAGCATATAACTGACTGGGCTATGTGGTTCATTGGTTTGAAAATAATCTGCAATATCTTGTAAAACACGCATTGCTTGTTCACGATTTTGTAAATGGCTTTGCGGTTGAGGCTGAAAGCCTTGAGCTTGCTGAACAATAGGATGCACATGGTTTTCATTGGTTGCTACAGGATTAGCTTGTACGGGATTATCTTCAGTAGCCGCGACATGAGTCGTACTTCCAAATGATTCTGCTTTATAGATTTTTTTCAGATTCATTTGAATATTTTCAAGTTGTGAATCAATACTCGCGAAACTAGGCGCTTCTAACTCCATTAAAGCGTCAAGGACTTGTTTAATAATATTCCAGTGCTGCAAAATTTCTTGAAATTGCTGATAACTTTGGTATTGAAAGGTACGAGAAGTATTAAAAAGTGCTTGATTGAATTGGTCCAATTCTACAGAAGCTTCTACACTATCTGAATCTTCAGCTTGTTTGCGTCGAGTATTTTGTAAGTGTAAAAAACTTTCATACTGCGCAAGAGAATAGAATGGTTGAATATTAATCAGTGGAACATTCTTAATTAAGTTCGGAAGTTGGGTTGTAAACCCTTGTAATAAACCAAGTCGTTGATCTAAATCGTCATCTTCAATTTCAGGATGAAGCTTGAGCCAATATTGTTCCAATATACGGTGACTGAGTTCAAGCCCTTTAATTAGACCTTCAAAACCATATAAATTCGCCCAAGCTTCCGTCAACCACGTAAGTAGACGGATATCTTTGGTTTTTTCTGACAATAATTGAACGGTTTTGTCTGCTACAAATGACCAATCTGCTTGTTTCGGCTCGGCAACCCAATCGCCTTGGTCAAGCAAAGGATCATCATGCGTGCGTGCTTTTTTAATGTCATGAAAATCATTAGAAAATGATAAATCATCACCACATGGATGTTCTTCTGATATGGGTTCTAATAATGCGTCTAAATTAATATCCATTTTCTATACTCGTATATTTAAGCTTCCACACTCTTTGTCTTTTTACTGGTTTTTTTCTTAGCGACTTTGTCTTGTGGATCTAAAAGGTAAATGATTTCATCATCTTTCACATCGATATGAATTGTCTTTGGAAGTTTTTGCTCAGCCAATGCAACCAAGATTTCAGTGGCTAAAGCGGGTAGTACTGTAGAGTTTAAAATATTGTCTACATTACGTGCACCACTATCGACTTCAGTGCAACGACTTAAAATCAATTCAATTAAATCATCACTATGCGTAACCTTTGTTTCATATTGTTTTTCTAAACGCGCAGTAATTTTGCCTAATTTATGCACGATAATGCGGACTAAAAGATCATCATGAAGTGGGAAATACGGCACAATTCGCATACGACCAAGGAAAGCAGGTTTGAATTGTTTGTATAAACTTGGTTTAAGCTGTTCGATCAGTTCGTCTGCATTTGGCCACTCTTCAACAGGCTGGTTAAGGCAAGCTTGCATAATGGCATTTGAGCCAGTATTTGAGGTGAGTAAAATCGTGGTATTTTTAAAATCAATCACACGACCTTCGCCATCTTCAAGTGTGCCTTTATCAAATACTTGATAGAAAAGCTCTTGCACGTCACTGTGAGATTTTTCGATTTCGTCCAATAGCACAACACTATACGGATTACGACGCACAGCTTCTGTCAGTACACCACCTTGACCATAACCGACATAGCCTGGAGGCGCACCTTTTAAGGATGAAACTGTATGTGCTTCTTGGTACTCAGACATATTGATGGTGATGAGGTGTGACTCACCACCATAGAGTTCATTTGCAAGTGCTAAAGCAGTCTCTGTTTTACCCACACCACTCGGACCGACAAGCATGAATACACCTTGTGGCTTATTCGGGTCTTCTAAACGAGCTTTTGAGGTCTTAATACCTTGAACCAGTTGATGAAGTGCATAGTCTTGTCCCATCACACGCTGTTCAAGTTTTTCTTCTAAACTTAAAATCTGTTTGATCTCATCATTGACCATTTTTCCGACAGGTATACCTGTCCAATCTGAAATAATTTCATTGATGATATGTGCATTAACACGTTCAAAAACAAGAGGTTCTTGACCTTGGGATGCGTGTAGCTGCGAACGAATTTTTAGAATTTCATCCTTTGTAGCTTGTTGGGCAGCAGTTTCGCTTTGTTCTAAGCTTTGAATTTGTTGAATAAAATGAAGCTCGGTTTGCCACTGCTTTTCAGTATTTTCAATATCTTGATTGAGAACATCCAAAGATGCTTTGAGTTGAGTTAAGCGCTCGTCATGAATAGGATTATGCAAGTGCTCATTTTCAATAATGTTTAATTCAAGATACAAATTATGCTGTTGTGCTTTAAGCTGATCTAGTTTCACCGGTTGAGCATTTTGAGTGAGTGCAACACGGGCTGCAGCTGTGTCAAGTACACTAATTGCTTTATCTGGTAGTTGGCGACCACTGATATAACGATGTGAGGAATGAACTGCTGTTACGATCGCTTCATCATCAATACGTAAATTAAAATGATTTGCCATGACTGGGATCATGGCACGTAGCATATCAATTGCCACTTCTTCAGTGGGTTCTTCAACTTTAACCACTTGGAAGCGACGACTTAAAGCTGCATCTTTCTCAAAATACTGTTTATATTCAGCCCAAGTTGTTGCCGCGATTGTTCTTAACTCACCACGTGCAAGCGCAGGCTTTAATAAATTCGCTGCATCATTTTGCCCAGCTTGCCCACCAGCACCAATCATAGTGTGTGCTTCATCGATAAATAAGATAATCGGATGTGCTGATTGTTGGACTTCTTGAATGACTTGTTTTAAGCGATTTTCGAACTCACCCTTAACACTTGCACCTGCTTGTAACAGTCCCATATCCAAGGAATGTACTTGCACATTTTTTAATGCATCAGGGACTTGGTTTTGGGAAATTTTTAAAGCTAAGCCTTCAACAACAGCAGTCTTACCAACACCAGGTTCACCTGTCAAAATCGGGTTGTTTTGACGTCGACGCATTAAAATATCGAGCATTAAGCGAATTTCATATTCACGGCCAATGACAGGGTCAATGCCCCCTTTTTTGGCTTTTTCAGTTAAATTAATCGTGAATTGATCCAATGCTGGTGTTTTTTTAGTTACATTATCTGATTCAGTATTAACAGCTATTTCTTGTGCATTATTCTCTTGATTATTCACTTGAATATTTTCAGAACTGTTCAAGCAAATTTCTAGAAACTTATGCTTCATTGTATCGATCGGGAACAGATCAAATAAACTAGATGCCCGAATCGCAATTTGATAAAGATCAGATGCTGTAAGAAGGGCAATCAACAAATGACCACTTCGGATGACTGGATCTTGTTCAGCTGAAGCTAATAACCATGCTTGTTCTAACAGCCGAACTATAGATTTTGAAAAGATAGGAGTACGCGTATTTCCTTTTGGGAGTTGCGAAATACATTCAAGTAAATCGGCAACTAAACCATCTTTAGAGATTTTGTATTTGTTTAGTAATATTTCAATATCATTTTGTGGTTGTTCTAATAATTTGACAAAAAAATGCTCAATTTCGATTTCAAAATTTTGATGATTTACACATAAATTTGCAGATTGTTCTAATGAAGTACGAGATGAAGTTGATAGTTTTTTAATTAAAACTTTTAAATCTGTCATTTTTTTCTCTCATGAATACACTGTTTTCTAGTGACTAAATTATAAATTTTCTAACTGGTAATACTTTAAATTTATATTAGTATATAAAAATCAAAGACTTAATAATTTTCAAAATTCGTCTAAAAAATATTTTACATAAAAAATAATTTTTGTGAAGGTGTCATATTGTGTATATTATTTATTTTTCATAAAAAGTATTAAAAATTAATAATTTATATTCTTGATACGAAAATTAACTTGACGGGTTAGGTTTTTTTTAGTTTTATTTTGAAGAAATTTTAAAATAAACATAGCAGTTTTAAATATACAAACCTATAAAACATCTATAGTAAATCATTGAAAAACTGAAATTATGAGAATATTGAGGTTAGTTTTGAATAAGAATTTTATTTCATGCTTTTTAGTTCTTGGAGCATCACTTGTGACTAGTTTCACTTACGCAGATGATGAAATCAAACTAAAAAAATCGTGTATTAAAGATTATCCAGTCGTGGCAGGTGAAACGAGCCCAGAGCTCTTGTCGATCTATGCTCAAGTTTGTGATAAGAAAAACAAAGATAATAAGGACATGCTTTTGGTATCAGCTGCTGAAAAATTTCAGCAACTTGGGAAAAATGATAAAGCATTACAACTCGTGAATTTTTTGGAAGGTCAAAATATACAAAGCACAACACTGACTGATGTTAAATTTCTTGCAGGCATTAGCCTTGCAAAGGATGCTTTGAATAAAATGATCAATACCGAAGTTAGGTATTTAACTGAAGACAAAACCTATCCTGTAGCAAAGAGTTTCGTTGATGCTGTTAAAAGTGCAGCACCAGCAGCTATTTTGGTTGAAAAACAGGAAAGTCAAGCATCTTCAGTAACCAAGACAACAAAACCAGCAAAAGTACGTACAGTAAAAAATCGTACAACTCCAGTGAGAGCGACTCCAGTACGTACGACGCCACCAGCAACTACACCTGTAGCACCAAAACCTGCTACAACAACGCGACCAAACTTCCCAATGTAATTTTCTTTATTAGTATTTAATGGATAACAAAAATGGCAAAACGTGAAAGTGTACAGAAAAAATTACAACGAATTAGGCCACCTCGTGTGCAACTTACTTATGATGTAGAAGTTGGTGATGGGAAAGAGGTTAAGGAGCTTCCTTTTGTTGTTGGTGTGTTGGGCGATTTCTCAGCAGCATCTGAATTAGAAAAAACTAAGCTAAAAGATAAAAAATTCGTCAATGTTGATTTAGAAAATATTGATGAAGTTATGGAATCATTGTCTCCACGAGCAGCTTATCAAGTTGAAAATACGTTGACTGAAGAAGGTGGCCGTATGTCAGTTGATTTGACATTTAAATCAATGGCAGATTTTAGACCTGAGAATGTTGTACAGCAGGTAGATCCTCTGAAAAAATTGGTTGAGGCACGTGAGCGTTTAACCGACTTGAGAAATAAAATTTCGAATAGTGAACGTTTAGAAGATTTGCTTGATGAAGTTTTGCAAAACACTGATCAGATTCGTAAATTAAGTGCAGAGGCGGGTCCTGATCATGAGTAATTTACAGGCAAATAATGCACAACAAGATACAGCTGTAGAAGAGATTGGTTTACTTGATTCAATTGTAGAACGTAGTCGAATTGCACGTAATGATGAAGAGCATGATCGTGCCAAAAGCTTGATTGGTGAATTAGCCAAAGAGGTGATGGCGGGAACAATTACTGTTTCTGAGAATATGTCTTTGTCGATTGATAAACGTATCGCTGAAATTGATGCATTAATCTCAAAGCAACTCAGCCAAATCATGCATCACGAACAATTTCAGAAAATTGAATCGACTTGGCGCGGTTTATATTATTTCTGTCAAGAATCACCTTCGAATCCTTTAATTAAAATTCGTATGTTGAATACAACGAAAAAAGAGTTGGTGAAAGATTTCCAAGGTGCGACAGATTTCGATCAAAGTACGTTATTCAAAAAAGTCTATGAAGAAGAATATGGCTCATTTGGTGGAGCACCATACGCAACATTAATTGGTGATTTTGAATTTGACCGTACGCCTTCAGATATGTATCTGTTGGAACAAATGTCACATGTAGCTGCTGCCGCCCATGCGCCGTTTATTTCGGCTGCAAGTAGTAATATGTTGGGATTAGAGTCATTTACCGATATTGATCGTCCACGTGATGTTTCAAAAGTCTTTGAAACAGCAGAATACGTACAATGGCGTTCTTTCCGTGAAAGTGATGACTCTCGCTATGTTGCTTTGACGATGCCGAGAGTTTTAGGACGTTTGCCTTATGATCCTAAAGAAGGTTGGGCAACGGAAGGCTTTAATTTTGTAGAAGATGTTTCAGGTCAAAACCATGATGAATATCTATGGATGAATGCTGCATATGCTTTTGGTACACGCTTAACTAATGCATTTGACCAACATGGTTGGTGTGCTGCGATTCGTGGTGTTGAAGGTGGTGGCATGGTTGAAGGCTTACCAGTACATACGTTCAAAACTAATGATGGTGAAGTTGCATTTAAATGCCCAACTGAGATAGCGATTACTGATCGACGTGAAAAAGAATTAAGCGATCTAGGTTTTATTCCGTTAGTTCACTGTAAAAATACGGACTACGCTGCATTTTTTGGTGCGCAATCGACTCAAAAGCCGAAGAAATATGATAGTGATACAGCCAATGCGAATTCTTCGTTGTCGAGTCAGATTCAATACATTATGGCTGTTTCTCGTATTGCACATTATTTGAAAGCAATGATGCGCGATAAAGTCGGTAGTTTTGCATCTGCGGGAAATATTGAGGCTTTCCTGAATGAGTGGTTGTCACAATATGTACTCCTAGATGATGGAGCTTCACAGGAAGCTAAAGCGCAATATCCGCTTCGTGAGGCTTCTGTAAAAGTTGTAGAAAATCCTGCTGAGCCAGGCCACTACAAGTCTGTGGTTTTTTTAAGACCACATTTCCAGCTGGATGAGTTGTCGGTTTCATTGCGACTTGTTACTGAGTTACCTCAGTCCTCGAATTAAATTAGAGTGTAGCTAAATAATAACTTTAAAAAATAAGGGTAATTCCAATGAAAGATATATACGTTCGTTTTCAAGGTAAATACAAAGTAGATGGCGAGTCGCGTGATTCTGAGCACAAAAATTGGCTAGAAGTTAATTCTTGGTCTCATAATATTCGTCAACCAAAATCTGCTACTTCATCAAGCGTTGGTGGTCATACTGCTGAACGTGTAGAGCATTCAGATATGGTTTTCGTTAAAGATTTGGATGCAACAAGTCCAAAACTTTGGGAAGCTTCTTCTGCTGGTTATACATTTGATGAAGTACAAGTTGATTTTTATCGTGCAAATGGTGAAAAGCGTATCAAATATCTTCAAATCAAATTGAAACATGTACTGATTTCAAGTGTAACTCCTTCTGTAAATGAAGAAGGTGTACCAACTGAATCATTTGGTTTGAAATATGCAGCAGTAGAATGGACTTATTTACAACAAGATATTAGCGGAAATGCTAAAGGTACTGTTGTTTCTAAATGGTCTCTATCTACAAATACTGCAGCATTCAATGCGTAATTAGATGTAAGACAGAAGGGGCATCAATGTCCCTTCTGTTACTCTACATAAGAATTTAATCTATGAATTTAGATCAACTTTACCCCTATGGATTTCGATCTACATTATTTGATCGTTTAATCGTTGAAGATGAGTATAGCAAAGGGCTTTCATTAAAAGAGCTGAGAGATTCCGTTGCTCAAGATTTAGAAGACTTACTGAATACACGTATAGCCAAACTTGATACAGATTTTGATGATTATCCTCAGGCAAAAAAGTCAATTGTTCAATTTGGAATTATTGATTTTGTAGGACTTTCTACTGCAAATCCAACAGACCGAGATACGATTTGCCAATCAATAGAACAATCCATTGCCGCACATGAGCCCCGATTAAAGCAAATTAAAGTAGAAATGCAATTAGATGACCAAAATGTAGGGTCTTTATGTTTAAGTATTCAAGCTTACTTAAATATCCACCCACTGTATGAACCCGTAATTTTTGATGCCTTACTTAAACCAACAACACAACAATATGAAATTTCAGCAAAATCTTAAAAATATAAAGTGGGTATGTCGTGATCGAAGAACTTTTACCGTATTATGAAAAGCAACTACAAGAATTTGGACAGCAGTCCCGTTTATTTGCAGATAAATATCCTAAAATTGCACAGCGATTATCATTAAACCAAGAACAAATTGATGATCCTCATATCGAACGTTTGATTCAAGCCTTTTCCTTAATTGCTGCGCGTATCGATAAAAAATTAGCCGATAGTTATGATATTTTTACTCGTTCTTTATTTGAGGTGATGTTCCCTCAATATTTACGCCATTTTCCAGCTTGTTCTGTTGTCAGCTTTGAAGATATTAATAAACAAAAACAACTTACAGAAGCACATGTAATTGCTAAAGGAACGTCGTTAAAGTCTAGAAGTTTTAAAGGTGTGCAATGCGAGTTTACGACGAGTGCTGAAGTCCGCCTTTTACCGATCCAATTAGAAAGTTTAAGTTTTCAAACCAATCCGAGTGCGCATATTCACCTCAATCAAAATGCGACTTTAAATTTAAAATTTGATTTGTTAAATCCTGCTAAGAATTGGTTAAAGCTTGAGAAGCTCCCCATTTATTTAGATGCAATTTCAAATTTTCCGCTACAAGTTCTAGATCATATCTTTCATAAGGATACCAGTTTTAGTCTGCGGATAAATCAAAAAGTCATTTCAATTAAAAATCCATTTGAAGTCATGGGTTTTGATGAAAATGAAAGTATATTGCCTATCGATCAGCATACACATCATGCTTATCGTTTGTTGATTGAATATTTTTGCTTTCCTGAAAAATTCAGTTATTTAAATTTGAATTTAGATGTTCTTAAGCACTTGAAATCTGAACAGCAAAATTTTGAAATTCAAATCCATTTAAAACTCAATTTAAATGATCAAGCGATTATTCGTAATTATTCAGAATTGAATGTGGCGAATTTTAAATTGTTTACGAGCCCAGTTGTCAATCTATTTGAAAAGCAAGCTGAACCACAAAAAATCAATCATAAAAATTTAGAATATCCTTTAATTACAGATGCACATCACCCTGAGTTTTATCAAGTTTATTCGATTGTCGAGATGAATTTGATTCGTGAGAAAAGTAATCAAGATCAGGTGATTTATCCAATCTTACCATTTTTTGCAATGAGTCATTATCATGGCGATGATGTTCAGTTTTTTTATGCACTGAATCCAACGATTTTACAAAATCAGTTCGTAGAAACAGGTTATTCAATTATCTCTAAAGATCTCGAGCCACAAAGCATTAAGTCTGATTTTGTGAGTTGTAAGCTATTGTGCTCAAATCGTGATCTACCACATGAAGCATTGGGGCAGTCGAATAATGTCTTGAATTTGAATGACAGTACCATTGCTCGCCGTGCGTTGGTCTTGAAAAGACCGACAGAACCATTTCAATTTGAAAAAAATAAAAATGAACAATGGCGCATTATTTCGCATCTTTCTTTAAATACTTTGGCGCTGATGAAAGGCGATGCAGTGAGTCATATTAAAGAATTATTAGAACTTTATAACTTACCAAAATCTAAAGAAAATCATTTAATTATTGATGCGATTAAAACCATTGAATTCGAGATTACTCATAAGTTAGTCGAAGCAAAACCGTTCCCGATGTTTGTTCGAGGCGTCAAAGTTCTAATCGATATTGATGCTCAAGTTTTCCGTGGGCATAGTTTGTATATTTTCAGCCAGTTGATCAGTCATATTTTCAATTTAAAAGTACAAATGAACAGTTTTGTGGATGTTTTTGTCCGAGATCATAATACTAAACAGGAGTTATACCAATGCGCACAGAACGTTGGTGGCAAGAAGCTTCTGTAGTTGATGAGCTTTTTAAAACACCTACAGCCTACGAATTTGTTCAAACCACGCGTTTGTTACGACATGCTCCTCAAGTTTCGACACTGAAAAATTGGTCTGATGACTTTCAATTTGAATGTTCACTGAACCTCAATTTTCCAAAGCATGAAGTTGAGTCTTTGCTACAAGATGATGAAAAGATCCAGATCACCAATCTGATTGTAGGTTTAACAGGTATGCAGGGTGCGATGCCTTATACCTATACCAATAAAGTTAAACAGGCACCACGTAAGCAGCGTGTTGAGGTACAGAAATTTCTAGGTTTATTCAATCATAAGCTCACTGCTCAGTTTGTCGATGCTAGTCTGAGTTATAACTTGCCTGTGCGATATGAAGTAGAAAAAGAAAATCACTATTTAGATATTTTGCATGCGCTGAATGGCTATATTCGTAATCAGCATCAACAAGATGATTTAGATGATTATTTCGCTGAATTTGCAGGCTTGATGCAAGGGCAAAATAATACAGCACATGCGTTGAAAACGATGCTTGGCTGTGTTTTTAATGAGTCGGTAGAAGTCAAAGAATATATTCCTGAAAAATTTAAGTTAGGCGATGAGCAAAGAACCAAATTGGGTGGTCAGCAGCCTTTTTTACTGGGGGTAAATACTTTTTGTGGTGAAACCATTCGTCAAATTGACGGCAAGATTGAAATTCAAATCGGTCCTTTGAGTTATGCCCAGTATTTAGACTTTTTACCAAAGAAAAAACACAGTAAAAAATTAAAGAAAATTTTGCAAAGTTGGTGTAGCCCAACTTTATTGGTTGATCTTCGATTGATTCTGGCTAAAGAAGAAGTTCAGCCTTTGCAGTTGAGTTCTAAGACTCAAGTGGGTTTGGCACAAGGTGCTTTTGTGATGCCTAAACTACAAAGTGATAATGATGAAACGTGCTATTCGCTCATTGGGGTGTCATAGATGATTAAATTAATTCTTGGAACCTTCATCAGCATGCTCGTGTTGGTTTCATTGGTTGTGGTGTTTTATTGGCGTGATACCAAATATGATCCAAGTGGGTCAGATTTTCTTATTTTCTTTGGTTTAATCCCGCTTGGCATCACGATGTTGGTTATAGCACCTGTCATTATCAAAAAATGGTATAGCAGTCGTCAAGAAAAGAAAGAGCAACAACAATTAGAAGAGCAAAAACGTTCAGAGCAACAACAAGAAGTTGAAGAGATCACTGAGGAAGAAATAGAATCGGTGACTTTAAAAGTATATGCCGCTTCGAGCCTGAGTGCTTTAGGTGAAAATGAAATGCATCTGCACCAGTTAAAAGAGGGTATAAGTGCGGAGCTGGATCAAAAACTAGTCAATGGTTATGGGCTACCTATTCTGTCTTATCGAATTCAAGAAATTGAAGATGATTTGGAAGATGTTGAATCCAGTATATCGAATCGCCAAAAGCGGATGACCACACTGATTCAGCAACAGTTAGAACAAAATACTGAAACCTTGTATCAAATCGCAGAACAACTCAAAAATTCAGCGATGTTTTATGATGCTAAATTGGCACTTGAATATCGTATGCATCCGGCTTGGATAAACCCAAATCAAGAATATGATGACGAAACTACAGAACAAGCTACAGTTGAAGCAGTTCCACGATTAAATCGTTTAAATGTCCATCTAATTTTGCCTGAAAATTTATTTCATGCGTGGAATGAAACAGAAGGATCAGAGCTGATCCATCATTACTTAACTGAACTGGGCATTATCGATCAACAGTTTGATACGGAATATCACTATTGGGGAGAGACAACAGCTTATCAAGATTGGATTAAATTATTGAAAAGAATTGAATCGCAGGATTCAGAAGTATCATTGTTGATTGCTATAGATTCAGAAATTGACCAAGAAACGGTCGATGATCGTACTTGGATGAGTGAAAAATATATTCCGTCAGAATATATTAGTACCTGTTGTATTGGTAATTCAAAGGTTGAATTACAAAATATACAGGTCAGTAAATCGATTCGTATTACTTTAAATTCAAATCAAGCAGTAAAAACATTAAAACATTTAAATTTAGACCTGAGTGAACAGTTTGATCAAGAGCAGCCATTTGTTTTGGTTTTGGATGATCAGACCGATTTTAAACAATTAAAGAAATTGGAACAAAACTTCGCGGATACAGCGATCGAAGCACATCATTATATTTATAGTAAAGAGAGTTTAGGGCATACCCAAGCATTATCTAAAATCTTCAGCTTTATGTTGAGTTTACAGTTAGATGAGGCTTTATTTGCTTATGTATATAGTGCAGATCATCAACAGACTCAAGTTGTGGTTGGGACTGAGTTTGCATAGACATTACAGATAATTTAGAAAGAAATAGAGAAAATGATATATACAATATTAGGTTATGTTTGGCAGTACGTAACAAATCCGAAAGCGATTATTGCGCTGTCGATATTTGTTGCAATCGTATCTTCGTACAGTGCCGTACCACGTAAATATTTTGTGATGATGATGGCTGCCTATGTACTGGGGTTGATCATTTATGGGATCTATTGGTTATTTCAACGCCGTAAACATGCTGAACAAGGTGAAGCGTTAGCTGAAGCGATTGAACAAGACAATACGGCTGAATACGGTAAGCAAAAAGATAAAGAAGAATTAACGCTGATTAATCAGCAAATGAAAGATTCTATCCAATTGATTCGTAAATCAAAATTGGGTGATAAAAGTGGTAATGCGGCGCTTTATGAGTTGCCATGGTATATGGTGATTGGTAACCCAGCGGCAGGGAAGAGTTCTGCGATTTACCATTCGGGCTTAAAGTTCCCATTTGAAGAAACCCATCAAAAAGTAGTTTCATCAGGTTTAAGTGGTACACGTAATTGTGATTGGTTCTTTTCAACAGAAGGGGTGTTGTTGGATACAGCTGGTCGTTATTCAGTCTATTCGGAAGATCATTCAGAATGGTTGGGTTTCCTCAGTATTCTCAAAAAGAACCGCTCTAAAGCTCCGATCAACGGCTTAATTGTGATTGTGAGTGTGGCTGAATTGGTTAGTCAAAGTCCTGAAAAATCAATTAAATTGGCAAAAAGCTTAAGAGCACGTATTCAAGATTTAACCGAACGTTTAGAAATTTTTGCACCTGTTTATTTAGTTTTTTCAAAAATGGATTTGATTGCTGGATTCACAGAATTTTTTGAATGTTATGAAGCTGCTGAGTTCGATCAGGTTTGGGGTGCAACACTGCCTTATGACCCTGAGTCATCGAATAATGCCGTGGAACATTTCGAGAAGCACTACAATATTTTATATGATGGTTTAAAAGGGGTGAGTACGACGCATTTAAGCCGTCGTCATGCACAGAATATCTCTCCAAGCGTGATGACATTCCCGCTGGAATTTAAGACGCTAAAGCCTGTTTTAAAAACTTTTATTGGGACTTTATTCGAAGAAAATCCATACCAATTTAAACCTGTATTCCGTGGTTTCTATTTCACCAGTGCTTTACAAGAAGGTGTGATTGAAAGCCCAATGACGGAACAGATTGTGGACGATTTTCAACTGTCTAAAATTCCAAATAGTGAACACGGCATTCCGCAAAATTCTATTTCTCAAAACCATGGTTATTTCTTAAAAGGTTTATTCTCAGAAGTGATTCTGAAAGATAAAAACTTGGTGAAACAACATATTAACCCTACGACGAAACGTAAGCGTTATTTAGGTTTTATTGCGGCGTTGTTAGGGGTGTCGATTATCCTTGGTTTATGGGTTTGGTCATATCGTAACAATCAACAGTTGATTGCAGATGTTCAAGCAGATTTAAACAAAGTTGTGCAAATGGAGCAAAGTTCAGGTCAAGAGCTGTCTACTCAAATAGATTCTTTATTGATCTTGCAACAACGTTTAGAGCAATTGGATGATTTCGATGCACATCGCCCATTGAAGTTTTCATTTGGTCTGTATCAGGGTAATGAGTTAAGAGAAAAGTTAAAAGCTGAATATCTAAAAGGTGTTAAACAAATTGTACTTACACCAAGTCAGCAGAATATAGCTCAGTTTTTACAGCGTGTTAAAAACAATGAACAAGTGCTCAAACAAAATCATGTCAATGTAGAAATTAAGCAAACTTCATCGAGTCAAATTGCTTCTGAACCTTTAGATACCAATCCACAAGATGCATACAATGCACTGAAAGCTTATTTGATGATGAGTAATCCACAATATATGGATGCAAGTCATTTAAGTGATCAAGTCACTCGCTTCTGGCGTTCATGGTTAGATGCCAACCGTGGTCAAATGCCACGTGGTGAAATGATGCAGAAAGCGGAAAAGATTTTAAGTTATTCAATGACTTTGGCGAATGATGAAAAATTCCCAGTATTGGAATCAGATGCTCAATTGGTAGATCAATCTCGCCAAGTGTTGCTTTCTGTTGTTCGTGGTATGCCTGCGCGTGATCGTGTCTATAACGAAATTAAAATGCGTGCTGCGGTACGTTATCCAGCGGTTACTGTGGCGCAGATCGTGGGTGAAGCAAATCGTAATGTCATGTTAGGAGGATATGCCTTACCTGGTGTGTTCTCACAAAAAGCATGGGATGAATATGTTGATAAAGCGATTGAAGAAGCTGCAAACAGACCTACAGATACTAAAGATTGGGTATTAAATAGTACACAGTCTGATGACTTAA
Organism: Acinetobacter wuhouensis; assembly: GCF_001696605.3. Taxonomy (NCBI): domain Bacteria; kingdom Pseudomonadati; phylum Pseudomonadota; class Gammaproteobacteria; order Moraxellales; family Moraxellaceae; genus Acinetobacter; species Acinetobacter wuhouensis. The sequence goes on along the minus strand of NZ_CP031716.1, from coordinate 3,780,713 downwards.
CATTTAGTGGCAGTCCAGATCAAATCCGTAAACAACTGACAAAACTATATAAGCAAGAATATATTGCTGAATGGAAAAAATTTATCAATGCAACGCACTATGCCAAAGGTCCTGACTTTGCTCAGCAAACCAAGATCATGGATGTGTTAGGTGAGCCACAAAACTCTCCAATTCGTACTTATATAGACCGTGTAGCTAAAGAAACCAGCTGGGACAATCCAGTGGTTCAGGCTGAATTGGCAGCACCACAAACAGGTTTTATTGCTTGGTTTAAACGTAAAGTTTTAGGGCAAGGTAAAACTGAGGATGTTCAACGTGCATCAAATCAACAACAAGGAGAAATTTCTCAACAGTTCCAAGTGTTCTATCAACTGATCCGTAAACGTGATGACTTACAAGACAAATCTTTGCTTGATGACTATTTACAAAATATGGCTCAGGTGAGAAGTAAGTTAAATGATTTACGCAGTGCAGGCGATTTTGGACCAAGTGCTTTGGCATTGGCGAAAGCAACTATTAATGATCAAAGTTCTGTATTTAATGCAACGCAAAAAGTGGTTGATGAAAAATTAACCGTTGGTTTGGGAGAATTAGATCAGCAAATGGTACAAAAGTTATTGGTAAGCCCATTAACTCAATCCTTTGATAGTTTGTTGGTTCCTGCACAGGATGAAATTAATAAACTGTGGTCACTTCAAGCGTATCAACCATTTAATCAAACGCTTGCACAAAAAGTACCATTCAACTCATCAGGTACAATTCAAGCCACCAGTAATGAAATTGGTCAGATTTTTGGGGATAACGGAAGTATTTCTAGATTCGTCAAAGAAACACTCGAACCATTTGTGATTCGCCGTGGTTATACCTTGTCTTCTAAAACATGGAAGAACATGGGGATCGGTTTAAATCCAGAGTTTGTTACTGCTTTTGAACAATATACGACACCTGTGAATGGCACTGCTACAGCAGGAGGAGGTGGTACTCCTGCACCGACCAATCAGTCAAACTTCCAGTTCTATCCTTTACCAAACAATAAACTATTGTCTTATACCATTGATATTGATGGACAACGTTTGGTTTATGAAAATGGCGTGCAACAATGGGTGAACTTTATTTGGCCAAATCCAAACTCTATTCCAGGCGCTCGAATTACTGCGATTGATTTGGACGGACAGACACACACTATTTTCGAAGAACCGGGTGAATATGGTATTAACAAGCTGATTGATAGTGCACAACGTAAGCCATTGAATGGCAGTTTTGAAATGACATGGGCAAGCAGACAAAATGCGGACTTATTTGTCAAACTTCAATTCCGTTTGATTAGTGGTAATGCATCAAATCCGATTGGTTCAAATCGTGGCTATGTCGGATTGAAGTTGGTTGATCGTGTCACCAGTCCAAAAGCACAACTTGTTGTTGCCGCACAACAAGCACCAGCAAGTGCAGTACCGAATCCAAAAGCAGCTTCACCATTTGGTGGTACAGCAACATCACCATCTGCACCTACACAACCGAGTACAGCAAAACCTCAAGCGACACCTGCATCACCATCCACAGCACCTGCTGCAAACACTACAGCAAATCATGGTGGGGTAACTCAATGATAAAAGGAAATTATTCAGAAAGAGGGATTCAAGTATGCAAATGATAAAGTCGACACCATTGTATTATGGAAAATGCCCTGCTCGCGGAGATTTCCTTAAAACCAAAGGACAATATTCATTGATTCAGGTTTTGGATCAATGGATTACTGAGGCATTAGAAATTGCAATGCGTGAACCTAATTTTGATGAGGCTTATCAAACACTCGCACCATTAGATTTCTTTATTGCAAATCCTCGGGAAAGAATGTTTTTGGTTGCCAATATGGTGACCAGTGAAGACAGTTCAGGTCGTCAGTTCCCCATGGTGTTGAGTCACCTTTTAGAAGTTGACCAACCATTTCAAAACTTGTTATACGCTCCTTATAAGTATAAGCCTGTGCTGATTGATTTATTTCAGAAAAACCGTGTATTTAGAACGATTAATGATCCTGAAATTTTACTCACAAAATTGGGTAATATTGATCATGAGATTCAAGTGCTTCCTGAAATAAAGACGCAGGATTTTTTCGAACATCATACGATGCATTCGTTTGCTCAAATGATGAAAGTGACGCCATACGAGTTGGCTCAAAGTATGATGGGCTTAGGCTTATTACTTCAACCTGTACTCAAGCATGGTACTAGTAAGTTATCTAAAGTACTGATTTTACCGATTAATAATCCAAGTTATAGTTATGAGATAGCAGCGTTTTGGGTCAATCTAATTGGGCGATTCTTAGAAAAAAGTAATACTGAAATTTTAATGGGTATTTTGCATCAAGATTCTCCAGTTTTGTTGTTTGGTTTTCAGGGTGCGGATATCACCGCATTGAGCAATATTTTTAATCAAAATATGCAAAATGATCATTGGGTATCATTGCTTCAACCTCAATGGGTAGATGCCTATTTAGAACAGAATGCTGGGTTGGCTGCGCTAGAACAATCTTTATGTGAGCGTCAATTGAGCTTGACACAAGGCATGAAGATTTTTAGGCAAACATTTATAGAAGAAAGATGATATGAAGATAAAATTATTAAAAAGCATCACGGTTATTTCAAGCTTATTTTTTTCTTTGCACGCATTTGCTGCCCCAATCATTGTTGAGGGTGCTGTGCCCAATGATATGACCAAACAAGCCATTCTTGCCAAATTAAGATCAGTGTATGGCAATGATCAAGTGGTCGATAAAATCCAAATCCGCCCTGTATCCGCACCAAATGGGTGGAGTGATTCAGTTACTCGAGTGATTACCCCTGATCTTAAAAAAATCAGTCAGGGTAAGTTGTCTGTTCGTGGTACACAGGTTGATTTGACAGGGAAAATGGGTGTTCAAGCGGATATTCAACCTACAACTGCATTATTTCAATCCTTAGTCCAAGCGCCATATCGTTTTAATCCTCAGATTTCAGTCAATGCAGCAGAGCAGTCAGTGATTGATAATGCACTGAAGAATCGTATTATTGAGTTTGAATCAGGTAAAGCAGTTTTGACGCCTGTCGGTACACAAATCTTAGACGAGATGGTGGTTGCTTTAAACAAGGTTCAAGGTAAAAATGTAAAAATTATCGGGCATACTGATAGCCAAGGTAATCCTGAAAAAAATCAGCCTTTGAGTTTGCAACGTGCGGAAGCAGTGAAGCAATATTTAGTTGCGAAAGGGATTGCACCCACGCGTTTAACAGCTGAAGGTTTAGGTTCAACCAAGCCTGTTGCAGACAATGCGACAGAAGAAGGTCGTAAGAAAAACCGCCGTATTGAATTTGATGTTTTATAACAGATTTTAACGGTCATTAATTGAATAAAAATAAGAGGAACGGCGCATGGCACTCCCATATATTACTTTGGGTTCCCCAACAACAGGTGGGGGTACTGTGATTTCAGCACAGTCGACTTTTACGATTGAAGGGAAGCCTGTGGCATGTGTGGGTGATAAGGCGACTTGTCCAAAGCATAAATGCGTTTCAACCATAGTGTCTGGTGATAATCATATGACCGTTATGGGCAAGCCTGCGGCGCAGCATAATTCGCCTTTATCATGTGGTTGTAAATGCATTGCAAATCAGTCTTTAAATGTTGGACAGAATTAGCTTCTGTCTAATTCAAAATCATGTATAAAAAAAGCCCCATCATCCTGACGGGGTTTTTTATGATTTGAGTTATGTTTGTAAGTTTTGTGCAGATAGATAATACAGAGAAAGTTACAATTAATTCATAAAGAAAGTAAATATGAACAAGCAATATATTCTACTTATTTCCTTACTTCTCGCACCTACAGTAAATGCGAATTTACCTAGAACTAAGCCTTTATTTGCACAAATGAAAAATAATCAATTATGTATTTTTATTCAAGATGATAAAGCATCACTGGGTTATGAAAATAGGGCGTATGTCTATACCACAAATTTAGACGAACTGAGTTCTCGTTCAGATGATTATGAGAAGATTTATTATAATATTGAAATACCTAAAGGTTTTAAAAATTGTATTTCGATTCCCTTAGATCATATAGAAAGAAATAAGCCCCATGACATTTTTATTGAATTAGATAAAACCTATTCATTCAGAATTTGTATCAGTGACAAAAACCAAATTTATCGGGTAGATCAGTCTCAAAAGTGCTCAAATGAATTGTATGAAGTTAAAGAACAAAAGGCTCAATCTTTGTTGGATAGAATTTTTGCTAAAATAAAAGAAATCCTCGCTAGATTATTTGGTTAAACAAACGATAAAGGAATTTGCAAAAATAGTAGAATAAAAAAAAGCCCCATCATCCTGACGGGGCTTTTTCGTATTGGTTAGCTAGGTAAACTCCTGTTCTACCTCACTTCCTGATGCTCAGACCGATTATTGTTGTTTTATGTCTGGGAAACTTCCTGTTCCCTATGACTAAAGAATAGAGAATTTTCTAAGGGTCACCAAGTCGCAAATTGAAGCATGTAATGTAAGCTAAAACGTACAAATTTACGTATTGAAAATTGAAGATTTAGATTTAAACATTGGCATATTGAATCAGTTTATTTACAACAGATTTAACGGCTTTATTGTCAAATTCATTGCCTTCAAAGGTTTCAGTTTTGCTGCGACTAAAAATATCGCGTAATTCAATCACAGCATTGGAGTCGATCATGCCAATAAACGAGCAAACTTGTTTAATTTGGTCGATTGAACGAGAACCATTGGTTCCGCCATAGCTGACGAAAGCAGCAGGCTTGGCTTGCCATTCTTTGTATACAAAGTCGATCGCATTCTTCAAAACAGGGCTATAGCCATGATTATACTCAGGGGTAATGAAAATAAACGCATCGCCTGAATCTATTTTTTTTGCCCATTCTTGTTGTTTGGGTTGATCATAAATTCCAGTCGCAGGGGAATTTTTACCTGCAAAGAATGGTAGATCCCATTCCTTCAAATCGACGATTTCAATATTTAAAGTACTAAATTCTAGCTTTTTAATTTCTCTAAGTAGCCATTCTGCAACTTTGATCGCTACACGCCCTTCACGGATACTACCGACAATAATATGAATATTCATTTGTTGTTGCTCTCTTTTTAGAGGTGGTCCCACTTGTTTGAACAACTAAAAGCGTATTTATAAGTGATATTCCGCTCTAGTTAAGCCACCTTGTTTTGTTGGGGTAGCTGATCATAGTAAAACTCATTTGGTGTCATTTTGTCTAGACTCGAATGAGGTCGTTTCAAATTATAAAACTCAAAATATGCACTTAATTGCTTTTTCGCATCTGTGACACTGCTATAAGCTTTGAGATACACCTCTTCATATTTAACGCTCCGCCATAATCGTTCAACCATCACATTATCTACCCATCGACCTTTACCATCCATACTGATTTGAATGCCATTTGATTTCAATACATCAATAAATGCATCACTGGTAAACTGGCTGCCTTGGTCTGTATTAAATATTTCAGGTCGACCATATTTTTCAATCGCTTCATTTAAAGCCGAAATACAAAAATCCACCTCCATACTAATCGATACCCTATGCGCAAGTACCTTGCGGCTATGCCAATCAATCACAGCACATAAATAAACAAAGCCTTTTGCCATAGGGATATACGTTATATCCGTAGACCACACTTGATTACTGCGCTGAATAGCCAACCCTTTGAGCAGATATGGATATTTACGGTGAGCTTGATTAGCCTGGCTTAAATTTGGTTTGCAATATAACGCCTGAATACCCATTTTCTTCATTAAAGTACGTGTATGACGTCGTCCTATATGATGTCCTTGACGATTCAACAAATCACGCATCATACGACTGCCTGCAAAAGGATATTGCATATGTAATTCATCAATACATCGCATCAGCTTCAGATCTGATGCACTCACAGGTTTTGGGCGATAGTAATAACAACCACGGGAGACTTTCAGCAGCTTAGCTTGCTTAGATACTGAAATCTGAAGTGAGTCGTCGATTAACTTTTGTGGTTGAAGCGGCCCAGTTTCTTCAACACACCTTCTAAAAAATCAATTTCTAATGCCTGCTCACCGATTTTTGCATGTAGTTTTTTTAGATCGATGGGTGGTTCTGTTGGAGCTTTTGATTGATCGAAAGCTTGCGAGGAAGCTGAGATCAATTGATTTTTCCAGTCAATAATTTGGTTTTGATGAACATCAAACTCAGCACTCAATTCAGCAAGTGTTTTTTCTGCTTTAATCGCAGCAAGTGCTACCTTAGCTTTAAAATCATTTGAATGATTTCTTCTTGGTCTACGTGCCATAAAATACTCCATATATTGATGTTTATAACATCATTTGAGGAGCAGAATATCACTTATAGGAGTTGTTCAAATTTACGGATCCATCTCTTTTTTAATCGTTTAATACTGCATAAATCATAATGTAAAATGTTTGTATCATGTGTATAGGATTTTAAATTTTTGATTCGACCTTGAGTTAAAGGTGGATCTAAAATATAAATCCTATGTTTCCCCATAGATATTATCTTTGAGCTTATATGAAAAATGATATTGCCTTAATTATGGCTCTACCGAGTGAATCTAAAGATTTATTTGAACAAGCTGGTATTACAGTTCACTACAGTGGGATTGGTAAAATCAATGCGGCATTTACAGCATTTGATGTGATTCAAAAAACAGGCTGTAAAACCATTCTTAACCTCGGTAGTGCAGGGAGTTCATATTTCAATGCACATGAATTGGTTGAAGTTAAAACTTTTGTGCAGCGTGATATGGATGTGTCACCACTCGGCTTTGAAGTGGGTGTCACTCCGATGGATGAACATTATCCTGAAGCGATTGATTTAGACTCTTATTTCACACATCTTTCACAAGGGATTTGTGGAACAGGGGATAGTTTTGAAACGGGTCAACCTAAAGTATCGTGTAATTTGGTTGATATGGAAGGCTATGCTTTAGCCAAAGTATGTAAAAAACTCGATGTGCGCTTAATTTCGGTGAAATATATCAGTGATGGTGCAAATGACACTGCACATTTAGATTGGGAAGAAAATTTATTATTAGGTGCAAAAAAATTACTAAAACTGTATCAATCTATTTAATGTGGTAAAGGTTTTGGCGACCATAGACTTCTATGGTCGTTTGCCAAAATAATTCAATACCATGATTGGATTATTCACTACGAGGTAATACACCATATAAAATCATATGAATGGTATGTTCAATAGCACGTTGGCACATACTTTTATTGCGTAAAGTTTTTCCAGTGACCATTTCGATTTGAGTACTGAAATCAGCATAATTTTGAGTTAATCCCCAAATATTAATAATCAATAACTCTGGATCAATTTGATCTGAAATTTTACCTTGCTCTTGCCACATCGAAATGACTTTGGCTTTGCGTTTAAATAATTTCTTCAATGGGCCTTTTAAAATCGCCAAAATATGCGGCGCACCTTGGATAATTTCTAAGGCAAAAAGTTTTGATGCTTTCGGCTGAGTTCTTGAAATTTCGATTTTTGTCATGATGTAATGTGACAAAGCTTCAGTGGGCTCAAGCTCAGATTCTAATGATTGCAAAGGCGCTAACCATTTCTGCATCACTGTGGTGAGTACTTCGACATAGAGCGCTTCTTTATTTTCATAATAATAGAAAATATTCGATTTATGCATATCTGCTAACTGCGCAATTTCATCAAGACTCGCACCATTGAATCCATAGAGAGAAAATACATCAAGTGCAGCATTGAGTAGCTGCTGCCGCTTCTGGGCACTCTTTTTTTGTTCCATCGCATCTTTAAATCAAAAAACTGATCATTAAATTGTACGGTAAAATGTTTGATTTGTGCACAGAAAGCAGCATTATTTTGGAATATTTCTGATAAATAATTATGAAGTTATATTATTAAATCAAATTGTGAACTTTATTATCTAATCATGCACTAAACTAGCGCAATTTTTATTTAAAAATCATGTCATTTATTACATTTGATTTAAACTTTGTGACATTTCTATTACATTATGATTTTAAATCTGAAATTAAAAATAATGTTTTACTGATAATAAATCAAAATATATAGACTTCATTTAAAAAATTAATAGATATTGTGAATATAAATTAACTTGCTAAAAGAAGTCACATTTTATTTGCTCTATTTTAGGTTGCCAATACTGCTTCAAGAACTTGTTGTTCGAGTTCTGCAAATTTAACCCCTTTTTGTCGAGGGCGTGCTAAGTCAACATTGAACTGTTGTGCAATATGTCCTTTATCTAAAAGGATAATGCGGTCAGCCAGTTGTACTGCTTCACTGACATCATGTGTGACTAAAATCGTAGTGAAACCTTGTTCCAACCAAAGCTTTTCAATCAGGTTCTGCATATCCAGACGTGTGAGGGCATCTAAAGCGCCTAGAGGTTCATCCAATAAAAGCACGCGTGGTGTATGTGACAATGCGCGTGCTAGGGCAGTACGTTGACGCTGCCCACCTGAAAGTTGAGATGGCCAGAGTCCCGACTTTTCTTTGAGCCCTACTTTTTCTAGTAGTTGTTCAGCTTTGGCATGTTGATCTTTCGTTAAACCCAATTGCACATTTTTTAAAATGCTTTTCCACGGCAATAAACGTGGATCTTGGAACATGACTCGAATATCGTCAGCAATGATGCCTTCACGGAAGTTCAATAGAGATTTAAATTTAATCTCTCCATAGCTAGGCTGTTCGAGATCCGCAATTAAACGCAGTAGGGTACTTTTTCCGCAACCACTGCGACCTACAATGGCAATGAATTCACCCGCTGCAATATTTAAATCTAAATCTTCTAAAACCTTCACATCACCATAGTATTTGTGAAGTTGTTCAATAGAGATCTCTGCACCAATTTTTGCTTGCTCTTCTTCAACATTTTCAGTTGTTGGGAGAAGATCATTGGCATATTGGCTAATACTTAAATCGGTCATTTTAGGCTCCTATTTTTGATAACCTGCGTGCCAACGCAAAAGATATTTTTCTAAAAATTGTGCAAATACATCGGCAAGTTTACCTAAAAGGGCATAAAGTAAGATGCCGACTAAAACGATGTCTGTTTGTAAAAATTCTCGGGCATTCATGGTCATATAACCGATACCTGATTGTGCAGAAATGGTTTCAGCCACAATGAGCAATACCCATACTAAACCGAGTGAAAAGCGTAATCCGACAAGGATTGATGGCATTGCTCCAGGTAAAATGATGTCTTTATATAATTGCCATTGATTTAAGCCGTAGCTTTTACCCATTTCAATCAATTGGGGATCAACAGAACGAATGCCGTGATAGGTATTGATATAAATTGGAAAAAATACTCCGACCGCAACTAAGAAAAGTTTTGCAGACTCATCAATACCGAACCATAGAATCACCAGTGGAATTAAAGCCAAAGCTGGGATATTTCGAATCATTTGCAGCGTCGTGTCGAGTAGGTTAGATGCGACTTTTGATGAACCATTCAGTAATCCTAAAAGTAGACCGAGTCCACCTCCCACTAAAAGTCCAAGTAAGGCACGTCCAGCACTGACTTTGACATGTTGCCAAAGCTCGCCACTGATGAGCAAAGTCCAAAATGCTGAAACCACGGCTGTGGGTGCTGGTAATACACGACTTTCCAATAAGCCAGTTTTTGATGCAGTTTGCCAAATCACAATCAGTAACAGTGGGACAATCCAAGGCAGCAAGCGCTGCCCAAGTTTTTGAGTTCCACGTGAAACAGCATTACTTTTTATAGCGGGAGCGCTTTTAACTGTGGCATTCATGCAGACTCCTTCAAAGGATCCTTGTGTTCCTCTGGGGTGTAATTGTTTGCCACAATCTCACCAAATGGACCTGTTAAGTTTGGTTGAGTCAGCTTTTTACGAGTTTCTAAAGGCAATAATGGGAAGACCAGTTCGGCAAAACGAATAGACTCTTCTAAGTGTGGATAGCCTGAGAATATGAAAGTACCAATTCCCAAATCAGCATATTCTTGGATACGATCTGCAACAGTTTGTGGATCACCGACTAATGCTGTACCTGCACCACCACGGACTAAACCGACACCTGCCCAAAGGTTTGGGGAAACTTCGAGTTTGCTGCGATCGCCGTTATGCAGTTCAGCCATGCGACGTTGACCAACTGAATCCATTTGTTTGAATTTTTTCTGTGCTGCTGCAATGGTTGCATCATCGACATATTGGATGAGCTCTTCGGCAGCTTGCCATGCTTGTTCATTGGTTTCTCGAACAATCACATGTAAACGAATACCATAATTTAACTGGCGTCCTTTGGCTTCCGCACGTGCTTTGACAACTGCAATTTTTTCTTTTACCGCAGCAGGTGGCTCACCCCAAGTGAGATAGGTATCGACTTGATCCGCAGCCAGTTCAATCGCATCTTCTGAAGAGCCACCGAACCAAAGTGGTGGATACGGTTCTTGTACAGGTGGATAAAGTAGTTTGGCATTGTCCACGCTTAAACGCTCACCGTGAAATGTAAATGATTCCCCTGTATGTGAGCGTTTTAAAATTTCACGCCAAATGGTGGTGTATTCAGCCGCAGTTTTATAACGCGTTGCATGGTCTTCATATAAGCCATCACCTTTAAGCTCTTCTTCATCACCGCCTGTTACAAGATTAAGCAGTACACGACCATTTGAAAGACGGTCAAATGTTGCTGCCATACGCGCTGCCAAAGCAGGCGTGGTCACACCTGGGCGTAAAGCGACGAGGAATTTTAGATTTTTAGTTGCATCAATCAAACTTGCTGCCGTAATCCATGGGTCTTCACAAGAACGACCAGTGGGGATGAGTACACCTTCATAGCCCAAATTGTCGACAGCAACAGCGATCTGTTTCATATAAGCATGATCTACTTGGCGTGCGCCTTTGCTCGTGCCTAAATAGCGACTGTCACCATGAGTGGGAATAAACCAGAAGATTTTCATTTCATTCATCCTGTATAAAATTTTAAAACATCAAATATGTTCAAGGTTATTTCGCAGTCCAAACGGCTTGTTTAATGTCGATGCGGTTTGGAATAATTTTCAATTCAGTAAAACGGTTTGCCAGTTGTTGCTGATCGGAAATGACTTTTGCGGACAGTGGCGCGGCACCAGATGGCTTTGGACGCCGTTCAATAAAGACTTGGCTGACTTGAGGTTTTAAACCTGTACTTTGCCCAATGGCTTGTGCTGTTGCAGTGCGATTGGCTTGAACCCATTTATCGGCAACATTGATTTGTTGGATAATACTTTTGACGGCTTTTGGGTTTTTCTTCACGAAATCAGGTGAAGCCAAATAGAAGGTATAGTTCGGGCTTAAACCTTGTCCAGACGCTAAAACACGGGCGTGATCTTCAACTTGTGCGGAAGCAAAGAACGGATCCCAAATTGCCCATGCATCTACAGCACCTTTTTGAAATGCTGCACGAGCATCAGCAGGGGTGAGCCAAATGGGTTGAATATCTGTCCATTGCAAGCCTGCTTTGCGCACTGCTTGTACCAGTAAATAATGCGCACTAGAGCCCTTTTGTAAGGCAATACGTTTGCCTTTCAATTCACTGAGTTTGGTAATTTTGGAGTCTTTAGAAACTAAAATTGCCGATGCTAAAGGTTTTGCTGCTTCATAAGCAATGTAATACAGCGGTTTATTGGCAGCTTGTGCATAGACAGGTGGTGTATCACCCGTGACACCAACATCGATTGAACCGACTGCTAAAGCTTCTAAAATTTGTGGACCTGCAGGAAATTCATTCCAAGAAATAGTGGCGTTTGGAAATTCTTTCTCATAGAGCTTTTGTTGTTTGGCAATGGCGAAGTTAATTGAACTTTTTTGAAAGCCGATTCTGAGTTCTTTGACATTCGGATCAACCGCCCAAACAGAAGTTGCGCCCAACATTGCACTACAGATCAACATGGTGGTCATCGTATGATGAGGGAGTTTGAACCATGATGTTGCTTTTATTTTCGTGTGATGTTGGGTCATTTTGATGTCCTCTGTAATGAGTGTTCTAGGCTTATGGATTGGCTAGAATCGCTGCTTGAATGTTGATTTTGTTGGGAATGAGTTTTTGTTGATAAAAGGCATCTGCCACATATTGTTGTTGCTTGGCAACCTCACTGGAAATAGGGGTTACACCAAAGCCCATACGTGAAATAGACGTGTTCAGCACATCTAAAGGCAAGCCTGTTGGTTTTTCTAAAAGTTTTGCAGCATCAGTCTGATGTTGAGATACCCATTGCGTGGTGGTGTTCAATTCATTTACCACTGCCTTTAGAACATCAGGATGCTGTTCTGCAAACTTGCGATCTGCCAAATAGAATTGGTGGTTATTCACTAAATTTTGTCCAGTCGCTAAAACTTTTGCACCGAGTTGTTTTTCAGCTGAAGCAAAGAACGGATCCCAAATCACCCATGCATCCACGGCGCCTTTTTCAAAAGCGGCACGTGCATCGGCAGGCGGTAAGTACACCACTTGAATGTCATCAAGCTTGAGATGATTGGCTTCCAAAACTTTCAATAATAAGTAGTGAACGTTTGACCCTTTATTCAATACGACACGTTTGCCTTTTAAATCTTGAATTGATTTGATTGTTGAATCTTTCGGTACAATTAATGCTTCAGCCAAAGGTGCTGCGGGTTGGTTGGCGATATAGACCAGATTTGAATTGGCTGCCTGTGCAAAAATTGGCGGTGCTTCACCTGCTTCACCAAACGACACACTGCCGACATTCAAGCCTTCTAGGAGTTGAGGACCCGCAGGGAATTCAACCCATTTCACCGTCACGCCCTTTTCTTTCAGTACTTTATCTAAGTCACCACGTGCCTTAACGATTGGTAAGACGCCGTATTTTTGAAAGCCAATGTTTAAGGTCGTGGTCTCTTGTTGTTTTGAACATCCAGAAAGCATCATGATCGTTGCAAGGCTTGCACTAAGAATTGTGATTTTTTTCCAAGACGGTTGAAATAAATGCGCCATGACGAACGATGCCCTAAAAGAGTTAAAAATGAATGAGCATCAGCTTAAAAGGCTTTTTATTTTCAAAAAAATAAGATTTATATGATTGCTAATGAAAAAAAAAGATAAAACATAAAGTGCTAAATTTATCTAAAAAATCTCTGTACACGACAAAAATAGATAACTCATTGAAATAATGTCATAATAATTGTTTTCTAACGACGAATACTATGACACATCTCAATGAGCTATATCTTATCTTAAACAAATATCTAAAATGGAACAAGTCACATTTAAAGTGCTTTGCGCTCATCATGCTTGTGATTATTTTAAAGCAAACATGTAATCTTTCTTCTGCATCTAAAGCCTTGCCCATCAAGTGCTTACCACAATCATTTTATCGACGTATGCAGCGCTTCTTTGCAGGTCAGTATTTTGATTATCGTCAAATTTCTCAGTTGATTTTCAATATGTTTTCATTCGACAAAGTGCAACTGACTTTAGATAGAACCAATTGGAAATGGGGAAAACGAAATATTAATATCCTGATGCTTGCGATCGTTTATCGTGGAATAGCGATACCTATCCTTTGGACATTACTTAATAAACGTGGAAATTCAGATACGAAAGAGCGCATTGCTTTGATTCAACGCTTTATAGCCATTTTTGGTAAAGACCGTATTGTGAATGTGTTCGCAGACAGAGAGTTTATCGGTGAGCAGTGGTTTACATGGTTAATTGAACAAGACATCAACTTCTGCATTCGTGTTAAAAAAACTTCATTGTCACCAATCATTTAGGAAAGAATCATAAAATTAGTGATTTATTTCGCCATCTTCAAGTTGGTCAAATTGAATGTCGTAAACGACGGATTTTGGTTGGTCGGGTGAAACTATATATAAGTGCACTACAGTTAGAAAATGGAGAGCTTTTACTCGTCGTTTCTCCTCAGTTTAATGCCAATGCTATTCAGGATTATGCATTACGCTGGGAAATTGAAACCTTATTCAGTTGTCTCAAAGGACGCGGGTTTAATCTTGAAAATACGCGCTTGACAGACGCTAGACGAGTGAAAAAATTGATTGCGGTGTTAGCTATAAGCTTCTGTTGGTGTTACTTAACGGGTGAATGGCAACATGATCAAAAAAAAGCGATAAAAATAAAGAAGCATGGACGACTCTCAATGAGTTTATTTCGCTATGGTTTAGACTATGTTCAAATGGCGATTCAGCGTTTAATTGGTTTTGGGAAAAAAGAAGAGTTTAAGGAGATTTTGGCAATTTTAAGAAGGCAGAAGCCTGATAGGATAAGGGTTCTGTGAAATTTGTCGTGTACAGAGCTAAAAAATAGAAATAAGTAATTTATATTCTATAAAATTATAATTTTATAATTATATGAAAAACATGACTTTATTTTATATATCTGTCATGGAGATATAGATTGCAACACGGAGAATATAGAAAGTTCTCCATGTTATAACCTATGGCGATAAGTTTAGTGATAATTGTGATAATTCAAGCTTAATCAAGCAAAACCAAAGTCGATTAAATGAGTTTTTTAAAGACCATTGAGTTCCGTTGGTAATTATATAAAGCCTGACGTGCTTCAGGAAGAGCATCGACATTGGCAGTTTCGAAGCCATGTTCTAAGAACCAATGTGCAGTACGTGTGGTCAAAACAAACAATTGTTGAATGCCTATTTGACGTGCTTTTTCTTCAAGGAAATGCAAAATTTGGCTACCGCGATTGGACTTACGATAACTTGGATGTACTGCAACGCAAGCAATTTCTGCAGATTGAATTTCTGTACCTGTCACAGGAATTGGGTACAAAGCCGCGCAGGCGAGAATGGTGCCATCTCGTTCAATTACTGCAAATTGACCAATTTCATTTTCCAGAAGCTCGCGTGAACGGTAGACCAAAATCCCTTCTTCTTCGAGTGGTCGTAAGAGATTGATCAAGCCGCCGACATCACCGATATTTGCCATACGTACTTCTTCATAATGTGCATCAGTAATCATCGTCCCATGACCATCACGCGTGAATAATTCTTCAATCAATGCACCGTCATAGGCATAGGACAAGAGATGTACGCGATGTACGCCTTTGAGCGAAGCTTCTTTGGCATTGTGCAAATGCAGCGCGATTTCAAAATTTGAATCTTGGTATTTTTCAATATGTGTATCAAGTTGATGTGGGGTAATTTCACGGAGTAATTGCCCAAATTCATCCATCAAACCTTGCTGATTGCCTAAGAAAATCAGTTTATCAGCTTTGATATGAATCGCTGTTTTAGTGGCAACTTCTTCTGCCAACAAATTAAATACCTCACCTGTAGTCGAATAACCTGTTGGACCCAATAGAACAATATTTTGATTGTCTAAATGACGTTGAATGGCTTCAGTATCAATGGTGCGTACTTCACCCGTCAGTTGAAAATCAACACCATCACGGATACCAAAAGGTTTCGCCGTGACAAAATTTCCTGAAACGACATCGATACGTGCGCCGAACATTGGAGAATTGGCGAGACCCATTGATAATAAGGCTTCGATTTGCAGACGAATCGAACCCACAGCATTCATCACACAAGGCAGTGATTCACGTGTCGTGACTCGACGATTGATATGAATTGGGCTTTGAATCCTTTTTTCTTTTAAATTTTCAGTGATTTGCGGGCGAGCACCATGCACCAAAATTAAACGAATCCCCAGAGAATGTAGCAGCGCAATATCATGAATAATATGTTGAAAATTTTCATGTTCTACCGCTTCACCACCAAACATCAAAACAAAGGTTTTACCACGATGGGCATTGATATAAGGCGCAGAATGACGAAACCAATGCACATATTGTTGCGCTGTGCTTTGAGTTGTTTCTGGATAGTCATTTTGCATGCCGATCTCGGTATAGATGATTGCGATTACTGAGATTCTAAACAAAAAAAGACGAGGGGAATAGTTTAAATAAAAAAAGCACTCGAACGTGGGAGGACGAGTGCAAAGAGGGTATTTCGAATTAACGGTTGAGTGACAGGCTTAAATTATAGACCGAGCACCTTGATGATTGCATAAGTGGCTGTATTGACAAGAATATAGTGACCATCTGCTTTGTACCATTGTTGGTTTTTACTTGGTTTGCTCAAGTTTTTGTGGTGTTTGTAGTCCACTTTATAGCCTGCACCACGGTATTGAGTTGGGTATTTATGCCCAGCTTTCCACTGATTTTGCGCAGCTTTATTGGGTGTTTTGTGATTACTTACAACATGTTTTACAGCATTGCCATGATTGTTGGGATGTTGTTGTACGTGTTGCTGTTGTGCAGGCTGGTGACCTTGAGCATGTTCTGGCGCTGCAAAAGCACTTGAAGCTGCCATGATTGCACTGACTGAGATTGCAATTGCTGAAAGTAATTTTTTCATGTTGAGCGCCTATGGAATAAGGTATCTATATCTGATGTTTTTAATTTAATTGGAAAATGTAGAGAAACAATGAAGCTGCTATGAAAATATGTGATTTATTTTGTTTAATAATTCATTTTAATTTCATTAAATTATCATAAAATGAAAAAAGCCCAATATATGTAATGCCAGTCAGTTAAGAGATTCTTGAATCCTCCCCTTGCGGAACATGTTCCTCACCTTTTTCAAAGGAGGGAGCTTTTCATTGCTGAAATCATTTTAGTTACAAGAAGTTCCCCTCTTTTTCAAAGAGGGGTTAGGGGAGATTTTAGGAGTTTATGCAATAATTTTGCTTAACTGATCAGCATTACCAATATATGGGCTTTTTATAATTAGATTGATTAACCAATCACACGGATCACACGGTTATTACGCTCATTCACCAATACATAGTCACCATTCACTTTATACCATTGCTGATATTTGCCTGGTTTTGGCAGTTGGCGATAGTTTTTATAGTTCACATGATAGCGTGATGAGCTGAATTGGCTTGGTAAATACTGCCCTGAACGCCAGTCACGGCTTGGGTTTACGCGATAGTTATGATCATAGCGTTTATTGTCATAACGATCATAGCGGTCATTTTTGTTCCAACGATGGTCATTTTTATGATCCCAATGGCTTTGCTGATAACGATGATTGTTGTCATAACGTGAGTCAGCCATTGCTGAAGTTGCAACCAGTGCGCTCATCGCTAATGTAATTGCGGTTAATACTTTTTTCATCTGATTCACCTAAATTGTATTTTATCCTTCGATGAAATCAATTTACGCAACAATTGGAGATAAATGGTGAGGAGGATTTAGTTGAATTGTGAAATGTATGAAGACTTGATGGAGGACTGTAAATTTTGAATCTCTGAGATGTTTTGAGTAAAACCTTAAAATGATGTCTACTTTTGATACATAGACTAACCAAGTTAATGATTTTTTATAATTTACTCTATTGAATGAGTTCTGGAACAGGATGAAGTGGTGCTTTGTTTGAAGATTCATGCTCATAAGCTTCTATGAATTTCATGATTACATTTAAAAAACGGAAATTCTGAAATTTGAGCAAAAAAAAAGCTCAAACTAAATAGGTGTTTGAGCTTATGAAACTTGAGTATAGCGATTTTAATTCAAAATAGCGATGTGGTCTTATATTACATACCACGAATGCTGAGAATACTGTTACTGTCTGAATCAACTAAGATGTAATCGTTATTGATTTTGTACCATTGTTGGTTACGCGATGGTTTAGGCAGGTTTCCATCTTTATAATCCACTTTGTAACTATTGCCACGGTAGTGTTGTGGCATCACATAACCTGTTTGCCATTTATGTTGCTGTAAACGTTTTACACCACGTTGTTCACGCTCTCGACGTTGTTCTTGAATGCCATCGCCATCATCATTGTCACGGAACTGACGACCACGATTACCGCGTTCGCCTCTATCTCCGCGATCATAACCTCGATCGTTGTCAAAATGAGGTCCTGCACTGGTGATCTGCATGGTCATCAGTGTTGATAAAGAGATCGCGATGATCGCTAAAATCTTTTTCATAGGAGCCCTCGCTTGCTAAGTGTTGTTTTTTACACCACTAATGTACCGTTAAAATGCAGAGAAACTGTGAAGAAAGTTCAGTTTTTCATTTAAAAATACAGACATAATGAGAACATATTTTTGATCAGGATGAAAGACTGTATCCAAAGTCTTATGCAAACAGATATAACAAACATCTATGTTCGACTCATTCACAGGTCACTCAAAGTGTAAGACATTAAAATACTCAGTCTATTCTTTGATGCGGAATGTAAAGCTATGGTACAAAAAATCGTTTGAACGGTCTGTCAATGCCATTGTTCAGTGAAATGCTTTAAGCAGTTGACTGCTGTTACGACCGTTTCAGCTTGTTGGGCATCATCTAAAGCATGAATGAGTTGATGCGAAAGTTGTAATTGTTCAATCGAACGAATCATTTCTACTTTCAGTTTTTGATCTGCCATGAGTGATGCCTTTTAGTAATGTCTAGCTGGTAGAACATACTATAAAGTTGATTCGATGATTTGAAAAACTGAATAAAATCATTATTTTTATTGGCTAATGCGATTCTATTTCCTGACTCTCTTGTATCTGATCTTAAAGTTGTACTTCAATACTCGATCAAGAGAGGGGAAATGGGGAATGATTAGTCTTGGGCATCAATGCTGGCACCATTCAGTGCCAAACTGTCCTCACCCATCAAGTACAGATATGCAGGCATGATCTGTTCAGGTGTTGGTAATGTTTTTGGATCTTCCGCAGGGTAGGCTTTGGCGCGCATCGCTGTACGAGTACCACCTGGGTTGATACAGTTATAACGAATATTTGGATAGGTATTTTCTTTGGCAAAAATTGTGCTGACTGCTTCAATCGCAATTTTTGAAACAGAATAAGCACCCCATTCAGCACGCGCTTCACGCCCTACACCAGAACTGGCAAAGACCACAGAAGCATGTTCAGATTTTTGTAGTAGGGGAAGAAGTTCTTGAGTGAGGACGAAAGGTGCTCGTAAATTCACAGCCATGACATCATCCCAAACTTCTTCTGGATAATGTGCTAATTCAACACGTTCACCTAAGATGCCTGCATTGTGCAAAATCCCATCGAGACGTCCAAACTGTTGTTCGAGTGTATTGACCAAAAGTTCATAGTCATGCGACGTTGCTGTAGACAGTTGTAAAGGTAGAATTGCAGGCTGTGGTGCGCCTAAAGCTTCGATTTCATCATAAATTACTTCAAGTTTATTGAGTGTACGACCATGTAAAACCACGGTTGCGCCGTGTAAGGCATAACTTAAAGCTGCCGCACGTCCAATACCGTCTCCCGCACCTGTGATCAGGATAATTTTATCCTTCAATAAATCTGGACGAGGTTGATATTCTGAATATTTCATGGGAGACCTCCTATCGTTGTTATGATGTTGTATAAGCTTCTATATAAAAACAGTGAAACACCTTATGCAAGATGTTTCATCATTTGTATCATACGATTCACACAGAATGAATGATTTTTTTGTGCTTTAAATATTGACCAACTTTCTAACAAGCTGATGTAATTCTGCAACATTGTGGACAATACAATCTGCTTGCCAAGCCTTGAGATCATCTTTGTATTGCAAAGGTAAATAGCCATACGCTGCCAAAATGGTATACATCTGCGCATTGCGACCCGCATCAATATCACGTGGATGATCACCCACATAGATACATTGTTCAGCTGCAATATCAATTTGCTTGGCAGCCAAATACATTGGCTCAGGATCAGGCTTGGTATGTTTCACATCTTCAGGGCAGACCAAAACTGCACAACGTTCAGTGAGATTAAGTGCTTTGAGTAAAGACTCACTCAGCCAACGTGGTTTATTGGTCACAATGCCCCAAGGAATATGGTGACTTTCTAAATCCTCTAAAAGTGGATACATGCCGTCAAATAGATCTGTATCGACTGCAATATCATCACCATAAAGATCTAAAAAGCGTTGGCGATGGGCTAAGAAAATTGGATCATCGACTTCAAGCTCAGGATAAACCAGCTTCACCATCGCACGTGCACCCTCAGATACTTGAGTGCGGATCAAATCTGCATCCACAATCGCACGACCTTCTTCACGGCACATGTCTTGAATAATGCGAATAAAATCAGCTGCGGTATCGATTAAAGTTCCATCGAGGTCAAACAGTACGGCTTTCATTGTGCAGACTCATTGATGGTATAGACCATATAGTTCACATCAACATTGGGCGCTAACCAATAATGTTTAGTGAGCGGGTTGTAATGTAAACCTGTCATATCTTTGAGTTTTAAACCTGAATTGCGAATGTCATGGGCAAGTTCAGACGGTTTAATAAATTTATGATAATCGTGTGTGCCTTTTTTCAATAAACGCAACACATATTCCGCACCAATAATCGCGAATAAATATGCTTTTGGATTACGGTTAATGGTTGAGAAAAACACATGACCATTCGGCTTCACCAGTTTTTGGCAAGCTTGGATAATCGAAGCAGGATCTGGTACGTGTTCGAGCATTTCCATACAAGTGACGATATCGTATTGACCTGCTTGTTCTTCTGCGAGTTGCTCTACAGGGATTTGTTTATATTCAATATTTTGAACATTTTCTTGCTCTGCATGTAAACGTGCAACATTGAGTGGTGCTGCACCCATGTCAATCCCAAGAACATTTGCACCACGACGTGCCATACTCTCTGCTAGGATTCCGCCACCACAGCCGACATCGAGAATTTTCTTACCCGTTAAGCCACCTGAATGTTCATCAATCCAGTTTAAACGCAGTGGGTTAATTTGATGTAATGGTCGGAACTCAGAGTGTTGATCCCACCATAAAGCGGCAAGCGCTTCAAATTTAGCAATTTCTTGTGGATCAACATTAAGTTGCGACATAACAGCCACCTCTAAATTAAATTGTTTTAATCAAAAATTAAGTTCATCTATGCTAGTGTAACCATAATTATGAAAAAAGCGATGAATCGTGTAAAAATCTTCACAGAAGGAAAACGATTTTCCCATATTTGTTTTATAGTTAGTGCATAAGCTATACAAAATGACTTCGAGGACAAAACAGTCAATGAAAAAATTTATTATTGGTGGCATGACCGCAATGGTCATGGCATTTTCTGCAAATACGATGGCTGCTGATTTTGTTGCGGGTAAAGACTATACCGTGGTGCAAAATCCTGGAAAAGTTGCAGTTCCTGGCAAAATTGAAGTACGTGAATTCTTTTGGTACGGCTGCCCACACTGTTTTGTACTTGAACCTCATATGCAAGCATGGTTGAAGAAAATTCCAAAGGATGTGAATTTCTTGCGTACACCTGCTGCGATGAATCCGCTTTGGGAACAAGGTGCGCGTGCTTATTATGTGTCTGAAGCGCTAGGTGTGCGTAAACGTGCGCATTTACCATTATTCCATGCTAATGGTAATGGTCAGCAAATTCTACAAAAAGACCAATTTGCAAAATTCTATACACGTTATGGTGTACCAGAAGCGAAATTTAACAGTATGTATAGTTCTTTTGCGATCACTGCAAAAGTTGCTGAATCAAACCAATTGGCTGCGCAATATCAACTCTCAGGTGTTCCTGCGGTGGTTGTAAATGGTAAATATGTGGTTCAGGGTGAAGATGGTAAAGTGACACAAGTGGTTGATTACCTGATCAATAAAGAGCGTAAAGGCGGAAAATAAGCCTTTAAGTTGTAGAAAACCCGCTAAATGCGGGTTTTTTTATGCTTTGATGATTTTGCATTTTCGAATGGATCAAGGCGTTTGATTTATACACCCAGAGCATCTCAGAATGATTTGAGTCAATGCTAAAAACGTTGACTCAACGTGCTCCAGCCTTGAATCCAGAATGACTGAACCAAACTAAACACAGGGCGATTACAATAAAGGGCAACGTGCTAAAACTGAGCAAAGATGCTCCAAACGTATTGAGAATAATGCCACCCGTAAAACCGCCACAAGCGATGGCAAAATTAAAGACAGTGACTAGAATAGATTGTGCAACATCGGCATCTTGACCTGCTGCATCAGCAAGCGCTGTTTGTAGTAAGGTTGGCGCTCCCCCGAATGTGATGCCCCAAATCGCAAGACTCAGAAAAATTAAAAAAGATGTTTGCACGCACAGTAGCAGAATCAGCATTGCCACGGCAAAAAAGAGCAAACTGATCAGGGTAAGTTTCCTGAGCCAACGATCAGTGAGTACACCTGTGATCCAAATCCCAACAATGGAAGCTACGCCGAAGATCATAAATGCTGTTCCGATCCATGTCGTCATCTCTGCATTCATCAGTACGGGTGCTAAATAGGTGTAGACAATATTATGCGCAAGAATCCACAAGAAAAGCGTCGCAAGAATGTAGGCGATACCAGGTAAATGTAGAACCTCGAAAAGAGATTTTTGTTGTTCAGCAGTTTGCCCTTTAAAATCAGGCACGAAGAGGCGTATCCAACACATTAACAACAAGGCAAAGCCTGCCAAAATCAGGAAAATGTCTTGCCATGCCAACAGTTTGCCTAACCAGTTGCCCAAAGGGATGCCCAATGACAGCGCAAGTGGTTGTCCTACACATGCAATCGCAAGCGCCCGACCTTGTAAATGTATGGGTACCAAACGGCGAGCATAGCCTGCAAATAGTCCCCAGATTAAGGCTGTAGATACCCCAGCAAGGAAGCGAAACAGTAGAATCCAGTAATAATTAGTCGAAAAAGCAGTACATAGATTAAAGATTAGCAGTCCAGCAATGCCACTAATAAATACTGGACGACGATTTAGATTACGCGTCCATGTGATCAATGGAATAGCACTGACGACCGCTCCAAATGCAAAAATACTGATCATCTGTCCTGTTTGTGCTTCACTGATATGCAGTCCCTGACTGATTTGCGGTAACAAACCAGCAGGGATGGTTTCAGTCACAATGGCGAGAAAGCTTGCCATAGCAAAAGCAATCAGCTGTAGATAAGGCAGTGATTCTTTCTGAACGGTATGGGTCATATCAGGATGTCCTGTTACAGAAAATTATATTGGAATGATTGTTCCAAAAATAAGTAAAAAAATTTAAATCTAAAATTCCAGCATTATGTTTAAGCAGGCATGTTTAGAGTAATTTGAGTGCGGTTTGGATCACGTTCTGTAAATGTTCTTGACGTTGAGGCAAAGCAGTACCCTTGGCTAGAATTCGCATCCCTTGCATGGTATTGACAAAAAATAGTGCCAAAGCATCAGGATCTTGTTGGGTTGATATTTCACCTGTACTTTGTGCCCGAGAAATTAATTGTGCAAAGGCTTGGCGGAGTGACTGAAAATTTTGTTGCAATACACTCGCAATTTGAGGATCTTGTGCGGATATTTCTAGACTTGCTTTGGCAGCAAAACATCCCCGTGAAGGGTTTGGATTTAACTCATCATGCAGGATATTCATCAAAACCTGTTCAATCAGATCACGTGCCTGACCTTGCACTGACAAAATAGCAATATTGGCTGCTGTCACTGAGGAATAGCATTTTAAAGCATCAAGGTATAAATGATGTTTACTTTCAAAGGTGTTGTATAAACTACTTCGGGATAATCCAGTGCCTTCTACGAGATCTTGGATAGAGGTTGCTTCATAACCACGCTCCCAAAATACCTGCATGGCAGCTTGTACGATTTCATCAGGTTGAAATTCTTTTTTACGCATTTTAGTCGATGTCTTTTTGAAAGATTATTTGAGGAAGGTTATTCTGGAATGAATGTTCCAAAAAATAATAATCCAAGTTTATAGAGAGGTCAAATTGTACTGGAACGTATTGTAAAAAGAGTTGTTATATTTAATTTGTAGAAAGATCAGGCGAACTTTCCCAATGATTTATACCTTTAAAAATAAGTTGGATTTGCGTTACAGCTTGCTTTTTTAACACCATTTTTTGCAATTCAAGCTCGATGCCTGAATATTGACGTGACAAGCTTATCCAAGACATTGCCCAAGTAAAACAGAGATTAATCAAAATATTGGTAATGGCTTTTAGGTCATTTTGATTTTGAAAATTTTTAATGACTTCAAACTTTTTAAGATCATTGGCGAGGTCATCATTTAAAAAGTCTATTTCAAGCGCAATCGCTCGACGAACCACCTCTGAACCGCCCCAACGTTCTGCAATCATAAAAATCCATTGTTGAGGGCTAGTATCTACAGCTTCAAAGAACAACTCCATACTGGTTTTGGTCTTGGCTTCAGGATGCGCCAAACCTTTACCGAGTTGATGTAAGACATTTTTTAGATACAGCGCAACTTGGTCAACCAGCTCTTTACCTAGCTCATCCATATCTTGGAAATGGCGATAAAAGGCAGTCGGTACTAAACCGACTTCACGTGCGATTTCACGCAAGCTAATACTCGAAAATGAACGACCTGATGTGCTTAAGCTTAAAGCAGCATCAAGTAAAGCCTGACGACTTTGTTGTTTACGTTCATCGCGTATCGACATATTGCTGTCCGAAAAAATTGTTGCGATGAGTCTATCAAAAATAGCGCAACAAAATCACATTAAATTAAGCGACGAATGTCAGTGTACAGGTGTTGACTGAGTTTATAAAAATAATTATAGTGCACGAGTGTTCACTAAAAGAACATTTGTTCACTCAATAAATAGCAAGCACAAAGAGGAACGTCACATGAGTCAAATTGCTGCCATGAGTAATATGCAATATCAGCCACAATGGGTACGTGAGGATTTTGTCGATTTTATCGCTGAAAAAATCAATCCTGTTTGGGCTTGGAAAAGAGTTAAAGCGGTTGTGATTAAAACACGCGCTTTAAGCGATGATTTTTATCAAATTCAATTACGTCCAAATCGCAACTTTAAACATCAACAGTTTAAAGCAGGGCAAAGTGTTCTGGTTACTGTAGAAATTGCAGGGGTACGCCAACAGCGTAGTTATTCTGTGGTGAAGTTTTTGGACAATGGTGACATCATCATTGCCGTGAAACAGCAGGGTAAAGTATCCAATGCCTTAACCCAGTTAAGCTTTGGTCATGTTGTCGAATTGTCTCAAGCTCAAGGCGAGTTTGTGTTAGAGCAAAGTACAGCACCATTGTTATTGATCGCTTCAGGCAGTGGAATTACCGCAATTTATTCCTTATTGCTGGAAACATTGACCCATTCAAATCGTCCAGTAAATTTGATTTATTTCAGTCGTGATCATGCTTTTCACGCAGATTTGGAACAATTGCATCAACAAAATGCTCAGTTCCATTATCACTACATCAATACAGTGGAACAGAAACAGCATTTGACTTTGGAATTGATACAAAACTTAGTGCCTGATTTTGCACAAGCTCAAAGCTATGCTTGTGGTTCGTCTACGATGATGAAAAGTGCTCAGCAAATTTTCCAAGACTTGGACATTGCAGATCGCTTGAAACAGGAATATTTCCAAATCACAGTGGATGAAAATTTAGCAACACAACCCGTAGTGTTCTTACGTTCACAGCAAGAATTTGAAGCTAAATCCAGCTTGCTTGAAAGTGCTGAACAGGCGGGTTTAAAGCCAACACATGGTTGCCGTATGGGCATGTGCAATACCTGTACCTGCACCAAAGTCAGTGGCTCGACCAAGAATATGCTAACCGGTGAAATTGACCATGACAGCAATACCCAAATTAAGTTGTGTATCAGTCAAGCAGTCAGTCCAGTCACCATTAATTTATAAACTAAAGTCTTTTTAACTACATTCAAACAACTTCTTGATCGATTGAGTCAAGAGAGGGAAGTTGTACCCAAAATTCAGCAAAGGCTTCTGAATATGAAGTGCTGAGGAGTAAAACAATGAATATGTCAGTGAATTTTCCAAACAGTAAATCAAAACATTTAAACGCTGAACAAACTGCAGAATTTGGTCGCCGTGTCGATGAAATCCGTCGTGAAGTGATGGAAAGTATAGGCGAACAAGATGCTAAGTATATTTATAAAATCCGTAATTTTGTCCGTTATAGCGAAATCGCCTCCCGTGGTATGTTGATGTTTGGTGGTTGGATTCCACCTGTTTGGGTGATCGGTACAGGGTTATTGGGTATCTCTAAAATCGTGGAAAATATGGAGCTTGGTCATAATGTGATGCACGGACAGTTCGACTGGCTGAATGATCCAAGTTTGAATGGCGCGAATTATGACTGGGACACGATGTCGACTGGCGATGATTGGAAATATACCCATAACTATGTGCATCATACTTATACCAATATTGTCGGTATGGATCATGATGTGGGCTATGGTTTATTGCGTGTCAGTGAATCGCAAAAGTGGGAACCCCGCTTCTTGTTCAATATTCCTTTGGCGATTCAGTTGATGGTGTTTTTTGAATGGTATGTCGGGGTGCAAAATCTACATTTGGAAGATGCGTTGGTATATAAAACCAAAACGTGGAAACAAGTCTGGGCGGATGCAAGCAAATTCCGCAAGAAAGCACGTCGTCAGATTTTAAAGGATTATGTATTTTTTCCTGTGAT
The DNA here is from genome assembly GCF_001696605.3 of Acinetobacter wuhouensis. Taxonomy (NCBI): domain Bacteria; kingdom Pseudomonadati; phylum Pseudomonadota; class Gammaproteobacteria; order Moraxellales; family Moraxellaceae; genus Acinetobacter; species Acinetobacter wuhouensis. Next base: position 3,754,223 of record NZ_CP031716.1, on the reverse strand, counting down.
CGCTGGGCCGAATGCTTTGCCAGTTTTGGCAGGCAATGCTGTTGCCAATGTGATTCGTAGCTTATGGGCTTCTGCGGTGATTTTTAATGGTCATTTCACTGAAGATGCTGAAACTTTTGAAGTGGATAATATTGAAAATGAAACCCGTGCTGAGTGGTATCTACGTCAAATTCGTGGTTCGAGTAATTTTACAGGCACAGAGTGGCTACATATTTTAAGTGGTAATTTAAGCCATCAAATTGAGCATCACTTGTTCCCTGATATGCCTGCCAATCGTTATGCGGAAGTTGCACCAAAGATCAAAGCTTTATGTGCAGAATATGGCATCAACTATAATGAAGCGAATTTCTTTCAGCAGTTTGGTAGTGTGTGGGTGCGTTTAGCGAAGTGTTCTTTGCCGAATAATATGACTGCCAAAATTATGCAGTCAGTGCAAAAAGTGAAGGGGATTTTTGCTTAGCCATTCTTGGTGAAATTTGACTTCTGACGAGAGAAAGCCCAATTTGAATATTGGGCTTTTTGATTAACAGTGGAAATTTTTTAGTTAGAGTTATAGCCAAATTTCCGTGTAAGTAATGTTTCTTTCCACCAACTTTCTCTACTTAATATTACTTTATCGTCTGTTGTTGATTTGAAAATGTCGAGTATTGAATATCTAAAATTATTTTCAATATGCTCCTGAGAGAGTTGTTTTAGTTGGACATTGCCACCATGCCTACTTTTAACATAATTTTGCCATCTGTTAAGCAACATATTTTCAGCATATGCTGAACCAACATACATCTTCCCATTGGAAATATCTGTGATTAAATATACGGCTTTTTGATTTTGTAATGCTGTTTTCCATGATTCTTTATCAATAACTCTTGAGAGTTCATTCCATGAAATATTGACATTTTCATAGCCTGGAAAAATATCATTATCAAAGACATCTGGGAGTATTTGATAGACTTCACACTGGTTAATCAAAGAGTTAGCATTTCGGACAACTGATTGTGATGTGTTTTTATATTTTACAATTACACGCCCTACGAATTTGTTATATTCAGTTAGAGTTTCAAACTCATATCCCATTGCTTCTAGTAGATTTAAATCTTTTGTGACTTTTCCAATATGAAACAACAACCATAGATCTTCTTTAGGTTTAATTCTAAGTAGCCCAATTGTTGTCTGATTTTGTTTGTAGGACTTTTTTCCTTTGTAATTCCAATAGTGCCCGTTAAGAAGACCTGCAATATCCCCATTTTTAAAGGCTTCTATAACATTCCAATTTGCTGGACCATAGTCAAAGTTAAGTCTGATTTTAACATTTTCTAGTTCTTTAATTTGTAATATGTCATTTAGCATGACTTTATTCTCAGTGTTCAAAATTTCACTTAGTTTTTCTAAAGCAAATAAAACCAGACCTGAACGCAAAGTATTAGAAAGCATTCCTTCCTTAAACCGATCAGTGCGTATAGCTGAGGTTAGAAATGCTAAAATTGTATTTTGATTAAAGTTAGTAATTACTTTTTCATCTATTTCATTATATATAGATAAAATTTCTTGATAGTTTGAAATCATTTTATCGTGCATTGCTTCAATAAAGCGAATTTCAATATCTTCAGTAGAAGTATTCTGATTCATGTTCAGATTTTTTAAATCAGTTCTAAGTTCTAATAAAGATGCAAAATTATTCATCATTAATTTTCTTAAGTAGCTGTGTTCTTAGGTAATTTATAATAAAAACAATAGTTTATCAGGGTGAAAAGTAATCAAACATAATTAAAGCGACATATTTTGTCGCTAACCTGAATAGCTTTCATTAATATTTGGGTGAGAAAATTTTGATTTTCAGAGATCCCATTTTTAAAACAATCTGCGACTTAACGTTTGTAAGCCAAAACGTACAAAGATTTGCGGGTTTAGCCGATATACGAACTATTTAGAATTTCATATTATGAACACATAGAGAGCAGGAAGCTCCAGACAAAAATAAGAAAAGGAAGAACAAGGAATGTGAGGTACGACAGGAGTTATACCGCAAGCATCAAATATGTAAAAAAGCCCAACAGGATGTTGGGCTTTTTTATTTCAACTGAATTAAGTTATCGCATCAATTTAAATTTAAAAAATTTTATTGAGAATAAAAAACCGAGTTATTTCTAACTCGGTTTTTAGAAGCATCAAATTCTAAAATTAGATGTCTGAAAGATCTACACCAATACGTGCAGCAACTTCTTCATAAGCTTCAACAACACCGCCTAAACCTTGACGGAAACGGTCTTTGTCGAGTTTCTTCTTAGTATCTTTATCCCATAAACGGCAACCGTCTGGAGAGAACTCATCACCCAATACGATACGGTCATGGAACACACCAAACTCAAGTTTAAAGTCAACAAGAAGCATGTTGCCTTGAGCAAACAAGTCTTTAAGTACGACATTTACTTTTTGAGTAAGTTCTTTCATTTGAGCCAATTGTTCAGCATTTGCCCAACCCAATGCAATCGCTTGAGATTCGTTCACCATAGGATCGCCTAAAGCGTCATCTTTGAAGAACAATTCAAAAGTAGGTGGAGTAAGCTCTAAACCTTCTTCAACACCTAATCGACGGCACAATGAACCTGCTGCATAGTTACGCATTACGCACTCTACAGGGATCATTTGTAATTTTTTCACTAAAACTTCAGTTGGAGAAAGAAGTTTTTCAAAGTGAGTTTCGATACCAGCCGCAGCCAATTTTTCCATGATAAAGGCATTAAAACGGTTGTTCACCTTACCTTTACGATCTAGTTGCTCTATTTTTTCGCCATTGAATGCAGAAGCATCGTCACGGAAAACTAGAATTAGATGATCAGCGCTATCTGTTTCATAAACGGATTTCGCTTTACCAGTATAGAGCAAGGTTTGTTTTAACATGGGGGAACCTTTTGCAAAAAAAAATTGCCTAGAACGACTAGGCTGGCCAGTTTTGGTAAATCTGGGTTAATAACTGTGCAGATTTTTCTTTATCTGCAAAGCTATTATCGGCGTTAAACACGGCGATCGTGTTACTTGAACCAACGGAGCTAAGTTTCAACACATAGGTGCTATTGTCGATTTTCACAGTCGCCTCATTGGCGTTTTTGCTTTTACCGATTAGCTTGTGATTGAGACTACTGAGGGTTGCAAGTGTGTACTGCCAAATTGTAGCAGAATTTCCATCGATTTTGATCAATGGATTGCCATTTCCATCGGTTAAAAGTTGCGGACGACCGACGCTTTCAGAGGATGTTGCTGTCTCACTGGCAGTTGCACGTGATTTTTCAACTTCAGGACGCGGAACTTCATACCGATTTCCACGTTTATTTTCGAACACTGGTGCATGTTTCAATGCAAGTGGATCAACAATCGGAGCAGGATACATTGGCGTTGCAGGTCTAACTGTTGACCCTTCAGGGTATTTAAGCGGCTCTACAGAGGTTGTATTTTTATAGTCTAAAGAACCATTGTTGATTCCAAGTGAACTACAACCCGCCAAACTTAAAGCTGAAAGGGCACAAGCTAAACCTAAACGTAATTGCATAATTATAAGCTCTTAATTAAATGAGACCCGCTGCTTTGAGTTCTTCACGCAGTGGAGCACGGTATTGTTCTGCGAGTGGAGTTAATGGTAAACGAACGCCTGTACCAATTAATTCCATTTCATGAAGTGCCCATTTCACTGGAATTGGGTTCGATTCACAAAATAAAATATTGTTTAATTTTGCAACTTGGTCATTTTTCTCTTTTGCAGTAGCAACATCACCCTGTAATGCAGCAGCGCATAATTCGCTCATGATTTTAGGTGCGACATTGGCAGTCACTGAAATATTACCCAGTGCGCCAAGTTGAATGAGTTCAGCAGCAGTGGCATCGTCACCTGAATAGACGACCATGTTTTTGCCTTTTAAACCTTCAAGCAATTCTTGACCACGAGGAATATCGCCCGTTGCGTCTTTGATACCGACAATCTGAGGAATATCCGCTAAACGAATCGCAGTGTCGTTGTGCATATCTACACCTGTACGACCTGGGACATTGTAAAGAATGATCGGAAGATCAACTGCTTCAGCGATCGCCTTATAGTGTTGGAATAAACCTTCTTGCGTAGGCTTGTTATAATAAGGGGTCACGAGAAGAGCGGCATCTGCGCCGAGTTGTTTTGCTTCTTTGGTGAGTTCAATCGCTTCGTGTGTTGAGTTCGCACCAGTACCGGCAATAATTGGAATACGTTTATTGGCAACACGAATAATTTCTTTAATTACTTCAGCGTGTTCTGCCATGCTAAGAGTAGATGCTTCACCGGTTGTACCGACAGCAACAATACTGTTAGTGCCTTGTTCTATGTGCCACTCAACGAGCTTCTCAAGACTCTTCCAATCTACGCTGCCATCTTCAAACATGGGGGTGACGATTGCGACAATTGAGCCTTGAATGGTCTGTGCTTGCTGAGTCATTTTGAAAAAACATCCTATTTGACCATCCACCATGCGTTTGAGTAAACAAGGATTGGGGATAGTTGCAGTATTTTGATTTGAGCAAAAAACAATCGTATTGAGGATTGCATAATGCTTATGCAAATTATGACTGATTCAGCGTGACAGAACAATATACTTTCGCCAAAGCTAGGAAATTCTTTAACAAAAGCAACAAATCATCCACAGAATCAGCGTCATATTTTTCTGTTATTGGCTTTTTTTGAGTGTTCTATGCCGATGTTTTATTGGACAGTAAGGATTTAGTGTTTTTTAGAATGATAAAAGACGCAAATGTTCTTAAAAAATAGGATCTACAAATTTCTTTTCATAAATAAATTTTCATTTTTTAATCGTTTTTTTATATATAGAAGTCAGAAATCAGTTCTTATTGTGTGAGAATAGTCATCGCTATTTTCAATATTCCTGACCAAAAACGTAGAAACTTATACCGAATAATTGGTTCTAACACTTATTTATTCATTCAACAAAGTGAGAATTTTCCAATATAGCTTTTAAGCATCATCAATTTTCTACCACCTTTTGATAGTTATCTATCTATTCTGACTGTTGGAAGATTCGCCTTTGTTCATATCGCGTAAAAGGATATTCCATAATGGATAGATCAGTTTCTTTAGATAAAAAGCATGCCACAGTGACTGTGCTGATTTGCTTTTTGATCGCCGTGATCGAGGGTATTGATATTCAAGCCGCTGGGGTAGCGGCAGCAGGGATTAAAGAATATTTTGCTTTGGATGCGACGCAACTGGGTCTATTTTTCAGTGCAGGGATTTTAGGCTTATTGCCTGGCGCATTGGTGGGTGGGCGTTATGCAGATCGTATTGGTCGAAAGAAAGTATTGATCGCATCCGTTTCAATTTTCGCAATTTTTACTTTAGGTACAGTATGGGTCAATAGCTTTTATTCTTTATTATTGGTGCGTTTTTTGGCAGGTGCAGGTTTAGGGGCTGCAATGCCAAATCTAATTGCTTTGGCATCCGAATCAACCTCACCTGAAAATCGTGGTCGTGCGGTAGGTTTGATGTATTGTGGTATGCCGATTGGGGCGATTATTGTCTCTTTATTGGCAGCGCAGTTGGCTTCGACAGATTTGGCGAGCAGCTGGAAAACAATTTTCTATGTGGGTGGTCTGCTTCCTTTGATCGTTGTGCCATTGATGATCAAGTTTTTACCTGAGTCACGTGAGTTTTTAAAAGCACAACAAGCTGTGCAAAATACAGATCAAAAACCATTATCTTATCAGGATTTGTTCAGCCGTGAATATGCACCACGCACGCTGTTGTTGTGGGTGAGTTATTTCTTCACCTTAATGGTGGTGTACATCATGTTGAGTTGGTTGCCATCTCTATTCACTGAGCTTGGCTTTAGCCGTAAAGATGGCAGTATGGCGATGGTGTATTTCCAAATTGGCGCTGCGATTGGCACAGTGGTTTTAGGAATGTTGATTGACCGTTGCAATAAAGCCTATGTCATTATTCTGATGTATGTGGGTATTTTGATTGGTTTATTCAGTTTAAATTCAGCAACCACTTTAAATTTGATGTTTGTTGCGGCTGCGATCATGGGAACTTTCACAATCGGTGGTCAGGGTGTGTTGTATGCCTTTGGTAGTTTTGTTTATCCGACTCATTTGCGTGGTCAGGGTGTCGGTGCGGCTTCGGCTGTTGGACGTATTGGTGCAATGATGGGACCTGCTATCGCAGGGCAACTTTTGGCAATGGGCAGTGGTGCAACAGGGGTGATCAGTGCCGCGATTCCATGTATTGTGATTTCAGCGATTATCATGGTGTTATTAACGCGTCGTTTAGAGTCTGCATAGTATTGATTCATTTGATTTTATCTTTGGTTTTTGAAAACCTGATTTTAAAAGTGGATTTCAAGGCTTAGTTATTGATTTCTATCACAAGCTCGCATTTGCGGGCTTTTTTATTGTATGTTGAGTCATTGGTATTTTTATTTTCAAAATTAAAATAGCCTAGATGAAGTAGGCTTATGAATCAGGGTAGGGAAATGTCACAGTCAGAACGCAGTGCTTTAATCGTGGTCGATGTCCAAAATGGTTTTACCTCAGGTGGAAATTTAGCAGTTGCCCATGCAGAGCAAATTATTCCGACCATTAATCAATTGGCACAACATTTTGACAATATTATCCTGACCCAAGATTGGCATCCTGAAAATCATATTTCCTTTGTTGAAAATCATCCTGATCATCAAGCTTATGACATGATTCAGTTGGATTATGGCATGCAAGTGTTGTGGCCATCGCATTGTGTACAAGGGACACAGGATGCTGAGTTTCATCCCGATCTCGATATTCCAACTGCGCAAATGATTATTCGTAAAGGCTTCCATTCACAAATTGATAGTTACTCAGCATTTATGGAAGCGGATCATAAGACCACGACGGGTTTAGCAGGTTATTTAAAAGAACGTGGCATTGATACTGTCTATATTGTTGGTATTGCGACGGATTTTTGTGTGGCATGGACAGCAATGGATGCTGCCAAGTTAGGGTTTAAAACTTTTGTGATTTCCGATGCAACCAAAGCGATTGATTTACAAGGTTCTTTACAACATGCATGGCAGGAAATGCTTGCTGTTGGGGTCAAACGTGTGGTGGCAAATCAAATTTTAAATGTAGAAAAACCGCAGTAACATCACAAAAATACAATCCGTTTGTCTAAGTTCGATTAAAATTAGCCTGATCAGGGGTAAAAATGTATTCAGGTAGGGACGATGTCGGCAATCTTAGCGTTTAGCAAATTCGTACAAAAGACGTTTGCACTTTGGGTCATGGTCTTTGCCTTTATTGCATTGTGTTTCCCAAATGCTTTTGTATGGATGAAAGCTTATATTCCGTGGGTTTTGGGGATTATCATGCTCGGTATGGGCATGACCATGACTGTGGATGATTTTAAAGGCGTTTTGCAAAGCCCCAAAGCGGTGTTGATTGGTGTGGTTGCACAGTTTGTGATCATGCCAGGGCTTGCCTATTTACTTTGTCAATTATTTCGACTTCCATCTGAAATTGCTGTTGGTGTCATCCTCGTTGGCTGTTGTCCTGGTGGAACAGCATCCAATGTGATTGCGTATATGGCGAAGGCAAATACCGCTTTATCTGTCGCATGTACGACGGTTTCAACTTTTTTAGCCCCGATTCTGACCCCTGCAATTTTCTATGTTTTGGCCAGTCAATGGATTCCGATTGATGCAGGCTCGATGTTTATTGATATTTTAAAAGTGGTAATTTTCCCAATCATTCTCGGGGTGATTCTACGCAGTGCATTTAAACAAAAAACAGAACAATATATTCAAATCATGCCTTTGATTTCAGTAATTGCGATTGTGGTGATTGTGGCTGCGATTATTGCAGCAAGTAAGGCATCGATTTTACAGTCGGGTTTGCTGATTCTTGGTGTTGTGATGCTACATAATGGTTTGGGCTTCTTACTCGGTTATTGGGCAAGTCGTTTGTTTAAACTGTCTTATCCTGACTCGAAAGCAGTATCGATTGAAGTGGGTATGCAAAATTCAGGTTTAGGCGTAACGCTCGCCGCGATTCATTTTGCAGCTTCACCTGTAACAGCGGTTCCGAGTGCAATTTTTAGTCTTTGGCACAATATTTCAGGACCTGCTTTGGCAACCTATTGGGCGGCAAAGGCGGATAAAATGGCTGAAAATAAAGAATAATATTTTCAAATTTTCCAGAGAGTGCTTAGGCACTCTTTTTAATTTACAGTCACTTATTCTCAAGTTGTTTTAAAAACGCATCCTCAGTCATGACTTGAAAACCGTGTTGTTCAAGCAATGCTGTGGTGACGCCTACGCCTTGAGTCTTTTGTCCTGTAAATGTTCCATCATAAATCATGTTTGAACTGCAAGATGGGCTATTGGCTTTGAGAATGACATGGGTGACTTGATATTTTTGCGCAAGTTTTAAAGTTTTTTCTGCACCTAAAATAAAGGCTTGCGTGACATCATTGCCTTGTGCATCCATTACTTTCGCTCGATGATTTAAAACATCACAACCATCACCACCGACAATTTCAGCAGGAGGACGAGGCGTGCTCAATTCACCTGAAACTTCAGGACAGATCGTCACAGCTTGACCTGTTTCAATCAGTTGTTTGAGTTGCTGTTGTAAGCAGTTTTTGCCATCGTAGCGGACATTTTCACCAATGAGGCAGGCGCTGATGAGGTATTTTTTCATATGAATGGATCACACAGAAGTTTGTCGTTTACGATTGAATATTTGAAATAACAACCAATCATTCATATATTCAATATAGCAGGGATTAAGGGGTGAGGATGTGGCTGTTTATGTAGATCGAGCAAAGGTTCAATTTAGAGGTCGAGAATGGTGTCATCTCATGGCAGATACGCTGGAAGAGTTGCATGCTTTTGCTCAGAGCTTAGAGATTGATGCACGTTTGTTTCATCGTACAGCATCTTATCCACATTATGATATTACTTTGGAAATGCGGATTTTGGTCATCGAGCATGGTGCAATAGATGCCGATCGCAGAACGATTATCGCCTGTGGGAAACGTTTGAAATTACAGCTTGGCTATTAACACAATAGATTATTCCGCAGTTTAAAACATCATTCGATGTTTGTTTCAGATATTAAGTTTATGAATTATTTTGTTTTATGAATAAGATGATGATTTGGGTTTTTCATTCAAAATAAAAACAGCATGATGTAATAAAACCATCCCTCTATGATCTGTTATAATTACGCACAATATTTATTTAAATCCAAATAGGACAAACTATGCGTATCGACCAACGTGCCTTAGATCAATTACGTGATGTGAAAATTACCCGTAACTACACACGTTATGCGGAAGGTTCTGTTTTGGTTGAATTTGGTCATACAAAAGTGCTGTGTACTGCGAGTATTGATAATTCAGTTCCACGTTTTCTAAAAGGAAAAGGTCAAGGCTGGGTGACTGCTGAATATGGTATGTTGCCACGTTCAACACATACACGTAGTGACCGTGAAGCAGCACGTGGTAAACAGTCAGGTCGTACCCAAGAAATTCAACGTTTGATTGGTCGTAGTCTACGTTCAATGGTTGATTTGAAAAAATTAGGCGAAAACACCATTACTATCGACTGTGATGTGATCCAAGCGGATGGTGGTACACGTACTGCTTCAATTACAGGTGCTGCAGTGGCATTGATCGATGCGATGAATGTGCTTTTAGAAAAGAAAAAAATCAAACAAGACCCATTAAAAGGTCTCGTTGCTGCAATTTCTGTGGGTATTTTTGAAGATGAAGTTCTACTTGATCTTTGCTATGAAGAAGATTCTAACTGTCAAACTGACTTGAATGTAGTGATGACACAAGCTGGTGAATTTATTGAAATTCAAGGCACTGCGGAAGAAAAACCATTTACACGTGCACAATCAAATGCGATGTTAGAAATGGCTGAAAAAGGGATTCAAGAGTTGGTGAAAAAACAACAAGAAGCACTGGGTTGGTAATTCTTAGTTGATGATTTTTTAATTGATAACTTTCCAGATTCTTTGAGATTTAAAACGCATCTTCGGATGCGTTTTTTATGCCTTTTTATTCATGAAGCTTCATTAAATTGCCATGAAAGTTTAACTTAACTGTCATTGGTGTCGTATTGACTATTCGTACTTCTAGTTTATGGATAGGACAATGCGAAATTTTCTCCTGATCTGCGTCACGAGTATAAGTGTGTTACTCAGCGCATGTAATGACAATAATGATAGTGGTGATAACACTACAACACAGCCACCAGTTTCAAACTGCAAAATCCATTGTGCACCATAATAAAAATATAAGGATATATTCATGAACCGTCGTGATTTTTTAGTCAATTCAAGTAAAACGATTTTCGGTACAGCAGCATTAGCCAGCTTTCCAGCCAGCATTCAAAAAGCCTTAGCCATCGATGCCAAAGTTGAAACAGGAACGATTAAAGACGTTAAGCATGTGATTATTTTGACCCAAGAAAATCGTTCATTTGATAATTATTTTGGGACTTTAAAAGGGGTTCGTGGTTTTGGTGATCGTTTCACAATTCCACTCTCAGACAATCGTAAAGTTTGGGAACAGTATGATAAAGATAAGAATAAAATTTATCCCTATCATTTAGACAGTACTCGTGGCAATGCACAGCGCGTGAGCGGTACACCGCATTCATGGACAGATGGGCAATACGCTTGGAATCATGGGCGTATGGGCAATTGGGTACAATATAAAAATCCCCAATCCATGGGCTATTACAAACAACAAGAAGTCGAATTCCAATTTTCTCTGGCAAATGCTTTTACCCTTTGCGATGCTTACCATTGTGCGATGCATACAGGTACTAACTCAAACCGTATGTTTATTTGGACAGGTTCAAATGGTCCTAAAGCAGCAGGTGTGGCGAGTGTGGTGAATGATTTGGATGCGATTGGACCATCAACGACGGGCTATGATTGGACAACTTATCCAGAGCGCTTACAGCAAGCGGGGGTGACTTGGAAAGTTTATCAAAACATGCCAGATAACTTTACCGACAATCCTTTGGCGGGTTTTAAACAATATCGCCGTGCTAATGAACAGTCAGGGAAACCCGTCAATAACAATATAATTTGTCCAGCTTATGATCCAGCAATTGATGCAACCCAGCCCTTATATAAAGGCATTGCCAATACCATGCCAGATGGTGGTTTTTTAGGCTCATTCAAGGAAGACATTGCCACAGGTCAATTGCCTCAAGTCAGTTGGATGATTGCACCTGCAACTTATAGTGAACACCCTGGACCATCTAGCCCAGTACAAGGGGCTTGGTATATTCAAGAAGTATTGAATGCATTAACAGCGAATCCTGAAGTTTGGAGTCAGACGGTTTTATTGGTGAATTTTGATGAAAATGATGGTTTCTTTGATCATGTTCCATCACCGAGTGCACCATCTAAAGAATTAGATAAAGACACAAAAGTTGTGATAGTTCATGGTAAATCCACATTAACAGATGAACAGATGTCTTATGAATATGCGGCACATCCTAAAGCATCAGCAGGGCAGCCTAATTTTACCGATCCAACTGTAAGTAATGGGGTCGGTGTCTATGGGCCTGGGATTCGTGTTCCGATGTATGTGATTTCACCGTGGAGTCGAGGTGGCTGGGTCAACTCACAAGTGTTTGATCATTCATCTGTGATTCGTTTCTTAGAACAACGTTTTAGTGTACAAGAACCGAATATCAGCCCTTATCGCCGTGCAGTGTGTGGTGATTTGACCACAGCATTCGATTTTAAAAATCCGAACACTGCCGTAATTCCTGATTTAGTGGGTAAAAAGACCAAGAGTGAGGCAGATGCGATCCGTACTGCTCAAGGATTGCTGCCACAAGTTTCCCGTCCTTTGAGTCAAGTTTATCCTGTTCAACAAACGGGGACGCGTTTCTCACGTGCTCTGCCTTATATTTTACATACCAGTGCCAAAGTAGATGTGGCAAACAAGTCAGTAAAGCTCATGTTCTCAAATACAGGAACGCATGCAGCTGTATTTCATGTTTACGACAAGTTGGATCTAAATGCGATACCACGACGTTATATGGTTGAAGCAGGCAAGCAGTTGGATGATGTGTGGAATACTTCGACAGGACAATATGATTTATGGGTTTTGGGACCTAACGGATTTCATCGCGGGTTTACGGGTGATTTAACCAAAACCACACAAACAGATTCATTGGCAGAAGTCCGTGTCTGCGTAGAAGACTGTAGTTCAAAAATCTATCTAAAAGTCCGGAATGATGCGGGGAAAACGACCAAATTAACCGTAAAAGCCAATGCTTATTTACCAAATAAGACATGGAGCATCGAAACTGCATCGACTGAAAAAGAGTTGAATTGGGATATGGCAGATTTTGGTGGTTGGTATGATTTTACTGTGACCATAGATGGTGATAATAGTTATAAACGTCGCTTTGCAGGTCGTATTGAAACAGGGAAAGATTCATTCTCTGACCCATATATGGGTTTTATCGAGTCTTAAATTTCAGAGCCTCATTATAAAAATAAGGTGCAATTGCACCTTATTTTTTCTTCTAGTTTTATTGAGTTGTTTAACTGTATATAGTAATAATTTTACATGTTTAAGATTCAGTTTATCTAAAGTACCCAGTAGATACAGAAAATCGCGGAAATAGCTGTGTTTGATATACACATTCTCCAACATTTTGCAGGGTGAAGTATTTAGGATAGTTAAAAATTTTAAAACAATGGTGTGATCATGAAGATTCTGATTTTTCTATTCGCAATGATTACGTTTTATTTAATGGTGAGTGATCCTCGCAGAGATTATTTTGGACAAGGTGATTCAACTGCGCAAGATAGTGATCAATTACAGCCAGAGCGAAAAAAAGAAGATTCGAAAGAATCTTCTTAGTATTTTTTAAACTGACTTAACTTTTTGTTTCAGGTTTTAAAATTTGATAAGTAAAGTTCTTACCATTCAACACATCCATATTCATATCTTGGTATTGTTTGAGTACATCTGCTTGATTAAATGCACAAGATTTTTGAGGTTGTGTCCCAGTATTATGTACAGCCTTATAACAAGAGCTGACTTTGTTCACAAAAGTATAATAAGGCGACAGCGGAACGTGTGCTGCTTCCAGTACTTTAGGCGCTAAGAAGTGTGCAGCCACAAATTGTCCCTCAAACTGTTTTTTGTCGATTGGAAAGTTTGCCCAAACTGAGAGTGGTGTTTCAAAGAAACGGGTATCTTTTTTCTCAGTTTTCTCTTGTTCGGATTTAAAGAAATGAAACTCATCAAATACTTCTTGCAAACTAGGTAAATGATCACCAAAAAAAATGACAATCGTTGGTCGATTAGTTTGATTAATAAATTGAATTAAAGAGTTTAAATGTTGATCAGCACGTTGCATTCCTGAGAAATAAGTATTTAGCTTCTGCTTAGATGATTCACTAATATTTAATTTATTGATATTGAAGTTGTCAGTACCAAAGCGATCATCTGAATAATTGAAATGATTTTCAACACTAATAGCATAAATAAATTGAGGTTTATCGAGTTTATTTAGTTGATTTTTAATATTTTCATAAAGCAAGTCATCAGTTGCCCAACCTGCATCGTTGATAAATTTAGGTTGTTCGTTTTTGCTGACCATATTTTCAAGAGCAATGAAACGTTGAAAATCTAATAATTGATAGACTTTATTGCGATTATAAAAATATTTGCCATTATTGTGCATTGCTGTTGTTTCATAACCTAATGTATTTAAATACATAGGTAAAGAATAAGTTGGGCGTTTTAAATTTGATACATAAGCTAATTCATTATGGTTCAAGAACGAATTTAAACTGGTTAATACTTCAAATTCGGCATTTGCAGTACCTCCACCAAAACTTGGAGAGAGAAATGTAGATAGTTGGTGCTGATTAATTGTAGGTGTAACATTTTGAGGTAGTGATTGAGCCAGTTGGGATGCGTCCCAATGAGCTTCGCTCATTACGAAGACAATATTGGGTAATTTATCTATTTGCTTTTGATCTTTAGATTTATAGAGCAAAGAGATTGTTTCTTTAGGAATAGGTTTTTGAAATTTCGCTTTATAAATATTATCAAATGTTTTTGAAATGAAAAAAGTTAAAAATCCATAGGATTTAATGATTTCATGATCTCCAACCCAATTATTTCGTGTTTTGGGCATCGCTAATGCAAATTTACAAGATAAAGAAGGAGCATCTAATTTTTCACAATAAGGTAAAAAATTTTCTTTTGCGTTCATAAAAATAAAAAAAGGAAAGGTGATTATAAATATTAAAAAATTTAAAATGAAAGGATGTTGTGATTGTTTTCTTTCATATTTATAGACTTTAATTAAAGAAAAAGTAAAGATAAATACTCCAATGAGTACACTTAAAATAAGCAAAGCAGGAGCAGAAGTTAAAGTTTCATTAAATAATAAAAAATCTCTTGGTGTAAAAGGTGAAGATAGATATGCTTCTTTTTTGATATTAATAAAGTTAAGTAAGAGATAGAAAAATAAGAAAAATATGATAGAGAATTTAAATTTTTTTGTAATGCAATAAATTAAATTCAATATAGAAAAAATAATCAGCGTAGAAAAAAAATATTGAACTAAGGTAAATATATAACCCCCATTCAAAATTTTATAGGAGAAAGAATTACTCACAAAGATGGAGAAAATTACAGAAACAAATGAAATTATAAAAAAAACCATTTGTTGTTTAACAAAAAACATTAACATTTTAGCGATTTTAATTAAATATATTATATATTTTACACTATTCAGAAAATTTAATCTTTATAATGTTCTTAAAATATTGATTAAATTTCAGGTTTTAAAATTTGATAAGTAAAGTTCTTACCATTCAACACATCCATATTCATGTCCTTGTATTCTTTCAATACTTGCTGTGAATCAAAATCACACGATTTTTGAGTTTGTGTGCCTGTGTTATGCACTGCTTTATAACAAGAACTGACTTTGTTCACAAAAGTATAATAAGGCGACAGCGGAACGTGTGCTGCTTCCAGTACTTTAGGCGCTAAGAAGTGTGCAGCCACAAATTGCCCTTCAAACTGCCTTTTGTCAATCGGGAAGTTTGCCCAAACTGAGAGTGGTGTTTCAAAGAAACGTGTATCTTTTTTCTCAGTTTTCTCTTGTTCAGATTTAAAGTAACCATATTCATCATAGACTTTTTGTAAGTTCGGTAAATGGTCACCAAAGAAGATCACAATCGTTGGGCGATCTAAAGTCTTCACATTTTCAATCAGAGCTTTAAGTTTATTATCTGCGCGTTGCATACCTGTTAAGTAGGTATTGAGCGCACGTTTTGAATTGTCACTAATACCCTTTTTAGTGATTTTAAAATTATCTTTACCAAAACGATCATCACCATACATTGGATGGTTTTCGACACTGATAGCATAGATAAATTGAGGTTTATCGGTATTTTTAAGTTGATTTTCAATACTGTTATAAATCAGATCATCCGTCGCCCAACCAGCAGCGTTAATATATTTAGCACGATCCGCCATGTTGATCATATTTTCAATCGAAGTAAAACGATTGAAGCCCATATTTTGATACACGGCACTACGGTTATAGAAATATTTACCGTTGTTGTGCATGGCTGTTGTTTCATAACCTAAAGTATTGAGATACATCGGCAATGAATAGGTCGGGCGTTTTAATTTTGAAACATAAGCCAATTCATTATGATTCAAAAAGGTATTTAAACTGGTCAGCACTTCAAACTCGACATTGGCTGTGCCGCCACCAAAACTTGGAGAAAGCAGGGTAGATACTTGATTTTTATTGATCGTTGGGGTGATATTGCGTGGAATACTTTTATCCAGTTGTGTTGCATCCCAGTGTGATTCGCTCATCACAAAAACAATATTCGGCAGTTGTTTTTCTGCTGAATTTTCATCAGAAACGGGTGCTGGAGTTTCATTAAACTCCTGAGGTGTTTGATAAAAAGTTTCCACTTCTTTTTCAGGAATCACCTGAGTTTGGAAAATTTTATTATTCAACCCATCGACAGTTTTAGAGAAAAAGAATGCCGAAAAGCCTAAGTGTTTTATGGTTAAATGATCACCGACCCAATCACCACGTGTATTAGGTAAATACAATGAATATTCACACAGTGTCCCCTTTTTAGGCGCGGGACAGTTTTCTCTAAAATTATCTTTAAAATTCGCCGTGATAAAGAATCCGAGTATCGCAAAAGATAAAATACTATTGGTCAGAAGTAAGGGCTTCGTACCTAATTTTTCTTTACGATAGAGGAAAACAAATAAGGCAACGAATACAGCGATTGCGCCAAATACCGCGATTTTTAAAAAAATCGGTGAAGCAATAAAGGTTTCTTTGAAAAGTAAAAAATCATTCGGCACGAGGCTTGCCGAAAGGTATTGTTCTTTCTTGATATTGATAAAAGTCAGTAAGAAAATAACAAATTGGCTCAACAAAATCGTCGCAAAAGTTTTTCTTAAAATTAAATAAAATAAGCTAATAAAGGCATAGTTCAATAAAATTGAAAAGCCGTATTTGAATAGGCGGGGTTTTAGATAGATGTCACGTAATTGAAAGAAACGCGTGATATCTTCTTGGTATAAGAAAAAAGCAAATACAGATAAAAACGCGACAAGTAAGAATAAAACTTGTTGTTTCAAAGTCTTCATTGGCTAAATTTCAAGAATAGATTGGAAAGCCCAATATTATAGGCTTTCTGACAGCCTTTTTCCATGTATAAATTGGTGATTTTGTAATCAAATTTGATGCATAAATAAAGTGTAAAAACCCAAAGTCAGTAGAGGCTTTGGGTTTTTTATATTAACGGCTCACCCGTTGAATTGCTTCATCATAAGTTGGGCTAGGTTTGTACTGATTGGCAAGTTGGTAATGCTGTTTGGCCTGAGCAAAGTCTTGATTATTTTCATAGATTTTACCCATATTATAATGAGAATAGGCACGGGTATTGTCATTGCTGGCAAGGGCGATTGCCTTTTGATTTGCCCAAAGTGCTTCAGATGAACGATTTAACTTTTGATAAGTCACAGCAAGATTACTGTAGGTTTGCCCTGCATTCGGATTGTAATCAATTGATTGTTGATAAAGCATAGAAGCTTGTTCAAACTGATTGTTTTTATAGGCTTTATCTGCATTTAAATTTAAAGTTTTGGCACGGGCTTGAGCAGCTGCTGAAACAGGAACAATATTTACCCGTGTGCTTTGGCTTTGATAATTGGAAACACTTGAACCTACTTGGCTGGCATTCACCGTTGTTCCTGACATGCGGTTAATGTCCTGAATCTCACCTTCAGGACTGATACGGAAAACCGTCCATAAATTACCGGTTTGACCCGTCGGGACATAATAAGAACGAATTAGCGACTCACCAGTGTACACCATGACTTTGGCTTGGCTATTGGATAAGTTTGTCGTATTCGGTTGTCCACGATCTGAGAAATCATGTACAGAATAAACATAATATTGACCCTCTAAACGTCGATCAATCGTCACGGTTTCAGGACCGTAGGAGTCGACATCATCCACATCTAGATTGGCTTCTAAACCTTGCTTGCGATCCCAGTAAATGTGCTGATTTTTATAACTTAAATGTGAATCTAAATCAGATGGATTTTTACCCCAGTTAAGGACGATACGCATACTATTTAAGTCTTTGAGCACAGGACTCAGCGCATAAGTCATACCATCACAAGGGCATTTGGCAACTAATGTTGAATAGCCCGATTTTTTGATAATGAGTAAGTTATCAGCATTGTCTGTGGTATTGGCATTCACCGTTGCACGACCATTACTATTACTTGAGCTTGAAGCAGAACGTTCACCATTCTTTTGTAAAATCACTTCGGCATTGGCAATATTTTGATCTTTGATCGTGGCACTGAGCACATGCACATTGATCGCATCTGCATGGCTGAGGATTGGAATTGTAAGTGCTAAGATAGATGAATATAAAAGATGTTTCTTCATTGTTTATTACTCTTCTTTATATGGGGATATTTATATGAGGAAGTTGCATTTTTGAAGATGTTTTGAACAAAATTAACGGATTTTTAATTTTTGCATCGTTATATTTTGTAAGGATTATTTTGAATGATTGCTCAGTTTCAAGCAGCAATGCACTGCTTGAAACATGAGCGTATTCACTTAGGCATTAAAGCGCATAGATAAATCAATTGCTTTGACATCTTTGGTTAAAACACCCATCGAAATATAGTCCACGCCTGTTTGTGCAACTTCATTTAAATTATCAAGGGTAATATTACCCGATGCTTCGAGTTTACAGCGCCCCGCCACATGTTTTACCGCATCAATCATTTGTTGTTGACTGAAATTGTCGAGCATCACAATATCTGCTTTGGCTTCAATGGCTTGATCGAGTTCTTCCCAAGTTTCGACTTCAACTTCTACAGGCTTACCTGGTGCAATTTGATGTGCTTTGGCAATCGCTTGTGCGATACCACCTGCTGCCATGATATGGTTTTCTTTAATTAAAAAAGCATCGAATAAGCCTAAACGATGGTTCTGACCACCACCAACCGCAACCGCATATTTTTGGGCAATGCGTAGACCTGGCAATGTCTTGCGGGTATCGAGAAGTTTGGTATGCGTTCCATCCAAATATTTTACATATTCAGCTGTTTTAGTTGCTACTGCTGAAAGCGTTTGAACAAAATTCAGAGCAGGGCGTTCAACAGTCAATAAGCTACGTGCTGAACCCGCAAGTTTATAAATGGTTTCATTGGCTTTGACGAAATCACCATCATTTTTAAGCCATGTGATTTCGATACTTGGATCATAGGCTTGAATCAAAGCATTGACCCACGGCTGTCCTGCCAAGATCATATCTTCACGGGTGATAATGGTTGCTGTGGCTTGTTCATCTTCAGGGCTCAAGAGTGCCGTAATATCCGCATCACCAATATCTTCTTGAAGTGCTTGTTGAATATTGATTTGAATAGATTGTTCAAGCAAAGATGCAGGTATGCTCATGGATGTCCCTATCGGTGTAAGCTTCAAAAACTGAGCGCTATATTATCACCGTCCTTTGTAATTTGAATAAGTTTTTATTTTAATCAGATCAGAGTAGACTAGAATTCCAATAGATTCTTGAAAATAGAAAAAACGCTATGCAATCTGCACCGCAGTTTCAGGTCGTAAATGGACAATTGATTGGCGCGAGACAAGTCCCATCCCCCAATTATAATCAGCGCCCTGAAAATACCGAAATTCAGTTGATCGTGATTCACAATATTAGTTTGCCACCATCACAATTTGGTGGCGGCTATATTGAACAATTTTTTCAAAATCAACTCGATTGGTCTTTGCATCCTTATTTTCAAACGATTGAAGGGATGCAAGTGTCTACACATTTATTGATTTTACGGACTGGTGAAGTTCTACAATTTGTCAATTTTAATGATCGTGCTTGGCATGCGGGACGTTCAACGTATTTAAGCAAAGTTGAATGTAATGATTATTCGATAGGTATTGAACTTGAAGGCAGTGATGATACTGATTTTGAAGCAATTCAATATCAAACATTGGTCGATGTTGTGGCAACATTACAAACCGTATATCCAAAAACTGATCATCATATAGCAGGGCATTCTGATATTGCATCGGGTCGTAAAACTGATCCAGGACCGCATTTTCAATGGCAAGAATTTAGACAAAGTTTGTCTATTCAAAAGCAGCTTGAAACAAAATAACGGATTAACGTATAGATTAAGCCAATTTAGTTGGTGAAAACTCAAGTAAAATGCCGTGTTGGTTATGATTTAACAACGCAAATTTAAGAATATTTAACTACAATAGCGACTTTATTTAACTGGGTGAATGCGATGGCGCTGTGGCGATCCACCTTTATTGTCAGTGCAATGACCATGTTGTCTCGAGTTTTAGGACTTGTGCGAGATATGGTTTTGCTCAATGTGTTTGGTGCAGGTAAGGATTTCGACACCTTTGTTGTTGCCTTTCGTATTCCCAATTTTTTTAGGCGATTATTTGCCGAAGGGGCTTTTTCTCAAGCCTTTATTCCAGTCTTAACAGAATACAAGACCACAAAATTACATGCAGAAGTGCAAATTCTAATTAGTCGGGTCTTTGGCTGTTTGTTAACTGTCATGTCCTTGCTGACCTTATTTTGTATGATCGCAGCCCCTGTAATTTTGTATGTATATGCACCTGGATTTCATAACGATCCTGCTAAATTTGATCTTGCGGTAGATATGTTTCGTTTAACGATTCCTTATTTGATGTTTATGTCGTTAACTGCATTTGCAAGTAGTATTCTGAATAGTTATGGTTCTTTTGCATCGCCCGCATTTTCACCTGTACTGCTAAATGTAGCGATGATAGCTGGCGCTTGGTGGTTAGCACCACATATGGCTGCACCGATTATGGCATTAGGTTGGGCTGTCGTTGCAGCAGGTGTATTACAACTCGCTATTCAAATTCCTGAATTGTGGAATAAAAAATTACTGATTCCGCCCAAGATTGATTTTAAGCATGAAGGGGTAGATCGAATTCTTAAGTTGATGTTGCCTGCATTGTTTGGTGTATCGGTGACGCAAATCAATTTGCTCCTCAATACGATCTGGGCATCATTTATGCAAGATGGCTCAGTGTCTTGGTTGTATAGTGCAGAACGTATGACTGAGCTGCCACTTGGATTGATTGGTGTTGCGATTGGTACAGTAATTCTTCCATCACTTTCAGTAAGTAAGGCTGAACAAGACCAAGCAAAATTCCGCAGAATGTTAGATTGGGCAGCACGTGTCATTTTCCTTGTGGGTATTCCAGCAAGTATTGCATTATTTATGCTCTCAACGCCGATTATTCAAGCTTTATTCCAACACGGTGCATTTGATGCCCGTGATACACAAATGACTGCGATGGCATTGCAATGTATGAGTGGCGGTGTATTGGCATTCATGCTAATTAAAGTTTTTGCACCCGGTTTTTATGCGATTCAAGATACTAAGACACCCGTGCGAGTGGGTCTAATGGCTGTTGCAGCCAATGCGATTTTAAACGTCATCTTTATTGGGATTTTTAAACTGATTGATTGGCAAGCGGAACATATGGCTTTGGCAATTGCCTCTTCAGGTTCAGCATTGGTCAATGCAGGGATGTTATATTTCTATTTGCATAAGAAAGATATTTTTAGATTTGGTGCACATTGGAAAAAATTATTCATCCAATATGCGATTGCAAATGCTGTCATGATTATTGCATTGTGGATCGGCTTGACTTGGTACAAAGGCGATGTTTCGCAATGGATTCGTATTCTTGAAGTGGTTGGTTTATGTGTACTTGGTGTGTTTGCTTATGCAGTAGCATTATTGGCAACAGGGTTTAGACCAAGACATTTGAAGCATTAACATAATGGTTTTAATTTTTATTTAAGGTTAAAAAATAAATAGGATAATTTATGTCAAATACAATATCAGCATATATGGACAGTAGGAAAAATAATCTTGATATTATTCGATTTATAGCAGCCTCTCTAGTCATTTTTTCGCATGCATTTCCTATAGTTTATGGTAAAGGGAATGAGGATCCATTAGCAATTTTACTCCATGGACAGACAACAATAGGAGGTATTGCTGTTGGAGCTTTTTTTATCATTAGCGGCTTTTTAATCTGTCAAAGCTTTCAAAGAAGTAAATCATTAAAAGATTATATTCTTGCTAGAAGCTTAAGAATATTTCCAGCTTTAATAGGGTGTTTCATTTTTATGATTTTTATAATGGGTCCTATGGTGACAGAACTTTCTGTTATAGATTATTTTAAAAATATACAAACTTATAAATTTTTTATTGGTGCGACTACATTAAATTTTTTAGCTCCAACATTACCAGGAGTTTTTTTAAATAATCCATATCCATTATATATAAATGGTTCTTTATGGACGCTAAAATTTGAATTAGGGTGTTACATTCTAATCGCGATATTAGGGCTAATGCTGTTACTTAAAAAACATCTAACTCTTGCTTTTGCACTAATATGTGTAGGGCTGTCATATTTAAAAGTAAATGATAACTTACATAATTTATTCGTTCTAATATCATACTTTATGATGGGGGCAACTTTTTATTTGTATAGGGAGTCTATTAAGCTTGAGAAAAAAATATTTTTTATTAGTATTTTCTTCTTGATATTTTTAACTTATTTTAACCTATATTATGTAGGTTTTTCTATTTTTGGTACGTATATAATAATCTATTTATCTTACATAAGTGGTACATTTAAAAACTTTGCTAAATATGGAGATTTTTCGTATGGAATATATATTTATGCTTTTCCTATACAGCAATCTTTAGTTTATTTTACAAAAAATAGCTTAAATGTTTACTGGCACTCATTGATAAGTTTAGTTATAGTGATAATATTTGCTTTTTTATCTTGGAACTTAATAGAAAAACCTTCTATGAGGTTGAAAA
This sequence comes from Acinetobacter wuhouensis, assembly GCF_001696605.3. NCBI lineage: Bacteria > Pseudomonadati > Pseudomonadota > Gammaproteobacteria > Moraxellales > Moraxellaceae > Acinetobacter > Acinetobacter wuhouensis. Next base: position 3,731,725 of record NZ_CP031716.1, on the reverse strand, counting down.
AGAAATTATCAAGTTAAATTAGAGTATGTTGGTATTTTTAGTCTGTAAAATTTTTATAAAGGGAAGAAAATAAATATACAAGCTAGAGCGATATTACTTTAATAGTTTCGTTTTAGCTTGTCATATCGAATTTTAATTCCTCTAAATTATTTTAATATACAAAATATATTCTTAACTAAGTATTGGATTTTATAAATATCCTAATCTATATAAGTGTCTTTAATAAATCAAAAAATGATCATTTAGGGCGTGTTGACATTTGTTGCTTAAAAAAATAGCGAGATAGTAAAATTAAATCGCTAAACTTAATTCACTGTGCCTCGTACAATGCTGAATGATCAATATTGGTCTAAGTTAAAATCTATTTTGCGTAATTTTAATATTTGGCGGTGTTTCAAAAAGTATGCTGCTTATTTTAACACCACTATATAGAACCATTATTTATGTAAAAGAATTCAAGGTTAAAGTCTTTTTCATGATTTAATACCTTCTTTGAAAAGCAGCAAGTTTTTCTAACTGTTCGATTAATACGATGTCTTAAGCGACAATTATTTCCTTCAATTCCTATTGTATGAGATGTACCTTACTGACGAGTCTTAAAGACTTTAATAAAACTTTCCCAAAGATCACTTGAAATATGGTCATAAGTAATCTCTAACTCTTTAATACGATTTTTAAGCTTCATTGCAGTAAAAACTGTCGAGCACAAGATTTACAACGGTAATTTTGTTTACCATCGTGTTTGATGCCATTCTTCTTTATACTTGTACCTTGGCATCGAGGACAATGAAGTTCTATTGAGATTTTCACACATTAAAATATAACCGAATTGTCTCTCGATGCTCTAATTTATGGCGAACATACAATTTAGAACACCGCCACACATTGATCTGGACGAATGGTTAAAGATTTTAATACTGGACGAATCCATCAGGGCAAAATGTGTAATAGTCGAACACCATTTGAAACATTACTTGATGGAAAACGAATTTGGACTGAGAAGAATTTAGCTCAAATTTAAAATGACAGTCACCATTAAAAATGGGTAACTGTCAGCTCAGGTCTGAGCTACTACAGCTAGTATATTTATTTGAAATCCTTTAATGGATAAATTCTATACTTTAAATGCCAACAGACCCTAATTCTCTAAATTAACTTTTATTGTATCAAGTTGAAAGTATTTGCATTGATATACCGAGCTGTTTCTGAAACTTTATCTTTTTAGGCCATAAATACGAATATCTTCAATCTAAAACTTTTAACAGTTCAACATCAAAAATTAAAGTACTGTTTGGACCAATGCTATCCCCAGCACCGATTTCACCATACGCCAATTTTGCAGGAATAAAGAAGCGGTATTTCGCACCTTCTTTCATGAGTTGTAGACCTTCTGTCCAACCTTGGATTACTTGACTGACTTGGAATTCAACAGCTTCATTACGTGCGAAAGAGCTATCAAATACAGTGCCATCGAGTAAACGCCCTTCATAATTGACAGAAACTTTTGATTTGGCTGTAGGCGATTGTCCTGTGCCTTGCTGGAGAATGCTGTATTGCAAGCCACTTGGGCGTGTTACTACACCAGTTTGTTTCGCATTATTAGCAAGGAAAGCTTCGCCTTGTTTGGCATTTTCACTGGCAATTTTTTTAAACTCAAGCATTTGTTTGGCTTCACTTTGTTGCTTGTATTGCGCTAAAGCTTTTGCCATTTCTTCATCAGTTAAAGTCGCTTTTTGACCAGAAGAGCCTTCTTTAATCCCTTGAATAAATGCATTGAGATTAATTTGTTTTAATGTTTCAGCATTGCTACGTCCCATGACATAGCCATAACTATAACCCAATTGATCTTGTTGGGAACTTTTATTATTGATAGGTGCTGAAAAAACAGTTGTGCAAAGTGTACATAAACCGAGTGTGATCAGTGTTTTTTTCATAATGAATATCCAAAAAAGGAGAGCGATGCTCTCCTTTCTTTAATTATTTAACTTGAAGTAATTCAACGTCGAAAATTAAAGTGCTATTTGGCGGAATCGTGCCTGGTACACCTTGTTCACCATAAGCTAATTTTGCAGGAATATAGAAGGTTGCTTTACTGCCTTCTTTCATCAGTTGCAGACCTTCCGTCCAACCAGGAATCACTTGATTGAGTGGAAATTCAACAGGCTGTCCACGATCATATGAGCTGTCAAATACTTTGCCATCTAAAAGTTGCCCTTTGTAATGTACAGTCACCATAGATGAAGCAGTTGGCTGTTTGCCTGTACCTTCTTTGGTGACTTTATATTGTAGACCTGAAGCTGTCGTGATCACGCCTGCTTTTTTTGCATTCTCTGTGAGGAATGAATCATTGGCTGAATTGGTTTGTTTGGTTTTCTCTAATTGTTTCGCTTGCATTTCTTTTTGGAATTCTACATAAGCGGCTTGAAGTTCTTCATCTGTGTATATACGTTCTTTTTTTGCATGACCATCACGAATACCATGAATAAATGTGTTTACATCGACTTCCGGTGGTGTTTGGCTTGCAACTTCATAACCAAGTGCATAGCTAATTTTTTCAACAGGTTTTGCGTTTTTTGACATTGAACTACTGTTTACATCAGCAGGGTGTTGAGTTGCATAATAAACAGGTACAAGTGCAGCACCACCTAAAATAACAGCAACTGCGATGGGTAAGGCTTTACTCATGAAAATATCCAAATATTAATCTTTTAAGAGGCTAATTTGATCATTAGCATAGACTGAATAAGCATATAACGTCTTCATCATAAACGATATAGTAATCTGATCATGACAACTAAAAATATACAGATTCGAATAGTAATAAAAAGCCAGATCTAAATCTGGCTTCTCTTAATGTGAATATTTATTGGGAGTTAATCTTCTTTAGAAGAACCATAAGCATATGCATAGTTATAACCATAATTTCCACCTAGTGAAGCTTGGACATCATTTAAGATTATGCCATTCACTTTAGTACCTGCCTGTTCAAAGCGATTGATGGTTAATTCAAGCTCTTTCATCTGGGTTTTCGCATATCGTGCAACTACAAGATTTACCCCAACAAACTGAGAAATAATGATGCCATCAGTTACTGCAAGTACAGGTGGTGTATCAATAATGATATGGTCATATTGCTGTGATAATAGCGCTAGAAGTTCGCTAAAACGGCTTGAACTTAACATTTCAGAAGCATTGCCTTGATTCTTGCCTCGAGCCAAGAAGTCAAGGTTTTTGACTGTTTCAGACTGTACAATACATTGTTCAATTGAACTTTGATTGGTTAAATACTCGGTTAAGCCTGGTGAGGTTTCACGATCAAAATATTTATGTAAATAACCACGACGAATATCTGCATCAATTAAGAGTACTTTTTTATCACCTTGTGCAAAAATTGCCGCAAGGTTGGTTGAGATAAATGATTTACCAATTTCAGGTGCAGGACCAGAAACTGCAATAATATTATTTTTAGCTTTGTTTAAAGCAAAATGAATCGTGGTTCGGATGCTACGTAGGCTTTCAATTGCAACATCTTCGCTATTTTTAACAGCCAAAATAGGAATCGATTTTTTCTTTTTCAGTAACTGAACACGGCTTTCTTGAATCGGAGAGCGCGGCACTGTTGCATATACAGGAAGATCCAATTCATTTTCAATACGAGATGAATCTTTGATTCCAGACGAAAGCATGTTACGGAGTAGCGCAATAAGAACACCAATAAAGCCGCCGACAAAAATTGAAAGAATTAAAACGATCAATTTACGTGGCTTAATTGGTTTAACAGGCTCTATGGCAGTATCAATAACACGGACATTCCCGATTTCACCTGCTTTGACAATCTTTAATTGTTGGTAACTATTGAGTAACTCAGTATAAAGCTCAGTATTGACTTTAACATCGCGGTAGAGTTGTAGGTATAAACGTTGAGTTTCAGGTAAACGTTTAATCGCTTGTCCAAGTTCAGTAGATTTCTTGCTAATTGCTGCAAGCTGTGCATTGATTTCAGTCATCAAAGGGTGATCTGGAGTATATTTTGCAGAATATTCAGCTTGTTTTTGCTTCAATTCAATTCGCATTTTTTCCAATTCAACATTTTGCTTTAACATCAACTCAGATTCTTGAGTGACATCGACAGTATTATATTGTTCACGGAATTTATTAAATTTGATCTCTGATTCTTCAAGCTGTTTTTTGAGTTCAGGGAGTTGTTGATCTAAGAAACCAAGAGTTTGCTTTGATTCTAAGGTTTTACGTTCAATATTTTGTTCATGATAAGTACTTAAAATATGATTCAGTACTTGAGTAATATGTTCTTGATTATTTCCAGTAAGGCTTAAACCAATGACGCCAGTCATTTTGCCTTTTTCAGAAACAGAGTAGCTCTCTTGTAAATACTTAACCGCAGAAGGAAGTGAAAGTTTGGTTACAGCAATATCTTGTTTAAACGGATAACTGCTATTAATTTGAATATTCCAAATCCCTTTATTGTCTTGTGATTTATTGAATTGATTAAGAGTACCTTTAAAAATAGTTTGCTCTTTATAGCTGAGATTAAATTTATTTTGATCAATAAACTGAATGACTAATTTTTTATCTAAGTAATATTGAGGGACTTCAAATTTGAGGATAGATAAATTGGCTTGGTTATTTTGATAATGAACCGCTTTAGCACTATAGCTTAACTGTGTTTTATCCTTCGAAATTAATTTATGAAAAAAGGTATCTTTAGTATCTTTAATCTGAATATCTAGATTCAAGTCTCGAATGACTTTACCGAGGACAAGTCTAGAATTGAGGATTTCAATTTCTGCATCTGCAGGGGATTTTGCTCCCATGCCTCCAGCAACGTCTTTCAATTGGCCCATTAATGCTGATGATGCAGCGCTTTTACCATCTTCTACTTGAACCAAAGCATCAGTAGAATAAACAGGTGTTGTGACTCGGAGATAGAGTAAAGCACAGATCAAACTTAAAATGACACAAAGAGCAATCACTTTCCATTGCGCAATTAAAGAGAAAAATAACTCTTTTAAATCAATTGTGTCATCATTCATATTTGAATTTTGGTTCATAAGTTAACAACTAATTAAAATTTATAGATGTGATTGCCAGTCTTTGGCATAAGCCTGGATATTTTTACATGTTTCATCAAAAAAAGCTTGGTCATGCTGATATGGGTCAGGCACATTTTGACTTTGCCAATGACCTAAGCGAAAAACTTTCCCTTTGGCGAATGGCCATTTTTGCTCAATATGTTGAGACTGATTTTTGCTCATCACCAGAATGAGATCAGCTTTTTTAATGAGTTCTGCATTAATTTGACGCGCAGTATGAGTACGCATATCTATGCTGAGGCGATCCATACAGGCAATGGCTTTATCATCAGCAGGATGATTAACCATTGCAGAAAGTCCCGCAGATTCAATATTTAGATTTGGATGATTATGTTTAAGAAAATACTCAGCCATTGGGCTACGACAAATATTTCCCACACATACTACCAGTATATTTTGAATCTGCATGATTACTTCCCTAATTGATCAAATGAATAAAGCGCACTAGAGAATGGAATGATCTGATTCATAATACGTTGCCAACGGCTTAAACCAGTCGCATCTATATAAACAATATCATTTTTTTGCATTGCAAATTGATTGGCTAAAGCTAAGTTTCCTATACTACTTAAATTTAAGTGATAAATGGTAGATTGTTTAGTGTTTAAGTCAGTGCGCATCACATAGATACGCGCAGCACTTGCTGTATAGGGATTAATCCCTTCACTTTCACCAAGCACATCACTGAGCGTCATTCCTTGATCGCGTAAGGTTAATGCCTGACTACGACTAGATTCACCCATCACATATAGCTTTTGATCTTGCTTGGTGTTGACATAAATAGTGTCATTCGGTTGAATCAACAAGTTATGTAAAGATAACCCTTGCTGTTCGAGTTGTATAGTATTTAAGTTAAAGGTTTGACCATTTCGAATCAATTGAATATTAGTGTTGTCCCCAGTTTTAGTATCGATACCCCCAGCTTGCCCTAAAGCAGTATAGATACTAATAGGTTGATCATTGAGTGTATATTGTCCACTGCGCATGACTTGACCATTGACAAAATAACGGCGTCCTTCATAAGACAGTACACGAACAACAACATCAGGATGCTTTAAATATTTTGCAAATTGATTATGCAAAAAACGATTTGTTTCAGCTAAGGTTTTACCTGCGATTCGTACAGAGCCAATAAGAGGTAGTTGGACATTGCCATTCGGATCAATTGGATAGCCAACAGCTTTAACATTGGTTGCATCTTGAATAGGCGGGGTAATTTCAGGGTAAGCCCAAAGTTGAATCGAGAGTACGTCACCAGCACTTAAACGATAAATATTCTGCTGGTTATGAAAAAGTGATGCAACTTGACCAAAATTTTTTTGATTGATTGTACTGATATTAGGGATATTGTTTTGATTCAATTGAACAACAGAAAGTTCAGCACCTTGGTCAGTTTTATATTGACCTTGATCTGGTAAATCATAAGTTTGAAGTCCAGATGTAATAGCGCAACCAGAGAATGAGACCGAAATTGCTAACATTGTAAAAAGTGATATGCGCGAATGCTTCACATTTAATACCCTTATTTTATATTGCGTTGTTGCTTTGAATCCAATTTTGAAAGTGAATTGTAAGCTAAAAAAGTGAAGAAGGGTATCTTCTAGGCTGATACTAATGTAGTAAAACATAAAACATCGTGTTTAGACTTGTAATATTTTATATGAGCAAAAAAGTTTGTTAAGCCAATATACAGAATGTTACCAAGATTAAGTATTTGTATTTTATTGACTTGGTTTATGATAGGAATTGCTTACTATACTGAGTATAATATTTATTAAATTCAGGTTTTGAAAGTTCAATTTCAAATGAGTCTTGTAAAAAAGATATTGTTGAATTAGAACAGCTTTAAAATTTTTAAAATGATTCATTAGGAAACAATATGAAAGTTTTGGTTACTGGTGGTGCCGGATTTATTGGATCAGCAGTTGTAAGACATATTATAAAAAATACTCAAGATGAAGTATTAAATATTGATAAGTTAACCTATGCGGGTAATTTGGAGTCTTTAAAAGACGTTGAACAAAATGAAAAATATCAATTTAAGCAAATTGATATTTGTAATGCTAATGAATTGACTGTGGCTTTTAATGAATTTGAACCTGATTTAGTGATGCATTTAGCAGCTGAATCGCATGTAGACCGTTCTATCGATGGTCCAGCTGAATTTATTGCAACCAATATTGTTGGAACATATACACTTTTAGAAGTTGCACGTAAATATTGGATGCAACTCGATGAACAAGCTAAAACGAAGTTTAAATTTCATCATATTTCTACGGATGAAGTGTATGGGGATTTAGAGGGTACAACGGATTTGTTTACTGAAACGACTTCGTATGCACCAAGTTCACCTTATTCAGCAAGTAAAGCCAGTTCAGATCATTTAGTGCGTGCTTGGCAACGTACTTATGGATTGCCAACGATAGTGACCAATTGTTCAAATAATTATGGTCCATATCATTTCCCTGAAAAATTGATTCCATTAGTCATTTTAAATGCATTGGATGGTAAGCCTTTGCCGATCTATGGTAAAGGTGATCAAATTCGTGATTGGTTGTTTGTGGAAGATCATGCACGTGCACTTTATAAGGTTGTAACGGAAGGTGTGGTTGGCGAAACTTATAACATAGGTGGTCATAACGAAAAACAAAATATAGATGTTGTTAAAACGATCTGTAAAATTTTAGATGAGTTAAGACCGCAAGCAAATCAACAATCTTATGAGTCATTAATTACATTTGTAAAAGATCGTCCAGGACATGATTTGCGTTATGCGATTGATGCGACAAAAATTAGCAATGATTTAGGTTGGAAGCCAGAAGAAACATTTGATACAGGTATTCGAAAAACTGTGGAATGGTATTTAAATAATCAAGATTGGGTTGTTCATGTTCAAAGTGGTGAATACCAAAATTGGGTTCAACAGCAATATGAAAATAGATTAGCCTGAATGCTGAGTAAATTATGAAAATATTGTTGCTTGGTAAAAATGGACAGGTCGGTTGGGAGTTGCAGCGGGCGCTCCAACCACTTGGTGAAGTTCTTTCACTGGATCGTTCTGTTGATAAAAATGGTTTGTCTGGGGATTTGGCTGATTTTGATCAAATTAAAGCGACTATTGATGCTGTAAGACCAGATATCATTGTTAATGCAGCTGCTTATACAGCTGTAGACAAGGCTGAGACAGATCGGGAAAATGCTGATCTGATTAATCATTTGGCAGTCAGACATTTAGCTGAGTGTTGTGCGAATCAAAAAATACTGCTGATCCATTATTCAACAGATTATGTTTTTAATGGGAAAGGGGTGCAAGCTTGGTCTGAAGGCGATGAAACAGACCCTGTGAATTTATATGGAAGTACTAAACGCTTAGGTGAGATTGCACTTGAGTATGGTGGCTGTGAATTTATAAACTTTAGAACTAGTTGGGTTTATGGTTCTCATGGTAATAACTTTATAAAAACTATGTTGAAGTTAGCATCTACTAGAGAAGAGCTAAGTATTATTCATGATCAAATTGGAGCACCGACAGGTGCTGCATTGATTGCGGATGTAACAGCTCAAGCTTTGAAATTTTATTCATTAGGCTCTGAGAGTCAAAAGAGAAATTTGCTTGGTCATTACCACTTGGCCGCATCTGGCGAATGTTCTTGGTTTGAGTATGCGAGTTTTATTTTTGATTTGGCAAAAGAAAAAGGTCAAACATTGGCTATACAAAAAGTCAGAGCGATAGAAACTATTGAATACCCAACACCAGCAAAACGTCCATTAAACTCACGTTTAAATACAACTAAATTACGAACAAATTTTAAACTTCACCTGCCGAATTGGAAGCTCGGTGTAGCTCAGGTATTAGAGGAAATAATTAAATGAATCCCAAAAAACGTAAAGGTATTATTCTTGCTGGTGGTTCGGGTACACGTTTATACCCAATTACAATGGGAACTTCAAAACAACTATTACCAATTTATGATAAGCCGATGATTTATTATCCATTATCAGTTTTGATGTTGGCGGGAATTAATGAGATTTTAATTATTTCCACACCTGAAGATTTACCTAATTTTGAAAAACTATTGGGTACGGGTGATGAGTTGGGGATTAAGCTTTCTTATAAAGTACAACCCTCTCCTGATGGCTTGGCTCAAGCATTTATTTTGGGTGAAGAATTTGTTGGAAATGACAATGCTTGCCTTATTTTAGGAGATAATATTTTCTATGGTCAAAGCTTTGGTGCGCAATTAAAAAGAGCTTCAGAGAGAGAAACTGGCGCAACTGTTTTTGGTTATTATGTCAATGATCCTGAACGTTTTGGAGTTGTGGATTTTGACTCAGAGGGTAAAGCGCTTAGTATAGAGGAAAAGCCTGAACAACCTAAATCAAATTATGCGGTAACAGGGCTTTATTTTTATGATAGTAAAGTGGTTGAAATTGCAAAAAATATAACACCATCACATCGTGGTGAGTTGGAGATCACAGATGTGAACAACGTCTATTTGCAACAACAAGAACTTAATGTTGAGTTGTTAGGGCGTGGTTTTGCTTGGTTGGATACAGGGACACATGACTCATTGTTGGAAGCAAGTCAATTTGTTCAAACTGTCGAGCATAGACAAGGTTTAAAAATTGCATGTTTGGAAGAAATTGCATTCAATAATGGTTGGATAAATGTTGATCAATTATTCAGTCGTGCAAACTTCTTTAAGAAAACAGGTTATGGTCAATACTTATTAAAATTGCACGCTGAATATGAGAAAAAATCAAAAGCATAATATTGCTTTTAATTTTCTGTTGATAAGTTAGTTGTATAAAGAGAATGAAGAATGAATGTTATTGAAACAAAAATTCCAGGATTGTTAATTATTGAACCGAAAGTTTTTGGCGATGATCGTGGCTGGTTTATGGAAAGTTTTAATCAAAAAGCCTTTGAAAATGCGCTTAAGGAACGGGGTTTGGATATTCCACAATTTGTTCAAGATAATCACTCTTTATCCCAAAAAGGGGTTTTGAGAGGATTGCATTTTCAAAGAGCTCCTTTTGCACAAGGAAAATTAGTTCGTGTAGTGCAAGGGCGGGTTTGGGATGTTGCGGTCGATATTCGAGAAAATTCCCAAACTTATGGGCAATGGGTTGGGGTTGAGTTGTCTGCTGAAAATCACAGACAATTTTGGATTCCAGAAGGGTTTGCTCATGGATTTATTGCATTGGAAGATAATACGCAGTTTTTATATAAAGCGACCAATTACTACAATAAAAATAGTGAAGGTGCAATTGTTTGGAATGATGAAAATTTAAAGATTAAATGGCCTATTCATGACTTAAGTAATATATTTATATCCGATAAAGATAAAAAAGCGGAAAAATTAAAATAGTTGATTTATTATGAGTGTAATGGATAGATTGAATACTATTCTAAATAAAGTACTGTTAGATCCTAGATTTAAAAATTCTATATGGATGATTGCCGAAAAAAGCATTTCTTTATTTGGCTTGATATTTGTAATTTCTGCTATGGCAAAATATATGGGACCTAAAATATATGGATATATTGCCTTAGCAACATCTATTTTTTTGGTGGTAAAGGCCATTGCACAAATGGGTTTAGATCAAATTTACTTTAAACATGCCAGTAAGGGGAATACAAAGAGTAACCTTTTATTAAAAAATTCTATATTTATAATTGTTAAACTGTATGTATTTATAAGTTTTATCATTTTATTTTATTATTTTTTTGAAACTCAAATCGAGGAATTTATTTTATTTACTTCAGTTTGTATTTCAATGTTGTTTTTAAGTGCAGATGTAAGGGCAATACATTTGGATGCAGTTTTGAGATCTAAACTTAATGTTTTTTCAAATATTATCGGTTTGGTTTTAAGTCTTTTTGTTAGATACTTTATAATATTATATAAGCTTCCCGTGGTTTTTTTTGCAATCCCGATTATTATTTTAACAATTGTTCCGTATTTCTTAAGATTGTTAATTTTTCATAAATATAAAATATTACATAGCAAAAAAAATAGTTTTCAGAATTTTTTTAGATATACAAGATATATTTATATAGTCGGATTTCCTTTAACAATATCAATATTATCAGTTAATATATATTTGCAGTCTGCTAATTTTTTTTTGGCAAAGTATGAGGATATGGAAAGTGTTGGTAAATACTCTATAGCGGTTATGCTAGCAGGTTCTTGGTATTTTTTACCTACAACATTTATACTGTCATTTCTTCCAAAAATTTATGAAACTAAAAGCGAGGAATCGTACTTAAAAGAAGCTTCATTTATTTTAAGATGGTTGATTTTATTTACTTTGCTTATAGTTGTTTCTTTGTTTTTTATTGGGGGGAGAGTTGTAGATTTTTTATATGGTGATGCATATTCGGAAAGTATATTAGTTTTTAAAATACTTTTAATATCCTATTTTTTTTCTATAATCGGTTTTTATTTTTATAGATTAATTATAAAGTTTTCAGGGTTTAATTTTTTAGCAAAAAAAATGTTTATCACATGTTTAATAAACTTGATACTTTGTTATTTTTTAGTAAGAAAATATGGGATGATAGGAGCGGCATTTTCATCATTAATTACGGAGTTTTTATCTAATATTATTTTTAACTTATTTTATAAAGATTTGAAGTTAGTAAAATTATTGAAATTTTCAATATTGGGTCGTAAATATGAATGAAATTAGATTATCTATAGTTGTTTCGGTATATAATATTGAAAATTATATAGCAGAGTGTTTGAGCTCTTTAAATATAACGAATGATGTTGAGTTAATATTGATTAATGATGGATCTATTGATGATAGTTTAGCTGAAATTCACAATAAAATTGACATGAGTGATTTGAATGTAAGAGTTATTACTCAAGCAAATTCTGGGATTTCTAATGTGAGAAACTTGGGGATAGAATTATCTCAAGGGAAATATATTATGTTTATTGATGGAGATGATTATGTTAATTATAAGAACTTAATGGAAGTATTAGAAATATCAGAAAAAAATAATTCTGATGTTGTAATTGGAAACTTTGTTAGTTTTCGTGGAGAGGATAAACTGGAAAAAAATAATAGTGAAATACAAGAATATATTAATTGTAATGGTGTTGATATATTATATAATAATTTTTTGAAAGATATAACTCCTTCTGTTTGGAAAGGTATTTATAATAAAAAATTTTTAGTTACTAATGAATTGTTTTTTTTAAAAAAAGTTGCTATTGCTGAAGATTTTGATTGGCTGTTTAGAGTGCTTTTTCACGCTAATAAAGTAAGTGCAGTAAATTTGTATTTTTATTATTATCGATTGAGAGATGGTTCTGCTATTCGTAGTCAATTCTCTGAAGAGAAGTATAAAGGTGTTCTTTGTGTTGTAAAGAACCTTATTGAGTTTTTAGAAGAGAATAAAATCAATGAGCTATATCACTATAGATTTAATGAAATGATTTATGCAATTTTAGTAAGAGGTGTTGCTATGTATAAAGGAGCAAAAAATAAAGAAGAAATAAAAATGATAATTAGGAAACTTCCTGTAAAGAATGTTAAAATTAAAATAATAGGCTTCATATTATATTTTTCCCCAAACTTGGTAACGAAACTTTTAAATTCTAAATATCAAGTTGGGTAAGGTTCTGATATGAAACAGTTATATAGTTCTATACATTATCAAAAATTGTGGTATGGGAAATTAGTATGATAATAAAATACTTCATAGTACCTTTTTGTTTTTTTATCACAATATTTAATTTGAAAATGGCTTTACCACCTTATAGTCTGTTATTTCTTACAGGCGGAGCTGGTTTTTTATACTTTTTTCAGAATTTAATAACAAATAATCTTAAATTAAAAAAATACTCATTTAGTTTTTTGTTTTTGATACTTATTTTATTTTTTATTTTATTAATTTCTATGATGATGAATCAGATTGTTGATTTTTATTTTTTAAAGGAGATAATTCTATATAGTTTATTTAGTTATTTTTCAGCACTCTTTGTGGTGGTTTTGTTAGATAAGACTACTAATGATGATGATTTAATTCAAAATTTTGTTTATGTAGTTGTTTTTCAACTTTTAATTTCTTTTATATGTTATATGGTGCCATCTTTATTTGATTTAGTTTTTAGTATTTTTTCTAGGTCAGATGTTGATACTAAAATCATAAATTTAAATGAAGTTCGATTGGTTGGCTTGGGCGCTGCTTTTTTTGGTTCAGGTATAGTTAATTCTTTTACTTTGATTCTAATTGCTGCATTGCTTAAAAAAGAGAAGAATAAGGTAAAATTGATGTTACTTTTATTCTCATTTATTATTATTGCATCTATTGGTATAATGAGCTCTAGAACAACAATTATTGGTATACTAATTTCTATTTTTTTAATTTTACTTAATTTCAATCTTTTAATTAAAACTATCAAATATTTTTTCTTAATTGTTCCAGTCATTGCAGTTAGTTTGATCTTTATACCTAATAGTGAAAGGTTTACTGATTTATTAAATTTTGGATTCGATTTTTTATTTAATTATAAGGATTCACAAGCTTCAAATTCGGCTGGTGAATTAATGGATATGTGGCAAGTTATTCCTAGTGGAATCAGAACATTATTATATGGTGATGTTTTATTACGAACCGATAATGGTTATTATATGGATACTGATGTAGGCTATTTTAGGATTATATATTCAGTAGGGTTATTCGGTCTATTCGTTTTTTGCTTTATTCATTGTTATATGATTTTAAAAATAAAAAATGAATATATAGGGTGGATTGAAAAAATAGGTTTTTTATTTGTTTTTTTTATTTTAAATATTAAGGGTATTGCGAACCTTATTCCCTTTCTCTCTTTGTTTTATATATTTTCTGGAATTAAAGGTCGGAAGTAATTGGTTATGATTAATAAAAGCATTTCTGTTGTAATTCCTTTTTTTAAAGCTGAAAAAACAATAGAGAACACCCTCGACTCTGTTGTGAATCAAACATTGCAACCCTCAGATATTATTATTGTTATAGATGGCTGTGATGATTTATATTTGAAAAAAATATGTGAATTAAAAAAATTTGAACAATTAAGGATAAATCTTATTAAGTTAAATAATAATTCAGGCGTCTCACATGCAAGAAATATAGGGGTTAAGTTATCTAATTGCGAATATATTGCTTTTTTAGATTCTGATGATGTGTGGCATCCTCAAAAACTAGAAATTCAACTTAATTTAATGCAAGGTATGGGGTTAGATTTTTCTTTTCATATGTATCAAGCTTTACCGTTATCTGAATTTAAAAAAATTTCATCATTTTCAATAAAGCATATTAGTAAAATTAATTTTATTTACAAACAGTTTATTGCTACTCCTACAGTAATGGTTAAAAAGTCAAAATTTATACTTTTCGATGAAAAAATAAGCTATTGTGAAGATTATTTATGTTGGATGATGAATATGGATGAGAGGGGGTTTTATATGATTAATGAGTTCCTTGCTCATGGTTATAAACCTGCGATTGGTTTTAGTGGTTTGTCCTCCAGTATTAATAAAATGCATAAAGGTTATGTTGAATCAAATATTGTTTTATTGAAAAATAAAAAAATTTCTTTTTTATTTTTTCTTTCTTCTTGTTTTTTTGAGTACTTTAAATATCCATTAAGATATGTAAGACGGATTTTTGGTAATAAAAAGTAATTTTATTAAAAATTTTGTTTATTTTGGATATTTGAAATTTGTTGTATATAGGACAGGTATTATCATGGTAAAAAATGTATTAGTTACTGGTGGAGCTGGGTTCATAGGTTCTAATTTGGCTTTAAAGTTAATTGAAAAAGGTTATACTGTTACAGTACTGGATAACCTATCTCCTCAAATTCATGGTGAAAATCCGATTGAAACGTCTCCACTATATTTAAGTATCAAAGATAAAGTGAAATTTATCCATGGTACAGTGACAAGTAAAGCAGATTGGGAAGAAGCGCTGAAAGGTCAAGATGCTATTGTCCACTATGCTGCGGAAACTGGCACTGGTCAGTCAATGTACGAAGTTGAAAAATATGTAGATGTGAACATCAATGGAACAGCGTTAATGTTAAATTTGCTTGTTAATGGTTCATATAATATAAAAAAAGTGGTTGTTGCTTCATCTCGTTCAATTTATGGTGAGGGAAAATACATTAGCAAAGAGTTAGGTGCAGTATACCCTACACAACGTGATTCTGTTCATATGGATCAAAGTGATTTTGAGGTTAAATATCCAAACTCTTCTGCATTGACTTTGGTTGGTACAGATGAAGAATCAAAAATTCATCCTTCATCGGTTTACGGTATTACTAAGCAAAATCAAGAACAAATGGTCTTAACGGTGTGCCCTACAGTAGGGATTGCGGGGGTTGCTTTTAGATATCAAAATGTCTATGGACCTGGCCAATCATTAAAAAACCCGTACACAGGGATTTTATCAATTTTCTCAACTCAAATTAAAAATGGTAATAATATCAATATTTTTGAAGATGGTTTAGAAAGTCGTGATTTTGTATATATTGATGATGTAGTAGATGCAACAATTTTAGGTTTAGAAAAAGAAGAAGCTAATAACCAAGTTTTTAATGTTGGCACTGGTGTTGCAACCAATGTGCTCACAGTCGCAAACGAACTCGTTAAAAACTATGGAGTTGAGGTTTCAATTCATGTATCTGGTAACTATCGTTTAGGTGATATTCGTCATAATTATGCTGATTTAACGAAGATTAATAAGCTACTTGGTTTTAGTCCAAAAGTTTCATTTGAAGCTGGTTTAAAGAATTTTGCTGAATGGGTAAATACTCAAGAAGTTCAGGAAGATAAATATCAAAAATCAATTGATGAAATGAAGGCAAAAGGGCTGTACAAGTAATATGAATAAGCTAGAGCATCTGAAAGGTAAAAAAGTACTTTTTTTTAGTGTACAAACATTTAATTTAGAAAAAGATATTGTTAAGCAGCTAGAAAAACATGGTGCTCTGGTCACTTATTTTGATGAACGGCCTGCAAATAATAACTTTACAAAGGGATTAATTCGACTTCGGAAAAATTTATTAGAGAAAAAAATAAACAAATATTATAAAAAAATATTAAAAGAGATAAAAAATGAAAGATTCGACTTTTTATTGGTAAACCGTGGTGAAGTTGTTACTAAATTTTTTTTAGAAGAATTTATTAAATTACAACCGAATTGTAAACGAATTTTTTATACTTGGGATAGTTTTGGTAACCATAGTAATGGCTTGGAAATCATAAATTATTTTGATACGAAGTTCACTTTTGATCTTCAGGATGCTGAAAAGTATGGTATTGGTTTTAGACCACTTTATTTTACTGATAAATACCGAGAAATTTATGAGAATGGCTGCAAAAAAGAAATAGATTTACTATTTCTAGGAACTGCTCATTCTGATAGGTACATTATCAGCAGTAACATCAAGGATTGGTGCAAAAATCACAATTTAATTGCTTATAATTATTATTTTATGCAAGGTAAATTAGTTTATTTTTTTAAAAAATTTTTTGATCCAACATTTAAAAGTTTTGCTTTTAAAAAATTAAGTTTTAAAAGTTTGACATCAGCTGAAATAGTTCAATTCTATGATAAGTCAGATGTAGTGTTAGATATTAGCCATCCTGGTCAATCAGGACTTACCATGAGAACTTTTGAGACTTTAGGAGCTGGGAAGAAATTAATCACAACAAATAGTAATATTGTGAAATATCCTTTTTATAATCCCAATAATATCTATTTAATTGATCGGAATAATCTAGAGTTGGATATCAATTTTTTTTCAAAAAAGTATGAACCAATTGATTTAGAATGTTATGAACGATGTTCAATAGATGGTTGGATTGAGGATCTTTTCTTAGGTAGTGAACATAATTTTTGGAAGGTTTGAAATTGTAACTGTATATTTTTATACAGATGAAATAAATTTCTATTTACAAGATTGTTTGTTGGGTAAGTTTCTGATTTATTGTGTACGAGTTATTTTTTAAATTGTATACTCATGATAAAAATCGAAATTAATATGTATTAATAGGGGTAATATCACAACATCATCAGCAAGATTAGGTAGGAAAAATATGTTATTTTATAGCCTGTCCATTATAAGTATATTTTATGGATTTGGTCAGTTATAAATATAAAATAGTTTATGAGAAATTAGGTATGATTGATAACTTAATACAAAGCTATTTGAAATTATGGGTTTAAAAGATCTAAATGAAAAGATTAGTTGATATTTTTATTGCTTCATTAGCACTTTTATTGCTATCCCCAATTTTTTTATTAGTAGCATATAAAGTCCGTAAAAACTTAGGCTCCCCAATTTTCTTTTATCAAGAGCGCCCAGGTAGGCATGGTAAATTATTTAAAATGATGAAATTTCGTTCTATGCGTAATGCTTTAGATGAAAATGGAATGCCTTTGCCTGATGAAAAACGTATTACTCCATTTGGGCAGAAATTACGTGCAACTAGTTTAGACGAAATGCCACAGCTTATTAATGTTTTAAAAGGTGATATGAGTGTTGTTGGCCCTAGACCTCAACTTCCTGAATTTGTTGAACATTATACAGCTCAACAAATGCGCCGTCATGAGGTCAAACCAGGAATGACAGGGTTAGCTCAAGTCAGTGGTCGAAATAATCTTTCTTGGGAGGAAAAATTTGATTTAGATGTGCAATATGTAGAAAAGCAAACTATCATTTTTGACTTCAAAATTATGTTCAAGACGGTTGAAGTCATGTTTAAGAAAGAAGGTATTGATTCACCTGATCAAGCTGTTGGGGCGAGCCGTTTTTCTGGTTCAGAAACTACAGACCGTAAATCAACACACCATTAATTTATTGAAAGAAATTTTGCAATGATCAAAAAAGCTATTCTCCCTGTCGCTGGTCTTGGTACACGTTTTTTACCAGCAAGCAAATCTATTCCAAAAGAAATGGTCACTGTGGTAGATCGCCCAGCAATAGAATATGTGGTGAAAGAAGCAGTTGCTGCAGGAATTGAACAAATTATTTTGGTCACACACTCTTCAAAAGCTTCAATCGAAGATTATTTTGATCGTAATTTTGAGTTAGAAACAACTTTAGAAAATAAGAAAAAAATTGATTTGCTTAAAGAAATTACAGAAATTTTACCTGCGCATGTCAGTGTAATTAGTGTACGTCAACCTCAGCCTTTAGGTTTAGGGCATGCTGTACTTTGTGCAAAGGCTGTTGTAGGTGATGATGATTTTGCCGTGTTATTGCCAGATGTATTAGTCAAAGAAAATAGTACTAAAAATGATTTAACTCGTATGATTCAGCGTTTCGATGAGTCTAAAACATCGCAAATTATGGTCGAAGCTGTGCCAGAGCACCTAGTTGATCAATATGGTATTGTTGATGTTATTCACTCACCGAATGAAGGTGAAAGTATTGTGATGCAAGGTATTGTAGAGAAGCCTACTGTGGGTACTGCACCATCAAATCTATCAGTTGTTGGTCGTTATGTCTTGCCTGCGAAAATTATGCAACTCTTAGAGCAAACACCAAAAGGTGCGGGTAATGAAATCCAATTAACGGATGCAATTGCTGCCTTACAAAAAATTGAAAATGTTGAAGCTTATCGTATGAAAGGACAAACTTTCGATTGTGGTAGTAAAATTGGTTACCTTAAAGCAGTATTGCACTATGGTGTAGAACATCCTAAGTTAGGTAATGAATTCAAAGAACTGATTAAAGAATTAAATTTATAAAATATTGGACTCTATATGAAAATTTGTGTTTTTGGCACAACCTTACAAGCTGGCGTGATTGCCGGCTTGTTTGCTGAATATGGGCATCAAGTTTCATGGTGTCCTCAAGTGAGGCAAGAAAAGCAAATCAAGATTCATTATCAAGATTCTAATCTGAATCAATTGATTCATAAGCAATTTTCTAATAATGCTTTGCAATTGGTGGATTTGAGTAATATTGATTTTCAAAGTGAAGTTTTTGTATTTAGCTTTAATCCGACGGAATTTGATCAAGTAATTGCATTGGCTGAACAATTAAAAGTGCAACCCGTGATTCATCCGAAATTGATGATTAATGGCTCTACTTTTGGTTTGGAAGGTACTGAAAAACTAAAACAAATTTTAACTTCAGATCATTGGGCGTATCTACCAGATACGATACAAGAAGGTAATGCTGTTGAGAGTTTTGTCGATTTAAAACAAATTATTGTTGGTGTTGATCATGTTGAAACAGAAATACTGATTAAAGAATTATTACGTCCATTTTTCCAACTCAAACACCAATACTTATTTATGCCATTCTTGGATGCCGAATTTACCAAGTTGAGTATTTCAGGCATGTTGGCAACACGTATCAGCTACATGAATGATATGGCACAAGTTGCAGAAAAGTTAAACATTGATATTCAAAATGTCAAACAAGGCTTAGCGGCTGATAGCCGTATTGGTTCCACATATTTATCACCAGGGGTAGGCTTTGGCGGTGAAAATTTTTCGCATGATATTTTGACACTCACTGGCACAGTGGCAGGTTCGGGTATAAAAAGTCAATTATTAGACCAAGTTTGGACGATCAACGAACAGCAAAAAGAGATTTTATTCCGCAAGCTATGGAATTATTATCAAGGTCAATTGTCAGGGAAAGTTGTTGCAGTTTGGGGTGCATCATTTAAAGAAAATACATCCAGTATTGATTATTCTCCGATTCATGCGATGTTGACAGCATTATGGGCGCAGGGTGCAATTGTGCAATTACATGATCCCGAAGCATTGGATCGAGTGCAACAGTTATATGGTGATCGTGCTGATTTAATTTTGTGTGAAGATCAGTACCAAGCTTCTCAACAAGCGCATGCATTATGTATTTTGACGGCTTGGAAGCAATATTGGAGTCCTGATTATCATCAGTTAATGATAAAGATGGTACATCCGCTGATTTTAGATGGTCGTAATATTTTGAATCCTGATTTTGTCAAAGCACAAGGTTTTGCTTATCAAGGTGTGGGGCGAGTATGACGGATTTTATTTATAAGAATGAGCAAGCTGAACTCAGTTTTACACAATTGCAGGATAATGCGCTTGCACAACAATCTGTTAAATTGACGGATTTATTTCAACAAGACGCGCAGCGATTTGATCGTTTTTCAGTTCATTTTAATTCATTGAGTTTTGATTATAGTAAGCATCGTATATCGCAAGAAACGCGTGATCATTTATTTGATTTTGCTCATTCAAAGCAACTGGGTGAATGGATAAAACGTCTGTTTACCGATGAAGCAATTAACTATACTGAAAACCGTGCAGCAATGCATTGGGCGCTACGTTTACCTAAAGATGACCAAGATTATCCTGCACTTTCCAGTATGGTGCATCAACAGTTAGATCGTATGTATCAGTTGGTGGATAAAGTGCATGCTGGGCAATGCCGTGGTTTTACTGGAGAAGTGATTCAGGATGTGGTCAATATTGGCGTGGGGGGATCAGATCTAGGACCTTTGATGGTCAGTCATGCTTTATCGGATTATAAAGTCAGTACTGCAAAGCCTTTAAAAGTCCATTTTGTTTCAACCATGGATGGAAGCCAACTTTCTGAATTACTGCATCAACTTCGTCCAGAAACGACTTTATTTATTATTTCATCGAAATCTTTTGGCACCATTGACACTTTATCGAATGCACAAACTGTTCGCCAATGGTTAGAAAAAGCACTAGGTTCACATCAAAGTGTGGTGCAACATCATTTTGTTGGGGTTTCGACCAAGCCCGAAAAAATGACGGAGTGGGGAATTGCCAAAGATAATCAGTTCTTGTTATGGGATTGGGTGGGGGGACGTTACTCACTTTGGTCGTGTATTGGTTTGCCCATTGCGCTTCAAATTGGAGTTGAAGGCTTTAAACAGTTATTAGCCGGTGCGTATGCGATTGATCAGCATTTTCAAAAAGCACCGTTTAAACACAATATTCCTGTATTAATGGGCTTGCTCGGCGTTTGGAATAATAACTTCCTGAATATTCAAACGCATGCAGTGCTTCCTTATGATGGTCGTCTTAAGTACTTTGCTTCCTATTTACAACAATTGGAAATGGAGTCTAATGGTAAGTCAATTCAACGTAATGATGAGAAAGTTGAACTAAATACCTGTCCAATTGTTTGGGGCGAGGTTGGGCCAAATGCGCAACATGCATTTTATCAATTGTTGCATCAAGGCACACATGCAGTCAGTTGTGACTTTATTGCACCCGTACAGCGTTATAATGCCAATCAATTTACTTATGCGGAAAATGCAGAAGCGTTAATTGAACAGCATCACTTGGCTTTATCAAATTGTTTGGCGCAATCGCGTTTATTGGCATTTGGTAATCAGGCGCTCAACGCGGATGAATTGTTACAATTACCATTGTATAAGCAGTATGAAGGGAATCAGCCAAGTTCTACAATTTTGCTACAAGAACTGAGTCCATATAGTCTTGGTATGCTGATCGCATTATATGAACATAAAGTATTTGTGCAATCTGTGATTTGGAATATCAACCCATTTGACCAATGGGGCGTTGAAAAAGGCAAAGAAATTGCCAATCAATTGCTGCCAATTTTGAGTGGTAAAGAAAAAGATATTTCTCAATTAGATGCATCGACTCAAGGATTAATTAAAATCTTATTAGGTAAAGAATAGAAATATAGGGAAAAGTATGGCAACAATTTTAGTGGCAGGTGGTGCAGGTTATATTGGCTCACATACCTGTGTTGAGTTATTAGAAGCTGGGCATGACGTTGTTGTTCTAGATAACCTTTCAAATAGCTCAGAAGAATCACTAAAACGTGTGCAAGTGTTGACGGGGAAATCGCTAAAATTTATTCAGGGTGACATCCGTCTACAGCAAGATTTAGATCAGGCTTTTGCTTCACATCAGATTGATGCGGTGATTCATTTTGCGGGGTTAAAAGCGGTCGGTGAAAGTCAGCAGATCCCATTGGCTTACTTTGATAATAACATTGCGGGTTCGATTCAATTAGTTCAGGCTATGGAGCGTGCCAATATTTTTAATTTGGTCTTTAGTTCATCTGCAACAGTTTATGGCGAAAAAAACCCATCACCTTATCAAGAAGATATGACTTTAGGTATGCCTAATAATAACTATGGTTATACCAAATTAGTGATTGAGCAAATGTTAGAAAAAACTTCGATTGCTGATGATCGTTGGTCGATTGCATTACTACGTTATTTCAATCCTGTTGGTGCGCATAAGAGTGGGTGCATTGGTGAAGATCCATTAGGAATACCGAATAATCTAATGCCATATTTGACTCAAGTTGCAGTAGGGCAACGTGAAAAATTGTCGATTTTTGGCAATGATTATCCAACACAAGATGGAACATGTGAGAGAGATTTCATTCATGTCGTTGATTTAGCAGAGGCACATGTTTTAGCCGTTGAAAATCGATTAAAGAGCAAAGGATGTAGAGCTTGGAATATTGGGACTGGTCAACCAATTTCAGTCTTGCAAATCAAGAATACGTTTGAAAAAGTGAATCAGATAGCGGTAAAAACTGAATTTTCAGATCGACGGGCGGGTGATCTACCAAGTTTTTATGCCAATAACGCACGTGCAGTCGCTGAGTTAGGTTGGACACCTAAACATAATTTAGAAGACATGTTGGCTGACAGTTGGAATTGGCAAAAGCAGAATCCAACAGGTTATAAAGTATAGTTTTAAAGAGATGAGAAAAAAATAGGCGCAATCCGCGCCTATTTTTATGACCAAGTGAAAATATTAGCTTTGAATCAACTGAGTTAACTCATCCACATAATTTTGCATTGGTTTAGGATTTTTATCTTTGCGGCTTTCGATATTTAAACGTAACAAAGGTTCAGTATTTGAAGCACGAACATTTAGACGCCATGCACCAAAATCTAAACTTACCCCATCTGTTTTGTCGATTTCAGGTTTTTGATTTGCAAAATGATCAAATATTTTTTGAATCGTCACTTGAGTATCTACAACTTTAAAGTTGATTTCACCACTACATGGGAAGCGATCAATCATGCCTTCGACAAGACTAGAAAGCGATTGCTTGGTTTCAGAAAGAACAGAAGCAGCCAATAACCATGGAATCATGCCACTATCACAATAAGCAAAATCACGGAAATAGTGATGCGCACTCATTTCACCGCCATATACAGCATTATGCTCACGCATAACATCTTTGATGAATGCATGCCCAGATTTAGATTGAACAGCAACACCATTGTATTGCTCAACAATATCTAAAGTATTCCAAACTAAGCGAGGATCGTGCACAATTTTCTCGCCCGCTTGTTTGAGTAAGAACGCTTGTGCAAGCAGACCGACAATATAATAACCCTCAATAAATTGTCCTTTTTCATCAAATAAGAAGCAACGGTCAAAATCACCATCCCAAGCAATCCCCATGTCGGCTTTATACTCTAAAACAGCATTTGAGGTACTATCACGGTTTTCAACGAGAATAGGGTTAGGGATCCCATTTGGGAAAGTCCCGTCAGGATTGTTGTGAATTTTGATAAATTCAATGGGAATATTCAGTTGTTTGAATTTTTCTTCAATGGCATCAACGGCATGACCTGCAGCACCATTTCCAGCATTCATAACGAGTTTAAGTGGGCGAATTTTTTTTGGGTCAATGTAGGTGAGTAGATGTTCAACAAATTCTGGCAAAATATTGTATTTTTGAGATGTACCCTTTTGTGAAACTTCATCAAATTGTTCAGATTCAGCCAAAGCTTGAATATCTTTCAAGCCTGTATCTGCACTGATTGGGCGAGCATTTTCACGAACCAATTTCATGCCATTATAATCCATCGGATTATGGCTTGCTGTGATTTCAATACCACCCTGAACATCAAGATGGAAAGCACCGAAATAAACCTCTTCAGTTCCAGTCATGCCAAGATCTAAGACATTGACACCTGCATCATTTAAACCGCGAATCGTCGCTTGTTTTAAACCCTCACTCGTTAAACGAACATCACAACCCACTACAACAGTTTTAGGTTGATAAATTTGCCCATAAGCACGACCAATTTTATAGGCAATTTCTTCATTTAATTCTGTGCCAAGTTTGCCACGAATATCATAGGCTTTAAAACAGGTCAGTTTATTCATAATCATCTTTCTATTGTCTAAAATTGGATCATAACGAAGCATTCATTTTAACGCTAAAGTATATAAGTGATACTACAAAAAGACACATATTTGATTCTAAGTTTTTTAAAATGTTCTTCCCAATACCTTGATTTTGCCGATGTACGGTTTTATTTTTAAAAATTAGCAATAAAAATGAGACGTAGTTTTCAATAAATAGCGATTAAAGTCATGATTTTACATTTAATCTAAATAAATAGTTTAATTTTTGTGCGCAATTCCGATAAAGTGATAACTAGTTCTCATAATTTATGGTTTATAATTACAAAAAATTGACATTAAAATTTCAAAATGAGGAAAAGCAAATGGCTAATTTACTAGATTCTGTACTCACGCCTGTTGGGGGTGTTGTTGGTGGAGTGGTTGGCGGTGTTGGTGGCATCGTTGGAGGTGTCCTAGATCTTGTAAGCAACATTATTAAAGTAGCAGGGTTCAAACCGAATAGCGACGTTACAATTAGCTTTTATGATGCAATTACTAATGCTCTGATTAAAGCTATTGTGGTTCAATCTGATGCAAGAGGTCGTATAGAATATACAACTTCAGAATTTATTAATGGCGAGACAGCTATTATTACAGGTATCAACCCACAAGGGTTTGATATTAAAAGTACGCAAGTTCTAAAAGATTTCGCTCCACCAGTCGCACCTACTGTATCAATTAATGCAGCAGGTAGCCTAGTTTCTGGTATTACTGAACCAGGCGCACTAATTAAAATTAAAAATCAAGCAAATGAAGTTATCGCAACTACTGTTGCAGACCAATTTGGTAAATTTGCTGTTGCATTAGTTCCACCAAGAATTGCATCTGAGCAACTCAGTGCTACAGCTTCAGATAATTCAGCAAGCCATAATGAATCAGTTGCAACTCAATTTACTGCTCCAGATTTAATACCACCAGTAGCACCTGCAAACTTAGCAGTTGTGCAAGATGGTAGTGTGGTTACAGGTAAGGCAGAACCAAATTCAAAAATTGAAATCAAAGATTCAAAAGGTCAGGTCATCGGAACTGGCACGACAGATCAAAATGGTGCTTTTTCGGTAACTTTGACGGTTCCACAAAAAGATAGTCAACAATTAATTGTAAATGCAATTGATACTGCTGGGAATAAGTCGCCTGATGCAATAGTAAATGCTTCAGACCTAACACCACCAGCAGCACCTACAAACTTAGCAGTTGTACAAGAAGGTAGTGTGGTGACGGGCAAAGCTGAACCAAGCTCTAAAATTGAAATTAAAGATCCGTCAGGAAAGATAATAGGAACGGGTTTGACAGATGCTACGGGTTCATTTGCAGTAACATTGACTACGCCTCAAAAGGACAGCCAAAAGCTGACTGTGAATGCCTCTGATGCGTCAGGAAACAAATCACCAGATGCAACAGTAATTGCACTTGACTTGACACCGCCACCAGTACCGACCAACTTGGCAGTTGTCAATGACGGCACGGTTGTAACAGGTAAAGCAGAAGCAAATTCTAAAATTGAAATTAAAGATCCGTCTGGAAAGTTGATTGGAACAGGTTTGACCGATGCGACGGGTTCATTTGCAGTAATTTTGACCACACCTCAAAAAGATAGTCAAAAACTGGCAGTAAACGCATTTGATGCAGCTGGAAATAAATCACCAGATGCGACAGTAAATGCACTTGATTTAACACCACCACCAGTACCGACCAACTTGGCAGTTGTCAATGACGGCACGGTTGTAACAGGTAAAGCAGAAGTAAACTCTAAAATTGTAATCAGAGATCCAGCTGGAAATATCATTGGTACAGGTACAACTGATGCAAATGGCTTATTTTCAGTAGGATTAACTATTGCACAAAAAGATAGTCAAAAACTGACAGTGAACGCATTTGATGCAGCTGGTAATAAGTCACCAGACGGTAATGTACAAGCACTTGACCTTACTCCTCCAGATTTAGGTACCCCATTGTTCAATGCGACTGGTAACCAAGTGTCTGGAACGGCTGAAGCGAATAGTAATATTGCAGTAAAAAATGCTTTAGGAACGGTTATTGGGACTACTGTAACTGGTGCTGATGGTAAATTTGTTGTTAATTTAGATAAAGCATACGGTGCTGGTGAAAAAATATCTGTTACCGCGACAGATGCTGCCGGTAACTCAAGCCTAC
Source organism: Acinetobacter wuhouensis (assembly GCF_001696605.3). NCBI lineage: Bacteria > Pseudomonadati > Pseudomonadota > Gammaproteobacteria > Moraxellales > Moraxellaceae > Acinetobacter > Acinetobacter wuhouensis. The sequence goes on along the minus strand of NZ_CP031716.1, from coordinate 3,705,280 downwards.
CTAAAGCAGCGATTGCACCAGTTTTATTACATGCAAATGATGATGTTGTACGTGCAGATCTTGACTTAGGTTATACATCTACCAGTTCGACTTATTCTGAAACAAAAGGTTTTGGATCTATTTTTAAATTCTTTGGTATTTCTTTTCTTGGAAAACCAGCAGCAGAAATTAACTTCACTGTGGGTGAAACTCAGGCAACTTCAGTTGATATTTCTTCGACAAATGCTGGTTTTGGATCATTTTTAGATTCAACTCGAATTACTCTGTATAAGCAAAATTCGGATGGTTCATGGGCTAAAGTTGTTTCAAGTACAGATACGGGCCTGTTTAATGCTTTCTTCTTTTTCTTCCCACAACAAGCACGTCTTAAAACTGTAGATTCTTTGGTGCAAGGTAATTATAAAATTATTGCTGAAGATACAACTGCATTTAGCTTTTTTTCCGCGAACAGCTTAAATGTGACATATACAACTACAACTAAATCTACAACATTAGATGCTCAAAAAGCGAATGTAGTTTCGGGTAATGTATTGGCAGATGATGTTACAACTGCAGGTACACAAGTCTCTAAACTTGTGAACTCAGATGGTAAAGGTGCGGATGTTGCTTCTACTGGAACTACGACATTGGTGGGTAAATACGGAACAATGCTGATTAAAGCAGATGGTTCATATTCTTATACGCCAAATAAAGATTCTAGTAATATCGGGAAAGTTGATACATTTACGTATACCATTAAAAATGCAAATGGTAATACATCGGAAGCGAAAGTATTTGTACAAATTGGTTCAGATGAAGTTAAAGTGAAATGGGATCCAACAGATCCATCAAAATTTGGTACGACATTACAGCTGTTCAATGACTTGGATACAGTTAAATCAAATGTGTATCACACGACTTCTCAGTCTTCTGTAAGTTCAGGGTCTATTACAACCAGTTCGAGCAGATTGATATCGACAACATCAAATACATTTAATATTGATAATAACGCTGAATCTACGATTAAAGTTGCATTTAAGGCTGCTTATGGTAAGAGTTTCTTTGGTAGTACAGTTTCTACAACTCAAGATCCAGATAACACCACTTTCAAATGGCAGTTGCAGAAATTCAATAAGGCAACGAATCAGTGGGAAAATGTAGTAGGTGCAAGTGGTTCTAAGTTTATTGGCTCTTCACTGAGTAACAGTATTACGAGTGGTAATGAAGTGCTAAATGCAGAATTTAAAATCAATTCAGCTGGACAATATCGCGTTGATTTTAGTGCTTCAACAAGTAGTTGGTTTACTTCAAGTTATGACACTTCTGTTCAAGTGACCACAACGAACTTAAATGACTGGTATTTAGATAGCTTTGGTACTGCAACAGGTAATATTTTCAATGGTGTAGGTGTTGAAACAACATCTCAAGATACTTTGGGTATCGGAAGTAAATTGTCAATTTCAAAAGATGGTGGCGTAACGTTTGAAACCGTATCTGCAAGTGGTAACACGATTCAAGGAGTGAATGGTGTTCTAACAATCAAAGCTGATGGGTCATATAACTACAGTCAAACAGGATATAAATATGCAACTGAAGACTTTGTGTATAAAGTCACAAATAGTAATGGTGAGACTGCAACAGCGCACCTAAATATCGGTTATGAACACACGATTCAAGGTTCTGCTGCAAGTGAAGTTTATTCTACTGGAAGCATCATCCATGTTCTTCAAATGGGTGCAGGTGCAGACACTGTGAAATTCACTGCATTGAATACAGATGAACATGGTGATATCTGGTCAGACTTCTCTAAGGCCGAAGGTGACAAGATTGATGTATCTAGCTTATTAAGTGGTAAAGGTGTGACTGCAAGTAACATTAGCCAATATGTAACAGTTGAGCAAAGTGGAAAAGATGCAGTTGTAAAAATTGACCTAGATGGTAAAGGTACTCAATACACCCCTAAAGAGCTCGTGATTCTAGAAAATAATACATTAGCATTAGATGATTTGTTAAAAGGTAATCATATCATTTATTAATTTAATTAATTTTTAGTAAAAAAGAGAGTTTTATACTCTCTTTTTTATTCATGATTAAAGTTAAAATTAAGTTTTATGGTTTAAATTGTCTAAAATTTAGATTGAAAACTTATGCTTTGAACATTAGATTTAAATGTTTTGTGATTGATTTAACGAAAATTAACTTTAAATAAGTATTTGATTGCTTTTTATAATGTGTAAAATAGGTATTAGTTAAGAGAATAATCTAAAATAATTTAATGCCGATAATTAAAAGCTTGTCTAGGTGTCATTCACGAATGTTAATAGCGAAAAAGCCATCCATTTTTTTTAAAAGTTTGAGTGCAGTGAGCTTATTTGTTCTGTCACAGAGCAATGGATATGCACAAGATACAAACTATATTGAAAATATTAAACAAGGTGTGGCAGGTTTAATTAAACCTAAAGATGATCAATCATTTAGAACTGCTCAGCTGAAAGCACTATCTGATTTTACATATCAACCAGATGTGAGTTCAAATGATTCATTACCAGTTGTGAAGCCTTATACTGGGCAAAAAGCATCATTAAATAATTTATATTTAGAAAATGCTGAAGCAACTAGTTTGAATACTCGTCAGACGCGAACAATGAATTTAGAAGATGCTATTCAAATCGCAGTAAAGAGGAATCCGAGTATTGCACAGACAATCTCAACATTGGCATCACAAAATGCCAATATTGATGTTGCTAAAGCGCAATATTATCCACAATTAAAAGCAGGAATGAATACAGGTGATTTCACTTCAAGTGATAAAGGAAGGCAGTTATATTCTGTTGAAGCCAACCAAATGCTTTATGATTTTGGTAAAGTAAAATCGAGTGTAAATACACAGCAAAATAAATTAGCGCTTGAGCAAGCGAATGTTTTAATGAGTATTGATGATATATCTACACAAACTGCACGTACGATTTTGTCATTAATGAGATATAGAAATATTATAAAAATAGCACAAGAACAATATAATGGTGTCAGTCGCTTACATGAAATTGCACGTTTAAGAGCGGAGGCAGGTATCAGTAGTAATGCTGATCCAGTACAAGCACAAAGTTATGTGGAATATGCGCGTTCTTATTTGATTACTCAACAAAACCTGTTAAAGCAACAAGAGCAAAAATTGCGAACTTTCTTAGGATTTGATGTGGGGCGGATTGATTTTGTCATTCCAGATGAATACGTAAAAATGTCTGGACTCTATGATTCACCTGAAATGAATTTAATTCCGAGTATGATTGCAGCCAAAGCGGAAATTGATGTTGCACAAAGCCAGAAAAAACAGACACAATTGAGTGCTTATCCAACAATTTCTTTAGTGGGTTCGGTCAGTAAAGCTTTAAATGGTAAAAATCCAAATACAGGTATTGAGGATGACACGAATAGTTCGATTGCTGTACAAATGTCGAGTAATTTTTATCAGGGCGGTGCTGTCGGTTCTCAAGTAAAGGCAGCCAACTATGCGGAGCAGGCAGCACGAGCGAAGCTCAATGCAACTTATTTGAATATTGTTGATCAAGCACAGATTGCCCGTGAAAGTATTGAAAATACAGATAAGCAAATTTGGGTACTAATGGATCGTGAACGATCTACAGCAAAAACACGTGAGCTTTATGAAGAGCAATACAAACTAGGCAAACGTTCTATCTTGGATTTGCTCAGTTCTGAACAGTCATATCAAAGTTCAAGAATTGAAAGAGAAGGCGCGCGTTTTGATATATACGATACAATTGCTGTATTTATCAATGTGACTGGTAAAAGTAGAAATGCTTACCACTTAAATAATATTCAAATTCAGGGGTTTGAAGTACAACCATGAATCAAAAAATAAATTATCAACCATGGTTACAAGCCATTATTACGGTTGCACAGCATTATCGAGTTCAACCCTCTGAAGAGCAAATTCGACTTCAACTGGATTGGAATAAATATTCAGACCTCGATGATATGTTGGCGATTATTACGCGCCAAGTTGGCTTAAACGTTCGCAAGGCAGATTTTACCACAGATGTGTTAAACCCATGGCGATTGCCAGTGGTGGTAGAGTTTAATGATGGTCAGGTTGCAGTCATTGAGAAGGTAGATAGTGCTGGGAATGCAAGCTTGCAATTGAGTGGCGATCAAGGCCTATCTCAAACTTTTAATTTACATGAATTACAAAGTAATGCGAAACGAGTTTACATTTTTAGACCAGAAACATCTGTGCCAGATGCACGTATTGACGAATATATTAAGCCTTATGAGAAAAGCTGGTTCTGGGATATCGTTCTAAAGGATTGGAAGCGTTATACAGATATTATGGTTGCATCGATGATGGCCAATATTTTGGCATTAGCAACGGTTATTTTTTCGATGCAAGTGTATGACCGTGTAATCCCTTCGCAGTCGATACCAACGCTTTGGGTTCTGGCAGGTGGTGTTCTCATTGCTGCTATTTTTGAATTTGTATTAAGAATTGCCAGAATCTATTTATCAGACATTATTGGTAAACGCGCAGATTTGAAGGTTTCTGATCAGGTCTTTGGGCATGCTTTACGGATTCGTAATAAAGATCGTTCTCGCTCAACAGGATCTTTCATTTCCCAAATTCGTGAGTTAGAAGGTGTTCGTGAATTGGTCACCTCGACCACGATTAGTGCGATTGCTGACTTACCTTTCTTTTTCCTATTTCTTATTATTTTCTGGATTATTGGTGGCAACATTTTCTGGGTGATGTTGATCGTCGTCCCACTGATGATACTTCCTGGGTTTCTTGTACAGAAAAAATTAGCACAATTGGCAACAGAAGGGATGCGTGAATCTGCAATCCGTAATGCGATTTTAGTGGAAGCCGTGCAAGGGATTGAAGATATTAAATTATTGCGTGCTGAAGCAAGATTTCAAAATCAGTGGAATCATATGAATGAAGTTTCTGCTGAAATTAGTATGCGTCAACGGAAGATCGTTGGTTGGCTTAATTCTTGGACGCAGAAGGTTCAAGGTTTGACTTTTGCAATTGTGGTCTTAGTAGGATGCTTTGCGGTCATGAAAGGGGACATGACTACGGGTGCATTGGTTGCATGTTCAATTTTATCCTCTCGTATGCTTGCACCAATTTCGCAAATTACAGGCGTATTGGGTCGTTGGCAACAAGCGAAAGTAGCGAAAACAGGTCTCGATGAGTTGATGCAAAAACCTGTTGATCGCCCTGATCGCGCGCAATTAATTCAGCGAAAAGTATTAAATGGTGATTATGAATTTAAAGGTGTGGTATTTAAATATACTGAAGATGATCCACGTCCAACCTTAGTGATTCCGCAATTAAAAATTAAACCAGGTGAGAAGATTGCAATTCTGGGCCGTAATGGTGCAGGAAAATCGACCTTGTTGCAGCTTCTTTCAGGTATGCAAAGCCCAATACAAGGCAAAATTAGTTTAGATGGTGTGGATCAATCTTTACTTGACCCAGATGATATCCGCCGTGATATGTCTTTATTAAATCAAAATGCACACTTATTCTTTGGTACGATTCGTGAGAATTTAACGTTGGGCGCACCTTTGGCAACCAATGATGAAATTATTCGTGCATTGAAAATTACCAATGCGATGGAAATCGTAGAACAGAAAAAAGAAGGTTTAGACCACATTATTCTTGAGGGTGGTGTAGGCTTCTCTGGTGGGCAAAAACAAGCATTGTTGCTCACACGATTGTTATTAAGAAACTCAAATATTGTATTGCTCGATGAGCCAACAGCATCGATTGATGATGTTTCTGAAAAATTATTGATTCAGCATCTAAAACAGTGGTTGGGACATCGAACTTTGGTTGTTGCCACACACCGACCTGCGGTTTTACAACTCGTTGACCGTATTATTGTTGTACATGAAGGTAAGATTATTAAAGATGGACCTCGTGATGCCATCCTGAATCCTGGGAATCAACCAAATGCAGGAGGGGCTTCAGCATGAGCCAAGAGCAAAATAATCAAAATGAAGTTGTTCCAGAAACAAAGACTGTATCTGAAAATAGTGCATCCAATGTTTTGCAGCGCCCAACCAATCCTTCAGCTTTGAAGTTCTCTGAGCCTCCTTTGCCTAAGTCAACATTCATTATTTGGATAGTGGCTATAGGGTTGTTGGCTTTCTTAATCTGGGCATGTCTATTCAAGTTGGAAGAAGTGTCAACAGGAACGGGTAAAGTCATTCCTTCATCTAAAGAGCAAATTATTCAGTCTTTGGATGGTGGTATCTTGACTAGCTTGGATGTGAAAGAAGGTGATATTGTCCAAAAAGGGCAAACGCTTGCACAGATCGATCCAACACGGTTTGAGTCTCAAGTGGGTGAAAGCCAAACTAAATTATTGGCAACTCAGGCAACAGCAGCACGTTTAGAAGCAGAAGTGAATGGTACTGCCATTAATTTTCCAAAAGCTGTTTTAGCGGTACCAAGTTTAGTTCGAGAAGAAACGGCATTGTACACTTCGCGCCGTGCCAATCTTGATGAATCAATCACTGGTCTTAAGCATGCATTGGCTTTGGTTCAAAATGAATTGCAAATGACACAACCATTGGTTGCAAAAGGTGCCGCTTCTGAAGTTGAAGTATTACGATTAAAACGTGATATTAACAATTTTGAAAATCAAATCAATGATAAGCGTAATGATTATTATGTGAAATCACGTGAAGAGCTTGCGAAGGCAAATGCTGATATTCAATCTTTGCAACAAGTGGTTGCTGGTCGTACTGATTCGGTTAAACGTTCTACTTTCAAAGCACCTGTGCGTGGTGTGGTTAAAGAAATTGCAGTGACTACGATTGGTGGTGTAGTTCCTCAAAATGGTAAATTGATGACAATAGTACCAATTGATGAACAATTACTAATTGAAGCGCGTATTTCTCCACGAGATATTGCATTTATCCATCCAAATCAGCCAGCGATGGTAAAAATTACAGCCTACGATTATTCAATCTATGGAGGATTGGAAGGTAAGGTAACAGTAATTTCACCTGATACAATTCGCGATGAAGTAAAGCAAGATCAGTTCTACTATCGTGTTTATATTCGTACTGATAAAGACAAGTTAGTGAACAAAGCTGGAAAATCTTTCTCAATTACACCAGGTATGGTCGCAACAGTGGATATTCGTACGGGTCAAAAAACCATTATCGAGTACTTGTTGAAACCATTTAATAAAGCGAAAGAAGCATTAAGAGAACGATAATTTAGAATGTTTTTAAAATTAAACCGCCGAAAGGCGGTTTTTTGAGCTTGTATGAATGAGTATGTCGAGCTATATAAAAAGCTTAATTTTTATCATCTACAATTTTTTTGAGCAAAAACTGTAAGGCAATTTTTTCTGCGGGATTCAGTGCCTTGAGTGTTAAGTCTGTGATTGTTTCAGCGATCGGGATGGCCTGTTTTAATTGGTCTTTGCCTTGAGGGGTAATATGAATTAAAACTTTGCGCTTATCTATACTGTCTGGGTCTTGGGAAATCAGTCCTTTATCTTTTAAACGTTGAATAATGCCACGAATCGTTGCCTGATCTATACCTGTATCATTGACCAGTTCCTTTTGAGAGCATTCTTGTAATTTGTGAATCGAATAAAGTGTTGCAAATTGCACGGATGTGAGCTGAGTTTCATCTAGGCTTTGCTGGAAAATGGATAAATGATGGTAGTACGCACGACGTAGTAAATAACCAACTTGGTCTTCAATAATATATTCATTATTTTCTTGATTCATTTATTGTTAACCCTAAAGAGAAATAAAAACGAAGAATTACTGGATTATAGACTTTAAAAAAAATAACGACTATAGCGCTATAGCCGTTATATGTTTTGATCAAAAGATTAATCTAGGTCGGTCGGAACACCGTGGTCAACAACGATAAGATCATCTAATTTAACGGTACAATTTCTTAGTGGAATATCCATATGACAAGGTGTTTTACGACTGCCTCCAACTTCTGTATTCGGGCCTGTTGAAAATAAGAAATTACCATTAAAAGCACGGGCATCCATACACATACCATCATTCTTGTCATGCAAGCCCATTGCTGTCCATTGCGCGCGAGGTTGTAAGCCCCAGCCAATATGAGAGATGCCATAAACTTCAGGATCATTAAAATATTTCATATAGTCACGTAAATATTCAGCTTCAAAGCCACCATGAATTTTAGTAATAAAGCCTTTTTCAACTTCTAAGGTAACTTTTTCGCGAACATAGTTTTTGAAAGGAAGAAGAATATCCCCCACATCTAAAACCAATGTTCCTTCAGCGGTATTTTCATTGGGCCATGTAAATAGGAAGCCACTCGGCCAATGGTCCCATCGACCGGGTTCATCCGCAAAGCCGTATTCAGTGACCGCTGGATATTGCCCGAGTGGTGCATAGAAATCTGTGCCTGCTTTGGATGTCACATGCATACTTTGCGCTTTTTTGAGGTATTTCTCAGCAGTTTGTACACGTATTTTATCTTCTAGAGTTGGCAGGATTCGAGCGAGCACTTCGGGTGGCTCAACGGCGAGTAAAATCCGAGTGCCTGTTTTTAAAATTTGTTCTTGTTCAGGTGAATGTAACAGCATCATGGTGTCTATAACTAAATCTACAGACTCTAAAGCACGTTGTGCAGCCAAATTCCCAGTGAGTGCCGTATCTCCACAATATGCCGTCATATCATTGCCCATCGCTTTGGGATGATTAAATGACGGAAGTTCCAAGATAAATACTTTTGCTTTTAATCGACAAGCTGCATCCATTGCAGCTTGAACTGTTTGTGGATGTGAATAATGGCTTTTTAAGATCGCAACAGTTTGAGTCTCATCTACTTTAGATAGTTGCAATACATGTTCAAACATTTGCGTAAGTTCGGATGAATTAACTGGCATGAATAGCGCTCCTTTGCTGATCGTTTTTTGTATTAATAAAGAGTATACGCTTTATATTTGCATAGTAAAGAAAATATTATTTCAAAAGTATTTTATTTAAAATATAGATAAAACAATGAAATAATGCGAAATTGCTAAAATTTTTATAAAAAATAATTAAAGTGTATAGACTTTAAATTTCTCTTAATGTATATCTATTTAGTAGGAAATATTTGTTTGAAGGAGTAAGCAATGAATACGTCTAAAAAAATCGCGGTAATCGGTGCTGGTTTAGGTGGAGCATCCATGGGAATCCTGCTGCAGAAAGCAGGTTTTGATGTTGAAGTTTATGAGCAAGCGGCTGAGTTTTCACGTTTAGGTGCAGGAATTCATATTGGTCCAAATATCATGAAAATTTTTCGTGAAATGGGCTTGGAACAAGATTTAGAAGACATGGGTTGTCATCCAGATTATTGGATTAGTCGTGATGGAAATACGGGTGAAGTAATTGCTAAAGCACCTTTAACGGGTTATGACGCTGCATATTTGACGATTCATCGTGGTGATATGCACGCACGACAAATTGAAGCATTACAACAAGATAAATTACATTTTGGTAAGCGTTTAAGCAATGTTGAGCAAGATGCTGAGGGTGTAACACTGAGTTTTGAAGATGGCACTGTAACAAAAGCAGATATTGTGATTGGAGCAGATGGGATTAACTCGAAAATCCGCGAAACTATTCTGGGTGTTGAAGCACCACTCTATAGTGGTTGGGTCGCACATCGTGCCATTATTTCAGGTGAAAAATTAGCAAAACTAAAACAGCAGTTTGATTTAGATGATTGCGTGAAATGGTGGTATGAAGATCGTCACATCATGGCATATTGCACCACGAAAGAACGTGATGAATATTATTTCGTCACAGGTGTTCCACATCCTGCTTGGGATTTCCAAGGTAAGAGTTTTGTACCATGTGACAAAGCAGAATTATTTGAAACATTTAAAGATTTCCATCCTTCGATTACAGCCATGATTGAAGCCAGTGATGATGTGACAAAGTGGCCTTTAAATAATCGTAATCCTTTACCTGTGTGGAGTAATGGGCGTTTAGTGTTATTAGGTGATGCATGCCATCCAATGAAACCACACATGGCGCAAGGTGCTGGCATGGCGATTGAAGACGCTGCAATGCTGACACGCTGTTTGCTTGAAGAAGGTTTAGATAACTACGAGCAAGCATTTAATCTTTATGAAGAAAATCGTAAAGAACGCGCAAGTGAAGTTCAAAAAGTATCCAATGCAAATACCTTCCTGAAAACGCAAGAAGATCCAGCTTGGGTATATGGTTATGAGGTTTATGCACAACCTCTACATGCGGAGGAAAATGCATGAGTCACTTACTATATGGCGGTAATGTAGTTGCGAACGCTGTTCGTCTACATTACCTCCGATATGGTGGGCAAGGTCATCCTCTGGTTTTAATACCAGGGATTACCAGTCCTGCAATCACTTGGGGTTTTGTTGCTGAGAAGCTCGCAGAATATTTTGATGTGTATGTTTTAGATGTTCGTGGTCGAGGTTTGTCATCTTCAGGCGATCATCTTCAGTACGATACTGAAACGTGCGTGAATGATATTTTGGCTTTCGTCGCAGCATTGGAACTTACTGAATATCATTTAGTCGGGCATTCGATGGGGGCGCGTTTTGCAATTCGTTGTGCTTCGCAACATCCACAAGGTTTAAAGAAAATCGTACTGATTGACCCACCTGTTTCTGGTCCAAATCGCCGTGCTTATCCAAGTCAGTTGCCGTGGTATGTCGATTCTATTCAGCAATCTATCGAAGGTATGGATGCTGAAGAGATGAAAAAATTCTGCCCGACATGGACTTTGGAACAACGTCAATTACGTGCTGAATGGCTACATACTTGTTATTTACCTGCAATTGTCAAAGCATTTAATGATTTTCATGATGTTGATATTCATCAATATATTCCACAAATTTCAGTGCCTGCTTTACTTATGGTTGCAGGTAAAGGTGGCGTGATTCAGGCAGATGATATTGATGAAATTCAGAAGCTTAATCCAAATATATCGGTCAGTCATGTAGAGAATGCAGGCCATATGATCCCTTGGGATGATGAACAAGGTTTTTATCAAGCATTTGGTGATTTTCTAGATCAGTCAATTATTTAAGGAAGAAATAAGTCATGGAAAAGATATATAAAATTGGTCAAATCGTACCAAGTTCGAATACGACAATGGAAACTGAAATTCCTGCGATGTTAAAAGCTCGTCAACTCATTCGCCCTGAAAAGTTTACTTTTCACTCAAGTCGTATGCGTATGAAGCATGTGAAAAAAGAAGAATTGGCTGCGATGGATGCTCAATCTGATCGTTGTGCATTAGAGCTTTCAGATGCACGTGTAGATGTATTGGGATATGCATGCCTTGTTGCGATTATGTCGATGGGTATTGGTTACCACCGTGAGTCTGAAAAGCGTTTGCATCAAGTGACGATCGACAATGATGCAGCAGCACCGATTGTGACGAGTGCTGGTGCTTTGGTGGAAGGCTTAAAAGTCATGAATGCCAAGAAAATTGTTGTGGTGACACCATATATGAAGCCATTAACAGAATTGGTGGTGGACTATATTAAAGCTGAAGGTTTTGAAGTGTTGGATTACGTCGCTTTAGAAATTGCAGACAATATCGCTGTGGCACAACATGATCCAAATAATTTGCCTGAGATTGTTCAAAAGCTGAATTATCAAGATGCTGATGTCATTGTGCTGTCCGCATGTGTACAGATGCAATCTCTTCCAGCGGTGGCAAAAGTAGAAGCATTAACTGGTAAACCAGTAATTTCTGCTGCAATTGCAACTACTTATCAAATGCTAAAAGCATTGAATCTTGAGCCAGTTGCGCCAGGTGCTGGTGCGCTATTGTCTGGTGCTTATGCATAGTTGGAGGTCGAGATGTCTCAGCAAAATGTACAAGAAAATTTACAGAGCAACTATCAAGGTGTTTGGGGAAATAGAATTGGTTTTGGTAAAAAACCAGCACTTCTCCTTGTAGATTTTATGCAGTCTTATACCACCGAAACAGAGCCTCTTTTTGCACCAGATGTGATCAAAGCGGTGCAAGAAACCAAAGACATTCTAGAGCTCGCTCGTGAACAAGATATATTGGTGATTCACACCAATATTTTGTATCACCCTAATCAACTCGACGGGGGAATGTGGGTCAAAAAGTCACCCGTAATGGCAGCCATGGTTGCAACAAATCCTGCGACGCAATTTTGCCCTGAGGTTAAGCCACTGGATGGTGAATTAGTGATCACAAAAAACTATGCAAGTGCTTTTTTTGGCACAAGTTTAGCATCTATTTTAAGCACTCAAGCTATTGATACTATTATAATTGTTGGTTGTTCTACAAGCGGTTGTGTACGTGCTACAGCAGTGGATTCTGTACAACATGGTTTTAGAACAATTGTGGTTCGTGAATGTGTGGGTGATCGTCATCAAGCACCGCATGAGGCCAATTTATTTGATATCGATAGTAAGTATGGGGATGTTGTGTCTAAGCAAGAAACTGTCGATTATTTTCAAAAAATCAAAGTGATTAAATAGATACATAGTGATGAAAAATATTATGCTTATGATCACAAGCCGAGGGGAATAGTGCAATGCGGGATTAAATCTGATCATTAGTCAAATGAGGAGAGGAGTACCTAATTGGCTGAAAAATATGATCAATTGCATTGTATCAATTTTAAACTTGGTTTGTTATCTAAAAGGAGTTAGATATGTCTGCCAATGTTGTCGTTTCTGAATCTATTGGAAAGGTAAGTTATACCGAACAGGAAGTTAAAGTTTATAAAAAAGTGATTTGGAAACTTATTCCTTTTTTATGCTTTTGTTATATTGCGGCCTATTTGGATCGTATTAATGTCGGTTTAGCAAAGTTACATATGCTAAGCGACATTCACCTCAGTGAAGCAGCTTTTGGTTTAGGCGCAGGGTTGTTTTTCGTTGGTTATATTCTTTTTGAAGTGCCAAGTAATCTGGTGATGGAAAAAGTTGGGGCAAAAATTTGGATTGCCCGAATTATGATTACTTGGGGAATTCTTTCTGGTCTGACGATGTTTGTCACCACACCTATGCAATTTTATGTTTTACGTTTTTTGCTAGGGGCTGCGGAAGCAGGCTTTTTACCGGGTGTTTTGTATTATTTAACCACTTGGTTTCCAACCTATTATCGTGGAAAAATTATTGCTTTGTTCATGATTGGCTTACCTCTCGCTGTGATTATTGGTAGCCCACTCTCTGGATGGATTATGGGAGCATTTGATCAAGTTCATGGATTTACAGGTTGGCAGTGGTTGTTCTTTTTAGAGGCTATTCCAAGTGTATTATTAGGAATCTTAACTTTTAAAATGTTACCGAACCATTTCTCAAAAGCAAAATGGTTAAATGAAGAAGAAAAGCACATTATTGATAGTAATTTAAAGAAAGATCTTGAGGGAAATTCATCTGCTAAAGAAAAGCATAGTTTTAAAGATGGTTTTTTTAATCTCAATATTTTGAAATTAGGTGCAATTAATTTCTCTATGTTGCTGTGTACTTACTCGATGGGATTCTGGTTGCCGACATTCATTAAGAACACAGGCATGACGGATGTTTTCCACATTGGATTGCTCGTTGCGATTCCAAGCATTATTGGTTTGGTTGCAATGTTATTGATTGGTCGCAGTTCAGATAAATTTAGAGAACGTCGTTGGCATCTCGTTATTCCATTTGTACTCGGTTCAATCGCATTATTTTTCACACATATGTTTAGTGCCAATATTGTGATGACCTTGGTTCTATTTTCAATCGCAGCAATTGCAACGACTGGAACTATTCCTGTGTTTTTCAGCCTTCCAGCAACTTTCTTATCAGGTACAGCAGCAGCAACTGGTTTTGCACTGGCTTGTTCAATCGCCAATTTAGCAGGCTTAGTGAGTAATACACTTGTGGGTTATGCCATCCAAATTACGGGTCGGCCTGAAGGTGCTTTGATGGTATTTGCTGTGTGTCTGCTACTGAGTTGTCTGATCGTTTTATCCTTACCGAAAGCTTTAGTGAATAAATAATTGAACAATTTGATTGGGCAAATAATTCAAAAAATTATTTGCTAAGGGGAAATTCATGTCTAAAAAAAGTTATTTGAGCATATTTATCGGTTGTTTGATGTCAATGAATGCCTTTGCAGAAACGCAAGGGACACCATTTAAATGGCAAACTGAAGATGGTTCTAAATCTTTAGAGGTCGGTGGTTTTATCCGAGCTAACTATCGTGATGAGCGTTGGGACAGTGACAATAATGGTAAGGTTTTATTTGATAATGCGCGTTTAAATGTTAAAGGTAAATATGATCAATTTTACTTAGATACCAGTTACGCATTTCAAGATGATCATAAGCGATCTATTGAGCATGCTTTTGTAGGGTATAAACCAAATGAAAATAATGACATTCAAGCAGGTATTATTTACAAACCATTTGCCATCTACCCATTTCCTGAACATGCTTGGACATTTCAAATTCCGTTCTTTTTAGGATTTGCAGACAGTGTTGCACCCGGTGTGAGTTGGAAAAACTCCAGTGATGATTATGATCTGACATTGGCCTATATGCCAATCATGAGTAATGGTAGTGTTCGTTATGCACCTGAAGCAGGTTCAGCCGATGATCTCGATTATGTTTTACCTAACCAGAAGCAATATCTGAACGAAAAGCGCAATCAGGTGAATGTTCGAGTCGCCAAAAAACTTAATTATGACTTTGGTAAGCAAGAGTTTGGACTGAGTGGTGCATATTCTCAGTTGCACAATAAAGCGACCGATGATGATGGCAGTTATTACGCACTTGGCTTACATGCTTTAAATAATTATGGCAAATGGGATTTTCAAACATCAGCGATTCACTATAAATATGATGCAAAAAATCCAACAGGTGTCGATGACGATAAAATATTGATGCAATCCAATGGGTTAACGCCTGCATATTTTGTTGCTTCTGAGGGAACGATTGGTATTTTTAATATAGGTTATACCCAACCTGTAACAAGCAAATATTTTCCGAATTTAAAATCTGTAAAATTCTACAATGATTACAGTATTTTAATGAAGGATCGTTCTGATTGGGCAGATTCACAAATGGACACTTTTGGTGTGCAATTTAATGCGATGCCTTTCTTGATCTGGGTTGATGGTAGTGTAGGAAAAAATGTGAATGTGTTGGGTGGTGCGAAAAACTCTACCGGTTATACCTCGGCAAATTCTGATTATAGTAACGATTGGAAGTTTAGATGGAATATCAACATTGGTTATAACTTCTAAAGTTTGAGGTTGTAAATTTAAGTGTGAAATTTATAGGGCTACAACCACAGATTAAGAGCTAGGTTGTAGTTTCCGTAAATTTCATTGATTCAGCGGAGGTGAGTGAGGTTTAATTTTTCCCATCATATTTATATTATTCAATGTAATAGTTTTCCTTTTATTTGTGTCTTTAGCTTATTTAAATATAGACAGTATTAATCAGCTCAAGACACCGAGTGGAACGACGGAGGAATTCGTTCGATGTTTGGGTTGAATGGTTAAGTCATTAGTTTGATTTGTCTTAAGCATTATTTTTTTGGGTCAATTCTTTTTAGTTGATGATCCTATAGTTCAAAGAATCAACACTAAAATGTCAAATGAATAAAGCACTACGGTGAGTGCTTTATTTTAAAATCCTCAAATTTTACGCGGTTCAGTTTTTAAAAAATAAATACCTATAGCAAGTCCAAGCAATGCAGAGATGATGGAACCAATCAGAACCCCGATTTTTGAAGCATCCATTAAAATAGGGTCTAGTTGAAATGCTAGTGTTGCAGTGAAAATAGACATGGTAAAACCAATACCTGCGAGGCAGCTGACCAACAGTAACCATCTATAATTAAACGTCGCTGGAAACTGCGCAATACCGATACGGACACAAAGCCAAGTGATCAGAAAAATTCCGAGTGGTTTGCCTAAAATTAGGGCTATGGAAATCCCCGTAATGACGGAGTAAACACCTGTATAATCAAAATTGATTTGGGTCAAGTTAACACCAGCATTGGCTAGAGCAAATAACGGCATAATTAGAAATGCAACCCAAGGTGAAAAAGCATAGCTGACACGGTTGACGGGGCTGTGTAATTCACGGTTTGCCAGTTGTAATTTTTTAGAAGATTCTACGCAGTCCTGTTGTTTTTTGATTTGCTCATAAGCCGCTTTTATTCCGTTAAATCCATGTTGGCTAGACGGACGAACAGCAACAGGGGTTAACAGTCCGAGGATTACACCAGCAAGTGATGGATGTACACCTGTGATGTATAATCCATACCAGATTAGGCAAGCAGGAACAACATAGGGTAGCATGGAAAAAATGCCCATACGTTGCATGATAAAGACCAGTAATAATCCCATGACAACAAAAATTGCACCAGTAGCATTCAGACCTGAAGAATAGAATAGCGCAATAATAAGTACTGCGATAATGTCATCAATAATGGCGAGAGTGAGCAGAAAAATTCGAGCAGAAGCAGGAATTCTTTTACCCAATAAAGCGAGGATGCCTACTGCAAAGGCAATGTCGGTGGCGGTTGGAATCGCCCAACCTTGATGTGCCTGACCAGCAGATAAACTAATACTCAGATAAATCAGCGCAGGAACAATAACACCACCGCAGGCTGCGATGACAGGTAGACAGGCAGATTTTAGATCAGCCAAAGTACCATCATGAATTTCTTTGCGTACCTCAACCCCTACAGCTAGGAAAAACAGAGTCATCAGCACATCATTAATAATAAAATGTAGGTCTGTTTTTATTTCAATAGAACCTAAGCTAAAAGCGATTTGGGTGTGTAAGAAAGCTGCATAACTGTCAGCATATTGTGAATTTGCCCATACTAGGGCAATTGCAGCAAATAACAATAAAATTGCACCACCAATGGCTTCGATGCCACGAATCAGTTGATAATACTGCATTCCTCTTTCGGTAATTTTTTGCAGAGGATGTATTTTGTATGATGAATTCTGAATCATTTCGGATTCCTTCCCTGAATTGCGCGCGAATTTAAATAAACCGTGAAATCCACTGTCTGACGCCATCAAAACTGCTGAAATCGTCAATACTCCGAACTTGTACTTCTGGCATTACGGTACCAATCATTTTACTCAAGGCATTGCCTGGACCAATTTCGAGAACGATGTCTGGCTGATATTCCTTAAGTGTTTCCAAGCAACGGTACCAATCTAGTGGGTGATCAATTTGCTGAGACAAAATAGGCAAAGCTTGAGTATAAGAAAAATATTTTTGTCCCTCACTGGCACTAATCACAGGAAGTTCCATGCGACCTATGGGCAATTGATGACAATAATTGGAGAACTGTTCAGCGGCATTTTTTAAAAATGAAGTATGAGAAGGTACAGAAACTTTCAGTCTATTGACCTGCTGTGCCCCTTGTTCATTGGCCGCTTGAATTAATTGATCTATGCGTTGGACAGGGCCTGCGACAATATAGTGTGTTTCATTTAATCGGATGGAAATTTCTGTCTTTGTTCTTTCCAACAGGGGTAATAATTGATTTCGGTTTAGCCCTTGTATGGCAGCCATGCCACAGCGGGTATTCGTTTGTTGGCTCATCAGCTTAGCTCTGATAGAGATCAACTCAAAAGCCTGAGCAAATGGCAGAGATGAGCTACAACAGAATGCGCTGGCTTCACCCAATGAATAACCTGCAAGAAATTCAGGTTGTGGTAAATACTCACGAATTTGTTGCCATCTTAAATATTGCAATGCAAAAATAAGGGGCTGTGCAATCGTGTTTTCAAAAATAGCTTCCTGCTCAGTTTTTGTTTGCTCAAGTTGTGTAGACTCAAGCTGATTCGTGAGCGACTTTAGCTGTGTAGTTAAGCCGTATTGTGAAGCTTGATCTTGAATTTCATGAAGGTGCTGGACAGATTGCAGACCCTGTCCACTAAAAATCACGGCAAAGTTCATGTTCCACCTTATGAAAAAATAGGGTAATCCCGAGTAGGTCTGCACTGCCACCAGGACTCAGGTGATGCTCAGTAAAATAATAATTGATTTGTTTGAGTTTATTTTCCCAATCGGCTTGAAGAACGCCACCATCTTTGAGAAATTGTTGAGTCATTTCTTGAACAATAAACAAAGCACTCATGCCTCCCCGCCAAACAATATTGGTATCGGGCAATTGGCTGATGAGAGTCAGTAAGGTTTGAACAGATGCCTTGTTGTGACAACCTGTTGTTGCGAGAGTGGATTGAAAGCAGGGTAGAGCAAGCTGCTTAATAATTTGGAAGCCATGTGCCACCTGTTCAATCGCACCTGAAATGCCATATTTTTTACGCATTTGTTGGCCATGACTGTTAGGATTTCTGCTCAGGTTTTGTAGTAGATCTTCTTGCCAGTTGAGCATAATCTGCTGGCAGATATTTTCAGCATTCAAAGGGAGATTTTGTCTGAAACACTGCCCTAGACCAGCACTTGCGAAGCCTAGATTAAAAATTGCACCTTTATGTGTGTTAATTTGATCGGTTGCTCGCATCATGCGTTGTTCACACTGGATGCCTGCTTGTTGTAAGGATTGAAAAGGTTGTTGATGAAAACCATATTCAAACAGCGTTGCATAATATCCCTGCATAGCATGGATGCTGGTCTCGAATAGGGCATAGTCCATATCATCATGACTACCTTGGCTCGATGGGCAGACTAGACCTGGTTTAAGCTCAAGACTCACTTCTTCATGTAGTGCCGATAGTGCAAGTTGGTCGATATGTGCCGCTAGACCGTGAACAAGTTGCTGACGTTCAGGCAGGGCAAGTGCGATATTGCTGTAATTCATATAGGTTCCCTCCTAGTATTTCAGCAATTTTTTGCAAACGAATTTCGTATAATTCTTTAACAATCAAAGTATCTTGTTGGTGATTCAAGGCGAAAATCAGTTCATTGAATGAAAAATTTTGCGCAGTAGGTAGTGCAATTTCTCCATCAATGGTGATAGAAATCTGTATTTTCAGTTGTTCGATTGCCTGAATAATTTGCGGAAGTTTATTCATCTCATTCACTTCAATTAGTAGGTCTAGATCAGACTGAGCATGAACAAAATTTTCTTTATACAAATATTGGTTGGCATAAGAACCGTAAACCTGTACAGAACAGGACAGTTGTTCCATCTTTTGTATAAATGCCTGTAACAATGCCTGCGTTTGCGTGTCTAGGTTTTCAGCAATCACAGAAAGCAAAGGTGGTTTATGACTCTGTACTGGCACAGTATCCAGTGCCAAAGCAACTCGATATTTTCGCCCATCTATGAAACAACTGACCGCCACTTTGAAATAATCTACAGATTCCTGACGGCATATGGTAAATGGTATATTTTGCTCAATCATTTGGTGTATTTTCTGTTGTATAGACACAGCAAGAGATGTATCGAGAAACCTAAATGTCTCATTTGCTTGTAGATAAATCAGGTGGTGGCGGTTCATATCACGACCTCTCTAAGCTGAAAGTACAGCCTGTACGATATCGTTGCACAAATGGCGACCTTGTCTTTGTTGGGCAAGAGTGCCTCGGTCATCATTTAGATATTGATCAATCTGAGTCTGTTGTTGCTGGATTGCATCGGGTACTAAATTTTCATCTAATGTATGCCAAATGGCAGAAATAGCGCCCATTTTGTAGAAGTTATCTACACCTGGTGCAAAAATAGCAGAGCTTTGAGACAGTTCTTTCAAGCGTTCAACTGGAATTTTAGTTACGCGCGACATCGCATTTAAATCCATGACCTTGACCTGACTTTGTTCTAGGGCAAAGACTTGGTTGGACATCAGACCATAAGACAAGAAGCCTCCACTGACAGCTTCTCCCAAAATTATGGCAAGGTTAGGATGCTGTTTTCTGCGCAGTAAATCCACGCAACTTGCCAGATGAGCAAAGGTTCTGTTCAGACACAATAGTTCATCAGAGCGAGATAAAGCCTGCCCTTGTGTATCTACAATAAAAACCACAGGTGTCTGCGCATCTTCAGCAATAATATTAAGTACTTCAGATGCAATTTGCATCGCGATTTGTTGATTGATCGGTGCAGAATTTACAGTACCTACAATGCGAACTTTACCTACAGCAGTTTGCGCTGAACCACAGATAAAATGTCCCTGAATGTCATAGTTCAGATCATGTGGAAACAGCTGTTTCAGAATCATTTCAGTTTCCATATTAAACTCCTTGTTTAATCTGAGTCACTTCGGCTGCACTGAGCATTGGAATCTGTTCAGCATGTTCAATATTCATGCCTTTCCAAATTTCTAGACCATCTTTTTGACCGAACCAGCGTGTGTATTGTTCCTCAAGAGATTGCTGCTTTTGCAACAGTGTTTCGAGGTTCAGTATGTCTGAATCCTTTTTTTGACTTGTTTCTGAGAGTGCATGGATAATGCCATCTCTGATGTCATCGGTATCATCTTCAGTTAGCTGTTGTACATGATTGAGTAGATAACGATGTTTGCCACCCGTCACTCGCCATACCAATGCACGGTCTTTGGAGTCAAACTCTTCTACACCTTTGACGGTTTCAATGACTTCAGGTCCAGAAAGTGCAAGACGACCTTCTTCAGACATGATGATATGACTGCTTAGACACGCGCTGATGCCCATGCCACCAAATGCGCCACAAGTGCCACCAATGACAGTGATGATAGGGATGCCCGCATTTCTGACTTTAAGCATTGCCCGCATAATTTCAGAAATGGCAATCAACCCCGCATTGGCTTCGTGTAGGCGTACACCACCAGAATCGACAAGGAAGATAACCGCAGATGACTGGTCTTGAATGGCTTTTAGCAATAAGCCAACCACTTTAGCGCCGTGAATCTCACCCACAGCACCACCCATAAACTGACCTTCTTGGGCAATAATATGTACAGGTGAGCTTTGGATACGAGCTGTACCAATAATCACGCCATCATCAAAACTGCCAGGAATATCAAGTGCTTTTAAATTAGGGCTGAGTTCAACAGTTCCAGGTTTAAGGAACTCGGTGAAACTGCCTTGATCCACGATACTGTTGATTCGGTTGCGTGCTGTTTTTTCATAAAAACTTTTTTTAATCATCTTATGCATGTTCGCCATCCTTCAGCATTGCAACAGCCTGACTTAAACGTAAACTGACCACAGCAGGTGTTGCACCCATATCATTCAGCTGAAATTTCAGACCACCCACTGCATGTCGATTACAAAACTCTGTCAGCACTGCATGCCATACTGTTTGAAATCCAGTCGCAGACGTATTGACTGAAATTTCACAGGTCTGATGGTCTTGCAATGGGCTGACCAATACTTCCAAATTACCTGAACCAACTACACCACAAATCATATTGTGTTCAGCCTGCGCTGCGTGTGTGGAGGAAAGTTTAAAATTTAATAGTTCCATATTATTTGCTCCATCATCACCAATTTCTAAAACGACTTGGTGGGGAATACATACCTTCAGACCATTTCACCAAATCTTTAATAGACTGAGCTGCAAGTAGGTCACGTGTTGCTTTGGATGGGTCAATGCCAAGATCTTCAGGACGTTGAATGATTCCTCTTTCACGGAGTTCTTCAACTTTTTGATGATCACGCTTCATCCCTACAGGGGTATAACCTGCTACACCGCGAATGGCTTGTTCACGTTCTTCTGCTGTACGACAAAGCAGTAAATTGGCAATGCCTTCTTCAGTGACAATGTGTGTGACATCTTCGCCGTAAATCATAATCGGTGGAAAATCGCTACCCATTTTATCTTGGAGTTGCCATGCATCTAGATCTTCAACAAAGACAGGGTGCATATGTTCACGATAAGTTTCTACCAGCTGTACGACAAGTTTTCGACCTTTAATGGCTTTGCCATCTACAGCCTCTTTACCTGCTTTGCTATAGGCATAACTAGAATGACGACGTCCATGTGGATCAGACCCCATATTGGGTGCGCCACCAAAACCAGCTATACGGTCAACAGTGGCCGTTGAGCTATTACCTTGCAAATCAATTTGTAGCGTAGAGCCAATAAATAAGTCACAGGCGTATAATCCAGCAGCTTGAGAAAAAGCTCGGTTGGAACGCATACTTCCATCTGCACCGGTAAAGAAAACATCTGAACGGTTACGGATATATTCCTCCATGCCGACTTCAGAGCCAAAACTGTGAATGGATTCTACAAAACCACTTTCGATAGCAGGAATCAGGGTTGGATGTGGATTCAGTGCCCAATTTGTACAAATTTTTCCTTTTAAATCTAAATCATCAGCAAAAGTTGGCAATAATAGCTCAATGGCTGCTGTATCAAAGCCGATACCGTGATTCAGACGCTGAATTTGATAGGGTGCATAGATACCTTTAATGACCATCATTGCCATTAAAATTTGCACTTCGGTAATTTGTGCAGGGTCACGGGTAAATAATGGTTCAATATAGTTTTGTTTAGGACTAACAATAAAGAAGTCAACCCAGTCGGAAGGAATATCTACGCGAGGTACGTGATCAACTAGTTCATTGACCTGCGCAATAACAATGCCACTCTTAAATGCGGTTGCTTCCACAATGGCTGGGGTATCTTCGGTGTTGGCACCTGTATATAGATTGCCTTGAGCATCTGCCGAATGTGCGGTAATCAGGCAGACATTCGGTGTTAGATCAATAAAGTAACGACCATATAATTCCAGATAGGTATGGATCGAACCAATCGAAATTTTCTGTTGCTGTACCAGTTGAGCTAAGCGCAGACTTTGTGGTCCTGCAAAAGAAAAATCAACTTTAGAAGCAATCCCTTTTTCAAATACATCGAGATGACTAGGTAGTGCCAATACAGATTGCAAAATATGTAGATTATTCAATATTTCAGGGTTGCACTGACTTAGAGTTTTGGATAAGAAATCAGCTTGTTTCTGGTTGTTGCCTTCTTGACAAACTTTGTCACCACAGGAGATGACCGTTTCAAGCAATTCAACTGCACGTGAATGAGCAACTTGTTTTTCAAATCCCTTTTGGCTTGCTTGTTCAAGTTTCTGTAAACGTTTGGATTTTTGACTGTTCCATATCCGCTTGTTGATCATATTATTCATTTCATCACCTGATGTTTAACCAAAAATTGCATTGACTGTCAGGAAAAATATAGACGGGCCGAGTAAGCAACCTAAGCCTGTATAGAATGTCGCAACCAATGCGCCATAAGGGACAAGGCGAACATCTGTACCTGCAAGACCAGCAGCTGTACCACTGGTTGTACCAGCCATACCACCAAAAATCATGGCTGAACGAGGGCTTTTTAGGTACATGAATTTAGCGAGGAGAGGAGTACCTACCATGAAGAAAACGGATTTGATTAGTCCAATCGCAATAGAGAGCGCAATGACTTCTGAACTTGCTCCAATTGCTGTGCCTGTAATTGGGCCAACGATATAAGTCATGGCACCAGCACCAATTGTAGTCATCGAAATTGGATCTTTGTAACCCATCATCCATGCAACGCCAGCACCCGCAACAAACGGGATGATACAACCCAGTGCAAGAGCGATCATGCCTACCTTGCCTGCTTTTTTTACTTCTTTTACATCGACTTCAAATGCTGTGGAAGCAATAGCTAAGTCACGTAACATCGCGCCACCTAACAGGGCGAATCCTGAAAAAATGGCAATATCTGAAACACCTTTAGAACCTTCTGTATATACACCTGCAAAATAGGCAATCACCAGACCGAGGGTAATGGCTATCGCAGAGCTTTGAAGTTTCCCACCAGTCAAATATTTTGACAGCAGATGGGAAATAAACATCATCAGCCCTGTTACTGCGAGTGCTGTGACCAGTGCATTTTTGGTCAGAACCTGAATTAGTACGTCCATACAATAACTCCCTGAATTCCTTTATATGTGAGGAGTGCGAGGCTTAAGCTTCAGCCGGTTGATTTGTTTGTTCAGAAGGCCACTCATAACTGTGATAGTCATTGCTTAGTTTATTTAGCCAGCGAATCACCAATACTGTTGCAACTAGAGAAATAACGGCAACGACCACGCCAACCATGCCACCAGACATTGCTGCGACAACATTTTGTCCAGCGGACATTGCAACTACGATTGGGATATACATGCCTGACCAATACAACACACCAAATTGAGTGACCTGAGGCAGATACCCTTTTTTTGCCAACAGTTCCTTACTGGCGATCAATAGAATCATGGCGATAGCAACCCCACCAACATTGGCTTTTACACCGAGTAAGATTCCAAGCGTATTTCCTAGATAGTCACCTAGCAGATGACAGATTGCGAGTAATGCTGTTCCGTAAATAATCATCTTGATCCTCCATGGACTGAGATTTAGTAGTAATAAACATCCTTATATTTTGTTATAGTTATATCTGGAATGTATTCAAATAACAATACGTTTGTACTCAAAAAGCAAAATATTGTATACAAAATGGTGTGAAATGAATTTAATCAAAGACTTACCTTTATCCATGCAAGTGAGTAAAAAAATAGAGGATGATATTATCTTTGGACACTTTTTACCGGGAACTAAACTCGATGAAGCTGAGCTATGTGAACGCTATGGAGCATCAAGAACTCCTATTCGTGAGGCTTTAAAGCTGTTAGCTGCTGAGGGGCTTGTGGAAATTCGACCACGACGGGGCGCTATCGTACCTGCAGTGAACCCGATGACATTGTGTGAAATGTTTGAAGTGATGGCTGAGTTAGAAGGGATGTGTGGACGACTTGCAGCTAGACGGATACAAGAAAATGAAAAAAGTAAGCTTTTGGAGTTACACAAACGTTGTGCCGAATATCTAGAGTCGGGTGATTCTGAAAACTATTATGAAATGAATCGGCAGTTCCATTTCCAAATCTATGCTGCAAGTCATAATAGCTTTTTGATTGAGCAGGCGGGAAGTTTGCATAAAAGGCTACATCCATATCGCCGCTTACAGCTTCGAGTTAGCAACCGTATGAGCAATTCTTTTACGGAACATGAAGGTATTGTCGAAGCAATTATCCATGGTAATGAAGTTGAGGCTGAACGTCTATTGCGTGAACATGTTGTGATACAAGGGCAAAAATTTACTGATTTAATTGCGACGATTAATACTTATGGAAAATGAGTTGAGTGTGTCGAGTGATTGCAAAAGTAACGAGACACATTGCTTTTCGATATTTTAGGTGAATGATGGTAAAAGCATTTAAATCTTGGCAAGCTTGCGCAAGATCGATGATGCTAAATTATATTCAGTTTGACTGATTGGCTGAAATTCGTGGTTATTTAGCGTGGTTTATTGTGATTAGGCATATTTGGGTCACTAAAAATACAGCACATTAAAATTTGATCATGAATTTTTGTGAAGGTTTTTAACTTATCAGAGAAATATCTATTAAAACAACAATAAAAAAGCCCCAATCTTTCGATCAGGGCTTTTTGAATTTGGAGCGGGAAAGGAGACTCGAACTCCCGACCCCAACCTTGGCAAGGTTATGCTCTACCAACTGAGCTATTCCCGCGGAGTCTGTCCAATTTTTTAAATAAAAAACTGAATGAAAAAATTTTGGAGCGGGAAAGGAGACTCGAACTCCCGACCCCAACCTTGGCAAGGTTATGCTCTACCAACTGAGCTATTCCCGCGGAGTCTGTCCAATTTTTTAAATAAAAAACCGAATGAAAAAATTTTGAGCGGGAAAGGAGACTCGAACTCCCGACCCCAACCTTGGCAAGGTTATGCTCTACCAACTGAGCTATTCCCGCATGCGGTGTATAATACATCAACAGATAACAGGGTCAAGATTTTTTTGCTCAGGAGAATGTTAATTGCATAAAATAAAGTCATTTTTATGAAAATAATCCAAGAAAGTTCTCATAAAATACAGAATTGTCTTTTTAACAAAGGATATTCTGCATAATTTGGAGCTTTCAATAAGCCATTTAAAGATAATCAGCTATACTAATAAAAACCATTGATGTATCTCAAAGGAAGTAGCATGACCTTAGAACAGCAACTTATTGATAGCCTAAATCAACTTGAACCTACTCACTTAGAAGTAATCAACGAATCTTCAGGTCATGGTGGCTATTTCCCTGGCAAAGAATCACACTTTAAAGTGATTATTGTCAGTGAAGCTTTTACTGGCTTACGTTTAGTTCAGCGTCATCAAAAAGTTTATGCTGTCGCTAAAGAACTACTTTCCCCAGGAAAAATTCATGCCTTGGCGATCCATGCCTATTTACCAAGTGAATGGCAAGGTCAAGCGCCTGCAAGTCCTGAATGTGCACATGCGCCTAAAGCTTAAGTATTTGGGATAATAAAATGGATATACATTTACTGATAAAAATCATTCATATGACCAGTGTTGCGGTGTTGATACTGGTTTTTGTTTTACGTGCAAGTACTTTATTTATAGGCACTCAAAATCAACAACCCAATCAAAAAGGTCGTGTGGCTTTTGTTGCATTGCAACACTTATCACTCACATTGATTGTCGTCACAGGTGTGACACTCTTGGTGATGAATGAATTTAAGGTTCAACCATGGTTTTATGCCAAAGTTGTTCTATTTATTGTGTTCTTATCATCACAAATTAAAGCTTATAAAAAAGATGAGCGCATACTCTTGGCACAACGCCGTGCGGGTTTAGTGATCGGTGCTGTCGCGCTCATCGCCACTTTGGCTTTGGTGGTGATCAAACCAGTTTTTAGTTGATTGTTAGACATAGATTTCACACTTATAGCGTGTCTAGGTTAAACTATAGACAAGTTTAAAAATAATGATATTTCGGGGAATGGGTATGTTGACGCGTGTGGTGTTTAACCAAAAGGGCGGTGTTGGTAAATCAAGTATTACCGTAAATCTTGCGGCGATTAGCGCACATCAAGGTTTTAAAACATTGGTCATTGATCTAGATCCACAAGCCAATTCTAGCCAATACCTTTTGGGTGATGATGCGACCTATTCTGCGGAAAAAACGGCTTTAGAACCGAATATTGAAAACTTTTTTAGTGATGTTTTAGGAAACAATCAGCAAAAAGGCTTGATTGGCAATGCCATCGGTTCATTGCTAAAAGGTAAAAATAAAGGTTTTGACCAATATATTCACCGTTCGCCATTCAAAGACCTCGATGTATTGCCTGCAAGTCCAAGTTTGGGTGAGTTAGAGCATGCTTTAGAATCTAAACATAAGATCTATAAGCTACGCGATGCAATCCAGTCTTTAAGCGGTCAATATGATCGTATTTATATTGATACACCACCTGCATTTAACTTCTTTACCCTGTCTGCGCTTATTTCGGCAGATCGTGTGCTGATTCCTTTCGATTGTGATGTATTTTCAAAACGAGCCTTACAAACCTTGATTCAAAATGTTATTGAAACCCAAGATGATCATAATGATCGTCTTGAAATTGAAGGGATTGTGGTCAATCAATACCAAGCTCAGGCAAAATTACCGCGTGAAGTGGTACAACAATTAAAAGATGAAGGTTTGCCTGTACTTGAAAATATGCTTCCTCCATCAGTATTGATGAAAGAATCTCATCATAAAAACCTACCGTTAATCCATTTGGCTACAGATCATAAATTGACTCAAGCCTATCAATCATTGTTCAATGAGATTGATAAAAAATAATTTCGAGATTGTGATGAGTTCATTAAAAATGAATGCTGTAAAATTAGCGACAGCAACGATTGCAACATTAGTATTGTCGGCATGTGCGACAACGGTAAAACCAACTTATGTTTCACCTACACAGTATCAAGCGATGAACTGTGCGCAAATTTCTGCTGAATTTAACCGTATTCAGCAATACATCAACAATGGTGTCACACCTGCAAAACGTACAGGTGTTGGTGTTGGCTTAGGTCTTGGCGGTGGTTGGGGCAGTGGCGGTTTTGGTTGGGGAATTGGTCCGAGTATTTCTGTCAATATGGGACAATCTTCAAATACCAAAAATACCGAGCTGTCTCGTCTATATGGCGAGCAAGATGCACTTTCGCAAGCTGCACAATTTAAAAACTGTCCTTATGTACCAAAGCGTCAGGAAGTGAAAAAGTAATTATTTCATCTTTCGAACTGAATATCAGACGCAATAAAAAACCGATTCTTTTTGAGAATCGGTTTTTTATATTCAATTTGATCTAGTGATCTTATTTGCTCTCAGTTTTACCTTCAATGGCTTTGTTTTTATCAAAAAACTTATGACGAATATAACCGATTACACCAGGTAAAACGCTCAAAATAATAATACCAAAAATAAGGTGGGTGAAATTGTCTTTGACTACAGGCAGATTGCCAAATAAATAACCGAGTGTAATAAAAGAACCAACCCAGCAAATTGCACCAACAGCATTATAAGTGAGGAAATACTTATAATTCATGCTACCTGCGCCTGCAACAAAGGGAGCAAAAGTACGTGCAAAAGGAATAAAACGTGCAAAAATAATAGTTTTGCCACCGTGTTTTTCAAAGAATTGTGAAGTTTTGATCAGATGTTGTTTATTAATAAATCGGGATTCAATTTCAAAGACGCGAGGACCGATATATTTACCAATATGATAATTTAGTGTGTCACCTAAAACCGCTGCGATAAACAGTATGATCACTAAGACGACTGGATCCATCGCACCTGTAGATGCAGCTAAAGCACCTGCGGCAAAAAGTAAGCTATCCCCAGGTAGGAATGGCATCACTACCAAACCCGTTTCTACAAAAATAATCAGGAATAAGATTCCGTAAACCCAAACACCATAATTGGTTATAAATTCAAATAAATGTTGGTCAACGTGCAAAATAAAATCAATAAGATTCATAAGGCAAAAACTATGCGAACTCGTAGGCAAATCCTAACAGTGTCGATATTGAAAGTCAGTATTAAAACGTAACTTTATTACATTAAGATGATTGTTCTTAAAATGAAACAATAGGTCTTTTTTTTAGTATTTATGTTGAAATTGGCGATGATTAATATGGCTATATCTTCAGAACGAAATACAAATTTAGGAAAGATCATGTTAAACCCAAATGTCGTTGTTAAAAATATCGTTAATCAACCAAACACAGAAGCAACAATTGCACTCATTGCTCGCATCCTCTTGGCTTACATTTTCCTTGTAGCAGGCTGGGGCAAATTAACGGCTTATAGTGCAACCGTCGGTTATATGGAGTCGATGGGTGTTCCTGGTGCAATGCTCCCTTTAACGATTCTTGTTGAGTTTGGTGGTGGTTTAGCATTGTTATTTGGCTTCCAAGCACGCTTCGCAGCACTTGGTTTAGGTGTATTTAGCTTAATTACAGCATTCTTATTCCATGGTGGTGCAGAAGATGGCATTAACTTTATGAAAAACTTTGCGATGGCAGGTGGTTTATTTTTCTTGATGCTACAGGGCGCAGGTAAATTCAGTCTTGATCATATCATTGAAAAATAATGAATTGAGATTTCAATTATTAAAAGTAGCCAGATGATGATCTGGCTTTTTTGATTAAAAAAAAGCAAAAGATTGTCAGTGCGATCATTGGTTATTTTTATTAATATAGTGGTGTAGTTGATCTAATTAAATTTTATAAATGAAAAAGCAAATACTTGATAGAATAAAAGCACTTGGCGGCAATATTGATAATGTACAAGGTCATTCATTTGTGGATGATCTTCTTTCTATACAATTCAACACAGTATTATATGAACGTCCGCAAGACACACCATGGGCAGAGTCTGATGATCAGGAACCGATCTATGGTTTGGGTGAATATTTTGACCAGCACCAAGCTTTATTTGATCGTGATCCTGAGCAGTTTTTTCAGCAATTGATTCGAGATTATTATCAATTCAGTGAAGAACCTAGAGGGCAAACCTTTTGGCAGCCTTTTTTATTTACACCATATAAACAAGGTACAGATGATTTTGAAGAATGGAATTATGACTTTTTACAGGATGATATTGATTTAAAAGAAGTCATTCAATTCACACAAAATTCAAAGCCTGATTTTCTACAACTTGTTTATCGTTATAGTTTTCCTGATCAATATTATATTTGTCTGTCCGATCCAAATCTGGATAATCCAACTTTGTTTGGTACAGATCACACTGTTTTTTTTAGGGAAGTTAGCAATCAAGGAAGTTTAGAGCAATTTTTAAATCGTTGTATGACACCAGATGAATTGATTGAGATCATCGAAAAGCGCTTAAAAAGTGAAAATAATGGTTAATTTTCAAATGGATTATTCATTCTTCATCTAGGTGACTGAATAAAGTGCGTCCTGTTCAGAAAAATGTTAGAATGTGGCGCTTATATTCGTTGCCTACATAGTTGTATACCATGACGACCAATACCCAAATTACTGAAGATCGTATCCTCATCTTGGATTTCGGTTCTCAATATAGCCAGTTGATTGCACGTCGTGTACGTGAAGCTGGTGTTTATTCAGAAATGTACGCATTTGATATGTCTGAAGAAGACATTCGTGCATTTAACCCAAACGGGATCATCCTTTCAGGTGGTCCAGAAAGTGTTTATGAAGCGGGTAGTCCACGTGCCCCTGAAGTTGTGTTCAACTTAGGTGTGCCTGTACTCGGTATTTGCTATGGTCTACAAACCATGTCGCAACAACTTGGTGGTAAAGTTGAGCCAGGTGATGTGCATGAATTTGGTTATGCAGAAGTAGATATTCAAGTTCGTGATAAATTAATCGGTGATCTTGAAGATACAGCAAACCAATTAAAAGTGTGGATGAGCCACGGTGACAAAGTGACTGCGATTCCTGAAGGTTTCCAAGTGACTGCAAGCACGCCAAGCTGCCCATTTGCAATGGTCTCTGATGAAGCTCGTCGTTTCTATGGTATCCAGTTCCATCCTGAAGTAACGCATACTGCAAAAGGTGCGGAAATTCTGTCGAACTTCGTACATGGCATCTGTGGTTGTCGTAACCTTTGGAATTCTGAAAACATCATCGACTTACGTGTTGAACAATTACGTGAGCAAATTGGCGATCAAAAAGTTCTTTTAGGTCTTTCAGGTGGTGTGGATTCATCTGTAGTTGCTGCACTTTTACATAAAGCGATTGGCGATCAATTGACCTGCGTATTTGTAGACAATGGCTTACTTCGTTTGAACGAAGGCGAGCAAGTGATGGATATGTTTGCGAAAAACATGGGTATCCGTGTGATTCGTGCTGATGCTGAAGATCGTTTCTTGTCTGCACTTGCAGGTGAAGTTGACCCTGAGAAAAAACGTAAAATCATTGGTCGTGAATTCATCGAAGTTTTTGCTGAAGAAGCACGTAAGCTTGATGGCGTAAACTTCCTTGCGCAAGGTACGATTTATCCTGACGTGATCGAATCTGCTGCAACTAAAAATGGTAAAGCACATGTGATCAAATCACACCACAATGTGGGCGGCTTACCAGAAGATTTAGCATTTGAACTGGTTGAGCCAATCCGTGATTTGTTTAAAGATGAAGTACGTCGTTTAGGTACAACTTTAGGTTTACCATTTGAGATGCTTTACCGTCATCCGTTCCCTGGCCCAGGTTTGGGTGTTCGTATTCTTGGCGAAGTGAAAAAAGAGTATGCTGATATTCTTCGTCTTGCTGATGACATCTTTATGCAAGAGCTTCGTGCAAGCGGTTGGTATGATAAAACTGCGCAAGCATTCGCTGTATTCCAACCTGTTAAATCAGTTGGTGTAGTGGGTGATGGTCGTCGTTATGCATGGGTGATTGCACTTCGGGCGGTTGAAACTGTTGACTTTATGACAGCGCGTTTTGCACATCTTCCTTATGATCTTGTTGATAAAATCTCGACTCGTATCATGAATGAAATCGCTGATGTTTCTCGTGTTGTTTATGATGTATCATCTAAACCACCAGCTACGATTGAATGGGAGTAACTTTCAGCATAGCTGAAAGTCTTGCGAGGTGACAAAGCGTTGCTTTGTTATTTCACCGCTCAGGGATTTCAAGAAGCGAAGCTTCTTGCCTAAATTACGCCATGAATAAAATTCAAAGCACTGCTTTGAATTTTGTGCAAGATGCACGTGGCAGTGATGGAAATCATTTAAATGAAAAGAGCGCTTAGGCGCTCTTTTTTGTTATAACGATATTTAATCCAATGTAGATATTAAATGGTATTCTTTAGTTGCTTTAGCATTGATAATTTTTTCTTCAAATTTTAAATGTTTCAAAGGGTTTTCAATGGTTAAGAACGTAGGTAAATCATCTAAATTTAAAACTAGAGTGACAATATAATTGTCCTGATATTCTTGTGCTTTTAAGTATTCATTTTCAGTCAGGCGAAATTTACCTCTTTTTGCCCTAATTCCTTTTACTTCTGCTAGAAATGAATTTTCATGAACATCAACTTGAAAATCATAGCCATCACCATAGAGTCGAGCATCTTCAATACAGCCATTTTTAAACTTTTCAATTGTATTGAAATTATTTAAAAAAAATAATTCTGCTTCCAAGCCCGTTTCTTGAAGCTTCTTAAATCGCGATTTTACAATGGGTTTTACTTCGACTAAGATATTTTTAATATTGAAATTATCTTTCAAAAAAAGTTTTATAATATTTGCATATTCAAAAACATTTTCATTGCCAAATAGGCTATCAATCAGTAATTTTCGATGAATATAAGCATCCCCCTTTTGCCACCAGCCTTTTCTATTATTCTCAAAAAAAGGGTCAAACAAGTCCATTCGATTTTTAACAACACTGGCAGTTTCAACGATTCCTAATTGAACGAAATATTCATAAAATTTGTGTTTAGTTTCAAAACCAAATTGTCTAATTAACTCATGATCAAACTTAGCTAAACCATATCCAATTAAATTTAAAATTTCGTAATTTTGATGTCGTTCGGTCACAGAATTTTCTCTTTAGATTTAAAGTTATTAATCAAAGTTGAATGAGTGAACTATATTGAAATAATCTACATTTGAAAACAATTTCAGTTATTTAGAATAAATTT
The DNA here is from genome assembly GCF_001696605.3 of Acinetobacter wuhouensis. Classification (NCBI taxonomy): domain Bacteria; kingdom Pseudomonadati; phylum Pseudomonadota; class Gammaproteobacteria; order Moraxellales; family Moraxellaceae; genus Acinetobacter; species Acinetobacter wuhouensis. The sequence goes on along the minus strand of NZ_CP031716.1, from coordinate 3,672,336 downwards.
AATAGTCGAGATAGGTTTACTGTAGCTAACCCCCCTCTCTTGCGAAACGTTGTTTTTCATTCTTAAAAAGGAGAGGGGACTTCCAATAAAATTCAGTGGCGTTATAGATTTAATTTAGCAAAAGGGCTGTGTAATCAGCTAACTTTTACGATGTTAAAAGCAGAGATGATTAAATGTTTTCTATAGACACAAAAAAACCAGCCTTTCGACTGGTTTTCTTTTACGCTCAAATCGGATGGATTAGAAACGGTAACCTGCACGAACACCATAAGTGTTGTAATCATCACCGAAACCAACACGACCTTCTAAGCTTACGTTTTGGTTAAAGAATTTTTTCGCAGAAATACCAAACTCGTCACGATTAGTTAAGTCATTGTTGTAGTAATCTGCACCAACACTTAAAGTTTTATCTAAATACAAGTCACCACGTACTTTATACTCATCTAGGTCGCCAAAAGCACCAAATGCTTCAAAGTTAGCGTCATATTGACCTACTTTCGTTACATACTTCGCACGAACAGTTGGGTCAGCACCGTCATCACCATGCTTTTCGTCATAACCTGTTACACCAAGCGCAAGCAATAAGCCAGCAGTTGGTAAATAACCCACTTCCGCGCCATAAGTTGTTACCTTACGATCAATCGGTGTGTTATCAACTTCATATTCATCACGACCTACACGACCACTAACATAGAAGTCAGAACCAGGTACATAATACTCAAGACCTGCGCCGTATTGAGTGTCTTTCACGCCGTCATTGTTGGCATAATTTACATTGGCTTTTACATTACTTGCGCGATCTAAAAATGCAGCTTCATTCAATGGTGAATTGCGTGTTTGAACTGGTTTAAAGTAATAAGTTCCATCAACACCAAACTGATGAGTAGCATCAAAATCATCTGGGTCATTATATGTATATGAACCACCCACTTCTGCTTGATATGCATGTGCAGTGCCAGTCATAACGAGTGCCGAGAAAACTGCTGAAGCGATTGTTAATTTTTTCATGGTTGATCCCCTCTGAAAATGATTCGTTTCGATATACATTTTTTGTTACAACTTTAAGTCTAGGTGAAATAAATAAATCGTCAACCCAAGTAAGTAATCAAACTGTAATATAGGTAACTTTGTGTAATTTTTAAAGATTAAGTAATTGAAAATAATAAATTAATTTTCATGTTTTGTTTTATTAAAACTGTGTGGGAAATGTGGATATTGGTGGGTTTTGCGTAAATTTTAGACATGTTTTGAAATAAAAAAGGCACTCTGTTTAAAGAATGCCTTTTAAAAACTACGGTTTTTTATAGCTTAGAAACGGAATGTCGCGTTGATATTGTATGCTTGTACGTCATCACCAAAGCCAATTGCAGCACCAACCGCAGCAACGTCATTGATGAAGTATTTTGTACGAAGTGTAAAATAATCGACTGCGTCAGTATCTTTTTCATCTTGACGTTCGTATGCAGTACCAATGCTAAATGTTTTATTTAAGTAGTAATCTGCACCGATTTCATAATGGTCAGTATCACCAAATGTACCATTCGCTTCTAAGTTTACATACTGACCAGATGGGCCTACAGGAGCAACATATTTTGCTGTTACAGCGAATGCTGCATCATCATCGCCATCATTTTCACCATAATAACCATCTACACCCGCAGCAAGAAGTAAGTTGCTGATCGGGGTAAAACCGACTAATGCGCGGTAAGTTGTTACATCATAATCATCTTTGACTGTTGTTTTGGCGTTGGCAAAACGATATTCAGATTCATCTTTGAGGCGACCAAAACCAACTTCAGCATTTGCATAGAACTGTTCATAAAAATATTCTAAGCCACCCACAACATGGTGAATTTCACGCTCGTCTTTAGCAAGCGCATAACTATTGCCGAAATCGTCGATATAATCTTTGCTTTCCATATAGTTATATGTGTATTTTGCATAAACATTGCTGTTATGACCTAAGAAAGCAGCTTCATTTAAAGGGCCAGTTTTGCTTTGTACTGGGTTAAAATAATAGGTTCCTTTGATATCAAATTGATTATCTGTATCAATAAAATCATTGTCATGATCAAAGTAGCTAAAGCCGCCATCTAATTGAACATTGTAGGCGAAACTTGAAGAAGCAAGCGTTGCGATCGCAATTGCGAGTAGTGAGCGTTTCATTGTTGTGACCCTAATTTAAGTTGTTGTTGTCAAAAAAATGTAATATTGGTTGTAAAAGCGTGCGTATTTTTCATAAATATTAAACTGTGGTCAATTGCTTTGTTAGACAAGAAAAGCAATATCTCAACTTTTTTCACTCTGTGGTAGAATGCGTCCGAATTAAAAAACAGCCAATGTGAGATTAAAACTCGTGGAAATCAATCCTTATCTATTACAGCTAAAAGACTTAAATGACCGTGGTCTAACACTACGGGGGTATCTTTGACTACGATCTAAAAAAAGAGCGTTTAGAAGAGGTTCTCCGCGAGTTAGAAGATCCTGCGATCTGGAATGACCAAAGCCGTGCGCAAGCCATGGCAAAAGAAAAAGGCGAACTGGAAAACGTACTCAACGTTTTAGAAGGTTTAGCTACACAAATTGAAGATGCACAAGCACTTTTAGATTTAGCTGTTGAAGCAGATGATGAAAGCTTATTGGCAGATGTACAGGCTGAGTTGGATACAGCAGAAGCAGAATTGGCGAAGCTTGAATTCCGTCGTATGTTCAGCAACCCAATGGACCCGAACCCATGTTATGTGGAAATTCAAGCGGGTTCAGGCGGTACTGAAGCACAGGACTGGGCGTCCATGTTATTGCGTATGTATATGCGTTGGATCGAACGTCATGGCTTTAAAGCTGAACTGATGGAAGAATCTGACGGTGATGTGGCAGGGATTAAATCTGCAACGATCCGTGTTGAAGGTGAATATGCATACGGTTGGTTGCGTACCGAATCTGGCGTACACCGTTTAGTACGGAAGTCACCGTTTGACTCAGGTAACCGCCGTCATACCTCATTCTCAGCAGTGTTTGTATCGCCTGAAGTTGATGATAATATTGAAATTGATATTAACCCAGCCGATGTCCGTACCGATACTTATCGTGCATCAGGTGCGGGTGGTCAGCACATTAACAAAACTGACTCTGCGGTACGTTTAACCCACGCGCCAACAGGTATCGTGGTGGCATGTCAGAACCAGCGTTCACAACATGCGAACCGTGACCATGCCTGGAAACAGTTACGTGCAAAATTGTATGAGCTGGAAATGAGTAAGCGTAACGAAGCTGCGCAGGCACTTGAAGATTCTAAGTCTGATATTGGTTGGGGCAGTCAGATTCGTTCATACGTTTTAGATGACTCACGGATTAAAGACTTGCGTACTGGTGTGGAAAATTCCAACACAGGTGCGGTGCTGGATGGTGATCTGGATAAATTTATTGAAGCGAGTTTAAAGCAAGGGCTTTAATACGGCGTATTTTTCATAAATTTTTTCTATTTAAATTATGATAAATAGCAAGGCTTTATCAGTATTTTTATAATATATCTAAAATATTCGATATTAAAATCGAAAAAATGCGATATATTGTCCACAAAGATGCTGAATAGAGCTTTGCTCAAAATTGGATGTATCTGATACGGGTTGTGGCTATGGATATTGATTTAATTTCTAAAGCATTGGCAAATCCGACTCGACGCCAGATTCTGGAGTGGTTGAAAAATCCACAACAGTATCTGTGTGAAGAGCAGTGCGGTGGATTTAGTCGTGGCATATGTGCAGGGAATATCGAGAAACTCGGTAATGTCTCTCAGTCCACGATGTCCAATCATTTGTCAGTTTTGCAACAGTCAGGATTAATTCAAGCAGAAAAGTATGGTCAATGGTCGTACTTTTCACGTAATGAAGCTTTAATTCAGCAATATATTGAATATCTTAAAAACTCGCTTTAATTCCTGATTCAGGTTGGAAAGCGAGTGATGAGGCAAATATGGCTGAACTTTCTTCTCCTCTCGTCCTGGGCGATTTACATCTCAAAAATCGTGTCGTGATGGCTCCCTTAACACGCAGTCGTGCAACAGCGGATCGTGTTCCAACCGCAATGATGGCGGAATACTATGCGCAACGTGCCAGTGCAGGTTTAATTATTTCCGAAGCGACGGTGATCTCTGAAGAAGCCAATGGTTATTTAAATACTCCAGGATTATTCACAGATGCACAAGTGGAAGGTTGGAAATTGACCACTCAAGCGGTGCATGACAAAGGCAGTTTGATTGTTGCTCAGTTGTGGCATGTGGGGCGTGTATCGCACCCTGATCTTTTAAATGGTGAAACGCCTGTATCTGCAAGTGCTGTACAACAAGCGGGGCAGGTGAGTTTACTGCGTCCAAAACGTGATTATGTTGTGCCACGTGCTTTAGAAATCTCTGAAATTAAAACGATTATTGCGCAATATAAACAGGCTGCAATCCGTGCCAAAGAAGCAGGTTTTGATGGCGTTGAACTGCATGCTGCCAATGGTTATCTGATCGATCAGTTCCTGCAAAGTTCAACCAATCAGCGTGATGATGAATATGGTGGTTCGGTAGAGAATCGTACTCGTTTATTACTGGAAGTGACTGATGTTTTGATCGAGGTGTGGGGCGCAAGTCGTGTTGGCGTGCATTTAGCTCCACGTGGTGATGAACATGATATGGGGGATGCTGATCCACGTGAAACCTTTGGTTATGCTTTGGAGCAGTTAGGAAAGCGTAAGATCGCATTCTTCTTTACTCGTGAATATCTGGCTGATGACAGTATCAGTGAAGATATGAAACAGCGCTCAGGCGGTGTGCCTTATATTGCCAATATGAAGTTGAGCCGTGATGATGCGATTACGTTATTAGCTTCAGGCAAAGCGGATGCGGTGTCTTTTGGTAAGGCTTATATTGCCAATCCTGATCTGTTTGAGCGTTTGGTTCAGAATGCACCTTTGAATGAACTGGTGTTTGAAAATATGATCGGTTCGCAAACGGCGGAAGGGTATATTGATTATCCTGCTTTGGTTTAATTCAGTGATTTAGTTTTATAAAAAACAGCCCTTCATCCTCTTGCGGAGTTTTACTCCTCATCCCAAAGGGAGAAGGGACTTTCATTATTTTATTGAGAATAGCGCTAAATAATATTGTTCTTACTGCCCAAAAAAAAGATATTGTGATTTTTCACAACAATTCGTTAAATATTATTCATTAACAACTGAATATAGCTCTGTTATATTTGCCCATTAAATTGATTCTGGGGCATTCTGTTTGGCTACTCCTTTCTGGTATAACGCAGCACTGACGATCGTCAAACCATTGTATCGTTCACGAATAAAAAAACGTGCGCAAAATACAGCGGAATATCAACAGGAATGTCTTGAACGTTTTGGCCCATTTCAGCCTGCTAAAAACTTGCAAACGATATGGTTTCATTGTGTTTCTGTGGGTGAAACCAATGCCGCTCAACCCTTGATCGAGCATTATTTAAAATTGGGTCATGCAGTTCTTGTGACCAATACTACCAAGACAGGGCAGGCCCGTTCTAAATCGTTATTCTTAAAAGTGCCCTATGAAGCGTTATTTCAGGCGGTGTATTTACCTGCAGATCAAAAGTATTTAATTGCTGATTTTTATCAGAAATATCAGCCTAAATTGTTGATTCTGGTTGAAACAGAGCTGTGGCCAAATCTGATTGATCAAGCCAAAGAATTTAAAGTTCCCTGTATTTTGGTCAATGCACGACTTTCGGAAAAGTCAGCCAAAGGCTATGGCAAAGTGCCGAGTCTGACCCGTCCGATGTTACAAAAACTGGATCGTTTATTGGCGCAAGATCAGGCAACGCAACAACGTTTTATTGCTTTAGGCAGTCAGCCAGATCAAACTGAAGTGGTTGGGAGTATCAAATTTGATATTTCAGCACCTGAGAAATTTGTACAGAAAGCTCAACAATTACAGCAGGATTGGAATTTAAGTTCCCGTAAAATCATTACGATTGCGAGTACCCATTCTCCTGAAGAAGAAAAACTGCTTACCGCTTTTAAACCCTATCTGGAACTGTATTCGGATTGGCTACTCATTGTCGTACCACGTCATCCTGAACGTTTTGATGAAGTGTTTAATAGTGCTCAAAGTCTGAATTTAAATACCCAACGCCGTAGCTTAGATCAATTGATTCAATCGGATACTCAGGTGTATTTAGCCGACAGTATGGGTGAAATGTGGCTGTGGTATGCCTTAAGTCAGGCTTGTTTCGTCGGTGGGTCGCTGAATGAACCTGGTGGTGGACATAATATTTTAGAACCGATGGTTTTAGATGTACCGACAGTAATTGGTCCAAATTATTTTAATTTCCAAGCCATTGTCGATGAGTTTATTCAGGCAGATGCAGTTGCGGTCGGGCAGTCTGTGGATGAAGTGACACAGTTACTGGTTCGTTGTCTGCAAAATCAGGTATTTGCACAGCAACTCAGTCAGCATGCGATTGAAGTATTGAATAAAAATAAAGGGTCTTTGCAAAAGCATATTGCAGTGATTGATGCCTATCTATGAACATCGTTCTGTTAGACCCGCGTCAGACTGAATCTGAAATTTGGACTATTAGCTCCAAGCGACAGCTTGAACATTTACTTACCCATGTCGGTGTCAAAGTCGGTGATACGCTGAAAGTTGGGATTCGTGAAGGTAAGCGCTATTTAACTGAAATTATTGATATTTCAGAAAATTCGATTCAGCTCAAACCGCTAAAAGAAGAATCTGTCCCTGAAAAATTACCTGTCACGCTGATTGTGGCTTTACCACGTCCCAAAGTTTTACGTCGTTTAATTATGGATGCGATTACACTGGGTGTGGATAAGTTGATTATTATCCACAGTTATCGCGTGGATAAAAGTTACTGGCAAACTCCATTCCTACAACAGCTTGATCATTTTGTGACATTAGGCTTAGAACAAGCTGGTGACACGATTGCACCGAAAATTGAGTTATATAAACGTTTTAAACCTTTTGTTGAAGATGTATTACCCACCATGATCAGTGAACAAAACCCTGCTTATGTCGCACATCCTTATACAGATTTAAAAATGCCCTATGCGGTTGATCATTCATGTACGGTGATCATTGGACCTGAGGGTGGTTTTATTCCTTATGAAATTGATTTACTCATAAAAAACGGCTGCCAAGCGGTGAGCTTAGGCAACCGAATTTTAAGAACTGAAACCGCAATTCCTTATGTGTTGGGGCGTTTATTTAGCGCGACCTGAGTCGTTTTCATCTACAGATGGATCACCACGATAGACTTTGACTTCTTGTACTGGATAAGGAATTGAGATGTTATTTTCAGCAAATGCATCCAATACCAATTCTTGAATTTCACTGATAGATGAAGCCGTGAGCACTTGACTGGTATCTACCCACCAACGCACGGTTAAATTCACAGAAAAATCAGCAAGTGCTGTTACATTTACCGAGAAACCTGGTTGGCTTAAAATGCGTTGATCTTTATCTAATAATTTTAAAATAATGTCTTTGGCTTTTTGCACATCATCTTCATAACCAATACCGACCACAAACTCACAACGACGACGTGGATAGGCTGTATTTACAGTCACTGCACTGGTATAGACGGTCGCATTGGGAATCACGATACGACGACCATCTGGTGAACGGAGGAATGTCGCACGGATTTGAATATCTTCAACGGTTCCTTCCATGCCTGTGACGATAATGTCATCACCGATTTTAAATGGCTCAGAAATTAGAATCAGAATCCCTGAAAGTAAATTTTGGAAAATATCTTTAAATGCAAAACCGATTGCAACAGAACCAATCCCAAGAGCACTCATCAATTGACCTGGTGTAAAACCAGGGATGGCAATCACCATGGCGATCAAGAAACCAAAGAACATAATCGCAGTACTACCCACACGGTTCAAAACTAGAACCAAGTTTTGACGAGTATAGTTACGATTGGATAAGGTTTTACGGACAAAGAATTTAAACAGTTTAGACAATAACCAGAAAATGGTAATGACGACTAAAGCAATAGTTAAATAAGGCAGACGTTCCCAAAAACCATCTACAAATTTGTCGATCGTTGAGTAGGCATCGTTATATTTTGCAGTATGTTGAATCACGGATTGCGCCGTTTTTTCACCTGCGGATTGGATGAGTTGGGTGGTGTCTTGTGCGACCTCACTTAATTTATTTGCTTCTTCAGCCACTGTCGTGTCCAGTAAAATGATTGTGATATTTTGCCTGAAATTTCAAAGATGTTCAGCATTGATTACAGTTTTTCGTATAACTTGTAAACAAAGTTTAAACTTGTCATTTAATCATTCACATTGATCAATCATCTTCTTACTTTAAAGGCTTTCATAAATTTAAAAATATTGTGTGCCTTTTTGAATAATTTCATGAGGTTGTTCAAGTTCACCTGAACCCATCATAAACGAAATCACACTCGCAGAAGCAAATAGCCCAAGTACAAAGAAAATGATCATTAACCACGCAACAATTTTTTCAATAAAAGCTGATGAACGTGGGTGTCCAAAACGATTGGGATGTTGTTCACCGCGTGCTAAAAGCAGATAAAGCAATGTAAAAAATTGAATAATCGGAATAAAAAGTAAGAGGCTGAGCCAGCCAGACTTATTACGATCATGGAAACGACGAATAATAATGACAGCCAATCCATAAAGATAAAAACAGCTGAGAAATAAATAAGCAATTTCACCCATTCCAGAAATTGAGGTCATCGCATGCTGGCTGAGATGTAAGTTATTTAAATTAAGCACGCCAAAAAAAACGCTCAGGGCAACTGCTATAACGGACACTAAAATGTGGAGTAATCCAAACCAAGCAATATAACTGAGACGATTGAAACGCCCATGTATTGAAAGAGGATGGTCTGTTTTGGGAGAGGTTTTTTTTGAAAAAAAAGTTGAGGCGTGTTGCGTTGACATATAGAAGTTGTCCAGATCAAGAAATTCGGTAAGGAAATGTTTTTTTCTGAAAAAAGACATATGCATGTACCACAACAAATTATAAGATCAAAAATAGTACATAGATATTGAAAATTCGAATGTTTTGGCAAATGACTGAGCATTTTTCGATGGTTAAAGTGACGCCCGTGTCTACGACCAAAGCACAATTGTTAACCAAAATGAGCTATCGTAATACTGAACAGATGCAACAAATAAAATCAATAACGTAGGCATACATTCCGAGATGGAATGCAAAATCAAGGAAGTGATTATGAAAGAAATCTATCCAGTTCCAGAACAATTTGTAAAAACAGCAAGAACCAATGAACAACAGTATTTTGAACGTTACCAACAGTCTGTAGAACATCCAGATGAATTCTGGGCAGAAGCAGCCAAAAAACTTGACTGGATTAAACCCTTTACACAAGTGAAGAATACCAGTTATGACCCCGATCACTTCAAAATCGAGTGGTTTGCAGATGGGCAGTTAAACGTTAGTGAAAACTGTCTGGATCGTCATTTAAAAGAACATCCATTGAAACCTGCGATTATCTGGGAGGGTGATCATCCGTCACGTCATAAAATAATCTCTTTTGAAGAGTTGCATGATGAAGTCTGTCGTTTCGCCAATGTCTTGAAGAAAAACGGTGTCAGCAAAGGTGATCGTGTGGTGCTGTATATGCCAATGATTCCAGAGGCGGCGATTGCAATGTTGGCATGTACCCGTATTGGTGCTGTGCATTGCGTGGTCTTTGGTGGTTTCTCACCAGATTCTTTGGCGAGTCGTATTGATGACAGTCAGGCAAAATTGGTGGTTACTGCTGACCAAGGGATGCGTGGTGGTAAAACCATTCCACTCAAAGAAAATGTCGATGCAGCATTACAATTGGATGGTACATCTTCTGTTGAAAAAATGATTGTGGTACATCGTACAGGGCACCCGATTACGATGAAAGAAGGTCGTGATCTGTGGTATCACATGGAAATTATGACCGTCACGGATATTTGTCCACCTGAACCAATGAATGCAGAAGATCCACTCTTCATTCTGTATACCTCGGGTTCTACCGGAAAACCGAAAGGGGTGTTGCATACCACAGGTGGCTATCTGACCTATGTAAATTCAACTTTCCGTGAAGTTTTTGATATTAAACAGAATGATGTCTTTTGGTGTACAGCAGATGTTGGCTGGATTACGGGGCATTCTTATGTTGTATATGGCCCATTGTCCAATGGTACAACCACAGTGATGTCGGAGGGTATTCCGCAATATCCAAGCTGGGCACGTACAGGGCATATTGTCGATAAACACAACATCACCATTTTATATACAGCACCAACTGCGATTCGCGCGATGATGCGTGAGGGTGATGCCTATGTCCGTGAAAGTGACCGTAGCAGTTTACGTCTATTAGGCACTGTGGGTGAGCCGATTAATCCTGAAGCATGGAATTGGTATTACACGGTTGTTGGTGAAAGCCGTTGCCCAGTTGTAGATACATGGTGGCAAACTGAAACAGGCGGTATTTTGATTTCCCCACTTCCTGGTGCTACAGCGGTTAAACCAGGCTCTGCAACACGCCCTCTATTTGGCGTACAGCCAGCTTTGGTCGATGCAGATGGCAATGAACTTGAAGGTGAGGCTGAAGGGAATCTGATTATCAAAGATTCCTGGCCTGGGCAGATGCGAACCATTTGGGGCGACCCTGCACGTTTTATCGAAGCCTATTTTGCGACCTATCCAGGGAGTTATTTTACAGGTGATGGGGCACGTCGTGATAAAGACGGATATTACTGGATCACAGGACGTGTTGATGATGTGCTGAATGTTTCAGGGCATCGTTTAGGAACTGCTGAAATTGAAAGCGCTTTGGTGGCGCATGAAAAAGTGGCTGAATCAGCCGTGGTGGGTATGCCACATGATATTAAAGGTCAGGGCGTTGCTGCTTATGTCACTTTGCAGGCAGGTGAAGTTGAAACGGAAGAATTACGTCAGGAACTGGTGGCATGGGTACGTAAGGTTTTGGGCCCTGTTGCGACCCCAGATGCCATTTATTGGGCGCCATCATTGCCAAAAACCCGTTCTGGTAAAATCATGCGCCGTATTTTGCGTAAGATCGTTGCCAATGAGCTGGACAGTCTGGGAGATACATCAACACTGGCAGACCCGAGTGTGGTGGATCAGTTGATTAAAGAAGTTCAGGCGAACAGTCGATTTGATCTTTAGATTCACATGCATTGGAAGTTCCTTCTCCCTTTGGGAGAAGGCTAGGATGAGGGGGCTTTGAAGATGAGGGCTCACTTGTGAAGTTTTACTCCTTATCCCACAGGGAGAGAGGACTTTTCTTGATTAACTGATGTTACGCACTTCAAAAGAAATGCATTTTTTAAAACAGCTTTAAACTTACTAGACGGAGTCTTACATCAAAAGTTTTGATTTAGGGATTAGCCTTCGGCTCGACCTATTTTTCTTTCGGGAAAATGAGAAACGAAGCTTCGCAAGAAAACCACCTTGCGGAGCGTTGCTCCTCACCGCAAAACTCGACAAATACCATCTTTTGATTGATATATCACAGAAACATTAATTTACAGATGTAGTCCTGCCTCAAACACGTTGCGGATGACGTTATCGCGTATCCACTTTTTATTGAGATGCGATCTACAATTTGATATTACTGTGTAACATCAGCGATTAATATAAAAGTTAAATACCGTTAGCATCAGGTTAGCGGTATTTTTTGTGTGGCTCAGTATTTTCAAAATAGTGCATAAGTTCAGCAGGCATTCAGATAAAGCAGTTCAGGATGATCTGCTAAGCTAAAAATATTAAAAATAAGGACAGTCACATGAATGCGCCACAAGCTTTAAACCGATCTCCCCTCGACGTTGCCCAACGACTGGCTGAACAATTTGCGCAGACTGCGGCAGAAAGAGACAAGACAGGGGGCAATCCAAAGTATGAACGTGATCTGATTCGTCGCAGTGGTTTGCTTGGACTGTCTATTCCTAAGCAATATGGTGGGCAAGGGGCGGATTGGAAAACTATTTTCCAGACCATTCGCACCATCGCGCAAGTCGATAGTTCATTGGCGCATGTCTATGGTTTTCACCACTTGTTGATTGCGACAGTGCAATTATTTTCCCAGCCTGAGCAATATGCAAAATGGTTTGAAGATACGGCTAAAAATAATCTGTTCTGGGGCAATACTTTAAATCCATTGGATCGACGGACTACAGCAATTCAAATCTCAGAGAATGAATATATTTTTCAGGGTGATAAAAGTTTTTGTTCAGGTTCGATCGATTCAGATATTTTGCTGTGTTCAGGTTTTAATGAAGCAGGGAAATTATTGATTGGGGTGATTCCCACTGCGCGTCAGGGCGTAAGTTTTTTAGGTGATTGGAACAATATGGGACAACGCCAGACCGATAGCGGTACGAGCCATTTTGAACAGGTCAAAATTTCCAAAAATGAATTATTACTCAACCCAGGCCCTTTAAGCACACCGTATTCGAGTGTACGTCCGTTGATTGCGCAATTGATTTTTGTACATTTATTTTTAGGTGTGGCTGAGGGGGCTTTTGAGGTTGCGAAAGAGGCTGTGCAAAGTCAGAAAGCATGGTCAAAATCGTTGGCTGAAAATGCCGTGAATGATCCATTTATCCAAAAGCATTTTGCTGAATTTTATGTGCAGCTTGAAAGTGTACGTTTACTTGCTAATAAAGCCGTGGAAAGCTTGCAGGATGCGTGGAATGTAGGTGAGGGTTTAACCGGAGAACAGCGTGGACAGGTATCTGTTGCGATCGCCACTGCGAAAATTGCAGCGACCAATACGTCGCTATTTGTGACACAGAATATTTTCCAAGTTATGGGTGCAAGGGCTACGACAGCCAAACTGAATTTAGATCGTTTTTGGCGCAATGTACGCACGCAGACTTTGCATGATCCGATTGATTATAAATATCAGGAAGTCGGTGAATGGGTGCTGACAGGAAAAGTACCTGATCCAAGTTTTTATTCTTAAGAAAAATAAAATCTTTCAGTTTTATGATGACCTCTTAACGGGAAATGTTAAGAGGATCCATTTTATGAGATAGGCTATCTAAAGTTTCCAGAATCATGTCGATTTTACTGCAATGAATGAAATACCTCATACGCGGCTTTGATGCGTTCTGGATTTGGTATTTTTTTGTTCATCAACATAACTAAGCCAAACTTTTTTTCAGGAATATAAATAATATAAGACCCGAAACCATTGGTAGAACCTGTTTTGTGGAAGACTTTTGAGCTAGTATCAACCGTTGTCTTTTCAACTGGGTTTGATTGCATGACAACACGCTCAGAGTTGCTTTCCAGTAAGGTCTGCAATGTCGCTGGATAAGTAAATTTTTCCCATCCGAGTGCTTGAGTCATGTCTCCAATTTTATAATAACCTGTATGTGTAGCCTTGATCGCAGGTTTGATCGTTGCTCTGGCAAGCTCAGGGTCTATGTTTAAATTGATAAAATGCAACAGATCCGTGAGGTTCGATTTCACGCCATAGGCTTGAGTATCAAAAGCCCCCGCAGTCACACGTATGGGCTGATTCTTTTGATTATAACCAAAGGCATAATTTTTCAGTTGTTGTTTAGGTACCTGAATATAGGTGTGTTTTAGATCAAGTTGCGGATAGATAACCTGCTCAGATAAGGTTTTAAAAGGCATCTTCATCGCTTTAGCCGTCACCTCACCAAACAGTCCTATACTTGGGTTGGAATATTGACGGTATTTTCCAATCGGATTTTTGATGTGCCAGTTTTGAAAATATTGAATAATTTCGGCATCTGTCTGTATTTGATCAGGAAACTGTAAAGGAAGATTGCCACTGGTGTAGGTTGCCAATTCCAGCAGTGTCACTTGATTGATTTCTGAGTTTTTGAGTGCAGGCAGATATTGTGCAGGGTAATCCTGAAGGGACATTTTTCCAAGATTTTGCGCATACGTTCCCGCAATAGCAGTAAATATTTTACTGACTGAACCTAATTCAAAAAGGGTATTTTTAGTCACTTTTTTATGGTCAGCAATAGACTGTAAACCTGAATATTGTTCGTAACTTTTTCCCTTATAGATCACGCCGATTGCCATACCTGAGACATCATATTTTTTCATCAGGGGCTGAAATGACTGGTTTATCGCTTTTTCAACCTTGAGCTGATCTGAAGATATTCCTGCTTGATTGGTATTTGCAGTGGTGATGCTTGTACAACTGATAAAAAAGCAGAAAATAGCGGTGCTTTTATTGAAAAACAACATACAGGAACATCTTCCATTCGAAACAAACTGTCTGAATAGCATGTTGATTAACGATTTGGAAGAAAAAAATCCCTCAAGCCGAGTCATGAGGGAAAACTAAAAACCTTATTTTTGATTATTTATTGTTATTTTCTAAGCACATCCTTTAAGCGGATTTTGCTGTAATTTGATTCTTTTGAGCCTCCTCTAATTCACGAACCAATGGCAACACCTTTTCCCCAAAATATTCGACTTCTTCAATGAAATGTAAGAAACCTGAAAGGACTAAATCCACACCGACACTTTTTAACTCGACAATACGTTCCGCAATTTGCTGTGGTGTACCGATCAAATTAGTTTTAAAACCATCGTTATATTGCACTAAGTCTTCAAAAGTAGATTTAGCCCAGTTACCTTCGCCCTCTTTAGAAGCGGCACCAGCTTCACGGGTCGCATCACCAAAGGCATTGACGGCTTCAACATTGGCTTTGGCAATAATTTCCTGCAGTACCGCTTGCGCTTCTTCTTCAGTGTCACGGGCGATAATAAAGGCATTTACGCCAATTTTTACACGATGACCATTCACTTTGGCTTTTTCACGAATATCATCAATCTGCTTTTTCAGTTCAGCAGGGGTGTTGCCATTGGTAAAGTACCAGTCAGAAACACGAGAAGCCATGTCACGTGCAGCACGAGAACTTCCGCCTTGGAACACTTCAATATGTGGTTTTTGCACAGGTTTTGGCTTTAAGGTGTAATCTTTAAACTGATAATATTTACCATCAAAGCTATAGTTGTCCGTTGTCCAGATGCCCTTTAAGGTACGGATAAATTCTTCAGAACGGACATAACGTTCATCATGTTCAGGCCAAGTCTCACCAATGGCATCAAACTCGCCACGGAACCAACCACTGACCACATTAATTGCCACACGTCCATTGGTTAGATAATCAATGGTTGCCAATTGCTTCGCTGCAAGCGCAGGCTTCCACGGACCAGGCAGAATGGCAGCAATGACTTTTAATTTTTCAGTTTTTGCTAAAAGTGCATGACTGAAACTTACCGATTCATGCTGATTTTCAGCACCATAACCTGCGGTAAAACGAATCTGCGTCAGCGCATATTCAAAACCACTTTTTTCAGCAGCTTGCGCCAAACGCACATTGTAGTCATAGCTCCAGTCGGTACGTTGCTCAATATTACTCACAACTAAGCCACCACTGACATTGGGAACCCAGTAGGCAAATTTAATTGAATTTTGGTCTGTGGAAGTAAATTGTTTTTGTGACATGTGATGACCCTCTATTTTTATTCTCTATATACGAGGTTGCGCTTAGGCAACCTGTGTTTTCGGTGTTTTAGATTTGGCATGCAAACGAGATTCAGCAGCATCTAAGTTTGGAATTGCTGCAGATGGAAGCACTTCTTCTTGCTCAATTTGTTTGTTAATGCCCAAGTTCTGGTTTGCCTGTTCAGTTTTCGCTTTCACCACTTCAGCACGCTGACCTTTGGCAGGCGCCCACTCTAAAATCGGTAATGCACGAGCAACCGCAAGCGTGATACGGTCACGTAGAAATTCGCTGTGAATGGTGTATTCAGGAGTAAAGTCACGATCTGTGGCATAGACGCCAATTGGTAAAGTCTGCGCTTGGAAGAAGCTGAACAATGGACGTAACTGATGTTCAAGCACTAAAGCATGGCGATCAGAACCGCCCGATGCAGCCAGTAATACTGGTACATCCACCAGTGCAGTTTGTTCAACAAAATCAAAGAAGTGTTTAAACAGACCTGTGAATGAGGCACGATACACAGGTGTACCTACAATTAAAGCATTGGCTGCTTCTACGGCAGCTAAATCATCTTGGACACGTTGAGGCAATTGATTACGATAAATTGCACCACCGAGTAAATGTCCAATTTCACTGAATTTAATGAAATGTACATTGATTGGTGTTGCTTCACCCAGCTCATCCAAAATCGCCTGAACAAGTGCTTCGGTTTTTGAAGGGTTATTTAAGCCACCAGATACAGCGACGATGTTGAGTGGTTTTTGTTGGGTATAAAAAGACATTTTGGCAACCTAATAAATTAAATCTCGGAATGCCTTTTATTTATCTATATCTGCCTATTGCTGTAAAATAACGAAAAAAAAATTGGTTATCATTTTTTGAGATAAATGAGAAATTGCTGAAATAAGTAACGAATGATCAAATTAAGTGTTTGAAGCTAAATATTATTCGTAATTAGAATAACTAATTCTTTTTAAAATATTTATTTTATATGTAAATGTGATATTTAAATCTCAAATTTGAGTAATAACATAAAAAGTGTAGGGAATTTTCATTAAAGCCAACAAATCATTTAAAAATTCGTTAATATTTCCGTATCCTAAATACTAATAGTACGGTTAGAATGGAATAACTGTGCTAGAGATCTCTCGCTTCGCTTATGAATATTTTAATCGTTGATGATCATCCACTGTTTCGCCATGCGCTCATTCAGGCGGTTCGCTATAGTTTGCCACAAGCTCAAATCAGTGAAACTGCGGCTGTAAATGAATTTTATGAACGTTTGGAAAATGGTCCAGAACCAGATCTAGTCTTATTGGATTTGAACTTACCCGGTGCATCAGGTTTCTCTGCATTGGTACACGTTCGTGCGCAGTATCCATCGATTCCGATTATTGTGGTTTCTGCACATGAAGAAGCATCTATTATCCAACGTGCGATCGCACATGGCGCGATGGGCTATATTCCAAAATCAGCACATCCAAGTCATATCGGTGAAGCGATTCGTCAGGTTTTAGAAGGTGATATTTGGTTACCGCCAAATTTACCTGCTGCCAATATGAATTTTGATCCGCGTGCGGCAGATGAAACCGCTTTGGCTGAACGTATTCAATCTTTAACACCTCAACAGTTCCGTGTGTTGATGATGGTGGCGGAAGGTTTACTGAATAAGCAAATCGCCTATGAACTTGATGTTTCTGAAGCAACGATCAAAGCACATGTTACGGCAATCTTCCGTAAGCTCGGCGTACAAAATCGTACTCAAGCCGTATTAGCCATCAATGCTTTAAATATTGAAGAGAAGAAAGTTTAATTGCTTATCATTTTGAGTAGTTTATTTTGACCTAGCTTGAATGCTGAAAACAAATAAATGACGACAATTGCAAAATGATTGAAGATTTAAAAAGCGTGTATGGAGCTATACACGCTTTTTTGCTTTTATGAACACTTAAAAATAGGCGTATACTGATTCTATCTCATGAACAATGATGGCTGAAATGTCTGAGTCTACGCCTTATATTGAGTATGGTACAAAACCTTTTATTGCGATTCTCCTGTCGTTGTTCTTAGCAGGATTTGCTGTATTTTCATCATTGTACTGTGTGCAACCGATGATGCCATTCTTAGCAAAATTCTTCCACGTCACACCGACCCACAGTAGTTTTCCGCTGTCATTCTCAACCATTGCTTTGGCACTGGGTTTACTATTTGCAGGACTGATTTCAGATCGTTTTGGTCGAAAACAAATCATGGCAATCTCGCTATTCTCTACGGCAATATTATTATTGATCAGTTCATTTTTGCCTTATTGGGAAGTTTTTCTTGCGACTCGAATGATGGTCGGACTGGCTGTAAGTGGTGTCGCATCCGTTGCGATGACTTATATTGGGGAGGAAATTGCCCAGAAAGATGTTGGCTTTGCCATGGGACTATATATTTCAGGTACTGCGATTGGCGGAATGGGTGGGCGTTTAATTGCAGGGGTATTGCTCGACTATATTTCATGGCAAACAGCAACCATGATCATTGGAATTTTAAATTTATTGATCGCCATTACTTTTTATCTCGCGCTACCTGCTTCAAAACATTTCACATCTTATCCAATTCAATTCTCTCGTTTTATTGAGTCTTTTAAGAAAAATTTATCTGACCCTAAACTTAGATTACTGTTCATCGAAGGTTTTATTCTTATGGGCTGTTTTGTGACAGTCTTTAATTACATGAGTTATCACCTACTGGAAAAACCATTTGAACTTTCACAAACATGGATTGGTTTGATTTCGATTGCTTATTTATCTGGGATTTATAGTTCACCACGTGCCGCCAGTTGGAGTCGTAAGTTTGGTCGGGATAAAGTTTTGATTGCCATGTTTCTAACGATGATTCTTGGTCTATGGATCATGTTAATCCCCTCATTAACAATGATTTTAATCGGGTTGTTGATTTTCACCTTTTCATTTTTTGCAGCACATTCCACTTCAAGCAGTTGGGTATCTGTGCAATCTTTACAGTATCGAGCTGTCGGTTCTTCCCTCTATTTATTCTGCTATTACTTGGGTTCAAGCTTATTAGGCAGTAGTAGTGGTTTGGTCTGGGAAAATTATGGATGGTTTGGATTAACTGTGAGCATTACATGCATTTTAAGTATAGGTTTATTGGTCGCGTTTAAACTGAATCAAATGCAGAAAATATCTAAATCAAAAACAGTGAATTGAGCATCTTACAATTCAGCATTCCCTCGATTTGCTAATTTTTAAGATTCTGCTGAATAAATTCAATACTGCTTTTTTTCAGTTGTTCCAAGGCTTCTGCTTCAACAGGATAATGTCCACCTTTGGGTAACATGACCACTTGATACGGAACAGACAATTGTTTTAATACAGGTTGGCTTAGTTCTAAAGATGTCCAATGATCTTCCGCAGGTTGGGTCAGTAATATAGGACATTGGGTAAAACTTGAGAGCTGGTATTTTGGTTGATAATTCATATAACTATTTAAAAACTTAATCGACATGGTATTTCCTGCCGAAGTTTTGTCATTGAGCATGATTTTTAATGCATCTTTATCATTGCTTAAAGCATACATTTTAGAAACCAATGACATCGGTAAAGCAATATTACCGATAGGCGTTTTTGCACTCAGTTTCATACTCGGTAATGTAACTGAACTGAGTGGGCTAAAGCGCATTGTCCCTTTTTTGACCGCTAAATTTCTTTGATCGAGAAAGGTCATTCCAATAATGCCTTTTACATTTTTATTCTGCATCGCTACATGTAAGGTCAGCATTCCTCCAGCAGATAAGCCGTATAAGAATATTGGACGTGAATCTTTTTTCGCTTCTGTATCAACAAAGTCACTGACGAGTTGCACCCAATCTTCATAGCGTATTTTACTTTTTTTAGGATATTGACTGAGCCCATAACCGATTAGATCGAGAGACATGGTTTCATAGCCTGCCTGAGCCAGTGGATGACCGAGGACTAAGCTCATTTGACGACCATTGGTTCCCACACCATGTAATAAAATCACTTTAGCAGGTGAATTGGGGCGCGGGTAGTAATCGACATGGACTTGATTCTCTTTCCATGACCAAAAGTATTCTTGTGGTAACTGATCTTGGGTTAAACGATAATTTTCTGGCATGCGATCTTGTAATTCTTTCCATGCTTTTTGTTCAGCATAAGATTGTTCTTTTGCTGCATGTGCGGAAATAAAGCTTTGTAAGAACACCAGTATGGAGACGATAAATCTTTTTATTGGCATCAGTCATCACCTATTTATTTTGTTTATACAATAAATAAAATGGCACAAAATGGATTGACAATTGGGACAAACATCGCATTTTAATGGTCAATATTTAGGCTATTAAATTGATTTTTAATTTGATTTAAAACCACCATTTGTCGGTTTTTTGAATTTCTTAGGAGTCATATTCTACATTTTAAAAATTAGGTTGTTTTTTAATCAATGAAAATGAATTCAATTCATGGTAAAATGATCAACTTTCATCTTAGATCTCTCCCGATCGCCAACCGCCAATCGAGAAATTCAACATGTCGACCGCTTATACTGCTCAGACTGCGCCTACTGCGTTGTTTGATTATGACAAATATTGGGCATCGTGCTTTGAACCAGCACCTTTTTTACCCATGTCACGCGAGGAGATGGATCAGCTCGGTTGGGACAGTTGTGACTTTATTTTAGTCTGTGGTGATGCCTATATTGATCATCCATCGTTTTGTTCAGGCATCATCGGTCGTACTTTGGAAGCGCAAGGTTTCCGTGTTGGTATTATTGCGCAACCTGATTGGACATCGGCTGAAGCATTCAAAGTTTTAGGCAAGCCGAATATTGCCTGGGGTGTGACCGCGGGGAATATGGATTCGATGATCAACCGTTATACGGCTGACCGTAAAATCCGTTCTGATGATGCTTATTCTCCAGACAATCAACCGAATAAACGCCCAGACCGTGCTGCGACAGTGTATTGTCAGCGTTGCCGTGAAGCCTTTCCTGATGTGCCTGTATTACTCGGCGGGATTGAAGCATCTTTGCGTCGTATTGCGCATTATGATTACTGGTCAGACAAAGTCCGTCGCTCAGTATTGATGGATTCTAAAGCCGATCTGTTGATGTACGGAAATGGTGAGCGTTCTATCGTAGAAGTGATGCATCGTCTTGCCAAAGGGCAAAAAATCCATGAAATCACTGATGTTCGTGGTACTGCATTTATTGTCAATAAAAATAACCGTGCTTCAAAAGCACACTTTGTTGAAATTGCATCGAATGATGTGGATTCGATTGGTCGTGTAGATCCTATTATCAACCCCTATGTGATGACTGAAGATCTGGATGGTTGTGAAATTGAACAGGGCAAAGGCAATTCTTTAACGCAGTATCAAAACTTCCAGAAAGAACTGGTTGCCAATCCGATTGTCCGTGAAGGCGACAATCTGGATGAAAATACCCAGATTGTTCAGCTTCAACCTGCATCGAAAGCGATTAAACACAAATTGCCTCCACGTGAGTTAGCGGTCATTCGTTTGCCAGCTTTTGAAGAGGTATCCCAAGATCCTGTTTTATATGCACATGCCAACCGTATTCTTCATCTTGAAACCAATCCAGGTAATGCGCGTGCAATGGTGCAGAATCATGCGGGGCGTGATGTATGGCTGAATGCACCACCGATTCCATTGACCACTGAAGAAATGGATTATGTGTTTGACTTGCCTTATGCACGTCTGCCACATCCTGCTTATGGTGAAGCACGATTCCCTGCATTTGACATGATTAAATTCTCTGTGAATATCATGCGTGGTTGTTTTGGTGGTTGTACGTTCTGTTCGATTACAGAGCATGAAGGTCGTATTATTCAGAACCGTTCGGAAGAATCGATTCTGCGTGAAGTGGAAAAAATCCGTGATACCGCACCAGGTTTTACAGGGATTATTTCGGACTTGGGTGGTCCAACGGCAAATATGTACCGTCTGGCATGTAAAGATCCTGAGATTGAAAAGAACTGTCGTAAACCATCGTGTGTATTCCCAGGTGTGTGCCAGAATTTGCATACCGATCATGCACCATTAACACAGTTATACCGTAAAGCACGTGCATTAAAAGGCATCAAAAAGATTCTGATTGGTTCAGGGTTACGTTATGACCTTGCAGTTTTGAACCCTGAATATGTCAAAGAATTGGTTCAGCATCACGTTGGTGGTTATTTAAAAATTGCCCCTGAACATACCGAAAAAGGTCCATTGTCGAAGATGATGAAACCAGGTATCGGTACTTATGATCGCTTCAAACAGATGTTTGATCGTTACAGTAAGGAAGCAGGTAAAGAACAGTATTTAATTCCGTACTTTATTGCAGCGCATCCAGGTACGACAGAATATGACATGATGAACCTTGCGATCTGGCTGAAAAAGAACGGTTTCCGTGCTGATCAGGTACAGACTTTCTACCCATCGCCAATGGCAACGGCAACGACCATGTATTACACAGGTAAGAACCCGCTGGCAAAAGTGGCGCGTTATACTGAAAATGTCGACATCGTGAAAGGTGATAAGCGTCGCCGTATTCATAAAGCCTTCCTGCGTTATCATGATCCGAACAACTGGCCTTTGTTACGTGAAACCCTGAAAGAAATGGGTCGTGCCGATCTTATTGGGAACTCGAAACAGCATTTGATTCCGACTTACCAGCCTGCGGGCAGTGCAGAGGGTCAGTATCAATCTGCGCGTAAGAAAAATTCAACGGTGGATGGCGATTCACAAAAGCGTAATGGTGAACAGGGGAATCGAACCAAAGCTGCGCAAGGTCAGTCACGTCCATCGAATACCAAAAAGCGTCCTGAACGTGGTCAAATTCTAACGCAACATACAGGTTTACCACCTCGCGAAACAGGTGATAAAAAACCGTTTGGTGGAAAGGGTAATGGAAAATCTAAGCCGAAGCATAGAGCTTAGGTTTTGAGATAATAGTGGATTGAAGAGGATGCGGAAGCATCCTTTTTATTTTTATAAAATAATCAATTGAATAGTCTAATTAGAAGTAAAATTTCAGTACAAACCTAGATCGATTAATGAATAATCTAATCTGTGGATAAGTCATTGCAAAACTGTTGAAAACTTTAGTACAGAAAACACACAATAATTTTATGTAAATTGTCGAACAATCATACTAAAGTTACGACAGAGCGTGTTGTATTCCGTATAGAGAAACGGTATAAAAGTACTGAACACATTCATTTTTTTCAATAATCAGTGAATAAAATGAATGTTGGTTCAAATTATAAATTAAAACCGTGGTTTAATCGAGTATTTAGAATAATGAATATCGATTTTTAGTGAACGATTAAAACATTAAACTGAATGGGAAAAGTATCTACAGATACATAAAATTGGTTTTTTTAAGAACCATACTATAAAAAAGAAATAAGGAACATCAACAATGGACATGATCATTGTCGCAAGTTTGGTATTACTTGCTATTGTGACTGGCGTTGCTTATAAAGGACTAAAAAATAAGCAACAGACAGATAGTGCTTTACGCAGAAGAGCTGTATTTAACTCGCATGAACAAATGACTTTTACTCGTCTAAAAGAAATATTACCAGAAGCGAATATTCTGGCGCATGTTTCATTTGATGCATTACTCACAACCAAATATTTGCATACACGTCGCAAATATCAGCAAATGTTCGCTGATTTTGTGGTGTTAGATAAAGATTGTAAAGTTTTGGCGGTGATCGCCCTAGACGATGTTAACTCGGTGAAGCGTTCTACAAGCAGTCGGTATGAAGATGCCCTGTTACAATCGGCAGGCTATCGTGTAGTACGTTATATGGGTATTCCGGAATATCAATATTTACGTGAAGATTTTCTTTCAGAGTTTTCTGAGATGAGTCGCCCTCAATTGATGGAAGAGCAGACTATGGGGAAGTTTGATCTTTACGCGAATCGTGATTCACGTGTTTTTGGATAAGTGTTGAGTTCCTATAAATACGCGATAAAAAATGCATGTTTTTACATGCATTTTTTTGCTTTAAAACAAATGAATTGATTCAAATGATTGAACAATTAAGGCTTTACAGCAACGACAGTCAACTCAACCAATACATTGGGATCATACAGTTTAGCTTCTACACAAGTCCGTGGTAAGGCTTCAATATCAGACACCCATGCATCCCAAACTTCATTAAATGCGGCATAATCTTTTTCAATGTCTTTTAAATAGATCGTTACTGACATGATATGACTTTTATCTGTGCCTGCATCTGCCAAAAACTGGTCAATAATGTCGAAAGTCTGTTGGGTTTGACCTTTAATGTCTAAGCTAAAATCACTTGCCAATTGACCAGCCAAGTGAACTAAATTTCCTGAAATTGCAATTTCAGAAAAGCGTTTTGCAACATGCAGACGTTGTACAGTCATAATCATTCCCAAATTTTATCTTGTGTTCAAGTTTACGTGATCATGCATGATCTGCAAATCTGGTTTTTCAGACTTTGTGTTATGTGTTGGTGAATGTATCAATACGGATTAATATTTTAGATTGAAAAAAAATCAAGCAGTTTTGTTTAGGGCAGATGATCAAATTGCCCAAATTTAAAAATTGAATTTTTGCACTACGTAATTGATTTAAACAGTACGCAATTGAACATTTTAAAGGGCAAAGTTGTTGGGTATTTTCTATGTATTGCTGTTTTTGAATGATGGACATATTCATTTTAAAACCTCTAGATTCAGAGTGATGATTAAAGATTTGATTAGAAAAATGATTGATGCAAAAAGTGGATGGTGTGTACCATCCACAGAGCTACAGTGCTTATTGATGTGGCGTGTAAGATTTAAGTTCACGTTCTGGTCGATTGCTGATTTGATACCAGTCGATATGGCGAGTAATGAACATCACGACTGCAAGAACGACAAATGAAATGATTGAGCCGATCAAGAATGTTTTGCCTGAAGACTGCAATAACATGTACATGATGGCGTAGAGCGTACTAAGGATGATGCCGAATAGCATTGCAGGTTTAGCGCCTTTCATCACAAAGAACAGATACCACGTCATTAACCCCACGCAGGCGATACATGCCACTACATAGGCCCATGCAAAGGCATAATATTCACTGATCGAGAGTAATAGGACAAAGAAGATTCCTTGCGCCATTGCCACCAAAGAATATTGAATCGGGTGGATGCGTAAGCTTTTCAACACTTCAAATAAGAAGAAGCAACCAAAAGTAATAATGATAATGACAATACCATATTTAATTGCACGGTCTGTTTGGGTATAGACATTTACTGAATCTAAAAACTCGGTGCTTAAGCCAATTTTTTGATTATTTTCAGATTCATATTCTGAATTTTTGATGTAATTACCATCACTGAGTTGTCGGATACATTCATTGTTTTCACAGTTGATGAGTTTGTTTAAATTCTGATGACCTAGCGCAATATTTTTCCATTGGGCAGTGAATTGTTGATGAGCACTGGTTTTTTCAAGCGGTAGATTTTGCCCTGAATATTTAGCATCAGCCCAATTGCCTTTGGCTTGATAAGTTACACTGCGGCTGGTTGGAATGAGAGTAAATTTGCCTAAACCTGCTATTTTTGCATCTAAATCAAAGGCAAAACCATTTTGGATCGCAGAGATTAATTCTGGATGTTTCTGAGCCGAAATGCGCATAAAATCAAAACCAGTGCTGTCATTGCCTTGAGGGCTCATTTCAAAGGCGTAGTTTTTATTGAGCATTTTCAATGTCGGTTGAGTTGCTAAACCACGTGGATCATGGATTGGGAAGAGAATTTCTGCTTTTTCCCATTGGTAATTTTTATTTTCCAAAGTTGGTTTTTGAAAGATGCCTTTTGCCGTTAAATTGGCTTGGTAGCTGATGGCACGGTAAATCGTGCGTTTATACTGATCATTTTTGACATCAAAATTGGATTGCCATTGAGTGCTATCCGCACTGACATACATCCAGTGTTCTTGCGTACATGCATGTGCAACTTTTTGCTCGTCTAGGCAAGTTGTTTGTTCTAAGTAAGGGACACGGACATAAGGTGAGATAATGGTTTGAGGGCTGATATTATTTTGGGTGATTTCTTGTAGAAATGCTTTTTGGTAGCCTTGTCGTTCGGAAACAAGACTACTGATAAAGAATAAACCGACCCAAAAGAGGGCGACCAAAATCACGATGGCGATGATTTTGAGTGTAAGGAAGCTAGAGCGCATCACTGTTGTCCTGAATGGTTGTTTTTGTCAGGATTGAGTGTGCGAAATTGAAATGTGTTTTGTTTGCGTTAGGTTTGTATTTTCTGTGAAGTTTAGGTGAAGTGTAATATTCTTCACGACAATGGATTTAGAGCAATGGATTTAGAGCAATGGATTTAGGGCAATTGAATATTGACCTTTACGCCTTGCTGATGTGGCTGAATGATTGAAATGCTATTCTCTTGAATATTTTCAATCTGAATTTTTCCATAATGTTGTTCAATCACTTGTTTGACGATGCTTAAACCAATGCCTGAACTACGTTGTTGGCTAATCGGGCGAGGTAGTGAAAAATAAGTATCGAATACTTGAGACAGGGCATAGTTAGGGATCCATTCTCCCTCATTAAAAATAGTAAGCTCAATGTTTTGATCATTTTGAAGATGATGTGAACGGTGTAGCTGAATCAAAAGTTTGGCTGAATTTGCAGAGAAATCCAAAGCATTGTCGATAAGATTGATGATGACTTGCTGAATCCAAAAACGATCTGCATTCATCATACAATCAGGTTCAATATCTAATAAGCATTGAATTTTTTTTGTCTGAATTTGACTGGCATATTGGTCTAAAACCTGTTGAATCAGTTCAGATAAGTTGAAATTTTGAATTTCGATTTGGTGCTTTGATTTTTCCAAGCGCGTTAATAAAAGCATGTGATCAATCAAACTACGTAGGCGATGACTTTGCTCATGAATGTGGGTGGCGAATTGTTGTTGATCATCTAGGGGCAAATCTTCTTTGAGCAGTTCAGCACTGGCTTGAATCGCCGTGAGTGGGCTTTTTAACTCATGCGTGAGCGTATTGACATAATGTTCGACATAAGCGCGATCTTCTAGTTTTTCACGCATATTTTCAACTGCTTGAGCGACCAGATTGAGTTCTTGGGCAGAACGGAAATGTGGGGTTTGATTGACAGGAGCCAGTGCTTGCGCATATTTCCGTACACGGTCGATACTGTGTTTGAGCCAATAGGCGACCAAACTGGCAAGAAATAAGCTGATTAAAGTAATCCATGCTGCTTGACGAATCAGCTGATTTTCAGCACGTTGAATATAGGGTTGTACGGAAATATTCGGCTTACCAATACTGACCACACCGATGAGTTTATTGTGTTGATTCACTTGATAATAAATCGGTGCAGCAATAAACATGATGCTATTGCTACTGCCTAAATCATTGCCTTTGACATCATAACTACGTGTGGAACGCACGCCGTATTTTCCTCTCAATGTGAGGTAGACATCATTCCACTGTGAGTAATCTTGTCCTGTTGCAATCCCTTGTGAATCATAGATCACAATGCCTTTTTCATCGGTAATATAAATTTGCTGATTGATCTGATCTTTGTTGTGTTGCCAAATATTGGCATTGAGTTTTCGTTTTAGTGCTTTCTGAATTTTCTCATCGAATTGAGGTGTGCTGACCTTATTTTCATAGACATCTTCAGCAACTAACATGGCGATGATATTGGCATTTTCAGCTAAGGTATCTTCAACTACTTGGCGTACATTGGGTTTAACTTGCTGGTTAAATGTATAAGACATAAACCATAGACCGAGCAGGATAATCAGCCCGAAGAAAAACCAGATACGGATAAAGATAGACATGCTTTAACTCAGCTTTTTCAAGCTATAACCAAAACCACGATGGGTTTCAATCGGGTCTTGTTCAGGTGCAATCTGTTTGAGTTTATTGCGAATGCTTTTGATATGCGTATCGACGGTTCGTTCTAAACTGTGCTCAGGATGTTCCCACACATGATCCATCAGTTGTTGTCGGCTAAACACTTGCTCAGGGTGTTGAATCAACAATTTGAGTAAACGATATTCATAACGAGTCAGTTGTAGGGCTGTGTTTAAATATTGGATGCGTAAGGATTCATCGTGACATTGCCATATTTCAGCATTTTGAACATTGGAGTCTTGTAATTCGGTATGAATAATTACATCAACTTTGCTTTGTTGTAATTGGTTTTGAATTTCCATTCTACGCCAAATGGCTTTGATACGAGAGACAATTTCTCGTGAACTAAAGGGCTTGGCACAATAGTCATCTGCACCAATTTCCAAACCGACAATACGGTCAATTTCATCATCCCGCGCAGTTAGAAAAAGAAGAGGGGTATGATTGAATTGGCGAATTTTTTTACACACTTCAAAGCCATTTAAGTCAGGCAAACCGACATCTAAAATAATAAAATCAAAAGCTTGTTGTTGAATAAAATCAATTGCTTGAAGCCCTGTATTTGCCCAAGTCACTTGCCACTCTTCACGTTCTAGTACATAGCGCAAAGGCATCAGGATTGCAGCATCATCTTCGACACATAAGATCTGTTTTTTATTATTCATCGTGATTTAAACTTTGATTTAAATAAGAGCAACTGCGTTTGAGTGTACTGAAATTGACGTATTTAGGCGAATGATTTAAGTGAAGTTTAGGTGAACTTTTATTGTTTGGGTTTATTGAACAGAATATGAATTCGAAAATTTTATTTTAATAGAAGTATTGAAAGGGCAGTATACCCATGTGAATTTCTGAGCGCCCTGTAATATTCGGATTTGATCGTCACGCCAATCACAGGACAGCAAATCAAAAGTATTGGTGACTTTTGAGATCTCGGCAAAACATGGGTAATGTAATGCGTGGAATAGATTACTCTAATTTTGAGCAAATAGGGTTAAGTATTTAGTCGAACAAGGTTTCTTTGGTTGTAAAGTGATCAATATTCAAGAAGATCATTGATATTACTTAGTTTATTGTTCTTTTAAATTGTGTGTTTAGGTAAATGAGAAATAAAAAAAGATGCCAAAGCATCTTTTATTTTATTCATAGATTCAAAGTATTAGCGTTTCACTACGATTGAATCAATACCGCTATGTTGCAGCGTTTGTTGTGCAATCACGGCTGCATTTTGCGAGTCATACGGTCCTGAAATCACGCGGTACCACGTTTTCCCACCTTCTGAACTTTGTACCACGTCGGCAGATAGACCATTCAAAATGATTTCAGCACGACGAGCATCAGCCGCATCAGGGTCATCATAACTACGAACTTGTAGAATATATTCAGGTTGTACGGGCGCAGTAGGTTCAGCATTGACACCTACATCGACATCATTTGTCTGAGATGGTGCTTCAACAATCACAGGCTGTTGCTGAGTTTGAGTTTCAGGTACAGCTTGTTGAGGGATTGGCGTCACTTGTTGTTGAGGTAGAAGGTCATAGAAACGATAGTCTTTGTTAGTATCTTCTTGATAATGCTCAGAAGTAACTTCATTTCTAGGTTGAACAGGTGCCCAAGGTTTCCAGAGTAGCAAGGCTACGCCAAAACTTAACACGATTAATACGACCACAAGTAAGCCTAACCATTTAGGAATTAATGGCTGTTTCGGCTTTGTCGGTCTTTCAGATACACCGCGTTGCGTTTTTCCAAACACTTGGAACCCTCTTATTCTTTATTTTTAACATCAAGCTAAAGCATAAGTTTGCTTTAGCTTGATGTAAAGTAATGATTTATTACTTTGTTAGACACTTCTGATATTGAGACTTTTAGTCATGCACACATTGCATGCTGACATTGAGCCAAGCTCTCGTCTTGCGAGTATGTAAAGCGATGCTTTACATGCTTTTTACTTCGAGCTTAGCTCTCGTCTTGCGAGCATGCAAAACGATGTTTTGCTTACATGCTCTCAGGCGCAGACACACCCAATAACTCAAGACCATTGCGTAAAACTTGCTGTACATTCACAGAAAGCAATAAACGTGCTTGAGTTAAATCAGCATCATCACCTAAAACTTTATTTTCGTTGTACCAACCGTGGAATAACGCAGCCAATTCTTTCAAGTAGTTACCCACTTGATGTGGCTCAAAGTTGTTGGCAGCACGAACAACAATTTCAGGATAAGCCGCAAGCTTCGCCAAAATCTCAGTTTCAGCATCAAGGTCTAATTTCGCTGCAAATTGACGTGCATTTGCTGCATCAAATTGAAGACCTGTCGTTGTCGCTTTTTCTAACATACGGCAAATACGCGCATGTGCATATTGGATGTAATACACTGCATTATCTTTGCTTTGTGAAACAGCTAAATCTAAGTCAAAATCAATGTGTTGTTCAGACTTACGCATTACATAATAGAAACGTGCAGCATCATTACCCACTTCTTTACGAAGATCACGTAAAGTCACGAATTGACCTGAACGAGATGACATTTGCACCATCTCACCGCCACGCCATAAACTCACGAATTGAACTAATAGTACAGTGAGTTTTTTAGAGTCATAGCCCATTGCATCAATCGCAGCTTTAACACGTGCGATATAGCCGTGGTGATCTGAGCCCCAAATATCCACAAGGTCAGTATAACCACGTTGTAATTTATTCAAATGGTACGCAATATCAGACGCAAAATAAGTGGTTTGACCATTACGACGTTTTACAACACGGTCTTTTTCATCGCCAAATTCAGTTGATTTGAACCAAATATTGCCGTCTTTTTCGTATAAGAAACCACGTTGGTCAAGCGTTTGTAATGCTTCATCAATTTTGTCAGTCAATGATTCTTCACTGAACCATTGATTGAAGGTTACACCAAACTCGCCCAAGTCATCTTTAATATCATCAAGAATGGCTTTTAAAGCAGCTTGTAGGAATACACGATAACCTGCGCCAATCAAAGTTTGAGAATTAAAAATTAAACCATCAATATGCTTTTCTTTATCGCCTGACAGAACCACTTTGTTACCATCGGCATCCAATTCTTCAGCATATTGCACATCTTCAGGCACGTCTTTATAGACATCAGCAACAGGGCGTACATAGGCATCGCCATCTTTGTCGATAATGCTTTGTGCGATTTCTTTAACATAATCGCCTTGATAGGCATTTTTAGGGAAAACTAAAGTTTGCCCCGTCAATTCTAAATAACGTAAGTAAGTTGAAGTCGCAAGTATGTCCATTTGACGACCTGCGTCATTGACATAATATTCACGGTCAACTTTAGCACCTGTTGCTTCTAGTAAGTTTGCAACAGTCATACCATACGCTGCACCACGACCATGCCCCACATGCAGGCTTGAAGTCGGGTTTGCAGAAACAAATTCAACTTGAATTTTCTTCGCAGCATTGGCTTGGGTTTTACCAAACTGATCTTTTTGCGCTTGGATTTGATCAAGTACCGTAAAGCGTTGATCTGCATTTAAAAAGAAGTTGATAAATCCAGGACCCGCAATTTCAGCTTTAGCAATATCAACCACTTCTGGCAGATTTGCTAAAATTTTCTCAGCAAGATCACGTGGCTTCATACCCGCAACTTTTGCACCCATCATGGCAATGTTAGAAGCGAAATCGCCGTGGCTTCGGTCTTTAGTTCGCGTTAAAACACTTGTGTTTTTCCAGTCAGATGGAAGAGTCCCTTCAGCTTGTAGGGATTGCACTGCATGATCGAGAGCTGCTTGTATGGCCGTATTCATAATCTATAGAGAAATAAATGTCGCAGAAAAACGGTAAATATAGCAAATTTTGAGCCTTTTAGGTGAATGCATTTGTATAGAATAAAACTTATTCGATTAGAAAAATGTACTTACTCGACATTTTGCTAGATCGTGTAGTGATTTATAGAGAAGTGAATCACTTCTAGAATGATTAATTGATGAAAATAGACGAGATAAATCGTGTGGAATGGGGCAAGAAATTTGTTTGTCAGCCCGAATTGTTAAGGCTAAAATTGACGAAATTTTTTTCATGAAAGCATGATGTCAAATACACCTCCCACGATTATCGGCAATATTCCAAAACTTCCTGCGAAATTCGCCACATGGATCATGCCATTCTTCTTGTCCTGTTTAATGAGTGGCATGGTGTCACTGATTAATATGCTGATCAATGTCGGTTTGATTAATGGCTTCTTTATCAAGTGGTTTTCTGCATGGATGGTGTCGTGGGCTGTGGCATATCCCGTCGTATTATTCGTTTTACCTTTGGTTCGACGTTTAACTGCTGTATTTGTAGATATGCCGAAAAATTGATTTCTATCCATCTATTTTTGGCTATTCACCCATTTTTAATTACAGGTCACAGGTTTTTCTAATAACTCTGCTTTGCCATTGGCAAAAGTATAAAGTTTTGCATTATTAAATACTTTAATGCTTTTGGCTTTACTTAATGCGGTTTTAAAAGTCGGCATTTTTTTCGCATTGACCAAGTCAAAAGGATTGCCATAGTTTTTATTGTCGATCAAAAACTGGACTTGACCTGCCTCTGGATCATGCGCTTTTAAAAGTTCTTTGCCATCTTTGTCTTCAATACTAAAACTGGTTTTCTGCGTTGTAATTTTACAATTCAGGCGTAAATATAAAATATTTCCATCTGTTGATTTATTCTGAAGTGTATAAATGCCTTGGAGATCATTTTCAATATAGACCCATTGACCTGTTGGCATATTGATTTTCATTTGTTCCAATTTTTCTAATGTCGCTTTACTGACATCAACTACGCCTTTTTTATCAATTTCAGGAATTTTTGCTTCACCTAAACCGACAAGACTTTTTACTTTTTCCGTGGTTTTAGAGACACCAGAAGATACTTTTTTAGCGGTTTGGCAACCAGTACATGCGATGACAGTGCTTAAAAGAAGAATAGGTAGTTTTACATTCATTGTTATAAGTTATGAGATTATTATCTTGCAGACAAAATAAATCTAAAGTTAAAAAAAAGCAATCATTGGTAAATATTGCTAACAAATCTATATAAGATTCAATAGATTTTAAATGAGAGGTGAGCTACAAACTGAAATTAAAAGCAACAATAAAATTAAACTGAGCAGAATTTATCATTTTGTAAAATACTTGGAATATCATTATCACGTATCTAAATACCAATTCATCCTAAAATAGGCTTAAGCTAGTACCCGACCAAAGTCTTAGTTTAGTAAAAGAGAGAAGCACAGCGATTGCTTCGATGAGAATGGAAATGCCAACGGAAACCTCGAAAAAATATCCTTTATATATTCATTATGCTGGCAATGCCTTGCTAGAACTACCATTACTCAATAAAGGTTCAGCCTTCACAGAAGAAGAGCGTACCCAATTTAACTTACACGGTTTAATCCCTCATGTGATCGAAAACATCGAAGAACAGAGTCAACGCTCATATCAACAGTACTGTTCTTTTAGTGAAGCGATCAATAAACATATTTATTTACGAAATATCCAAGACACCAATGAAACATTGTTTTATCACCTGATTGAAAATCATTTGAGTGAAATGATGCCGATTATTTATACACCAACTG
The DNA here is from genome assembly GCF_001696605.3 of Acinetobacter wuhouensis. Classification (NCBI taxonomy): domain Bacteria; kingdom Pseudomonadati; phylum Pseudomonadota; class Gammaproteobacteria; order Moraxellales; family Moraxellaceae; genus Acinetobacter; species Acinetobacter wuhouensis. The sequence goes on along the minus strand of NZ_CP031716.1, from coordinate 3,639,226 downwards.
TGGGTGAAGCATGTCAGCGTTTTTCAGACATCTATCGTCGTCATCGCGGGGTGTTCCTATCTTATCCAGACCGTAAATATATCGATGAAATTATTCATAATGTAAACCGCAAAAACGTCAAAGTCGTAGTGATTACCGATGGCGAACGTATCCTTGGTTTAGGTGATCAAGGGATTGGTGGAATGGGTATTCCAATCGGTAAATTATCGCTGTATACCGCGTGCGGTGGGATTAGCCCAGCTTATACACTACCGATTACCATTGATGTCGGAACCAATAATCAGCAATTACTTAACGATCCGATTTACCTCGGATGGTCTGAGCCGCGCATCAGTGGTGATGAATATTATGAATTTGTTGATGAAGTGATTGCTGCGGTGAAGCGTCGCTGGCCTAAAGCGTTGATTCAATTTGAAGATTTCGCGCAAAAGAATGCAATGCCTTTACTTGAAAAATATCGTGATCAGATTTGTTGTTTCAATGATGATATCCAAGGTACAGCAGCGGTGTGTGTCGGTACATTGATTGCAGCGAGTCGTGCAGCGGGTAAACAGCTTAAAGATCAAAAAGTTGCCTTTTTAGGTGCAGGCTCGGCAGGTTGTGGTATTGCAGAACAAATCATTGCGCAAATGGTTTCAGAAGGTTTAACTGATGCTGAAGCACGTGCGCAAGTCTTTATGGTTGATCGTTTTGGTTTAATTACTGAAAATCAGCCGAATCTGTTAGATTTTCAACGTAAATTGGCACAAAAGTCTGAAGATGTTGCGCATTGGGGCAATGCCGAAGAAATTATTTCCCTGATCGATGTTGTGAAAAATGCCAAACCAACAGTATTGATCGGTGTATCAGGTCAACCAGGTTTATTCACTGAAGAAATCATCAAAACTATGGCGCAGAATTGTGAATATCCAATTGTGTTGCCTTTGTCGAATCCAACTTCTCGTGTAGAAGCTGTCCCTGCAGATATTATTCAATGGACTGAAGGTAAGGCTTTGATTGCGACGGGAAGCCCATTTACTCCAGTGAATTATCATGGTCAAACCTTTAATATTTCACAGTGCAATAACTCGTATATTTTCCCAGGAATTGGTTTGGGTGTTGTGGCGTCGAATGCAACTCGCATCACGGATAATATGCTCATGGCATCAAGTTCTGCGTTGGCAGATTGTTCACCGAAGTTAAAAGACATCCAAGCAGATTTATTGCCTGATTTAAATGAACTGCAAAAAGTGTCTAAAATCATTGCTTTCAAAGTTGCTAAAGCTGCAATTGAAGATGGTGTTGCGCCATTGATTACAGATGAACAGTTGCATGAAAGCATTGAAAAGAACTTCTGGAAACCAGAATATCGTGATTATAAGCGAGTTCCTTTTTAATCATGCATTTAATTTGAAATGAAGAAAATGAGATCTTAAATAGATCTCATTTTTTATGTTTGATTTTTCTAAAAATAAAAAATTTAACAATTTTAAGCTTTCCTTTGATTCTTCATTGTTTAAAATAACTTCATAAAAAATAACTATTCATCATTAAAATGTTAAAAAATATTAATAGCTTACTTGAAAGCTTCGGCTTAAGTATGCAGAAACGTGCCATTCATGTGCAGTTTTCCAATCAGAATTTAAATAGCAGTGTATTTTTACAATGCATTCAAGGTCAGCACATTATCAATCAAGGCTTAAAAGCTGAGTTATTGTGTTTATCGACCAATGCGCATATTCCGTTAAAGCAATTCATTGGTTGCCAAGTTGCAGTCGATCAAGTGACTGATTTTGGTGAGTTATATCGTACGACAGGAATTATCACAGGGGCGAGTCAAGGGCAGAGCGATGGTGCATTGACGGTGTATAAGCTGACACTTGAGGATGCTTCTACACTTTGGCATAAACGTCGCAACAGCCGTGTGTTTATGAATAAAAGCGTGGTTGAAATTACCGAGATATTGTTTAAGGAATGGCAAGCGAAAAGTGCGTTGTTTGCTTCAAGTTTGAGTCTAGACAGTAGTGGTCTTAAAAAAGAGTATGATGTCCGCCCATTTGTCATGCAAGCTAATGAAACGGATTATGACTTTTTAACACGCCTCTGGCGTAGTGAGGGGATAAATTGGCTGGTCGATGAAGCGGCTAGAGTTGTTCCAGTTTCAGCCGCTCAAATTCAAGCGCAGAAATTACGCTTAATTGATGATAATTCTCAATATGAAGCGATGCCAAGACGCAGTATTCGTTTTCATCGCAGTCATGCAACTGAACGTTTTGATACCATTACCAATTTGATCGCACAACGTTCCATTCAATCTACCGCAATTCAAGTGCAACGCTGGCAAGCAGACAGTTTGTTGCAAGATCAAGGTGAGAGTGTATTAAGCCATCATACGCATAGTGATCAACAAGATAATGAAACCTTAAGTTTGGAACAAGCTTGGACCATTAGTCCTGCTTGGACAAGTGACTTAAAGGGTGAAGATCAGACTACGACTTCAAGTTCTGCACAAATTGAAAAGCTCAATAATCAACTTACGCAATATCAGGAATTGCAGTCTAAATATTTCACTGCGACCAGTTCAGTCCGCGATGCACAAGTCGGTTATTGGTTTGAACTCAAAGAACATCCTGAAATTGATCAACACGAAGGTTCAGATCGCGAATTTTTGATTTTAGGCAAAAATTTTTATAATCAAAATAATTTACCGAAAGAATTGCAAGATCAGCTCTCTAGGATTTTAAATTTAAGTTATTGGAATCACTTAATTAAAGATCAACGTCAAGCCAATGAGTTGTCTTTAGTTCGTCGCGGGATTTCGATTGTTCCTGAATATAATCCTTTAGACCATCGCCCATCGGCTTTCCCACAACGTGCCAAAGTCGTTGGACCTCAAGGCGAAACCATCTATGTGGATCAATGGGGACGAATCAAGGTTCGCTTCCTCTTTACCCGTACCGATGATAATGCCCATGATGGTGGTGCAGGTTCGAATGATAATGATACGGACTCGGCTTGGGTCGATGTGTTGACCTCTTGGGCAGGTGAGGGCTATGGAACACGTTTCCATCCGCGTATCGGTGAAATAGTCGTTATCGACTTTTTTGATGGCAATGTAGATCGTCCATTTGTGATGGGACGCTTACATGAAGCTGAACGTCATCAAACTATGTTCGATATCAAAGGACAGCTTCCTGATACCAAAAAACTCAGTGGTATTCGTTCTTCTGAAGTAGGTGGTTCTGGTTTTAACCAACTCCGTTTCGATGACACGACAGGGCAAATCAGTGCTCAGTTGCAAAGTAGCCATGCAGCGACACAGTTAAATCTAGGTAATTTAAGTCATCCTAAAGATAAAGAAGTCAGCGATGGTCGTGGCGAAGGTTTTGAACTCCGAACCGATGCTTATGGTGCAATGCGTGCAGGTAAAGGGATGCTGATTACCACCTATGCACAGGAAAATGCAATCGCGGATCATCTTGAAGCGGCACAGGCACAGTCCTTGCTCAATCAAGGTGCTGAAAGCATGAAAGCTTTGAGTGTAATTGCTGTTAAACAACAAACAGACTCTTTAAATGTGATCAATCGCCTACCTAAACTGATTAACTCTTTAGAACTAAAAGGTGCAAATGAAGCATTACAAGCAACCGTAGGTTTGTTTAAAAATGCGATTAGCTCTGACCCTATTTCTGCACTGAAAAGTAGTGGTGACTTCATTGATGATATTAAAAGCTTTGGCAAAGATACCCAAAATATTGTCAGTGAATTTAAAGACTTTTTTGATGATGCAAAAGAATCAGTCGAAAATTTAAAAGACTTTATTGAAAATATTGAAGAGCACGGCTCGGATATTTTAAAAGGGAAATTATCTAGCTTTAAAGACATAAAAGACAAGTTTGATTCTAATCCACTCGAAGCTTTAAAGGATGTTGGTAAAGTCTTGGGTAATGTTGAAATTAAAGATTTTGATTTAACCAGTGTGTGCGGATCGTTTGGTAAGGGTAGTAAGTTGGATGTCAATCCAATGCAAGCTTTAAGCTCTTTACAAGGTTTTATGGAAGGTTATACCCAAGGTCTTGAAACCAGTAGTGATGATAAAAAACAAGAACAAGGTAAAATTTTCCGTCAAGCATTGATGCTATTGGCTTCTCCAAACGGTATTGCTTTAACCACACCTGAAGACATTATTTTACAAGCTTCGCAAGACATTGCTGAGAGTTCTGGTGCTTCGATTAATTTGAGTGCGCAGAAGAATATTGTGGCGCATGCGCAAGATAAGCTGAGTTTGTTTGCTGCACAAAAGGGCTTGAGTGCTTATGCAGCAAAAGGTCCGTTAAAAGTTCAGGCTCAGGATGATTTGGTCGAGATTATTGCCAAAAAAGTGATTAAGCTGATTTCGACAGAAGATAAAATTGAGCTGACCAGTACCAAAGAGATTGATCTAAAAGCGGGTGGTACTCAGCTGATTGTGAATGGTAGCGGTGTCTTCATTAAAACGGGTGGCAAGTTTGAAGTGAAGAGTGGGCAGCAGGTGTTTATGAGTGGGGCGAAAGTATCTTATGAGGTTCCTCAGCTACCAAATAATGTGATGTATAGTAATAAGTTGGATGTTTATGATTTGTTCTGGGATTTTGATTTACCAAATTTATCTTATGTAGCTAAGTTTAAAGATGGAAGAATTTCAAGAGGTTCATTAGATGAAAATGGTCGAACTGCACGAATTGGTTCTGACTCTTCTGAGCCAGCAGAAGTATTTGTAGATACTAATACTGACTGGGTGGTAGAAATTGAAGAAGATGATTCAGAGGTTGAATCTGAAAATCAAAACATTTAATAAAAAGAAGGCAAAAGAAAATGAATACAGCATTAAAAGACAAATTATACAATATTACTTTTACTTTACATGATTTAACACATAAGCCAATTCCAAATTTATATTATGAAATTAAAAATGGTAAAGAGTTAGTAAAAAAGGGTAATACGAATGGACAAGGGGAAATTTCTCTTAAATATGTTGGAGGGAATACGCTAACTGTTTTTGTTCGTAAAGATATTGATAAAACTATGAAGAAAATTGGTGAAATACATACACCAAGTAAAAATATAAAAGTAAAGCTTATTAGTCCAAAAATGAAGTTTGATGTGACTTTATTGCCACATCAAGAGCAAGGTAAATATTGGAGAGGGACATATAAAGTTAAGAGTGGTGATACACTTTCTAAAATTGCAGAAGAACATCATACAACGGTTTCTGCTCTATTGGCTTTAAACCCAAATATTAAGTCTCCAAATAAAATTTATCAAAAACAAGAAATAGACATTGTAGAGGGAAATGCTGATGCAATAATAAAATTAGACGAAAACTCAACTGTGAAAGTTCCACCAGTGAAGAAAACGGGTACAGTTGCTCTAGATCGTAAAAATAAGTCTTCAGGTTCGAAGTCCTCAGCTTCAACAGATACAAAAAGTAAAACTATCGAGCAGAAAACTGCAAATACTCAACCTCAACCTCAACCTCAACCTCAACCTCAACCTCAACCTCAACCTCAACCTCAACCTCAACCTCAACCTCAACCTCAACCTCAACCTCAACCTCAACCTCAACCTCAACCTCAACCTCAACCTCAACCAAAGGCAATAGAATCTAAAAAAGAACTGACACCCCCTGTGTCACCTCAGCAAAAACCTGTACCACCTCCACCTCAAAAGATAGAGGTGCAACAGGAGCATAATGAAGATAAAAAGCCTGTAGCTGTAGCAAGCTTAAGTGGGTGTGTATGTAAGGATTATGGAATAGCATGGGGAAAAAGTGGAAAGTTTGTAAATTGTGAATTTAGAAAAAAGGTTATTCAAATTTGTAAGGACATGTGGCCAAATGATATTAAAAATATGGCGAATAATTTGATGGCATGTATGCACTTGGAAACTGGAGGATCATTTAGTCCAGCTCAACCTAATGGTTTGGGCTATTATGGTTTAATTCAATTTGGTCCAGATGTTCGTACAGACCTAAAAATTTCAGTAAAAACGCTTACAAATATGTCTGCTGTTCAGCAATTAGACCTTGTAAAAAAACATTTTATGAAAGCAAATCGTCATAAGTTGATGAAATCATTAACAGATATGTATTTGTATATAAATTATCCAAGACCATTGCTGGCAGGTAAAAACAAGCCTGATGATATTGTATATGAGGGTGGAGGGAAAACAAGTCCTTATCATGCAAACCCTTCTTTCATGAAAGAGAAAGGAGAATATCAAAATGTTTTTGCATACAGAACTAAGAAAGATGGTAGTTTTAAAACAGATAAAAATGGGAATAAAATTCCAATAAGAGGGTTTGATGATGGTAAAACTTATGTATGGGAAGTAACTGAGGAAATTAATAAGCATCTTACACAAGGGTTAGATGCTAAAAATTTAGAAACAAACTTTGCATGTTCTATAAAGAAAACAGAAACAGCAAAAGGCTTATGCCCTGATTGTCATAAGAATCATGTTGATTTAAGTGGATCTGTTGATTGGATTTCTCAATTTACACAACCAAGACCGAATGTTGCTTGTGCAAGAACTTGCGTACTGATTTTAAAAAAGAGTGGTTTAAGTTCAACTGCTGGTTCCTCTACAAAGTTATTCCAGGTTGCATTAGAAAATTCGGTTCATAATGCTATTAATCCAACAAATGATTTTCAAAATGGATTGAATTATTTAGATAAAGAGCTTGATGCAGGTCATCCTGTTATGGTGGGCGTGGATCATAAGCTAAACTATGGTTACAATGAAAACACAACTGATCATTTTATAGTAGTTATTGGTAGAGGTTGTGAGAATGGAAAAAATTATTATCGTTTTTATGATGTAGGAACTAGACATAAAGATAAAGGGGCAAGTGAAACTAATAAACTTTACATAACTAATGGTTTTTTACGTGGTAAAACTGCTTACAATGGCAGTACTTATACAATGACACAAGTTAGAAGAAATTAATGACATGAAAGATAAGATTTTGGTTAGTTTATTAGGTTTAATATTATCTTTTTTTGTAACCTCAGCATTTGCATTAGTTCCTCCTGGTGATTATGTGATGGTTGAAAAGAAAAAAGATAAATTTGTTAGATTATGTCAAGCTGAAACAACGAACGAGATTGAAAATATAGTTTTGACAAAGAATCATTTATATTTAGGCTTGCCAGAGAAAACTGATTATTTAATTTTAAAAAAAACAAATAATTCTTTATTTGTCCGTAATGAATTTAATGTAAATTATATTTATAAAATAAAAAAACTGAATAATGGTAATGTTTATCAATGGGATGCTTACGAAGGTCGTAGAAGGATGGATGATTTATCTTTTTATGCGGTGGATAAGAATGATATAGGTAAATTTAAAACAGAAGGGAAATGTCAGTGAAAAAAAATTATTTAATTTTATTGTTACTTTTCCCAACTTTATCATTTGGTAATATTGTTGATACTTTTTTTGATCAATTTAAAGCTAAATCTAATTATTACATTTATAAAGATAAACAGTCTAAATGGAACTATGACTGTTTAGTTTATGCAAATATGACAAAGAAAGGATTAAATATTAATACTGTTAATTTTGATAAAAAAAAGAAATCTATCCAATTTACTTTTGATTCGCCAGATCATCCATTTTATAAAGTCAGCAAGATTAAAAAAATTGATAATAATCATTATAAAATTGTCTTTTATGATGAAGATGGTGGTATTAATTTTAATTTTGACGTAGCTTTAAAAAATAATGGTATTTCTGAATGGGATTATCATGATGCAACTGAAGAATCTGATAACTTTATAGATCGTGGTTTTACATTGATAAGTTTTGATAGTACACCAAAATTTCAAATTATTAATAAATGTAAGCTATAAAGTAAAAGGCTTTAGAAAATACTAAAGCCCTTTTAAGATTACCCTTCCAAAATCTCTTCCAGCAAATGCTCACTTGGCGCAAAGAAATAAGCCCCATCAACAGCAGTGACAAAATGAAGAAGACGGTCATGAATCCCATCACCGCTCGTACCAAACATACGCACTAACATTTTATCAATACGCGTTAAATCTTTGGTATACGCAAGAAAGAACAAACCTTGCTCACCTTGACCATCACCATAAGGAAGAGAATGACGTAAGATTTCAAGCTCTTCACCTTCATCATCTTCGATCACAGCACGGGCAACATGCGCATTATCAGGTTTCACATCATCATCAAGCTCAATACTTTCTAACTTAGTACGACCAATCACATGCTCTTGCGCATCAACTTTTAAATGTTTCCATTTATCTAAATCATGAACATAACGTTGAGCAAATACAAACGAACCTTTTGCAAAAATTCCAGCATCTTCACCTAATAAAGCCACTTCATCACGATCATCAGGGAATTGAGGATTTTCAGTTCCATCAATAAAACCTGTTAAATCACGACCATCCAAATAACGGAAACAAACACGTTCATCCAAAACTTCAACTTGATTTTGGATGCCATTAAAAAAAGATTGGCTCATAGCAAAACACAGATCAGCACGTGCCGAGGCAATGTGAATAAATACATCCGCTGGAACGACTGGCATTTCAAAAGAGCCCTGAATCGGTTCAAGTTGTTTAAAACCAGCAGGGGATTGATCATACAGCTTCGCCCAAAGTTCAGGACCAAAAGCGACAGAAGTCTTAATTTCAGCATCAGGATGTTGTGTGATTAAACGATCGCGAGTGCTAAACAAAGCATTGAGTTGTTCTTTTAAGCCATCAATAGACAGATCTTTTAAATTAATAACAATAAAACGCGCATGGTTTGAAGGTAATGGCAGAATTACAGATTGGGCTGTCATATGGTGATGGCTCCTCAATTATTTTTTATCCAAAGCTTATTGTGCATGATCAAGTGAGAACAGCATAGACAAGACTTATACTTTTTAACAATTAAATTAATCGAAAAATTTCGATTTAAAAAAGCTATAATTAAACTTTGAAAATCTCCTCTTCTGTTGTTATGTCATATCAAGTTTGGTTTGCCTATATGTTGGCGTGTTGGGTGATTAGTATTTCCCCTGGTGCAGGTGCAATTGCGTCTATGTCGAGTGGTTTAAACTATGGTTTTCGCCGTGGTTATTGGAATGCGATTGGACTCCAGTTGGCGCTACTTGTGCAAATCATGGTTGTTGCGGCAGGTGTTGGGGTTTTATTTGCCACAACACCCGTAGCTTTTTTAGTCGTGAAATGGTTTGGTGTCTTATATCTCTTATATTTGGCTTATATACAATGGACAGCAAAAACACAATCCATTGATATTCAAACTGAACAGCCAACTAAATCTATTCCAAAACTGATTTTAAATGGTTTTATTGTCAATATCAGTAACCCCAAAGCAATTGTATTTTTACTGGCAGTTTTGCCACAATTTTTAGATTTATCAAAACCGCAATGGATTCAATATGTGATTATGGCGACCACCATGGTGACGATTGATTTGATCGTGATGGCTGGTTATACGGGCTTGGCGGCGAAAGTATTAAGATTGCTCAAATCACCAAAGCAGCAGAAATATATGAACCGTACCTTTGCTGTGTTATTTAGCTGTGCAGCTGGTTTGTTGAGTTTGGTACATCAGTAGTTTGATTGAAAAATCAGAGGGCAATGTTTGAATTATCTTGAACTGTATCTTTACGTTATCACCGTCATTATCATGATTGCGACACCTGGGCCTGTGATGATCTTGGTGGCGAGCGCGGGTTTAAAAGGCGGCTATCGCAAAGCTTTGCAAACCATTATTGGTACAAACTTAGCTTCATTGGTGTTGATCACCGCATCAATTTTAATTTTAAAAGGCATGTTTAGTGTTAATGAAACATTGTTTCTTATCATTAAAATTCTTGGCTGTTTTTATATTGCCTATTTGGGTTATGACATACTCAAAGATGTTTCTTCTCAGAAGAATGATCAAGCTGAAACTGTATTATCACCAGTTGATGGCGGTGTGGTTAAAGGTTTCTTAGTTGGCATTTCAAATCCCAAAGATATTATTTTCTTCTCGTCTTTCTTCCCTCAATTTATCGGGATTCATGCAAATATTAATATTAGTTTGGCAATTTTGGTCATGGCATGGATTATTTTAGATTTTCTGACATTGTCTTTGGTTTATTTGTCTTTTAACAAGTTAGCCAAAAGTAAACTTTATGCAAAAGTGTTGGGCTTGTGTGGCGTGATTCTTATTGTGATTGCAGTGTATGGTTTGTATATTTCATTGAAAAGTTTGATCTAGTGGCTTCGGATCAAGCCACTTTTTTAATTTTTTGAGAAATAAAGACAACTGCAAACAAAATCGACATGGTTAAAACAATGCTTAAACCTGTTGAGATATTTAAAGCTGCGCTCGACCATAAGCCGACAGTCACCCCGATTTGGGCAATGATAAAAGCACCAATCACCATTTGTTTAGGTGAATGAGCAATCAAACGGGAAGCCAAAGCAGGAATAACCAGTAAAGCACCCATTAATAATGAACCCACTGCACGCAAGGCCAATACGGTAAATAAAGCCAATAACAACATAAAAATTAAGCGTTGCCATTTCGCATTGACACCTTCACTGACAGCAATATCAGGATCAATGGCAATTTGAACCTGTGCTTGCCAGTAGTGATAGAGCACAGCCAATGCACCGACGATTACCGCAGTAAATATTGGTAAATCAGACCATTCAATAGTCAACAGATCACCAAATAAATAACTCAATAATTCAGGACGCAATGCGGGTAAATGTTGAATCAGCAATAACCCTGAACAGAGCAGGGTCGCTGCACAAAGCGCCAGTAAGGCATCATTCGGTAAACGAGGATCATGTAAGACCCACAGTACAGCTACCAAAAGCACAGCAGTGAAGGTTACACCGACCCACAGCGGTAAGCTCAAAACAGCAGCCAAAGCCACGCCAAGCAAAGTCCCATGTGCCATGGTGTCGGCAAAGAAAGACATTCTACGCCAAAGCATCAAACAACCCAGTGGCGCAGTGAGAAACACCAACAGTGTTCCCATAATCCATGCAGGTAAGAGTAGTTCTAACCATTCCATCATGGTTTAAGCTTCCGGTTCTGGGTGAATATGAGGATGTGAACCATGTTCACAGGTTTTTGCTGAGTCGCCATGCGCACAATGATCATGATGATGCTGATATGGAACACGACTGGTGCCGAATAATGCCAAATATTCAGGATGTTGCTGAATGCTATCGGGCAAACCGCTACAACAAATATGCTTATTCAAACACACAACGCGTTGTGTACCTTGCATGACCCATTGTAAATCATGTGACACAATTAAAATCGAGCAACCATAACGCTCAGGCAAGCTACGAACATATTCATATAGCTCTGCTTCAGATTGAATATCTAAGCCTTGCATTGGTTCATCTAAGACCAGAACATTGGGTTGGCGTAATAAAGCACGAGCTAACAATACCCGTTGTCGTTCACCACCTGAAAGTTGTTGAACTTTAGAATGTTCTAATTTGGCAATGCCAGTATCACGAATGATTTCAGCCTTAATCGCTTTATCACATTTTTCTAAATCAAGCAGGTCTTTGACACGAAGTGGTAGGCTGTGTGATGGATTAAATTTTTGTGGGACATAGGCAAGCTTTAAATTTTTTGCACCCACAATTTTTCCTGAATTGGGTTTTAAAATGCCCAATAACACTTTAATCAGTGTTGATTTACCCGCACCATTCGGCCCAATCAACGTGACAATTTCTTTTTCTTGCAGTGAAAAATCAACATTTTTCAAAATGTCACGTTCATCAATCCGGACATTGATCTGTTGCAGTTGAACGAGAGCGGCGTTCATGCTTTGTTCGAGCACTGCTGACATATTCCTGAAATCTCAATAATACTATGATGTGGCTTGAAGTGATCTGAAGCGGCTAAATCATCCAACTCTTGGATTAAGCCTTTTGCAGAAGCTTCTTTAACTGTATGACATTCAGTACAAATTAAAAATGCAGCTTGATGCCCTTCACGTGGATGACAACACGGAATGTAGGCATTGATTGAAGTTAAACGATGAATAAACCCTTTTTCCAATAAAAAGTCTAAGGTGCGATAAACCGTTGGTGGGGCAGCAGGGCGCTCTGCTGATCCTTTCATTTTTGCCAAAAGATCATAGGCACCCATAGGACCTGTCGCATTTAAAATCAACTCAAGCACTTCTTTACGTAAAGGTGTAAGGCGTGCCCCTGAGGTTGCACAAAGGTTCTCTGCTTCTGATAGGCGAGTTTCAACATTGAGATGATCGTGTACGCCATGCAAAGTATCATGGTGCTCGTGTGAACATAAGCTCATATCAGACCTCAAGACTTCTTGTTTAAATGAAAGGGGATTGTGAATATTAACATGAAGCACGATCAAGTTACGAATGGCATAGGCATTTTTTAGCATTTGTTATATTATAACATGAATCTTATTTGGTAATACATTTCCATGAAACGCATCATTGCCTTTTGCTTAACTGCATTATTGGCGAATCTTGCTTGGGCTCAAGCACCTTTAGTCGTCTCTACACATCCGATTTACCTCATCGCAAAATCGATTACCCAAGGTGTGGAAGAACCTGTTTTACTTTTAGGAAATCAGTCGGGACATGACGTACAGCTCACTCCTGATAATCGTAAAACAATCATGGATGCTTCTTTGGTGATTTGGCTAGGCAAAGAACACGAAGCACCGTTAGAAAGAGTCTTGGCGAATAATGCAAAAGCGATTTCTATTCTCAACTCAGGCATTATTCAAGCTTTGCCATTGCGTAGCACACGTGGCATTGCTTTAAAAGACACCATGGATACTCATGTTTGGCTAGATCCAAATAATGCGGTGCGCATTGGCTTCTTTATTGCCGCTTTGCGTTCACAACAGCATCCAGAAAATAAAACAGCGTATTGGAATAATGCCAAAAAATTTGCCAATGAGATGTTGCTTGTTTCGCAAAAATACATAGGCGTAGGTACAGTACGACCTTATTGGGCATATCATGATGCATATCAATATTTAGAGCGTTCTTTGAACTTGAAATTTGCGGGGGCAATGACCGATGATCCCCATGTGGCACCAACGGTAACACAAATTAAATATATGAATGACACGCGCCCTTACAAAAAAATGTGCTTATTGGCAGAAGCCAGTACCAGTCCAAGTCAGTACCGTAAATTGGGTGAAATTACCTTTCAATCGGTAGATGAGTCATTGGCAAAACAACAAGATTTTGTGGTTGCTTGGCGGACTTTGGCACAAGAAACACAAGCTTGTGTACTTAATGCACGAAAATGATGCAAAAAATAATCAACAATCGTACATATGAAAAGCACCATGAATATCGAAAAAAACACGACTAAGGTCGGGAAAAGATTGCATGTTCAGGGGTGTAACTCTATAATGCCTGCGATTAAAAACGATCATCAGCTAAACTTGTCAAGCATATATGCTGTGAGTGGATAAAAAATGAGCCCAACTAGTCGCATGATTGACCGACGATTAGCAAAAGCTTTGGTCTATTTGCAAGCAATAATGATTCCTGTTTCAGCCTTGATAGCGTGGGTCTTGAAAGACTCGACTGCGGCTTTGAGTGCAGCATTAGGTGCGTTCATTTGTTGGCTTGCCAGTTGTTATTTTTCATGGCAGTCGTTTCGAGCAGCAGGCGCACGTGCTTCAAAACAGGTTCTTTCGAACATGTACCGAGGCATGATGGGCAAATTTGCAATTGTGATCGTTGGATTCATTTTAATTTTAAGCAATGTCCAGCCGTTATCCCCGGTGGCTTTGTTTTGTGGTTTTATACTTGTACAAGCCATGACGTGGATCGCTCCTTTTTGGGCAACCCGTTTACAAAAATGAGTATAAACACAGCAAAAATTGAAAAGTTTTTCAGGAATAGGCGAGATATCAAGCAGCACGCGATATTCGTTTTATTCTATTAGTTTTTTTACATTGACCAGGTGTGATTTATGGCTGCTGAAGAACATGCCCTTACTTCGACCGAGTATATCAAGCATCACTTGACCAATATGACCTATGGCAAAATGCCAGACGGTACATGGAAATTGGCAGAAAGTGGTGCTGAAGCTCAACAGATGGGGTTCACTGCTATTCACTTGGATTCAATGGGTTGGTCTATCGGACTTGGTTTGATTTTCTGTTTGTTGTTCTGGTGTGTAGCGAAAGCTGCAAACTCTGGTGTTCCAACCAAGTTCCAGTCTGCAATCGAAATGATTATTGAGTTTGTAGATTCAAGTGTTCGTGATACTTTCCACGGGAAGTCTCGTTTGATTGCACCGTTGGCACTAACCATTTTTGTGTGGATTTTCCTCATGAACTTAATGGATTTAGTACCTGTAGATTTCATCCCACATTTAGCTACGCTTATTGGTAGCAACGTGTTTGGTATGGATCCACATAGCGTGTATTTCAAAATTGTACCTACTACAGATCCTAACATTACCCTTGGTATGTCTTTATCTGTATTTGCTCTTATCATTTTCTACAGTATTCGTGAAAAAGGTGTGAGCGGTTTCGTAGGTGAATTGGCGCTGAATCCGTTCAATCCTAAGAATCCAATCGCTAAAGCGCTTTTAATTCCATTTAACTTGCTTTTGGAATTGGTAACTTTCCTTGCGCGTCCAATCTCTTTGGCTCTTCGACTTTTCGGTAACATGTATGCAGGTGAGTTAATCTTCATCTTAATCGCGTTACTACCGTTCTGGATCCAATGGGCATTGTCTGTGCCATGGGCGATTTTCCATATTTTGATTATCACCCTGCAAGCATTTATTTTTATGATGCTAACCATCGTTTATCTAAGCATGGCAAGCGAAAAGCATTAATGGTATTACCTAACTATCAACCGGTGGTTAGGTACAGTTTTTTTAACTTAATTTGGTATAAAACCTAACCTCTGAGGAATTATCATGGAACTCACTTTAGGTCTAGTTGCAATTGCATCTGCTATCTTGATCGCTTTTGGTGCTTTAGGTACTGCGATTGGTTTCGGTCTTTTAGGCGGTCGCTTCCTTGAAGCTGTTGCTCGTCAACCAGAATTGGCTCCACAACTTCAAACTCGTATGTTCTTAATCGCGGGTCTTCTTGATGCTGTGCCTATGATCGGCGTTGGTATTGGTTTGTTCTTCATCTTCGCAAATCCATTTGTAGGTTAATCAGCTTAATTCCTAAATTAAACCATTGAGGAATTTGCAATGAATATCAACCTCACATTGATTGGCCAAGCGATTGCATTTGCGATTTTTGTCGCATTCTGCATGAAGTTTGTATGGCCACCACTAATCAATGCGATTAGTGAGCGTCAGCGTAAAATCGCTGATGGCTTAAATGCTGCTGAAAAAGCAAAAGCTGATCTTGCTGATGCGCAAGCACAAGTGAAGACAGAAATTGACGCAGCAAAAGCACAAGCGGCTCAATTGATCGAACAAGCGAACCGCCGTGCGGCACAATTGGTCGAAGAAGCGCGTACTCAAGCATCTGCTGAAGGTGAGCGTATTCGTCAACAAGCGAAAGAAGCTGTTGACCAAGACATCAATTCTGCTCGCGAAGAATTACGTCAACAAGTTGCTGCTCTTGCAGTTGCTGGTGCAGAAAAAATTCTGAACCAACAAGTTGACGCAGAAGCTCATAATGCCATGCTGAATCAGCTGGCTGCTAAACTTTAAGAGAGGCGAATATGGCTGAACTCTTGACGTTGGCACGCCCATACGCTAAAGCAGCATTTGCTTATGCATCTGAGCAAAATGCAACTGACTCTTGGTCACAAGCATTACAAGTGCTCAGTGCTGCGGTGCAAGATGAAGCATTCTCCGCTTATTTAAATCGCCCTGAGTTGACACCTGTTGAGCAGGTTGCACTTTTTGCGAAAGTTTTAGGTGAACAGCAAACTGAAGCAGTGTCAAACTTTTTGACACTTCTTGCTGACAATGGTCGTTTGACTTTGTTACCTGAAATTGAAGCAGAATTTGAACAACTCAAATCGCAAAATAACAACACTGTTGACGTTGTGATTGAATCAGCTTTTCCGCTTGATTCAGTACAAGAACAGAAGTTGGCTCATGCGTTGGAAAAACGTTTGAACAGCGCTGTGAAAGTTACAGTAGAAGTAAATCCAGCATTGATTGCTGGTGTTGTTATTCGTGCAGGCGACCAAGTGATAGATGATTCTGCGCTTAGCAAGCTTGAAAAAATGCGTACTCGTCTTTTAGCGTAATTGTTAACAATCACTGCAAAGACGAAGACTGAACTAATAAAAGATTGAGGTATAGCGCAATGCAACAACTGAATCCATCCGAGATCAGTGCGCTCATTAAACAGCGTATCGGCGATCTGGACACCAGCGCGACCGCTAAGAACGAAGGAACCATTGTTATGGTTTCCGACGGTATTGTGCGTATTCACGGCTTAGCTGATGCTATGTACGGTGAAATGATCGAATTCGACGGCGGCTTATACGGTATGGCACTGAACCTAGAACAGGATTCAGTGGGCGTCGTTGTTTTAGGTAACTACTTAAGCCTTCAAGAAGGCCAAAAAGCGCGTTGCACAGGTCGTGTATTAGAAGTTCCGGTTGGTCCAGAACTTTTAGGCCGTGTAGTAGATGCTCTTGGTAACCCGATTGATGGTAAAGGCCCAATTGACGCAAAATTGACTGATAAAGTTGAAAAAGTTGCACCTGGTGTAATTTGGCGTCAATCAGTGGATGAACCTGTACAAACTGGTTATAAATCAGTAGATACAATGATTCCAGTAGGCCGTGGTCAGCGTGAGTTGATCATCGGTGACCGTCAAACTGGTAAAACAGCGATGGCGATCGATGCGATCATTGCTCAGAAAAATTCTGGCATTAAATGTGTTTACGTTGCAGTTGGTCAAAAACAATCAACGATTGCAAACGTTGTACGTAAGCTAGAAGAAACTGGTGCTATGGCGTATACAACTGTTGTAGCAGCAGCGGCAGCGGATCCAGCAGCAATGCTTTTCCTTGCTCCGTATTCTGGCTGTACAATGGGTGAATACTTCCGTGACCGCGGTGAAGACGCTTTGATTATTTATGATGATTTGTCTAAGCAAGCTGTTGCTTACCGTCAAATTTCATTGCTTCTTCGTCGTCCACCAGGTCGTGAAGCGTATCCTGGTGACGTATTCTATCTTCACTCTCGTCTTCTTGAGCGTGCTTCGCGCGTTTCTGCTGACTACGTTGAGCAATTCACGAAAGGTGAAGTTAAAGGCCAAACTGGTTCTTTGACTGCATTACCGATCATTGAAACTCAAGCGGGTGACGTATCTGCATTCGTACCAACAAACGTAATTTCGATTACAGATGGTCAGATCTTCCTTGAAACATCATTATTCAACTCAGGTATTCGTCCTGCAGTGAACGCGGGTATCTCTGTATCTCGTGTTGGTGGTTCAGCGCAAACTAAGGTCATCAAAAAATTGTCTGGTGGTATCCGTACTGCTTTGGCTCAATATCGTGAATTGGCAGCGTTTGCTCAGTTCGCTTCTGACCTTGATGAAGCAACTCGTAAGCAACTTGAACATGGTCAACGTGTAACTGAATTAATGAAGCAAAAACAATATGCTCCATATTCAATTGCTGACCAAGCTGTTTCAATTTATGCATCTAACGAAGGTTATATGGCTGACGTAGAAGTGAAGAAAATCGTTGCATTTGATGCTGCGTTAGTTTCTTACTTCCGTGCAGAACATGCTGCGTTAATGCAAAAAATTGATGAGACTGGTGCTTGGGATAAAGATATCGAAGCAGCATTCAAAGCTGGTATTGAAAGCTTTAAAGCGACTCAAACTTACTAATATTCAACTTAGTTGGATTTAGTGTTGGTTTGGTTCACGGATCAACCTTCGAAAGCTCGAAAGGGCTTTCGAATACTAGGTTAAGCGTATGGCAAATTTAAAAGAAATTCGCGCCAAAGTAGCTAGTATCAAGAGCACGCAGAAGATTACTCGAGCGATGCAAATGGTAGCAGCTTCTAAGATGCGTCGTGCGCAAGAGCGCATGGCTCAGGGCCGTCCGTATGCCGAAAATATGCACCGTGTAATTGCTCATTTGGTACAAGCGAATCCTGAATACAAACATCGTTATATGGTTGAACGCCCTGTAAAACGCGTTGGCTATATCATTGTTTCTTCAGATCGTGGCCTTGCTGGTGGTTTGAACATTAACTTGTTCAAAAAAGTGGTTAAACACGTACAACAGCAACAAGAGCAGTCAATTGAAGTTCAATTTGCTTTGATTGGTCAAAAAGCGGTTTCGTTTTTTAAAAACTACGGCGGTAAAGTGCTGGGTGCAACAACCAACTTAGGTGATGCTCCAGGTCTTGAACAGTTAACTGGTTCTGTACAGGTGATGTTAGACGCATTTGATAAAGGCGAATTAGATCGTATTTATCTTGTGTCAAACGGCTTTGTCAATGCCATGACTCAAAACCAAAAAATCGAACAACTTGTTCCTTTAGCTGCTGCTGAAGAGAGCGAGGGTCTAAACCGTCAATACGGTTGGGACTACCTATATGAACCAGAAGCTGAAGAGCTTTTAAATGGTTTATTGGTTCGTTACATTGAGTCTATGGTGTATCAAGGCGTGATTGAAAACATCGCGTGTGAGCAGTCTGCTCGTATGGTTGCAATGAAAGCTGCAACTGACAACGCAGGTGACCTCATCAAGAGCCTACAACTCATTTATAACAAGCTGCGTCAAGCCGCGATTACTCAGGAAATTTCTGAGATCGTTGGTGGTGCCGCTGCCGTTTAACATTATTTTGAATTGAGGAGACAGCAATGAGTAGCGGTCGTATCATTCAGATCATCGGCGCGGTTATCGACGTCGAGTTTGAACGCAACAGCGTTCCTAAGATCTATGACGCTCTCCAAGTTGACGGTACTGAAACTACTTTAGAAGTTCAGCAACAACTTGGTGATGGTGTAGTTCGTACCATCGCAATGGGATCTACTGAAGGTCTTAAACGTGGTCTAAACGTATCTAACACTGGTGCGCCTATTTCTGTACCTGTAGGTACTGCATGTTTAGGTCGTATCATGGACGTTCTTGGTCGCCCGATCGACGAAGCTGGTCCTGTAGCGACTGAAGAGCGTTTACCGATTCACCGTCAAGCACCTTCTTATGCTGAACAAGCTGCTTCTACTGACCTTTTAGAAACTGGTATTAAAGTCATCGACTTGCTTTGCCCGTTTGCTAAAGGTGGTAAAGTTGGTTTATTCGGTGGTGCCGGTGTTGGTAAAACTGTAAACATGATGGAATTGATCAACAACATCGCGAAAGCTCACTCAGGTTTATCTGTGTTTGCTGGTGTTGGTGAGCGTACTCGTGAAGGTAACGACTTCTATCACGAGATGAAAGATTCTAACGTTCTTGACAAAGTAGCAATGGTCTACGGTCAGATGAATGAGCCACCAGGTAACCGTTTACGCGTAGCGTTAACTGGTTTGACTATGGCTGAATATTTCCGTGACGAGAAAGACGAAAACGGTAAAGGCCGTGACGTTTTATTGTTCGTAGATAACATCTACCGTTATACACTTGCGGGTACTGAAGTATCAGCATTGTTAGGTCGTATGCCATCTGCAGTAGGTTACCAACCTACACTTGCAGAAGAGATGGGTGTTCTTCAAGAACGTATTACATCGACTAAGTCTGGTTCTATTACGTCTATCCAAGCAGTATATGTACCTGCCGATGACTTAACAGATCCATCGCCTGCAACTACGTTCGCTCACTTGGATGCGACTGTTGTACTGAGCCGTGACATCGCATCTTCTGGTATTTACCCAGCGATCGATCCACTTGACTCTACTTCACGTCAGTTAGATCCACTTGTAGTCGGTGCTGAGCATTACGAAATCGCTCGTTCAGTTCAAAACGTTCTTCAACGTTATAAAGAATTGAAAGACATTATCGCAATTCTTGGTATGGACGAATTGGCTGAAGAAGACAAACTTACTGTATACCGTGCACGTAAGATCCAACGTTTCTTCTCTCAACCGTTCCACGTAGCTGAAGTGTTTACTGGTGCGCCTGGTAAACTTGTACCGCTTAAAGAAACAATTCGTGGCTTTAAAGGTCTTCTAGCTGGTGAATACGACCACATTCCAGAACAAGCGTTCTATATGGTTGGTGGTATTGACGAAGTGATCGCTAAAGCCGAGAAGCTTTAATTAGCAACTCTAATTTAGGAGATTCACATGTCGACTATGCAATGTGACGTTGTAAGTGTTAAAGAGTCTTTGTACTCAGGCACTGTAACAATGCTTATCGCAAAAGGTGCTGGCGGTGAATTGGGTATTATGCCTGGTCACGCTCCGTTAGTAACTTTACTTAAGCCGGGCGCGATTCGCGTTCTGCTTGAGAACGGTACAGAAGAGTTAATCTATGTATCTGGTGGTGTTCTTGAAGTTCAACCGCATGTTGTAACTGTTCTTGCAGATACAGCTGTACGCGCGGAAAGCCTTGATGAAGCAGCAATTATCGAAGCACGTAAAAATGCTGAACAATTGTTAGCAAATCAAAAGAGCGACTTGGACTCTGCTGCTGCTTTGGCTGCTCTTGCAGAAACTGCTGCTCAGTTGGAAACCATCCGCAAAATCAAAAACCGCGCTCAATAAGACGCAGTTTGAGATTGAAGAACCGTCCGAAAGGGCGGTTTTTTTATGTTTTAAATATTGCTCAATTAGATGGAAATTTGTTTAAGTTGCGAAATGAACCAAGGATTGATTTTAAAGAAGAGATAGATCGGGCTGATTTACGAACAGCAGGGAAGTTTAAACTATTAAAAATCATGCGGGATGTATTCAGAATCAAAGTGATTCAGCTTTGGCTGACAATAAGTTAAACCTGAAAACGGCATTTAAATACAATACCGTTTAAGATGGTAGAATTATTTAAAAATACAAGTGACTGATATTGCTAATTTTCCAAAGCTTTTACCATATTCTGAGCAATTGCACGGATGACACTCACCGCGACAGAATTCCCGAATTGTTTATACAGTTGGGCATCCGAAACACCGGCTTCTCTGGCTTTAATCACTAATTCATCTGGGAAACCTTGTAGTCGTGCTGCCTCAATAGGGGTTAATTTTCTCGGGTTCTTATTTTCACCTTGCGAAATCAGAATTTCAGAACCGTCTTTATTGTAACGCGCAGAAATAGTATTGGTGTAAGCTGAGTTTTCATCGACCATTGAATAGCCAAAACCATTGCCTTTTCTGGCATGCTCTAGTTTACGACGCTGATGTCCTTCCCATAAACGATCGGAAATTGTATATTTTTCAGCAACATTCTTTTCTAAAATATCACCGACTTTGGTTGCGATATTTAAAGGTTCTGGAAAATGAAATTTGTTATAAGCATCCTCTTCAAGAAAGCCAACAATATAAATTCGTTCTCTATTTTGCGGTAGGCCAAAATCTTTGGCAGCCAAGATTTGATGATGAATTTGATAGCCTAAGTCATTTAAATGTTTACAAATCACTTTAAAGGTATTGCCCTTATCATGACCTTTTAGACCTTTGACATTTTCCAGTAGAAAAGCGCGTGGTTTTTTTATTCTAATAATTTCTTCGATATAAAAGAACATCGTTCCACGCGTATCATCGAAGCCTTTACGTTGACCTGCTTGGCTAAAGGGTTGGCAGGGAAAACCAGCGAGTAACACATCAAAGTTTGGAATTTCACTTGGTACAATTTGCGTGATATCACCCGCGGGTAAGTCATCGTAATATGCTTGATAGGTTTGTTTGGCAAATTTATCAATTTCTGAACTAAATACGCATTCTCCACCAAGTTCTTGAAACGGTAAGCGAATACCGCCAATGCCTGAAAATAGATCAATGAATTTAAAGTGATTGTCCAATGGAGAAAGCAGGTCTGTCGTATTCGAATTTTTTAAATTTTTATATAATAATTCAGCAACATAGTCTTGAATGCAAATATTCCGTTTCGCACATTCAATACGAAGATCATGATGAAGTTGTTCGTTTAATTTAATGTGGATTTGCTTCATTTTAAGCACGGTGGAAGTTTATAGCTTGGGTATAGAATCTTACCAGGGCATCTGATTTTTGTAAATGTTGCATCATTCATAATGTATTGGTTTTCATGATTGCTCAATCAATGTGCTGAATAATTTAGACTTAATCAAAAATGAAATGATGCCTTTTATCGCAATTTTTTGTATAAATGGAGATTAAGTAATTCCCTCTATGTTTAATGGCTGATTCGACGATGTTAAAACTGATTGATCAACAACCCCACTTTTGGGAACTTTACCAAAACCAAGACCAATATTATTTGAGCATCGCTGTGGATATGAGTTCTGTTGTATCGTGTTGGGATATTCAGCTCACAGACTCAGAAGCGGAAGAGTTTAAACAACAGGGTAGAGTGGCGATTGAAGATTTGACCAATGCAATTGTCGCAGAAACCTATCGTGGTGATTTTTCCAATTTAGAAGCGCGTGCTGTTCCTGAACAGATTCAACAAGAGATTCAAACTGCATTTAAAGCTTGGCGAATGGCAACACGTTAATTTTTATTCAGATATAACATGAATTGCAAAGCCATCATTTTCAACCAAATTGACTTTAAATAACTCGTCAAAGCCTTCCGATTGTCGTGGAATTTCCAAACGTTGCAAAGTTGCTCTCACGCCTTTTTCAGGGATATTGGCTTTGCCTTCACGTTGTGCATTACGTTGTAAAGTGCTGTGCAGATCTGTTTCAAAATAATATGAAATGATTTCAAATTCGGCATCTTTGGCTCGCTGTATATAACGTTCACGATCAGCGCGGGTCATGTTGGTATTATCAATAACTATCTTGGTTTTAGAGGTAAGGGCAGCCTCAAATAAGATGTTTTCACGATGTCGTGTTTTCAGCATATCTAGGTTTAAACGCAGATGTGTGTGATAGAAATATTGCTGATAAAAAGTTGATTTACCAGAAGCTTGAACACCTGTAAAAATAATCAGTTGCATGTAATGACTACAAAAATACGTTCATTTCGACATTAAAGCATGCAAATGTATTTGCTACAATTTCTCTAATATAACAATCAATTTAAACGTAAAAGAGAATGAAAAACTATTTTAAATTCAAAATCTTATTATCAGTCGTTATGTTAAGTAGCTTTACTGCTTGCCAGCAACAGTTTGTGACGACTCCGAATTTACCCACGGAGGCAAGTTTGGTCGCTGATTCAGTTGGCAATGGTTTAGAAACAGAGCTTAATATTGATTATGTAACGGCATTTAAAAATTTAAAGTCGGCTTATAGTCGTTGTGTGGCATTTACTGGCGAAAAAGATTTTGTATTTACAGACAATAAATTAGAAGAAGATTTAGAAATGGGGACATTATTTGCTCGTACTGAGGGTGGTGCATATTTATCCAAGGCTTTAATCGAATCGATTGGGCAAAATAAAACTCGTATGACGCTATTTTTGCCGTCAAGCTATAAGTTTGCCCAAAGCCGCTTAAAGTTAGATGCTCAGCGCGCTTTGGGTAAAGATCCAATGTGTAATGTCGCCAAACCTATCTAATTTAAATGATGAATGTGTGGATTTAAATTTTAGCTTTTATCTTCTGATTGATTTGAAGATTGTTCTGAACCCGCTGAAAGCAACACCATTCCAGCAAGTTTCATCATATCTGTTTGAATCAAATCCATTTGCTTTTCGATTTTATTAAAATCAACTTTGGAAATATCCAAGTCACCATTTAACAGTGATGAATTTAAAACTTGTTTATTGGCACTCAATACCTGTTGGCGAATATTGTCAATTTCTTGTGTTTTTAAATCTAATGAAATCAAGGCAGTATTGAAACCTTGTAATTGACGAGTGAGGTCTTTCACAGTTTGTTGAAGCTGTAGATGATCCTTAGATTCAATCGCTTGTTGTAGCTCTGTCTGAGCCTGTTGCAACTTTTCAACATAATTGCCTGTTTTCAATTGCATATCGGCAACATCACGTGCGATATAAAACATATTGCCTTGCTTTAAATCAGCCGTGTTTTTATGAGCGGCTTGATCATGATCAGTGGATGCTAAATCTTGGCTTTGTTCATTTTGAGAGTGATTATTTTGTGCCGATTCAATTTGGGAATCGTCATGTTGATGTGATTGTTCGATGGGTTGATTACATCCTAAAAGGAGTACACCTGAAGTAAAAATAATAAAAGGTAATACTGCACCTTGTAAGAGCTTTTTCATCATTATCCAAAATTAAAATTGATTGGCTATTTGAATACTATAAGTTGGAAAAGTGTAGGGAATGAGGATTGTTGCAAAGGGCATACAGTTTGTAACGATATCAATCTATTATGCGTAAATAAAAAAATAAGAGTATGATCAATCACACTCTTATTGATAAGAATTTCCATTTAAATGTGAAATTATTTTGCTAATTCAGCTTCAATTGCTTGAACAATACGTGGGTCATCAGCTGTAATATCTGGCGCAAAACGCGCTACGATTTCCCCATTTTTATTGACTAAGAATTTTTCAAAGTTCCATAACACTTCAGGTTTTGGATTTGGCGTTAAGCCATAATCAACCAAGTCTTTCCACCAAGGACCCTCGCCAATACGTTCAGGAATCGCATGAATCAATGTGTCGTATAACGGATGTTTATCATCACCTGCAACTGAAATTTTAGCGAATAGCGGGAAGTCTACATTGTAGGTCAATGAACAAAATTGCTGAATTTCATCATTAGTACCTGGTTCTTGAGCAAGGAAATTATTGGCAGGGAAGCCTAAAATTTCTAAACCTTGCGCTTTCTTTTCTGTATAGAGTTTTTCTAAACCTTCATACTGAGGTGTTAAGCCACATTTAGATGCAACATTGATAATGAGTAATACTTTTCCTTGATACTGGTTTAAGGTTGTTGCTTCACCTTTGATGGTATTCACGGAAATATCATAAACAGAATTGCTCATCTTTTTATCCTTTGAAAGTGAGAGAAATTTATGTGTAGGTTGTTTAATGTTTTAGCGATATTCTAAGATTTCAGCAAGTTACATTTGTATCTATGTGGTAATAAAAAAAGCAGATCATGTGATCTGCTTTTGAATATGAACAGTTGAAACGGAATTATTTACAACCAATTACGGTGCTGCATTGATTTTAGCTTGTAATGCTTGCATGTCTGTCATCAAGCTTTGCTGTAGTTCAGTACCTTTCTTTTGAAGATCCATAATTTTTTGCGGATCAGGAGAACCCGCTAAACCAGCTTCAGACATTTCTACACCAAGTTTGTTCGATTCTTTCATTTTGTCACGGATAGAAGCAACTTCAGAACTCTTAAGTGCTAAGCCATCTAGGTCTTTGTTAAAACCATCTACATAGGTTTTCATTTTATCAACAACGCCTTTCAGCGCATCTTTATCACCTTTTTGTGCAGCTTGCATCACTTCAGTTTGAAACGTCAGTGCTTCTTTAGATTTCTCTACAGAAATTGCTTGGATTGCAGTGAAGTCACTTTTAATGTCTGCAATGTTGTTGCTACTGAGTGAAACTGCTGCAGCAGCAGGTTTTGCATCCGAGCCAGACGTTGTAGCATCAGCAGGTTTTTTGTCACATGCTGCTAAAGCAAATGTAGATGCAATGAATGTTGCAAGGAGTAATTTTTTCATTATTGAAACCCTTCATTATTTAAAATTGTTAAGAACTTGAAATTAATTTGTATGTAAAATAAACAAATTCAAGATGCAGATTTATTCGCATAAGAGCGAAAATGCCCACTTTTAAAGCATTTTTCTATAGCTTTTTTGTATATATACTTATTAATAGGGTGAAAAAGGCTGATAGAAGCCTTTATTTTAAAGCCTAGCTGTTAAATTTTGGTATTTGAAATATATGTTGTTGCTCTTATGATTTGTATCATGATTTTTAAAGATTTCGCATTTGTGCAGGTGTTTGACCAGTATAACGTTTAAAAAACTCAATGAAGCTTGAGCTATGTTGATAACCCAAATCTAAACCAATTTTTTTAATAGATTGACCTTGTTGAATGCATGAGATGGCATAAATAATTTTGGCACGATTACGCCATTCAGAAAGGCTGAGTTGAAGTTGTTCCTGACTGAGTCGAAGTGCATGCCGTTCGGTGATTTGAAAGGGATCTAACAGTTCTTGCATGCTTTTATGAAAGCGTGAAGTGTCTGCGAGACAATCTAAAATAGGATTTAGAATGGGGTGATTACTCTTGGGTAAATAGTGCTCGTAGCAGGAACTGTGTTGGATCTGATCGACAACCAATTGCAACAAATGTTCATAATATTGTGGAATTGGGATGCCTTGTTTTTGTTGATCTAAAATTTCTTCAATGGTTTGCTTAAGATAGGGACGGACATTTAAGGTTCTGGTTTTATCGGCGAGTTGACTGCACAATCGAGGATGAATCCGAATACAAATATAATGGGTTTGTTGATCATTGACTCCTGCACAGTAATGATGCGTTTGTGGAGGAATCCACAGACCATAACTCGGCGGTGACAAATAAATTTCATCTGCAATCGTCAGTTCTAAAGTGCCATTTAAACTTAAATTAAAATCACCCCATAAATTAGAATGGGGTGTGATGACATCATGTTTTTGGTAGAAGAATTCTTCTACTGAAATCAAATCTGCATACATGGGCGGGTCTATATCGATGTCAATTTTTTTTTGCATTTGGTTATTTAAAAAAATAACTAATTCTTACATGGCACAGGATTTAGCTCTGCTTTTGGATTATTCAGCCCACGACTCAGGGTAAATATAGAAATAAAAGCTAAAATGATAAAACTCAGTACACTATACAACAAAATATTGGCATTAAAATGGTCTACTACATAACCACCAATCAATGCACCAGTTGCAATCATGACTTGGAAAAAGCCAACAAATAACGGCATTCCTTTTTCAACAGCATGTGGTGCGTGTAGAAACATCCAGATATTCGCTGTTGTTGGGAATGCACCAAAGGCAAAACCCCATAACGCTGTCAGAATAAATGCACCTGAAATATGTATAGCAAATAATGGGAAACCAAAGAATACAATCGCAAAACAGATCGCCACAAAGGCAAAAGTATATCGGACGTTTAAGTTACCACTATAACCTGCGAAAGCATTACCAAAAATCCCTGCTATACCAAATAATAAGAGTAATGAGCTGATAGTGGTGTTGTCAAAACCAGCAGAGTTTTTAAAGAATGGGGTTAAATAACTATAAGATGAAAAATGAGCCAAACCAATCAGCAAGATAATAATTAAGCCCTGTCTTGCTTTGTTAATGCGTAATAAAGCAGGCAAATCTCTAAAATGAATCGCTGATTCTGGTTTTAAGTTCGGAATAAACTTAACCCCTAATGCGACGACGAAAAAGCCAATGATAGAGGTGATTGCAAACGATGTACGCCATCCATAAGCATTGCTCAACCATGTTCCGATCGGTACACCTAAGACTGTGGCAAGGGTTACACCTGCCATGACTGTTGCTGTGGCTTTAGCAATCGGTAAATGCGCTGGTGCTAAACGACCACTCAAAGCAATTGCGGTTGCCCAAAATCCACCAATGGCAAAACCGAGAATAAAACGACTGAGTAATAAAACTTCAAAATTAGGTGCAATCGCCGTAACAGCATTGGCAACGACCATCGTTGCGGCAAGTGCCAATAATAAATAACGTCGGTCTAAATTTTTAACCAAAACAGGTAGGAGTGGTGCAGCTAAAGCTGCCATGATTCCAGGTAGGGTGATGACCAGACCTGCTGTCCCGACAGAAACATTTAAATCCGCAGAAATATTATTGATCACTCCGATGGGGAGAAATTCACTGGTGACAAGAGCAAAAGCAGTAATGGCAACTGTCAATAAAGCAACCCAGCTGCCTTGGCTACTGGGGGGCGTTTCTAAGTTTTGTGGTCGCGTATCTTGTGGTTGCATCATATTCATGAGGCGATTTCCTGTCTGGCGATAGTTTGCTTGGCTTGTTTTTAATTCATTAACGATCGTTATAAAAATAAAATATTTGATTGTTTTTTGATTGTCAATTAATTTAATAATGTTCGTTATAAAAATATATGTGAAGTTTATGGCAAATTCAGAAGAGCATATTCAAGTATCAGAAAAGCAAGATATTCATCCAGAATTGAAGCGACGCCGTGGTCGCCCAAAATGCTTTGATGAGCAGGAAGCTTTACAAAAAGCCATGATGCTCTTTTGGAAATATGGTTATGAAGCGACTGCGATGAGTGATTTAACCAAAGCCCTAAACCTCACAGCACCGAGTATTTACAGTACCTTTGGAGATAAATCACAGCTGTTCCACGCATGTTTAGATTATTATTTAAAACATGAAGCCTGTTCACTGGACTTGATTTTTCAACAAGCTGAGACTGCGAAAGTTGCAATTGAAATCTATCTCTATGAAAATCTTAAAAAATTGTTGCAACAGGATAAACCGACAGGTTGTATGTTGGTGACTGCAACGATGAATTGTTCGGAGCAACATCAGCCACTTCAGCATGATTTATTGTTAAAAAGACAACAGGTTAAAGAAAAAATTTATCAACGCTTACAGCAGGGTGTCGAAGATGGCGATTTAAGCTCAGATGCTGATATTCAAGCCATGACGGATTACTATTCAACAGTGATTCAAGGTTTGACTATGCAAGCGCGTGATGGCGTTGCGATAGAGCAATTGGAGAATGTTGTGACTTTGGCACTTAAAACATGGACATTGTTTTAAGCTTGGAAAGAATAACATGTGTCTGAAATCCGCTATTGATGTCTGAAATACGATATTTAAATTAATTCCGACTTCTTTGATAATGTTTAAAACAACCTTGAATTGCTAAAATTATGTACACCAATAGTAAATCGATGTGGTGGGCAATCAGCTTACCGATCTTTGCCGTTTTAATCTGGTCAATGAATATTGCTGTAACACGCTATGTTTCGGATTATATTTCGCCTGTCAGCATTAGTTTTTATCGTTGGTTGGTGGCATTCGTTATTTTAACACCGTTTATGTTGCCAAAAGCGTGGCAGCAACGCCAACTCATTCAACAGCATTTTATGCAATTTGCTGTATTGAGTGCTTTTGGTATGGTGTTGTACCAAGGTTTAGCTTATAGCGCAGCGCACTATACGACAGCAACCAATATGGGGATTATCAACGCTTTTATACCTGTATTTACGATTTTTGTTTCAATCCTCATTCTTAGAGAAATTCCGAATCGTTTCGCTGTCGTCGGAAGTCTTTTGTCTTTCTTTGGGTTGCTTTACGTCATTAGTCGAGGAAGTTTCGCCAACCTTGCCCAATTGGGAGGGCATTGGGGCGACGTACTGATGGTGATGGCAGTGTTCTTTTATGCTTTTTATGGGGTATTCCTAAAAAAGTGGCAGTTAAAAGTTCCCTTGCTGATTAGTTTATATGTGCAAATTGCATTTAGCTTGGTCTATCACTTACCGTTTATTCTGTATTTCGGCTTGGATTCAATCAATCATGACAATGTTGCCAGTGTGCTTTATGCAGGTATTTTCCCATCGTTGATGGCACCTTTATTGTGGATGCTTGCTGTGCAATATCTTGGTCCTAACCGTACCAGTATTTTTATGAATTTGATGCCCGTGTTTACCGCGATCATTGCTTATTTTTGGTTACACGAAGATTGGACAGTTTCGCATACAATCGGTGGGGTAATTATTTTACTCGGAATTGCATTGGCGCAAAAAAAAGTCACTTAGTGTCAAAAATAGTACATAAGTCGAATAATTTTAGGTTGTTTTTGGTGGAAAAGTATGCAATTAAACTCAAATTTAAAATATTTTTAGCACTCAATTTATTCGAAAATAATCATCCAATTTATTTAAAAAGTTAAATACTAAAATAAATTGAATTACTTAATTTTATTGGTTGATCGAATTTTCTTTGTATCGCAGGTTTGAGGCTAAGTATGTGAAGATTAATGCATTTGTATTAAAAAAGTATTTGTAGCATAATCTTTCTATCGAGATTGATTAAGTTTTACTTAAACTAAAATCTCAATCAATTTGTCATACCCTCTGGATGTGGTTAAACGCATCCTTTTTTATGCTCAGCCAACCCTATATATGGCTGAGTTTTTTTTTGCTTTTTTATTGAAAATATTAAAATTTGTCATGTAATTTATATTGTAAAAGTAAAGTATTAAGCACGAATAATTGCACCTGTAGATGCATCAATAATTTTACTTGGCTCACGACTTAAACCTAAATCACCATTTAAATAATTGAGATCAGAACCAAAGTATTGGTTTGCCTCTTGTAATGATCGAGCAGGCTCTAAACCTGCGGGATTAGCACTGGTTGAAACAATGAATCCATTAAATGCATTACAAAGCGCGGTGCATAAAGGATGATTGGTGACACGGACAGCCACTTGAGGGTGGTCGCCTTTAATCCATGTAGGAATTTGGTCATCGGCAGGGAGTAACCATGTGGTGGCACGTTCTGTTTTTGAACGTTGAGTCCATGAATGAATGATTTGCTCACGAATGGTAGGATCGATATCAGTGAGCAAATGTTCAACTTGGGAAAGTTGTCCAGCCAATAAAATGACGCCTTTTTCGATTGGACGTTGTTTTAATTTTAAAATCTCTAAGAACGCTGTTTCATTATAAGGGTCACAGCCCAGACCCCATACTGCCTCTGTTGGATAAGCCAATACTTTACCTTGTTGAAGAACTTGAGCAGCTTCAGCAACTGAGGTTGTAATCATTGAGATTCACCTTGTCCATTATTTGAGTAAAGGACTATTGTGAACCTTAATGACTCGCTCGGCAACGTAAGTAACGTCCAAACTGCTGAATACACAGCCCTAAAAGTTCGAGTTCCATCAGATAACTGGTTAATTCTGCTGTATTTAATTGTGATTTTTCAACCAGTGAATCTAAATCTTGTCCAATCCAATCGAGAAGCTGATAAAGACTAAATAAATGTGCTGGAATTTCAGGTGATAGTCTGACTTCTGTACGCTTTTCAGTATTTTCAACATGTTGTTCGCAATGCCATTGTGTAGGTAAAGCGAGGTCTTCAACAATTTGTTCAGGGTGGTCGACCAGAATTGCGCCTTCACGGATCAGTTGATGACAGCCTTGATGATGTTCACCATAAATATGTCCAGGGATC
Source organism: Acinetobacter wuhouensis (assembly GCF_001696605.3). Lineage (NCBI taxonomy): Bacteria > Pseudomonadati > Pseudomonadota > Gammaproteobacteria > Moraxellales > Moraxellaceae > Acinetobacter > Acinetobacter wuhouensis. The sequence continues at coordinate 3,607,992 of NZ_CP031716.1, read as the reverse complement.
GCGAAAATGATTTTACCTTGTTCTGCAGCAGTTTGCGCCGTGATCAGTGAGCCACTGCCCAATTGTGCTTCTGCAACCAGTACCCCTAAACTCAGCCCGCTGACGATACGATTGCGATAAGGGAAGTTTCGTTGAATGGGTTGGGTTTCAGGCAGATATTCAGTAATGACTGTGCCTGAGTTTTGCAAAATTTGTTCTTGTACATGCTTATTTTGACTTGGATAAATCAGATCTAAGCCTGTTCCAATCACAGCAATGGTTCGATGATTTTTTAAGCCACCCATATGGGCTGCTTCATCTATGCCTTGTGCTAAACCACTAGTGATAAAAAAGCCTTTTTCACTGAGATAATAGGCAAAATCATAAGCCACTTGTTTACCATGTGGGCTAGGTTTGCGACTGCCTACAATCGCGATTTGCGGTTGGCTTAAATTTTGGAAAGAACCTTTGCCAAATAATATTGGTGGATGATTGTCAAAAGCTAAGAGTTGTTGAGGGTAATGAGGATCTGTGTCTAATAGAATAAAATCAGTATGTTGTTTTATTTTATCAATACAAATTTGAAATTTAGCTTCGCCGTTTGAGCTTAAATACTCATTGGCTCGTTCAATATGACTTTTATGAATTTTTAGTTCAGACCATCTCGCTAAATTTTCAGCTTGAATTGCCTGTTGAATAGATCCGAAATAAGTTTCTAATTTCCGAAATGCGCTGAGTGAATGTTGAACCAAATACCACAGTTTGATGGTATTGAATTGATCATCGGGTATTTGATTCAACATATTCATATCACGCTATATAGAGATCATTTTTGACAAAACTCAGTTGTCAGAAATTGCAGGCGGTCGGATGTCCGCACCAACTTTAATCGGCAAACTGCTGTCTAAGATATAGGCATAGCTGAGGTGGTCAAAACTTTTGAAAATCATTAATGTACCAATATGTTGACCAGGTAATTTGATTGATTCTTTGGTTTTTGGATCGCGCACAGTTTCACCTTGTTGGTAAATACTAAATACCTGACCTGACTGAGCCCCTTGTAAGCTACCACGGTCAATGGTGACGACACTGTGTTGTGCTGCTGTGCCAATCGAACCTTGAACACGAACGACTTTGCCACCAGAAGTCACTTGATTGGTTGTTGTTGGGTAAAATAGGCTCGGTAATTCAGCATCATAACGTGGTAGAACATAATCACCTTTACGGACTTCAGCATTGTAGCTATCTGTCAGTTCGAGTGTGGTGACATCATTTTCAGACGCAGAAGCAACTGCAGAAGCAACTTCAGTTAATTCAAGCCCTGCGTTGAATTTCTTACCTTCCGCATTTACAAATGTATAAGGTTTACCTTCACGGTAAACACCATAGCGTTGTCCGACAACTAAACCATTACCACGTGCATAAACAGTTTGACCTGCACCTGTAATGACACGATTATCTGCAGCACCCACGGTATAAGGAATGTTTTGTAAAGATTCTGGATTGACCACAATACTGTGTTCTAACCAAGGTTTAATATCTGACAATGGAATGACTGAAATCGCATTATTGATCGATTCAACGCGTACTTGAGGTCGTAAAGATGCGCCACCTTGATGACGACGGATAATTCCTTCACAACCATCACCTTCATCGACCCCAATCAAAGGACGACCATCCAGCGTACAAAGCAATAATTTATCGCCAGGATAAATCCAATGTGGATTTTTTACATGCTTATTGCTTGCCCAAATTTCAGGCCAACGCCACGGTTTACTCAAAAATTTTCCTGAAATATCCCACAATGTGTCGCCACGCTTCACCACATAGACATTTGGCGCATTGGCTTTGAGCGCAGGTGGGTTAGTATTCGGGCTTGCATGTGTTGCTTCCATGTAAGTGAATCCTGCACTTAAACATAGTGTTACAGCAAGCAAGTGCTTCTTGAACCCCTTGGCATGAAAGTTCGTTATGCCAGATAAAACCTTTTTCATTATCATAATTCCTAAAATTATGTATCTATATGCGTTATAATACGCATATTACAGACATTTTTTTAATGAAGCACACTCTTCATTTAGTTTTAAGATCAATGGCATAGCAACAGAGGATTCAGTATGGCCTTATTACCTATTTTAAGTTTTCCTGATCCCCGTTTACGCACCATTGCAAAACCTGTCGATACAGTGACTGACGAAATTCGCCAATTAGCTGCCGACATGTTTGAAACCATGTATGAAGCACCAGGTATAGGTCTGGCTGCGACACAGGTCGATCATCATATTCAACTTATCGTGATGGATTTGTCTGAAAATAAAGATCAACCAATGGTGTTCATTAACCCCAAAGTAACGCCCCTTACAGAAGAAACATTACCTTATGAAGAAGGTTGCCTCTCTGTCCCACAAATATACGATAAAGTTGAGCGTCCGTCACGCGTAAAAATTGAAGCAATTAACCTTGAAGGCAAAGCTTTTGAGCTAGAAGCGGATGAACTTCTTGCTGTTTGTATCCAACATGAAATGGATCACTTAAATGGTAAGTTATTTGTCGATTATTTATCTCCTTTAAAACGCCAACGTGCGCGTGAAAAAGTCGAAAAAATTGTGCGTCAGCGTGAAAAGCAAAAAGTGCCCGCGAAGCGTTAATGTTCAGTTTTTGAATTCAGTTTTGAAATTTTAGTATTTAAAATTTTCTGTTGTTTACAAAGCCCAATTTCAATTGGGCTTTGTTATACTTGTCGCCGTAAAATGTTGAGATGAACGTTTTGTTGAGATTGGGTTTACTGCTGGGTTTTGCCGCAGTATTTTTACAGATTGCTGTATTTCTACAGCCTTTGCTACCGAAGCAATATCAAATTGCTCCGGTCTGTGAAACTATTTCTCAAGCTTTAACAGAAAGTCATTTCTATGAAAAGCATCAACAAAGTTCGCATCATCAACATCATTTAGCATCGCATGATTTTGTATTAGATAATTCTGTACCAAGTAATTCTGTAATACACGGTTCTGCGATGAATCAGCTTTCAGCTCATGCCGATCATCACGTTGAAACTTCTACAAGTTCTCATCACCATGACGCAGGTCATCAGTGCCAATACTGTACGGTGTATGGTAATTTGGTTTTACCGCCTGAACTTGAAGTCAAAGAAGTTTTAGATCGCATTCAAGTCCGTTTATTTGCATTTCAAAAAGCATTTCGCCATGTTTATTTTGTTCTGCAACGCCTATTTCTGCTCCCTCAAGGGCGAGCCCCACCACTTTTCGCTTAAATCACAACATGTTTTCTAGGGTCTTGACTGACTCCAGCCTTGTTTTAACCAGATTTAAGAGAAAGAAAATGTCTCAGCCTCAATTTTTTTTACAGCCTTTAGCGGCTGCGATTTGTATTGCTTGTTATTCATCAATTGCCTTTGCTCATGAGCAAGAGAACACAACGCAACTTGCCCCGATTGTAGTAACTGCACAACTGAATAATGATGCCAATGGTCTGATTATTCATGCAGATCCAAAACAGCCGATTCAACCTGTGCCTGCAACTGATGGCGCAGACTATTTACAAAGTATTGCAGGGTTTAACTCGATTAAAAGTGGTGGAACCAATGGTGATGTGACCTTCCGAGGTATGTTCGGTTCACGTATTAAAATTTTAACCGATGGTAGTGAAAATCTCGGTGCTTGCCCTGCACGTATGGATGCGCCAACTTCGTATATTCAACCTGAAAGTTTTGATCGTATTTCAGTGATTAAAGGACCTCAAACCGTTCAATATGCCAATACAGGCTCTGCTGCAACGGTTATTTTTGAACGAGAGAAGCCTCAATTAGAAGATAAACATTATCAAGGTCAAGCCAGTGTGTTAACGGGCTCATTTGGACGTCTGGATCATAATGTTGAAGCAACTGTTGGTGATAGCCAAAAATACATTCGTTTAAATGCCAATCGTTCAGAATCGAATAGTTATAAGGATGGTGATGGTCATTCTGTTCCATCTTCATGGGAGCGTTGGAATACAGATTTAGCACTGGGTTGGACACCGAATGAGGATACTTGGATTGAGCTGACGGGTGGTAAAGCCGATGGTGAAGCTGAATATGCAGGTCGTGAAATGGATGGCTCACAGTTTGCACGTGAAAGCTTAGGGCTACGTTTTGAAAAGAAAAACATCACCAATGTGATTAAAAAAATCGAAGGGCAGGTGAACTATAGTTATAACGATCACGTGATGGATAACTTTAGTTTACGTACACCTGAAATAAAACATGATCATATGACTCATGAAATGTATTTAGATAAATCTTCTATGCAAGTGACACGTCGTACTTTAAACACACGTCTTGTGATGACTTCGGAATGGGATAAACTCAGCCTGATTACAGGTGTGGATACCCAGCAGAATCACCATGCAGGTGCTATGACATCTCGTATGATGGATATGCCTTTATCCACTAATATGAAGTTTCATTCATACGGTGCATTTGGAGAACTTGCTTACCAATTTAATGATACCTATAAATTGGTGACAGGCGGGCGTATTGATCAAGTCAAAATTGATGCACTCAAACTCAATGATGAACGTAAAGAAACACTTCCGAGTGGATTTATTCGTTTGGAGAATCAACATCCTGAACATAATGCCAAATCTTATATTGGTTTGGGTTATGTAGAGCGTGTACCTGATTATTGGGAGTTATTCAGTACAGCTCATGGTAATACGGGAATGCCTATGCCAGCTTTTAATGATTTAAAAAATGAAAAGACTTTGCAGTTGGATCTAGGTTATCAGCATGAACATGGTGCATTCAGCTCATGGGTATCGGCATACGCAGGCTTGGTCAATGATTATATTTTGATGAGTTATCATAATCATCCAACTTCAGGTGGACATGATCATGGTTCATCATTTAGTGCTGGTGCTAAAAATGTCGACGCAACCATTGCAGGTGCTGAAGCAGGTGTGGGCTATCAATTTACTAATACGATTCAAGCAGATCTAAGTGCAATGTATGCTTGGGGTGAAAATACAGATACGAATAAGCCATTACCGCAAATTGCACCCTTAGAGGCTCGTTTGAATGTACGTTATGTACAAGATAAATATTCATTGGGAATGTTGGTTCGTACTGTGGCAAAGCAGGATCGTATTAGCCTAAATCAAGGTAATATCGTCGGCTACGACATGGGTGAGAGTGCGGGTTTTACCACCTTGGCGCTGAATGCTTCATATAATATTCAGAAAGATTTAAATCTTGCGGTCGGTGTGGATAATGTTTTGGATAAAACCTATACCGAACATTTGAATAAGGCAGGCAGTTCAGGCTTCGGCTTTGCTTCGAATGAGCAATTTAACAATACAGGACGTAATTATTGGGCGCGTCTGAGCATGAAATTTTAATTCATTGAAATATTTTAAATTTGAGGACTTTATATGAGTAATGACAGCAATAAACTCTCCCCTGAAAAATCATTTTGGGGATGGCCACTCTTGGTTGTTGCGATTATTTTAAGCTGTATTTTTATGGGAATTTTCTATTTGGCAATAGAGAATGAACCAGATTACATGCCGAGTAAGCAACAGAAATCAGCTCAGCAACATGATATGTCACAAATGAATCAAGAAATGAAGCATGACAATATAGCGCATGAAGGTATGAGTCACGCTTCGATGAGCCAAGAGGATATGGCAAAGATGGATCATATGAATGCTTCAGCCTCTGAGCCAATGCATGGTCATCATCAATAAATTTTAAAAGTTAGATCAGTGAAGAATAAGGAAGCGAACATGCTTCCTTATTCTTTAATTTTGAAAAGGCTACTGATGCATACTTGCCAATTGCTTTCCAGCATTTTGATAAAGTTCTAGGCTGTATTCCTGTTCTGCACGACCATGTTTTTGTAAATAACGATCCAAAACACCAATATGCTTTGCACCATTATATAGAACGGTGTTCTTCGCCATGAGATAGAATGGATACCAAGCGAGGGTGCGTGGTTTTAACCCCAATTTTTTCATCTTTTTGGGACCAATAAAGAGTTGAGTGACATCTAAATGATTTTGATAAGCTTTTTTCTGTAAAAAGGTATTGAAATGTTTGTATTGACGTTCAAAAGGTTCTTTGGATAGTCCTTTTGCCAAAACCCGACTACTTTCATCAACCTTTGGATGTGCAAAATCCAACCATTGCATCCATTTCCATGCTTCTGATTCTTTATCAACGAGCCATTTATCATCGATGCCCATAAGCCAACCCGCATATTTCCAAAAATGCATAATGGCTTCGGATTCCGCTTTGCTTGGGAAAATACCAATTGCACGAACTCCAATCAATAATACAGCACTAAATGCAATATTGGTCATGGCTTGATCGTATTGATTGATTGGCTCACCCCAAACTTCTCGATCCCAATCTTTAGATTTATTCAGTTGATAACGGACTAAGGAATGAATGAAACGGACATAAATTGTTGATGTAAAACCATCATTAAAACGAGAGAAACTATTGGGTTTATTGATATCTAACCACCATTTATGTGTTTCAGCCAGACGCTTCCCTGCATATTTGCTCAGTGCACCCGTCGCAATCAAAGGCTGATTGAAGCCAGGATATTGATAACCCGTCATTAATGCCAAATCACGAAGAATATAAGTTCCATTAGCGCCTAGTCGGTGCGTAAATTGAATGGCTGTCTCAATTTTAACAGGGTCAAACCACATTGGTTTCTTTTCAACTAGATTAAAAAACTCAGTGAGGACAGGCTCTTCTTGAGGCAATTTGTCGATACCTTGATAAAGTGCTGTTTCAAATAACTTACGGTTTTGGCGAGGATTGGTCATGACCCATTGCATGACTTTATCCATCGGAACATCACCTGTTTGTAATGCCGCATTTAAGGAAATGTATTCTTCATAACTGGGTTGAGCTTGCTGATTTGTCAAATAATTAAAAATTTTAAATTTAATATTATTTCGTGACATTTTTTCAAAAGGTGCTAAACGCGTCGGTTTAATTAAAGTTTGCATTTCTCGTTTGACCTGTTTATTGTTTAATCAAACTCTAATATGAATAATTATTCGCATTCAATTCGCATTTGAATGAGGGCGCATGATGAGAAAAAAACCACAACAACAACGCGCAAAAATGATTGTTGAAAGCATTCTTGAAGCGACTCAAATATGTATTGCTGAACATGGATTGCTCAATGTGACTACACCTAAAATTGCAGAAAAATCAGGTGTCAGTGTTGGTTCGATTTATCAATATTTTGGTAATAAAGAAGAAATCATTCAGGAGCTTTTGCGCCGTAAGAGTGAGCAACTGGGTTTGGCGCTCAAGCAGATTGCGATTAGCCAAGAAGATTTAACGATTAGAGAAATTATTCCACTTAGTATTCAATTCGGTTTTGACATGATGAAAGCCGATGACGGCTTCTTTATAGAAGTGTTGAAACATTGGCATGGTTATAACAATTCAGATGCTTCCAAAATTTTAGAAAAACATTTTTATGAAGTCGGTTTATACGTATTTAGTCGGTTTTTTAAAGATTGGAGTTTTGAGACACTTAAGAACAAATCTTTTGTCATCATCAATAGCACTTTATTTACTATGATGCGTTATGTCAGTAACAATAATTTTCTGATTTCAGAACAACAATTGAAAAAAGAACTAACCACGATGATTTTGGCTTATTTAGAGACTGATTCAAAACTGTAAAAGTCTTAGATGAGCTATAACTTAAATCGACCTATGACTTTAAATAGGCAGTAAAGAACTCTTATAGACATTCCTTTAAAATATTGAAGTTAGTAGTGTGATTGTTCCTTGTAGAGAGTAAATAACAGGAAAACATATAGTCATGTTCTATTGATTTGAAACTTGTTGCGGTGAATACGCTGCATAACACGGTTGTATTTTTAAGCAAAAAAGTAAAATTTTGAATAAAAAAGGCAGATTTTGCAGAATAAATAAACAGACAGAGCAGTTTTTTAAAAATAAATTCCAAAAGGGGTTGTGTCTGCTCTGAAATGCTGTAGAATGCACATCCATCGGCGGTGATGAAGATTAAAACTTCTGATAAAACAGTGACTTAGTTAAGATTGATTGAGTTGGGTTTTAGAAAGAAAGTTTAAAATAATTTGAATTACTGGTTGACTTTGAAGAGATTCAGAGTAATATAGCCGACCTAGCTTGATGCTGACGAAGCATTGAGAAGATCATTAAGAGAATATGAAGAACAACTTGTGTGGATTTTTACTGATTGATTGATCGAAATATTATCATTGATTGATTGGTTTAAATTACTCGAAGTTTATTTGAGAGAATTTGTCAGTAATTGATGAGCCAGAATTGTGACCTTAAGTCACTAATGATTTTAACTGAAGAGTTTGATCATGGCTCAGATTGAACGCTGGCGGCAGGCTTAACACATGCAAGTCGAGCGGGGGAAGTTGCTTCGGTAACTGACCTAGCGGCGGACGGGTGAGTAATACTTAGGAATCTGCCTATTAGTGGGGGACAACGTTTCGAAAGGAACGCTAATACCGCATACGTCCTACGGGAGAAAGCAGGGGATCACTTGTGACCTTGCGCTAATAGATGAGCCTAAGTCGGATTAGCTAGTTGGTGGGGTAAAGGCCTACCAAGGCGACGATCTGTAGCGGGTCTGAGAGGATGATCCGCCACACTGGGACTGAGACACGGCCCAGACTCCTACGGGAGGCAGCAGTGGGGAATATTGGACAATGGGGGGAACCCTGATCCAGCCATGCCGCGTGTGTGAAGAAGGCCTTATGGTTGTAAAGCACTTTAAGCGAGGAGGAGGAGCTCTTGGTTAATACCCAAGATGCTTGGACGTTACTCGCAGAATAAGCACCGGCTAACTCTGTGCCAGCAGCCGCGGTAATACAGAGGGTGCGAGCGTTAATCGGATTTACTGGGCGTAAAGCGTGCGTAGGCGGCTTTTTAAGTCGGATGTGAAATCCCCGAGCTTAACTTGGGAATTGCATTCGATACTGGGAAGCTAGAGTATGGGAGAGGATGGTAGAATTCCAGGTGTAGCGGTGAAATGCGTAGAGATCTGGAGGAATACCGATGGCGAAGGCAGCCATCTGGCCTAATACTGACGCTGAGGTACGAAAGCATGGGGAGCAAACAGGATTAGATACCCTGGTAGTCCATGCCGTAAACGATGTCTACTAGCCGTTGGGGCCTTTGAGGCTTTAGTGGCGCAGCTAACGCGATAAGTAGACCGCCTGGGGAGTACGGTCGCAAGACTAAAACTCAAATGAATTGACGGGGGCCCGCACAAGCGGTGGAGCATGTGGTTTAATTCGATGCAACGCGAAGAACCTTACCTGGTCTTGACATAGTAGAAACTTTCCAGAGATGGATTGGTGCCTTCGGGAATCTACATACAGGTGCTGCATGGCTGTCGTCAGCTCGTGTCGTGAGATGTTGGGTTAAGTCCCGCAACGAGCGCAACCCTTTTCCTTATTTGCCAGCACTTCGGGTGGGAACTTTAAGGATACTGCCAGTGACAAACTGGAGGAAGGCGGGGACGACGTCAAGTCATCATGGCCCTTACGACCAGGGCTACACACGTGCTACAATGGTCGGTACAAAGGGTTGCTACACAGCGATGTGATGCTAATCTCAAAAAGCCGATCGTAGTCCGGATTGGAGTCTGCAACTCGACTCCATGAAGTCGGAATCGCTAGTAATCGCGGATCAGAATGCCGCGGTGAATACGTTCCCGGGCCTTGTACACACCGCCCGTCACACCATGGGAGTTTGTTGCACCAGAAGTAGGTAGTCTAACCGTAAGGAGGACGCTTACCACGGTGTGGCCGATGACTGGGGTGAAGTCGTAACAAGGTAGCCGTAGGGGAACCTGCGGCTGGATCACCTCCTTAACGAAAGATTGACGATTGGTAAGAATCCACAACAAGTTGTTCTTCATTGATGTATCTGAGGGTCTGTAGCTCAGTTGGTTAGAGCACACGCTTGATAAGCGTGGGGTCACAAGTTCAAGTCTTGTCAGACCCACCATTCTGACTAACGAAATATTTGAATGAGAGTTTAAATATAGAATACAGAAAATTAGATATATTGGTCTTAAGCTGGGGACTTAGCTTAGTTGGTAGAGCGCCTGCTTTGCACGCAGGAGGTCAGGAGTTCGACTCTCCTAGTCTCCACCAAATTTTAAGAATAGAAAAGCAACGCTTTTCCTTAAAATTTAAGCAAAAAGCTATGCTTTGCGCAGGCTTTAATCGAACGAAGTCCTAGATTATAGAAATTAATAAGAAGTCGGCGTATTATACGCGTCTTGTTAACTTCTGTGATTTATCACAGTTTACTACGCATCGACGAGATGGTAGTTAATCATTAACAGAATATATTTGAGTTGAAATAAATTGTTCATACTCATTTCAATTAAACATAAGAATATGACACGCAAGTGACATGTTTGAATGATTAAGAGAAATTGAGTTACTAGCGATTAAACTGAATCAAGCGTTTTGGTATATGAATTTAGATTGAAGCTGTACGGTGCTTAGGTGCACAGTACTTCAAACTGTAATGTTGATTGTTCTACTTGTAGGAACAAGCGACTGTTTGGGGTTGTATAGTCAAGTAATTAAGTGCATGTGGTGGATGCCTTGGCAGTCAGAGGCGATGAAAGACGTAATAGCCTGCGATAAGCTTCGGGGAGGCGGCAAATATCCTGTGATCCGGAGATTTCTGAATGGGGGAACCCACTTATCATAAGATAGGTATCGTAACATGAATACATAGTGTTACGAGGCAAACGAGGGGAAGTGAAACATCTCAGTACCCTTAGGAAAAGAAATCAATTGAGATTCCCTCAGTAGCGGCGAGCGAACGGGGATCAGCCCATTAAGTTATATGTGTTTTAGCGGAAAGCTCTGGGAAGTGCTACCGTAGAGGGTGATAGTCCCGTACACGAAAGGGCACATATAATGATGACGAGTAGGGCGAGGCACGTGAAACCTTGTCTGAATATGGGGGGACCATCCTCCAAGGCTAAATACTCCTGACTGACCGATAGTGAACCAGTACCGTGAGGGAAAGGCGAAAAGAACCCCTGTGAGGGGAGTGAAATAGATCCTGAAACCGCATGCATACAAGCAGTGGGAGCCGACTTGTTCGGTGACTGCGTACCTTTTGTATAATGGGTCAGCGACTTATATTCAGTAGCAAGGTTAACCGTATAGGGGAGCCGTAGAGAAATCGAGTCTTAATAGGGCGCATAGTTGCTGGGTATAGACCCGAAACCGGGTGATCTATCCATGAGCAGGTTGAAGGTTGGGTAACACTAACTGGAGGACCGAACCCACTGTCGTTGAAAAGCCAGGGGATGACTTGTGGATAGGGGTGAAAGGCTAATCAAACTCGGTGATAGCTGGTTCTCCCCGAAAGCTATTTAGGTAGCGCCTCGGACGAATACCATTGGGGGTAGAGCACTGTTTCGGCTAGGGGGTCATCCCGACTTACCAAACCGATGCAAACTCCGAATACCAATGAGTACTATCCGGGAGACAGACTGCGGGTGCTAACGTCCGTAGTCAAGAGGAAAACAATCCAGACCGCCAGCTAAGGTCCCAAAATCTATATTAAGTGGGAAACGATGTGGGAAGGCATAGACAGCTAGGAGGTTGGCTTAGAAGCAGCCACCCTTTAAAGAAAGCGTAATAGCTCACTAGTCGAGTCGGCCTGCGCGGAAGATGTAACGGGGCTAAAATATAGTACCGAAGCTGCGGATTTACACGTAAGTGTAAGTGGTAGGGGAGCGTTCTGTAAGCCGATGAAGGTGTGTTGAGAAGCATGCTGGAGGTATCAGAAGTGCGAATGCTGACGTGAGTAACGACAAAACGGGTGAAAAACCCGTTCGCTGAAAGACCAAGGGTTCCAGTCCAACGTTAATCGGGGCTGGGTGAGTCGACCCCTAAGGCGAGGCCGAGAGGCGTAGTCGATGGGAAATTGGTTAATATTCCAATACTTCTGTGTAATGCGATGAGAGGACGGAGAAGGTTAAGTCAGCCTGGCGTTGGTTGTCCAGGTGAAAGGTAGTAGGCATGCATCTTAGGCAAATCCGGGGTGCTCTATGCTGAGAACTGATAGCAAGCTAGTTTACTAGCGAAGTGGCTGATACCATACTTCCAAGAAAAGTCTCTAAGCTTCAGTTACACAGGAATCGTACCCGAAACCGACACAGGTGGTCAGGTCGAGTAGACCAAAGCGCTTGAGAGAACTCTGCTGAAGGAACTAGGCAAAATGGTACCGTAACTTCGGGAGAAGGTACGCTGTTGTTGGTGATGGAACTTGCTTCCTGAGCTGACGACAGCCACAGAAACCAGGCCCCTGCAACTGTTTATTAAAAACATAGCACTCTGCAAACACGAAAGTGGACGTATAGGGTGTGATGCCTGCCCGGTGCTGGAAGGTTAATTGATGGGGTTAGCGTAAGCGAAGCTCTTGATCGAAGCCCCAGTAAACGGCGGCCGTAACTATAACGGTCCTAAGGTAGCGAAATTCCTTGTCGGGTAAGTTCCGACCTGCACGAATGGCATAATGATGGGGGCGCTGTCTCCAGCAGAGGCTCAGTGAAATCGAAATCGCCGTGAAGATGCGGTGTACCCGCGGCTAGACGGAAAGACCCCGTGAACCTTTACTGCAGCTTGACATTGAACTTTGATCTTACTTGTGTAGGATAGGTGGGAGGCTTTGAAGTGGCGACGCTAGTTGCCATGGAGCCGTCCTTGAAATACCACCCTGGTAATATTGAGGTTCTAACTCTGTCCCGTTATCCGGGACGAGGACCATGTCTGGTGGGTAGTTTGACTGGGGCGGTCTCCTCCTAAAGAGTAACGGAGGAGTACGAAGGTGCGCTCAGCGTGGTCGGAAATCACGCGTAGAGTATAAAGGCAAAAGCGCGCTTAACTGCGAGACCCACAAGTCGAGCAGGTACGAAAGTAGGTCTTAGTGATCCGGTGGTTCTGTATGGAAGGGCCATCGCTCAACGGATAAAAGGTACTCTGGGGATAACAGGCTGATACCGCCCAAGAGTTCATATCGACGGCGGTGTTTGGCACCTCGATGTCGGCTCATCTCATCCTGGGGCTGAAGCAGGTCCCAAGGGTATGGCTGTTCGCCATTTAAAGAGGTACGCGAGCTGGGTTTAGAACGTCGTGAGACAGTTCGGTCCCTATCTACCGTGGGCGTTGGAAATTTGAGAGGATCTGCTCCTAGTACGAGAGGACCAGAGTGGACGAACCTCTGGTGTACCGGTTGTGACGCCAGTCGCATCGCCGGGTAGCTATGTTCGGAAGGGATAACCGCTGAAAGCATCTAAGCGGGAAGCCTACCTCAAGATAAGATTTCCCTAGGACTTTATGTCCTCTAAAGAGCCGTTGAAGACTACGACGTTGATAGGTTGGATGTGGAAGCATGGTGACATGTGAAGCTGACCAATACTAATTGCTCGTGAGGCTTGACTATACAACACCCAAACAGTTGTGTTGTATGCATCAATCGATTCAAAACCAAACAATCAGTAATGATTGACCTTGATTTAGTTCAAAAGCTAGATACAATTACCAACTCAAATTATTCTGTTAATAACTCATTTGACCAAAGCTAGGCACACACTGTAAATACAGTTAAATAAGACCAAGTGATTAATCATAAACAGTTTGCTGGCGACAATAGCAAGAGTGAACCACCTGATCCCTTCCCGAACTCAGAAGTGAAACCTCTTAGCGCTGATGGTAGTGTGGGGTTACCCATGTGAGAGTAAGTCATCGCCAGCTTTTAAATTTAAAACACCCCAATCTCTAGCGAGATCGGGGTGTTTTTTATTGGGTGAAAAATATATGAAGGCTATTCTTTGCTAAAAGAATTCAAATATCATATATTTACACGAGCTAGAAGAAGATGATGAATAACAGAAATGAAGTTGATAGAGCAAATTGCAGAAGTTCTCAAAGATGTAAAAAAAGAAATGCATGTTGATGATATTGCGACTGTATTGGTAAAGAAATATCCGCATATCCAAATTCCGTTTGAACAATTGCCACAAAAAATTTCAAGTGTATTATCAGCTGATATTCTCAAAAATAAGACGAAATCGAATTTTAGTAAACCAAAGAATAAAAACGGAGGTGCAAAAAGAGGAATTTATAAAATAAAGACGCCGAGAAATATTCTTCGTCAAGAAATAGTTGTACCACAACAACCTAAAGTTAATGCACTTTACACTGGCAAAGCTGGTGAATTTGCAGTGATGTCTGAATTACTCTTTTTCGGGTTTAATGCATCATATATGGCAGTTGATGATGGGATAGATATTATTGCAAGTAAGGATAATAAATACTTTCATATACAAGTAAAGACTGCCAATTTATCTGAAAATAACAAATATGTTTTTACATTAAATCAGCGGGCTTTTGATTCAAAAGATTCATCTTCTACTTTCTATATTCTTGTGATGAGAACATTCACAGGTACTGCATATATAAATAATTTTTTAATTTTTCCAAATAATGAGATTCGTAGACTACTGGATGCTGGTGTAATTGCAAAATCAGAAAAACTTTCGTTTAGAATTGAGAAAGATAAAGAGGGTAAATTCCTTTTGAATACGAACGAAAATGTTACACGGGCGTTGAATAGATTTGGAATTATTGTCTAAATAAAAGAAAACCCCATCATCCTGACAGGGGTTTCTTCATAAGATATATTCCTAATCCATGCTGACATTCACATAGAAAAGAAACAGTTAATAACACTCAATGTTTTAATGTGGTAATGTCAGAGATTAAAAAATATGAAAATTAAAGACTAGCTCCTTTTATTCGATCATGTTCCTTAATATGCATTTAAGCGAAATGCAAAGTTTTCTCCAAATAACTGAGCAGTTTTAATATCGCCAATATCAAAAGCATCTGCCGCACTGGCATGTTCGGCTTGTGCCATAAGACCAGACCATGACCCGAGCCGATTGGCTGCTTGCGTATACGGAACACCTTGATGTTGCTCAGGTAAAATAGGGTTGCCGATCCATACCATACCGTGTTGCATCGAAAAGGTGAAAAGTGAAATCAGGGTCGATTGCTTATCCCCAGCAGGTAATGAGGAAACAGTAAATCCTGCGGCTAATTTTCCTTTAAATGCCTGCTTCTTCCATAATGGACCTGTGGCATCCATGAGTTGTTTAAAAGTGCCAGAGACACCACCGAGATAGGTTGGAGTACCCCAAATTAGTCCATCATATTGACAGAGTAATTCAGGTTGAGACATCAACTGTTCAGCGGTGAATAAATCAATTTTAATCTGTTCGACTTGTGCTGCGCCAAGTTGAATTTGTTGGGCGATAAATTGGATATGACCTTGGCGGCTATGATAAATAATGGCAATAGATTTCATGGTTTGACTCCTTATAGAAATAGTGCAAGTAATTGGGCGCTGAGATATAAACCACCGCCAAAGATACTGTGATTGATCAGACTTCGTAGAATGTTGTGCAAAGGCTGTGCAGTTTTAGCAGAAGCAATTCCTGAGCCCATGGCGGGCTGCATGATCAGAAAAGGCATCAGAACCGTGATAAGACCAAAACAAAAGGCAGAATAGAATTGAGGCTGTAATAACCATGCGTTACCTACAATTAAAATAAAGCCAAATGCGAAGAGGATACCGACGCTGTAATGCGCTAGCCAACCCAATGCATATTCACGTCGAATGCTTGGACTTTGGGCAATTGATGTATGGGTGAATTTACCTTTAAATATCCAACCGACCCAACGACCCAGCAGAGCAAAATTGAGTGTGGGAAGATTGAATTTTTTTAAGATAAAAAGCCATATATCCATGATCAGTGTTGCACCGATACCCATGCACAGGATTTGAAACAGCAATTCCGCAGTTTTCATTTTTCACCTTGATCTTTTCTGTATAAAACGCGATAAAGATAGTGTGCAAATTAAAGTCAACTTGAAGTCAAGAGGTATTTATGGATATTGGAGAGGTGGCTAAACGGGCAAATGTGGCGACATCGACCTTACGCTTTTATGAAGAAAAGGGCTTAATTAAATCTATTGGTCGTCATGGGTTACGCCGACAATATGGCAAGCAAGTTTTAGATCAATTGGCACTGATTGCTTTGGGACGAGCGGCAGGTTTTTCCTTAACTGAAATTGCGCAGATGTTTAGCCAAGATGGTCAGCCTGAATTGGATCGAAAAATGTTAAATCAGAAAGCCGAGCAACTGGAACAGATGACTCGGCGCTTACATTTCATCAGTGAAGGACTGAGACATGCTGCCGTATGCCCCGCAGAAAATCATATGCAATGTCCAACCTTTCAAAAGTATTTAAAAGCAGCGATTGCGGGTGAATATCAACCGACTAAACTTGAGTAATACTGATTCGATGAGTGTTATTTTCATTCAGATCACAACGCATTGCGTTACATTGTTATTTTTTCCGCCATGAAGTCTTCATTTTAGTGCAGTAAAAGCGTCATCAAAACTTGTTAAATTTGCGTAAATTTTTATCAAATGTATAAGACCATGAACAAGAAAATTTTATTGGCTTTATTCTGCTGTAGTGCTTTAGGTTTAACCGCCTGTAATGATGAAGATGACTTCTCATTTGAATCATCGGTTTCAGTGCCTACGTTGGTGTCATTTGCCAAGCTTGATGTTGAAACCTATGCCGCAGGACCGAATTCAGGTGCAGCAGTGAAAGGAGCAAATGGTATTTTCCCTCCATTTAAGGGGCAGCCTGTACAAGGTTTTTCAGGCGCTTTGAAAAATGGTGACGGAACGTATATGGTGATGGCGGACAATGGTTTTGGTGCACAAGAAAATTCAGCAGATTTTCTATTACGCATCTATCAAATCAAACCTGATTTTCGTACCAAATCAACAGGTTCAGCAAAAGTTCAAGTGATGAGTTTTATTCAGTTACGCGATCCAAATAAGCTAGTTCCCTTTGATATTACCAATAAAAATACTTCAGATCGTTTATTAACAGGTGCAGATTTTGATCCTGAGTCGATTCAACGAACTGCAGATGGAACGTATTGGATTGGAGATGAATTTGGTCCTTATTTACTTCATTTTGATAAAGATGGTGTATTAATTGACGCACCTATTTCGCTTCCAAATCCGTTTAAAGTCGGTACAGAATTGCGTTCTCCACAAAATCAATTGAATAAAGCCAATGTAAATTATGTAGAACCTTTAACGCTACAAAGTGGTGGTTTTGAGGGGATGGCTTTGTCAAAAGATGGTCAGTATTTATATCCGCTTTTAGAAAAACCTTTGAAAGGTTCAGTACGGCGTCAGTTATTAATTTCACAGTTTGATGTGAAGAAAAAAGCGTATACAGGCAAATATTATTTGTTCGATTTAAATGAAAAAGCGACCTCGATTGGTGATTTTCAATTATTTGATCATGAATCAGGTGTGATCATTGAGCGTGATGATTCAGAAAATAAGTTAGAGGGTTATAAGAAGTTGATTCAAATTAAATTGGGTGAATCGGGTAAAGCTGTTCAACGTGCCGAATTGGTTGATTTAATGAAGATCGCGAACCCAAATAATTTATATGGTACTGCTCGCGATGGTGACATTGGTACGGGTACAAACTTCGCATTCCCATTTTTTACCATTGAAGATGTGATTATTGAGAATAAAAATACCTTAACGGTATTGAATGATAATAACTTCCCTGGATCATCTGGGCGAAATGCGAAAAAAGCAGATGATAATGAAATTATTCAGATTAAATTGCCGAAGGCATTATTTTAGTATGTATATACTCTGAATGATATTATTGATAAGAAGCCAGTCATATGACTGGCTTCTTTAGATCTATTTTGTCGTTTTATTTTAAGCTAAACAATCTTGTTTCGATACTTGATCTGGGCAACCCAATGGGTTTAAAGCACATTTTAAGTCTTCTATTTGATCTTGGCTGACATAGCCTTTAGATTTTAAATATTCAGCAACGCGGTCGTCACGTAAGCTTAAGAATGCGGCATCATATACACCGAGATCAACAAATAATGCAGCAGTTTCAAGGCTGTTAAAGCGATCTAAGAATACGTCATTACCATACATTAAAAAGACGTGATCATAATTAGCTTGTGAATTTACACTTAGACGGTGCGCTAAAGTTGTAGGTGATGTTTTAATAAACAGTAAATCAGAAAGCTCATCAAATTGAGTCATATCTAAGCTATTATTTCCCAGTTTAACTTTACCCAGCCAAGCTTTGAATACAAGTACTGCGCCACCACGCAGCAACATGCTCCACACTTGATGACGAACTTCATCATTTAAGCATTCACATTCATCTTCTAAGCGTTGAACCAGTTTTTCTTCTTGTTGCGCTAATTTATCAAATAAGCCCAAACCTTGTGGGTGGAATGCAACAGGTGCAAAAACATCAAATTTCAAGTCTTCAAAAACTTGTAAAGCCAATGGAACAGCAGCTTGATAAAGTGTGTTTAAGGCTTGGATTTGTGTGTTTTGCAGTTTGCTGTGTTTAAAAATATCTTGCCAATCGATTTCAGGCAGGATTGCATTTGCACCATATTGACGGTGGAATTGTTGAGCTTGATGCCCATTTGAAACTTCTGAAATATTCATGGCAAAAATCCTATTTAAATTCATTTAATACGCAAATGTTGCTTCCCTGAACAAGCGCGTGCTTTTGTGTTGTGATAATTTTCGATTTATATGGGTTGCAATAGGAATAAGACTAAAGTTGTATTCGGGGTTAAGATGATATTTTTGTTTATAAAAATCAGCAGCATATTTAATTGTAACTAATTATACAAGTGTATATTTACTATTTTGGTTGAAATTGCCATAGAAAATAAAGCTTTGAAATTTTTGGTCAATGATTCTGATTATTTTCTTACTGTTTTTGAATGCTTTTGCATAAAGTTTAAAATAAATTGCTATTTCACTTAAAAATAGTGAAACAAAAACCTCTATCCATCAGCTGGATAGAGGTTATAAATGTATCAAAATATGAAATTGATACAGCTGCCTAGTTAAAATTTACTGAGAAATTTTTAGACCAGATAACCATGAGCGTAACGAAGCTGGCTTCAATGGTTTCTTTAACAACACAATATTCAAATCTTTGACACGTTGTGGCAGTTCAGGATCTGAGTCTGCCGTGATCAATGCGGAAGGTACATTTTCCTGACGATGTTCAATGATAAAATCTAAGCCGATTTTGCCATGATTCAAGTGTTGATCAACGAGCCAGACTTGGATATTTTCTTTCTGAATCAGCTCCAAAGCTTGTTCAGGTTCTGTGGCTTTAAAGACTTGATACCCCCACTTGGTCAGCAATGTAGACATACCTTCCAAAATGGTTTCATCATTATCTAAGCACAAGATTTTATAGGCTTTTGATTTGAGCGGAACTGCTTGTACAGGCGTGGCTACGACTTTCGGTGCATCAACAATCGGTACATCGATCATGAAGCATGAGCCTTTGCCTTGTGTAGAGTAAACATGCACAGGGTAATCAAGTAGGCTGGTCATACGTTGTACGATGGCTAAACCTAAGCCTAAACCTTGCTCACCCCAAGGTGAGGTATGTCCACAACGTTCAAACTCTTGGAATAGTTTAATACGTTGTTCTTCTGCGATACCTGGACCCGTATCCCAAACGCCGATACGAATATGATTTGGGCGGTTAGAAGCGCGAAGTACACCAACCACGACACGACCACGTGCAGTATAGCGTAGGGCATTACTAACAAAGTTTTGAATAATACGACGAATCCATTGTGGATCGGTATCAATCCAGAATTTTGCATCATGGACACTAAATTGAATGTCACGTTGTGCGGCAATGGATTTAAATTGCAATTCTAAATCGTTGAGTAAGTCATGCAGTGGATAAGCTTGACGCTTTGGTTGGATTGAACCACCTTCTAAACGTGCAATATCCAAAAGGGCAGAAAGCATGCTTTCTGCGCCATGCAATGCCCGATCCAGTTGTTGTAAGGTTTTACGGTCTTCATCAGACTGAATACTTTGCTCTAACGCAGTGCTGAACAAGCGTGCTGCATGCATAGGTTGTAAAAGATCGTGGCTGGCTGCTGCGATAAACCGACTTTTTGACATATTGGCTTTATCGGCTTGCTCACGAGCCAATTGCTGTTCTGTCAATGCATCTGCAAGCTGTTGGGTACGATCAGAAACACGTGCTTCAAGTACCGCTTCATTTTCACGGAACGCTGTAATATCCGCAAAGGTTGTAACAAAACCACCGCCTTCAATCGGATTGCCACGCATTTGGATAACGCGACCATCTTTACGAATCCGTTCAAATTCGTGCGCACTACCGACTTTCATCCAGTGAATCCGTTTGCGAACGTGTTCTTCGACTGAACCTGGACCACATTCACCACGTTCAGCGTTATAACGAATCAAATCTGCAATTGGACAACCGACATAAACTAAATCTTTTGGATAATCAAAAAGTTTAAGGTATTGATTATTCCACGCGACCAAGCACATATTCTCATCGACTACGCTGACGCCTTGGGTCATGTGGTCAATCATGGTCATGATCAGGTTTTGGTTAAAGCGTTGCCATTGTGAGGCTTGGTCAAGAATATTCGCCACTTGCCCCAGTGCTAAACCATTATTCACCATGGCTGTAGTCAGCAGGGTACGGGCTGATGCTGCACCAATCGTACCTGCCAAATACTGCTCAGTAAAACGCCACCACATCCCGTTTGCACTGCTATTCTCATTCATGACCACATTGTTCATGATACAAAATTGGCGGAATGCATGGGTCGTTGGACCTTCACCTGTAATACGTTTGGCAAGTGCGATTAAGTCGCCAACTTTAAGTTTTGCAACATCATGGTGTAAATAATTGATGTCTGTTGAGGTACTTTGTGCAGGAAGAGGTTTAGTTTCATAGTAGAAAAAGCTCTCTGCCTGAATTTGTTCTGCAATACTTGGGCGATAAATTCTAGATACCCAAATGTAAAGCATAATATTTAAGCCCAATGCCCAAATCACACCGTGGGTCAATGGTGCAAAAGACTCAAAACCAAATAAGGCTTCAGGTCTTAACCATGTAATCCCTAAAGGCCCAAACATTAAAAACTGATGAGCGAAGTCCCCATATTCAGTCGGTAAACTACGCAAAATCGTCGGTAAGAGTAAGGTATAAGACCATAGAATAAAGCCGACCACCAAGCCTGCGTAAACACCTTGGCGACTACCACCACGCCAATATAATCCGCCAATCAATGCAGGAGAGAATTGTGCAACAGCACTAAATGCCAATAAGCCAAAAGTTGATAACTGGTCAATATCATTAAAAAAATGGAAGAATAAAAAGCCTAACAACATCACCGCTAAAATACATACACGACGGGTGAATTTGAGTACTTGCGGGAGGCGTTTATCATGGCGTGACAGAATGCCAAATCTCCACAAAGCAGGCATGATTAAATCGTTACTGAGCATGATTGATAATGCTACAGATGAAACCAAGAGCATTCCTGTAGATGCTGAAAAACCACCTAGAAAAGCCAGTAAAGACAACCAGTCTTGGTTATAACTGATTGGTAAAGATAGCACTGCAACATCGGGAATAGTCAAATATTTTGGTGCAGCGTGTAGCGCCCAGCTGGCAATTGGAATAATCGCAATGATGGTTAAAATTAAATAAGCTGCGAACCAACGACGTGCGCCACGAATGTGCTTTTCATCGCGTAATTCAACGACTGCTACGTGGAATTGGCGAGGTAAACAGATAATTGCCAATGCGGCTAAAAGCGTTTGAACCCAAAAGGTTTCAGGGACACCAAACAATTGCACTTCGTGGAAAGTCTTTTGCACATCATGCGAAATCTGGACGATGTTTTCAGGGGCTTCAAATATAAAAAAGAATGCAACACAGAGTAGGGCAAAGAGTTTCACAAAAGATTCAAATGCTACAGCTAACATTAAACCGCCATGTTGTTCTGTATTGGCAATTTGTCGTGTCCCAAACATCATGGCCAAAATTGCTAAAACTGCAGTTAAACCGAGAACCCCATTCGTTGTCGTAGAGAGCACTTGAGTGTTGTGATCCAGCATGACGGAAGCACTGAGTGCAATGGCACGCAGTTGTAGCGCGAGATACGGAATAATTGCGACTACAGCAAGAATGGTCACTAAAGATGCCAGTGTCCCGCTTTTACCATAACGTGCAGCGACAAAGTCAGCGATAGAAGAGATTGCATGATGCTGACGAACTCGTCCTAAACGACGCCAAATATCGTAACCAAGCCAAACAAATAATAGTGGCCCTAAATAGATGGGTAAGAAAATAATCCCTTCACGAACCGCTGCACCCGTTGCACCATAAAATGTCCAAGATGAGCAATAAACCCCCAATGTTAGACTAAAGAGTAACATCCTGCCGCGCGTGCTTAATCGACTCGCATGCTTCTCTCCAAAGAAGGCGCAAACGAAGAGAATGAGGATGTAAAGGGCGAGAACCCCTATAATTAACCAACTGCTCATAAGGACTACGATGTAAAAATCTCGTTCTATAATACTCTATCTATGAACTGACTCGTTCATTTCGATCAAAATTTAACGACCAAAGTCTAAGTTACGAGAACCCCACAATCTTGTTAATTTTGACCATGTAAAAAAATGATTAAAAAGAAGCAACCAGGATACTGGTCGCTTAACAAGGAGCATGGTTATGGATGAGAGACAAGTAGACGCGATTCTACAAAATCCAAAATTCAAAGAAATGGTTGCTAAGAAAAGTAAATTGAGCTGGACACTTACGGCAATTATGTTGTTTGTTTATGTTGGATTTATGCTTTTAGTTGGCTACAACAAAGAGTTTTTATTATCTAAAGTATCGGAAGGTGGTGTCACCACTTGGGGAATTCCTTTAGGTCTGAGCATTATTGTTTTATCTTTTCTTTTATGTGGCGTGTATTCATATATCGCCAACAATTCTTTGGATCAATTGACTGAAGAAGCAATGAAAGAAGTAGAAGAAATTGCTCATGAAAAAGGACTGCACTAATGATGAAATGGAACTCTTTAAAAACTAAAGCAGCTCTTGCATCTACTGCACTGCTTTCAACTGTCGCACAAGCTGGTCCTGACTTAGGTGAAGCTCAACAACAGGCAACAAACTGGCACGCAATTATCATGTTTGCGATTTTCGTGGGTTTAACATTGTTCATTACCAAATGGGCTGCTAAACAAACGACAAATACTGCTGACTTCTATACTGCTGGTGGTGGTATCTCAGGTTTCCAAAATGGTTTGGCGATTGCGGGTGACTATATGTCAGCAGCATCGTTCTTGGGTATTTCCGCAATGGTGTTTAGCTCAGGCTTTGATGGCTTGCTTTATTCACTAGGCTTCATGGTGGGTTGGCCGATCGTATTGTTCTTGGTGGCTGAACGTCTGCGTAACTTAGGTAAATATAACCTGTCTGACGTGGTTTCATTCCGCTTAGAAGAAAAACCAGTACGTACGCTTGCAGCGATCAGCTCATTGGTTGTAGTTGCATTCTACTTAATCGCACAGATGGTAGGTGCAGGTCAGTTAATCAAACTATTATTCGGTTTGAACTACAACATCGCAGTTGTGATCGTGGGTCTTCTCATGATGGCTTATGTAATGTTCGGTGGTATGTTGGCAACAACTTGGGTACAGATCATTAAAGCGGTGATGTTACTTTCAGGTGCAACATTCATGGCGTTCATGGTGATGCATTCTGTAGGTTATAGCTTCTCTGAAATGTTCAAGCAATCAATCGACGTATTTGCAAAAGTACATGATGTGAGCCTTGAAGATGCATCTAAGATCATGGGGCCTGGTAGCCTTGCTAAAAACCCATTAGATGCTTTATCTCTTGGTTTAGCGTTGATGTTCGGTACAGCAGGTTTACCACACATCCTTATGCGTTTCTTCACAGTTAAAGATGCGAAAGAAGCACGTAAATCAGTTGTAGTTGCAACAGGTTTCATTGGTTACTTCTACCTATTAACATTCATCATCGGTTTCGGTGCGATCCTTTTCGTATCAAACAACCCACAATTCATCGACGTTGCAAAAATGGCAGTTACTGGCAAGTTAGAACTTGTTGGTGGTAACAACATGGCTGCGGTTCACTTGTCTGATGCTGTTGGTGGCGACTTGTTCATGGGCTTTATTTCAGCAGTTGCATTTGCTACGATCCTTGCGGTTGTTGCTGGTTTGACATTGTCTGGTGCTTCAGCAATCTCTCATGACTTGTATGCAAACGTATTGAAGAAAGGTCAAACGACGCCTGAATCTGAATTACGTATGTCTAAGATTGCGACTTTAGGTCTTGCTATCTTCGCGATGATCTTGGGTATTTTGTTCGAAAAACAAAACGTAGCATTCATGGTTGGTTTAGCATTCTCTGTAGCAGCGTGTGCAAACTTCCCAGTACTTGTACTTTCAATGTTCTGGAAAGGTTTAACAACTCGTGGTGCGGTGATCGGTGGTGTTGTTGGTCTAGTAACAGCAGTAACGTTAATTATCTTATCTAAAGCAGTTTGGGTAGATACATTAAAAATCTCTGATACACCAATCAACTCATTCAATGGCCCTGCAATCTTTGCAATGCCGTTAGCATTCATCTGCTGTTGGTTATTCTCTGTGACTGATAAATCAGCTCGCGCAGAAGCAGAACGCAAAGCATTTGATGCACAGTATGTTCGTTCACAAACAGGTATTGGCATCTCAGGTGCTTCAGATCACTAATTCAAATGATCTGATCCTATAAAGAACACCTCCTTGGAGGTGTTTTTTTTATGGTTTTAAAATGTATTCATCGTAGAAAAAATGTATCAACATGCATGAATGTGCTAACTTTGAAATTGATAAAAACAAACAGAATCTAAAATATGCGTCCAATTGTTGATTTTTGGAAAGACTTTAAACTATTGCCCTCTGCTTGGCTGCTATTGGTTCAGTTAAGTAGCTTATTCCTTTATCTCTATACCAGTCAAAGTCGAAGCTATCAAATTCTCACGTGGGCTGTGGGTGTCTTGGCACTTTTGATTATTGCCAAAGTAATTCGACAAACACCTACATTTACCATCTTGGGCATGATTTTTGTTAGTGGTGCATTTATATTTTCGATTTTGATGCTCATTGGGCAACGTTCCATTCCGATGCAAATCACAGCGCATTTCTTTGAAGCCATGGCTTATTTTTGCGCTGCTTATGGTTTGGTACGTTATATGTTTGAAGACCGCTATCTCACCAAAGATGAACTGTTTGCAGCAGGGGCTGTTTTTACCTTGATCGCATGGGGCTTTGCATTTTTATATAGTATTTGTCAGTTACTCGTGCCCAATAGTTTTCAAAATCCAAATCATCTTGGTGAATATCAAACTTGGCTCGATTTGCTGTTTCTTAGTTTTAGTTTGCAGTCTGCTACAGGGCTGTCTGATGTAATTCCGCTTGCACCACCTGCACGGGTTGTTGCGATGCTACAAATGTTTGGTGGTGTGATGTACTTGGCATTGATTGTTTCGCGTTTGATTTCTTTACACTATATCGCGCATAAAAATGAATAATTTCAATTGAATATTTTTTACAGTAAGTAAACTGTATCGATTTTTTGCTTGAATTATAATCAAATCTGGACTTTTCTTAAGCTGAGTCTGCTCTTTTTCACTTCTTGTGAATGCCTTTCTTGACCCATAGGGTCTGCCCGTTAATTAAAAAAATGTGAGGAAGATATGCCTTCCAAAAAGTCATCTTGGTTTGATAATGTCAATCCAAATGTGTTTTTCAGTACGGTTGGAATTATCGTTATTTTTTTAGCATTCGTGATTTTGACACCGAATGCTTTTGATCTCATGACCAAACAAATGAATCAGTGGATTACCGATTCATTTAGTTGGTTCTATGTACTTGCGGTTGCAATTTTTCTTTTGGTTCTTGTGTTTATTGCATTATCAGACATGGGGAAAATAAAACTTGGCCCTGATCATAGCCAACCCGAATATAGCAGTGGCTCTTGGTTCGCCATGCTATTTACCGCAGGGATGGGGATTGGATTGATGTTTTTTGGTGTGGCTGAACCCGTCATGCATTATGTCAGTCCACCTACAGGTGATGCACAAACGGTACAAGCCGCACAGCAAGCGATGCGAATCACCTTTTTCCATTGGGGATTACATGCTTGGGCAATCTATGCCTTAGTTGGTTTAACATTGGCTTATTTTGCATTCCGCTATAATTTGCCTTTAAAAGTTCGTTCAGGTTTATATCCGATTATTGGTAAAAAAATCTATGGACCAATGGGTGATGCGGTCGATACCTTTGCAACACTTGGAACGGTTTTTGGTGTTGCAACGACATTGGGTTTTGGCGTCACACAGATTAACTCAGGTTTGAGTTATTTATTTGGTTGGGAAAACCAGATCAGCACGCAAATCATGCTGATTATTTTTGTCAGTGCTTTGGCATCTTTGTCTGTGGGTTTGGGCTTAGATAAAGGAATTAAGCGTTTATCTGAACTGAATTTAGTGCTTGCATTGTCTTTATTGGTCTTTGTATTTTTAGCCAGTTCAAGTATTTATATTTTACAAACCACAATTCAAAATGCTGGACAGTATATGTCCAATTTATTCTCCATGACCTTTAATCTTTATGCGTATCAACCGAATGGTTGGATTGGTGGTTGGACGATTATGTATTGGGCATGGTGGATTTCTTGGTCACCATTTGTAGGAATGTTTATTGCACGGGTGTCCCGTGGGCGTACTATTCGTGAGTTCATTGTGGGTGTGTTGTTGATTCCAACAGGATTTACCTTGATTTGGATGGGTTTCATGGGCAATGCCGCACTGTTCAGCATTTTAGAACAAGGACACACCAGTTTAATCACAGCAGTTCAAAATGATTCATCTGTAGCGCTGTTTGAGTTTTTAAGTCATTTACCTTTTGCTGGTATTTCAAGCTTTATTGCCACGATTTTGGTGGTGCTATTCTTTGTGACTTCTGCTGACTCTGGTGCGTTAGTGACGGATTATCTCACAGCGAAATCAGAAAACTCGCCAATTTGGCAGCGCCTCTTTTGGACGGCATTAATGGCAGTTTTGTCGATCATTCTTTTGCTTGTTGGCGGATTAGGGGCATTGCAATCGGCAACCATGATGAGTGCTTTACCTTTTACATTTATTATGTTGTTGCTGTGTTGGGGATTACTCAAAGCATTACGTTTAGATGTCACGAAAATGAATGCTTTGCAAGCTGCTCGAATTACCCCGCGTGCAGTACAAAATCCTCGCAGTTGGCAACAGCGTTTAGGCTTGATCATGCACTATCCGCATACACGCGATGAAGTGAATAATTATATTCAACATCAAGTACGACAGGCTTTTGAAAGCATTCAACGTGAATTTAAGCGCCGTCATTTAGAGGTGAATATCCGTGAGGTCGATGATGGTTTAGCTTTGAGTGTCGATCACCAAAGTGAACTCAACTTTGTCTATAAAGTACAAACCCATCAAACTGAAGCAGCAAGTTTTATGTTAGATGAACAACATGATGAAATTGATGAGTTTTATCAGGCTGAAGTGTTTTTACGTGAAGGCGGGCAGGGTTATGATGTGATGGATTGGACGCAAGAAGATCTATTACAAGACATCATTGATCAATATGAACGTCATTTACATTTTTTAAATGTGATTCGTAATTAAGTTTAATTCGTTATACAAAAAAAGGACTCTAAATTAGAGTCCTTTTTTGATTCAATTTCTAAAGATTAGATCTTAGAAACGGAATTTAGCATTTACGCCAACAGTTTGAGTGTCGTTCGCAGCTTTTGAGTTTGCATTTACGTAGCTTGCACCTACTGCAATAGCAGGAGTGATAAAGTAATTTACGTTTGCGCCCCAAGCTGAATCAGGAGTAGCGTCAAAGCTAGATTCTGCATAAGAAGCACCAACGCTTAATTGTGGGTTCAAATACAAATCAGTTTTAAGTTGGTAAGCAGTAGCATCACCATAAACAATACCTGATTCAAACGCTAAAGACATGTTAGTACCATCGATACCGCCAACGTATTTAGCACGTGCAGTGATCGCGTCTTGGTCTTCACCGATAGTTGCAGCTTCAGCAACCGCTTTAGCAGCACCGTTACCCATTACATTGAATGCATCTAAAGCAGTTTGGTCAGCAACGCTTGTATAACCTACAGCAACCAAGAAGTTTTGAGTTGGAAGAGCACCCACTTCTAGAGAATAACGGTCGCCTTTGTCATCTGAGTTACCAACTTTACCATCAAGGATAGTGTGGCTATAAGAAACGCTAGCATAAGCTGGAACGTATGGAGTTGGAACATAAGCTTCTGCTTTAGCACCAAAATTATGAACATCAACGCCTGCATCTAATTGGCTAAAGTTATAAGCTAAAGATACATTAGAAGCTTGGTTTAAGAATGCTGCTTCAGCTAAAGGACCTTTAGAAGAGTCAACATTTTTAAGGTAGTAAGTACCTTGTACGCCACCAGTGAAGTCTTTGTCATTTACAGTTGTATCGATATACTCTGATTGACCTTGTACTTCGAATTGGTATGCTTGAGCGCCGGTCATGGCTAATAATAAAGCAGTGGCTAAACCGAGTTTTTTCATAATCTTTTCCAATAGTTGAAATTGGTGAAACACATGGCATTGTATTGTAACAAGATATTAAGTCAATGATGTTTACGGCCATTCGTTACAAATCAATTACATGAAAAGTAAATTGTTTAAAAACTACTCATTTGTTAAAATTTAAGTCAACCGTATAAAAAGTGTAATCAGAACAATAAAATAAATTAATATAAAACTTTTAATTCATTTGAAAAGTATGACAAAATACTACACTTATTAATTGCTTTTATGATTGATTTTATACTTATTAATCGTCATTTTCGATGATTTATTTTATGTAATTTCAAATTAATGTCATGAATGGTTAAATTTATAAAATAATAATTTGTGAATTAATCTTCACTTTTTATATATATTGTTAATTAAACCTCAATTATCTAGAAAAGCGATAAAATTTTAGCGTTTTATTTATTTAATTTGTTTTACAAAAATTTATATATTTAACATAATTAAGAAATAGAGTTTATTTATATGATGAATTTTGAAGTTTATATGCCCAGCTTTCCCCAAGGTTGGGCTTTTTTTTGCTTTAAAACTTACAAGCTTTATAAAGTACTCAACTTTTTGCAGAGAATGATTCGATAATTTATTAAAATGCACTATTAAGGTGCTTTATTGATATATAGAATGAAATATTGGCATGATTTTTGCCAAAAAAAATCCCAATTTTCAAAGAAAACTGGGATTTTTCGCCAAAATCTGGGGCAAATCAATAAAATCTGCTGAGGAATGTTAATAATATGCCCTAAGTGAGTGCATTATGCACCAATATATTGCACCTGTAAATATTTTCTTACAATCATATTTTAAATAATCATACAGAAATTGTTGGTGGAGTTAAGTAGATTATAAATATATAAGGGTGATAGTTTTTTGATTGCTGGTTAAGTTTATGAAAGTTAAAATATATTTTGGTATTTGTTTGTTGGGCTTTGCACTTTCAGGTTGCATGTACGATGTGCAAACTCAGCATAGAGTCGAAGATCGGGTGAATGAAATTCCATTGTTATTTGAACAAGCGAAAGCTCAAGCGGTATTCATCACCTATGACGGTAATCAAATAAATCGTTACGGCAATGATTTAACTCGAGCAAATACGCAGTATATTCCTGCTTCTACATTCAAAATGCTCAATGCTTTAATCGGTTTGCAACATCACAAAGCAACAGCCACTGAAGTTTTTAAATGGCATGGGGAGAAAAGGCTTTTTCCTTCATGGGAAAAAGATATGACTTTGGGAGAGGCGATGCAGGCATCGGCTGTACCTGTTTATCAGGAACTTGCGCGTCGTATTGGTCTTGAACTTATGCAAAAAGAAGTGAAACGTATTGGTTTTGGAAATGCCAATATTGGAAAACAAGTTGATAATTTTTGGTTGGTTGGCCCATTAAAAATTACGCCTGAGCAAGAAGCAAAATTTGCCTATCAACTGGCAATGAAGACTTTGCCTTTTGATCTTTCTGTGCAACAACAAGTGAAAGATATGCTCTATGTGGAGAGTCGTGGTGGTGCAAAATTGTATGCAAAAAGTGGTTGGGGAATGGATGTTGAACCTCAAGTCGGTTGGTATACCGGTTGGGTGGAACAGCCGAATGGTAAAGTTACAGCTTTTGCTTTAAATATGCAGATGAATAAAGATGATAATCCTGCTCAACGTAAACAATTGTCTTTAGATGTTTTGGATAAATTAGGCTTATTTTTCTATTTGCGTTAGATCATTTACAAAATCATAGACAAAAAAATGCCCAGTTTATTGGGGATAACTGGGCATAGAAAACGTTAAATTCTTAAATAGTGATAATGTTTATCTCTATTGGTTTCTTATTTTAGGTTCATTCTACTTTTATGTAAAATGTTAATTTTGAATATTACAGATCTGAAATAGCGATTTAGCATTGAGGTTTTATTTAAGTAAATGAATGTAGATTTGTTTTTTATAAAATCTTGATTATTTTACTTGGTTTTAAATGTTGGTTTTTTAAACGATTGGTTAATTCTTTAGACTAAACGTTGGTTTGACTCTTTAAATGAATGTATTGATGGTACAAAAAGAACTTCTCATTATCGTCAATTAAGTCAAATTTTATTTTGAATATTAAGCTTTTAGATTGTGGTTAAACATCGCTATATATACAGTATTCAAACTTAGGTAAAAATAGGTATTGTGTGGTATTCATAAAATTATTTGAGTCATAGATCATTTTTAATGGCTAATTTATAATGAGATTGATGTTAAATAAATCGAATAGTTGTATTTTCAAAGTAGACCAATAACAACAGATATGGTGAAAACAAATGGGACAGCAATTGCGCTCAGAACAAATTAGTACTCGCTTATTGCTTTTAATGTCGATCATTATCTTATCTGTGCTGTTAATTGCAATTCCTCAAATTATTAGTAGTTACCAACAATATCGAATTTCACATCAAGCTGTTTTAGACATCCAGACATTGAGAGTATTTGCGGAAACATCAAATAAAATATCTCGTGAAAGAGCACCTACAAATAAAGCAATGTCGAGTACAACCCTTGAAGCTCAAAAAAATATCAATGAACTGAATAAATATCGTAGCGAAGTCGATCAGCAAATCGATATAACCGTCAAAACATTAAATCGAGCAGGCTTTACTGAGTTAGCAAAGCGCGTTGATCAGCAATTGAAATATGATTTAGGCAATGCCCGTAAACATGTTGATGTGTATTTAGCATTACCTAAAGAAAAACGGACTGTTCAGCAGATGGACCAAGCCATTTTAGGAATGTTTGGTGCATGGGACAGTTGTAGAGTACTTTTACAACAATTGGTCATGGATTCAAAAAAGCGCAATAAGGAAGTGACGGACTATGCGTCTATGGTACTGATACTTGCAGATTTGCGTGATCAAGCAGGTCGTGTTGCATCAAATATTATGGCGCCATTAAGTTTTTCAGCCTCATTTCCAGAAAAGAATAAACTTCGATCTTTGCAAACACAGGAGCAAGTAAAATATTTATGGCAGTTGCTGGATACGATCCAACCTGAATCATTGAAAACACAAGATTATTTAAATTTACATCAACAGGTCAAAGATCGCTTTATTGATCAAGGTTTATCTATAGTCGTGAAGCTTTTGCAAGAGAGTGATCTTCATCAGCCTTATAGCATCACTGCAAATCAGCTTACTGATGCGATGGTGGGAAAATTTACAACTGTTGTGGATCTACAAACCTATTTGCTTGAAATGCAAAGTCTCGATGCTCAAGAAAAAGCGAGCGCATCTCATCAACAATTTTTGCTGACACTTTTTACATCGTTAATCTCCTTAGCTGTCGCGATGTTTACAATGCTTTATACGCGTAAAAAATTGTTTGAACCTTTGATTCAAGCCCAGCAAATGATTGTGGAATTATCGAAGTCTCATCAGCGTGAATATGTAGGGGGCGTTGATTTAACGTATAAAGAGGCGCAAACGCTGAATGATGCAATTTATATTTTAAAAGAGATGTTGCAACAGCGGGATGTATTTGAATTTAAATTGAAAAATATGGCGAACACCGACAGTTTAACGGGTGTGTCGAATCGTGTCGCTTTGGATACTTTTTTAAAAGAGTATGCGACTGAGCCACAGTTGTTTCAACAGTTGAGTTTGATTGTGGTTGATATTGATCATTTTAAGTCGGTGAATGATCAATATGGGCATATTTTGGGGGATCATGTGATTGCTCAAATTGCATCTTGTTTACAAGCCAATATTGCGCGTTCTGAGTTGATTGTGCGTTTTGGTGGTGATGAGTTTTTAATTGTTTTGAAAAATTTGAAGCAAGATTGGTTGATTCAAATTGCGGAAAGTATTTTGGCAGATATTTCGCAGTTACGTTTTGATTTACCTGGAACAGATGAACAGCTGAAAGTGTCTGTGAGTATTGGGATTGCATCTGGGGCGCCGAATTGGGAGACACTGTTTAGTCGAGCCGATGAGTCTTTGTTTAAAGCGAAAGCACAAGGGCGGAATAAAGTGGTGGTGTGAGTTTAAATTAGAATAAGCTATTGTAAAAAGGTTGATAGGTGATCATTTTTTAAATTTCTAGCTTTAGAGTTCGTGAAAATTCAAGATTCTACTTGTTTAATTTTTTAACAATGTATTTAACTGCTTTGCCCTGCCATAGGAAAACTTTTCCGTCATAACGAATCAGATCAAATTTGATTTTGAGAATATCACCTCGTAAATCAGAATTAAATAGCGTCATCGTTTTGGGATCTAAGTTTAATTTAAAGAGAACCTTGTTCTGATCATCCACAGTTGGGATGATGATGTGAGCTGTTTCGCCTGCGAATATATGTAATGGTGCGATGCGAACCTGAATAAGATAGTCTTTTGGATTGAACTGCATTTGTGTTGAAAATTTTAATATTAGATCATTTGAATGTTCAAAAAATTCAATGTGTTCAAGTTTGGGTGGGGCGCTCCATTGGATGTTTGCAGTGGTTGTGTGTTGTTTGACAGGATAATGATAGGTCAGTTCATTTGCAAAGCGTTCGCTTTTTTCAGCAGTATTCAACGTATAGGTTTGACCTGTGATTAAGGGTGTTTCGGGTTTAAATGGTGTGGCTTGAATGTGGGAAATCGGAGTTTGTGCAATCAGTCGTATTTGTTGCTTACCAGATTTGAGGAGATAAGGTGTATTGTCATTTTGAGGTGTTTCAATCCAGAAAATTGAGTTTGGCGCAACATTTTCTGCGGTATACACAGGTGTATATCTGAGAATGGCAACAGACTCAGCCAGAGTCAGTGGTGAGTAGCATAACAGAGCTGAAAGTAGGATTTTTTTCATTGTAATGTCTAAGTTTATAAGAATAAAACGATGGGTTATTCACCGTTTTATCAGATAGTTCTTGGGGGCTTAAAGATATTTTAATAAGTTGTTGTAGTAGATGTGATTATTATTGTCAGATTAATTCTCATCATTTAAATACTCTTCAATGCTCATGTTATCTTTCTTTAGCATATCTTTGATAAAATTTTGAATTTTATGATATTTTTCTATATTGTTTTCGAAGCGTGAGTTTGAAATTTCTCCATTTCCGCTAATTGAAAATTCGTGGTCATCATCATGTATAAAAAGTTCTATATTGAAACTATTACAATAAGAACTAAAATCAGGATTATTTAAAATATCTGTTGGTTTTGGTTTTAGACCGAGGAAGGTTAAATCTTGTATAGCTTTATTGCTAAGCATTTCTTCATAAAAAATAGCATTTAGCTTAGCTTTTTTTGTACCAACAGAATTTAAAATTTCATGGGATAATAACTCTATCCGTGAGTTCATTTGGCTAATTACCTCTAAATAATCAGTAATTTTTTCACTTGCACTTTTTTTCGTTAAAAAGTCATAAATCATTCCAGCCCATTGTTTTCTTAAATAACACTCAATATCATTGAAGTCACGAAAAGGTACTAATGCATTATTGGAGGCTGCTTTACGTACTTCATCAACAAATTCAAATATTTTTATCGAGTCTGATGATGGGAAGTTGAATTTTGTTAAATCTATATCTTTATTTTTTCTATTAGTCAAATAAGTGTGGTGATCATGGAGAACGCCAGATTCGACTAAAGTGAACACAGGGATTTTATTTTTGATAGCTTCTCTATATTCCATATTGGTAATAGAGTCATCTGTACCTTGAAATTTTCCACCATATCGCCCACCAATGATTAAAACAAACAATTGACAATTTGGAATTTCAGTTAAGCAGGAGTCATGAGTGTGTGAAGCAGGGTCAAAAAAAACTGCGCCATCTTCACTAAGGATTGGTTCATAACCTAAAGTTGTAATGAAATATCGTAAATTGTCTCGGATGTATTTCAAATCATAACAAGTTGAACTTACAAAAACTCTAGGTGTAGCCATTAAAAGAGCCTAAATTATTAATTCTTTAGACTCTTTTACCTGAAAAACTAGTTTACTTCAACATCGGCTTCAAAAACTTAGCTGTATGCGAAACTTTAGATTTTGATACTTCTTCAGGTGTACCTTCAGCAATAATCTGACCACCACCAGCACCACCTTCAGGACCGAGATCAATCACCCAGTCGGCAGTTTTAATCACATCCAGATTATGCTCAATCACCACAATGGTATTACCCTTATTGCGCAGCTCATGAAGAATATCTAAAAGTTTCGCAATATCATGGAAGTGCAGACCAGTCGTTGGTTCATCCAGCACATACAAAGTCTTGCCTGTATCACGCTTCGCCAGTTCACGTGCTAGTTTGACACGTTGTGCTTCACCGCCTGAAAGGGTAGTGGCAGACTGACCTAGACGGATATAACCCAAACCGACCTGATTTAAAGTTTCCAAACGACGATGAATCACAGGAATCGCATCAAAGAAATGCATTGCATCTTCAACAGTCATACCTAAAACATCAGAAATATTTTTACCTTTATAGCCGACTTCCAGGGTTTCACGGTTATAACGATCACCATGACAAGCATCGCACGGCACATACATATCAGGTAAGAAATGCATAGCCACTTTGATCATGCCGTCACCCTCACAGGCTTCACAGCGACCACCTTTCACGTTAAACGAGAAACGACCCGCTGCATAACCACGCGCTTTTGCTTCAGGCGTTTGCGCAAATAATTCACGAATTGGTGTAAATAAACCTGTATAGGTTGCAGGGTTAGAACGTGGCGTACGACCAATCGGGCTTTGGTCAATATCCACAACTTTATCGAGGAATTGCAAGCCATCAATTGAATCAAACTTTTCAGCAGTTAGCGTGGTTGCACCATTCAACTGCGTTGCGGCAAGCGGCAACAAAGTACGGTTAATTAAGGTTGATTTACCAGAACCTGAAACACCTGCCACACAAGTCATAATGCCAAGCGGAATAGTTAAATCGACATTTTGCAGGTTATGACCACATGCACCCATGAGCTTGATTTTTTCATCAGGCTTAGGCGGTTGAGTACGCTGTTTCGGCACTTCGATTTTTAATTTTCCTGACAGATATTGACCTGTTAAA
The DNA here is from genome assembly GCF_001696605.3 of Acinetobacter wuhouensis. NCBI lineage: Bacteria > Pseudomonadati > Pseudomonadota > Gammaproteobacteria > Moraxellales > Moraxellaceae > Acinetobacter > Acinetobacter wuhouensis. The sequence goes on along the minus strand of NZ_CP031716.1, from coordinate 3,572,267 downwards.
GACTCTTTATTTGCCAGAATTTCATCATAAGTCCCTTCGGCAATCACATGACCGCCATGTACGCCTGCACCAGGACCGATATCAATAATATGGTCAGCAGCACGAATCGCATCTTCATCATGTTCAACAACAAGTACAGTATTGCCGAGGTCACGTAAACGTACCAAAGTTTCAAGCAAGCGATCATTATCACGCTGATGCAGACCAATCGACGGTTCATCGAGGACGTACATCACGCCCATTAAACCTGCACCGATCTGTGAAGCCAGACGAATACGCTGTGCTTCACCGCCTGAAAGGGTTTCCGCAGAACGCGACAGACTTAAATAGTTCAGACCGACAGAAACAAGGAAGTGCAGACGCTCACGGATTTCTTTAAAAATTTTATCGGCAATTTCGCCTTTTGCACCCTCAAGATTTAAATCTTGATAATAATGTTCCGCATCGCCAATCGACATCTTCGTGATCTGTGCAATGGTTTTGTCTTTAACGCGAACATGACGTGAAATTTCATTCAGACGTGAACCACCGCAGGCATCACAGGCAGCATTGGATAAATACTGCGCCAAATCATCACGGACATAGTTACTTTCAGTTTCACGATAGCGACGTTCCAGATGTGGCAAAATTCCTTCAAAAGGCTGTACACGATTGTGTTTACGACCACGTTCATCAATGTAGCTTAAGTCGACTTTTTCTTTGCCTGTACCGTATAAAAATTTCTTTTTGGTGTCGGCATCCAGTTCATTCCACGGTGTATCCAATGAAAAACCAAAATGATCGGCAACTTTCTGAATCATTGAATAATAATAGGGGCGTTGACGATCCCAACCACGGATTGCACCTTGGCTGATCGATACATCAGGGCTTGGAATCAGTTTTTCTGCACTGAAATGGCTACGTGTTCCTAAACCATCACAGGTTGGACATGCACCGAATGGATTGTTGAATGAAAACAGGCGAGGCTCTAACTCTGCAACAGCACGGTCACATTCAGGGCAGGAGTGTTTTGCTGAAAAGACACGCTCAGGCTGTTCGCCATTCATCCATGATAAAATCGCAATATCGCCACCTAAACGTAATGCTGTTTCAAAACTTTCCGCAATACGGTTACCGAGATCATCACGGACTTTAAAACGATCGACTACAACTTCGATGGTGTGTTTTTTCTTTTTATCGAGTTCAGGTGGTGTGTCAATGTCAATCACTTCACCATCGACACGGGCACGGACAAAACCCTGACTTTGTAATTGATCAAACAGATTGCTGTATTCACCTTTACGCTCACGCACCACAGGTGCAAGCAACATCAGGGCTGTACCTTCTTCTAGACCTTTGACAGCATCGACCATTTCCGAAACAGTTTGTGCGACCATTGGTAGATCATGTTCAGGACAGTACGGTGTTCCGACACGTGCATAGAGCAGACGTAAATAGTCATAAATTTCAGTAATGGTTCCCACGGTTGAACGTGGATTATGACTTGTCGATTTCTGTTCAATCGCAATCGCAGGGCTTAAACCTTCAATCGAATCGACTTCTGGCTTTTCCATTTGTGAAAGGAATTGACGTGCGTATGCGGAAAGGGATTCTACATAACGGCGCTGACCTTCGGCATATAAAGTATCAAATGCCAGAGATGACTTTCCAGAGCCTGAAAGTCCCGTGATCACCACAAACTTGTCGCGTGGAATATCGAGAGACACATTTTTCAAATTATGGGTACGTGCGCCTCGAATACGGATATGACTTTGGCTCATAAAGACTTTCTCGGAATTGTGCAAATTTAGGTTGTATATGATAGCGATTTAATTTTGTTCAAGCTGTAAAAAATAGTTTTTAAGCGACAAATTATGTCATTTCACTGACCATTTAAAGCAAGCGGAATTGCTTAAAATTTCACATAAAATGATTTAATTCATATATTTATAATTATATTCAGCCAATATTCAAGGTCTAATTCTTATATATCAATGTCTTGCTTATAATTTATTGATAATAAAATACTTTATAAATCAGGGTTGCCATGCTGAAACAGATATTCGCATTCGCTTTAGGGTTAATGTTGAGCGTACATGTGTTTGCACTCAAAACTAAAATTGTGACTTTTGAACAATTTTTAAAGCTAGATCAAGAACATGCAGCAGAAATGGAATTTACCGATGTTTCTCCAAGTACGCAGGCATGGACGGCAATTTATGTGGTCGGGAAGCAGACGATTCCAAATCGTACAGCACAGATGAATTTGGTGATCTTACCAGAGGGCTTGATCAATAAAGCCAGCCCAACTGAAAAAATAAATCAAACGATTTTGGTTGCGGATGATTTGCCATTACGCAAAAAGTTTTCACTGAAAGAATTTGATGATATTGCTGATGAAATCGAAGAGCAAACAGGTAAAGAAATTGAAGATCCGTTTGTAAAAGATGCAGATGTCATCCGTACTTATGCGCAAGTTATGGACTGGGCTCCTGAGTATGGTGTAGAAAATTTTAAACTAAGTATTGCTGTTCCTGAACAACAAGGCTTTGAGCCACTTGCGATCTATATGATTGTGGGAGAGGGTGATAAGCCGAAACAAGTCATGGATTTGATGCTACAAAATAACAATATGAGTGCTGAGGAAAGACAGCAACAGTTCCGCAATGCATCTAAAAGTCCAGATTCGATGATGGCAAAAATGGAAGCTAGATTTTTAATTTTTTTTGTAATTGCTGCTGTAATGATTTTCGTTCTTTGGGGGAAATTTCGCCGTGATTAGTATGGATTGAGTGTAAAGAGAAGACTGACGATTCGACATTTTTAAAACAGTCAAATACTTAAAAATAGGGATTTTGAATTTTGTATAAATCGAAGAGAGTAGGGCGGAATTTGGTAGCTATAAATTTCTCCATTTATCTTAAAAATCTGATTGTTAGACAAGTAGCATACGCAAATTTGGATACTTAATATATAATATTTGTGACTTAAGTCGCACTTATGGTGGGTTGAAATGAATATGCAGAAAGTGATTGCAATAATTTGTTTTATATTTTCTGGCAATGTTTTTGCAGAGAATGCTTCGCCTGTCCTTTTTGAGCAAGTCTTAAATGTGAAACCAAATCAGTTTTATGAAGTCAATTTGGAGAATGTACACGCGAGTGATCAGATCTGGACAGCAGTTTATTTGATTGGACGTCAAAATTACCCAGGATTAACTTCTAAAGTTGACTTTATTATTGATAATCAAGGTTTATTGGATAAAACCAATGCCAGTGAACATTCGATCCATCAGCAGTTGATTGCTGAAAATTTGAAGCAAACTTCACAATATTCTTTTCATCAATTCAAAAAATTAACTTCGATTATTGATGAAATGTCAGTGATGTTAATCGAAGATCCTGTACTAGAAAAAACAGATACAGTTCGTATTTATAGCCAAGTAAATGATTGGATTCCTGAATATAATAGTTATGAGCCAACCAAGGTTCAGTTCAAGATTGAAAATCCAGTCGATTTTGATATTGTTGCGGCGTATGTCTTGGTGGGTAAAGGTGCTAAGCCTACTCAGCTCAGTGAATTAAATTTCAAAAATGTAGCCTCATCCTATACAACTTCATTAGAGAACTCTGCAACTGCTACAGGGGAAGCGGTAAAAGCGCCAATGGCAGTGCCTTTGACGTCTGAATCTGAACGTTCAGCATATCACTTGAGTAGAATAGAAGTTAAATTGGTTATTTTTGTTTTGGGTGCTGTTGTGATGGGAATTTTTGCTTTCATCAATCGTCGTAAATTCAAACGTGCTTATTAAGCAAAATATAGCAACTTATCATTCAAACTTTTTAGCTTTTATACCTTAAATTCACTACACTCAGTCCATTGGTTTTATTGCTGAGTAGGTATAAATGCTGTCTTTGTTTTTGAAATGTGTCATCGGCGCAGCAGTGGTTTTGTTGATTTCGATTCTTTCTAAAAGTAAGGCATTTTATATTGCAGGTTTAGTCCCGTTATTTCCAACTTTTGCCTTGATTGCCCATGTGATTGTATCGCAAGAGAAGGGTGGAGATGCATTAAAGCAAACGGCATTGTTTGGCTTATGGTCACTGATTCCCTATTTTATTTATTTACTTGTGGTCTATTTACTCGCAACAAAATTGTCGATGTGGTCTTGTCTTGGCGTTGCAACACTATGTTGGATCGTGGCTGCAGCAGGTTTGATTTATGGTTGGCAGATGTTTCACAATTAATGGTCAATATTGCAATGAGCAATTTCTAAATATTCTAAAAATACAGATATAGAAAATAATGAAATGAAAGAACTGCTAATTGATATGTTGCCACTACTGATGCTGTTGTGCTTTTTAAGCGCCATGATCATTTTTTGTTTTGTGGATTATCATCTGTATAAATATTTGCGTGAGAAAAACGTAGTTCTAGGTTATTGGGACTACATGGGATACGTATGGGGACAACAAGGTCAAAAAAAATATAAAATTATTTGGGATAAGACGGTTAATTATCATCTACATTTGCGCAAAGCCAAAGTATTTATTTTGCTGTATTGGGGGCTGATGATTGCAGGGGGGCTATTGTTAGTTTTAACGCTGTGGATGAGCAGGTAAAAGATGGGCTTTCACCTGCTATTTTGAATATTTATACAATAAAATGTTTCGGTGCTTCTAAGTTTTTAATCGCATTGTAAATTTGATTGGCATTGTTACAAACAATCAATTTCGCGCGATGCTGAGGCGGTAAAAAACCCTCTTCCACTGCATGATCGAGTTGTGCAATTAAGTGATCATAGAAACCATTTACATTGTAAAGCATCATCGGTTTTTGGTGCTGATTCAGTTGTCCCCATGTCGCGATTTCTAAGATTTCCTCAAAAGTTCCAAATCCACCAGGTAAGGCGACAAATGCACTGGCACGCTCTGCCATCATGGCTTTGCGCTCATGCATACTTTGTACAATGTGTAGTTCAGTCAATTGTTTATGTGCGATTTCATAGTCCAGCATAAATTCTGGAATTACCCCGACCACTTCACCACCGTGTTCCGTCACTGTGTCAGCAACTTGACCCATTAAGCCAATGCTTGCACCACCATAGACGATGCCAAAACCATGTTCTGCGATACCTTTCGCCAAATCTATTGCTGTGTCTTTATAAATCGGTTTATTGCCAAAGCGGGAGCCACAATATAGTGCGATGAGGCATTGCGTTGCTTTACGAGTGGGTTGATCTAATTCAAGCATTTCATTTTTCATTACAGGGAGTACGCTATTCATCATTTATTTTTTCACCTTAACTTATCATGTTCTTATGTGTTTCTACTACTCTAAGTCAAAAATATGACAAAAACATGTTGAATCGTGATTGATTTGGCAATGATATGTATCACGATGAATCTATTGCTATTTCATATAAAGTTCATATAAAACATGATAAATGAGATGAAATTTTTAGCAAAATTACCTATACTTGAAGCTTGTTTCTCAATAAATGAATCATCATGGGTAGTGGTTGTTGTCGCTCCGAAAATGCACAATCTTTAGACAAAAAAATATTTCAAAATAAACTAAAGTTATCTAATCAAATTCGAAATTTACAGTTCACATATGCTGAAACTCGCAATTGCACATCTTCAATGGAGCAAGGTCAATGATTCTTGAATGGATGTCTGATCCTTCTGCATGGGTCGGTCTTGCGACACTGGTTGTACTGGAAATTGTTTTAGGTATAGATAACCTTGTTTTTATTGCAATTCTTGCAGAAAAACTTCCACCTGAACAACGTGATAAAGCACGTATCATTGGGCTATTACTCGCCTTATGTATGCGGATGGTGTTACTTGCCTCAATTGCGTGGGTGATCACGCTTACCGCACCCTTGTTCCATATTATGGATCATCCATTTTCAGGGCGAGATTTGATCCTGCTGTTTGGTGGTGTATTCCTATTGTTTAAAGGGACAATGGAATTGCATGAGCGCCTTGAAGGTGCGCAAGCCGTCAAAGAAGAAAATCCTGTCCATGCTGCGTTTTGGATGGTGATCGTCCAAATTGTAGTCTTAGATGCCGTATTCTCTTTGGATAGTGTGATCACTGCTGTGGGAATGGTGAAACACCTTTCAGTCATGATGATTGCAGTTGTGATTGCCGTCGGGATCATGCTGTGGGCATCCAAAGCCTTGATGGATTTTGTTAATAAACATCCGACTGTGGTGATTCTGTGTCTTGGTTTCTTGATGATGATCGGTTTCTCGCTCATCGTGGAAGGTTTTGGTTATCACATTCCAAAAGGCTATTTATATGCAGCAATTGGTTTCTCGGTGCTGATCGAGTTTATGAACCAAACCATGCGTAAAAACCAAGAGAAAATGGTCACTACTACAGACTTACGTTTTCGTACTGCCTCGGCTGTTTTGAAAATGCTCGGTGGTAAATCTGCTGACAATCAAAGTGGTAAAGTGGATGATGTGATCGCAACGCAAGCGCTTGCAGATGAAATGTTTGACGATGAAAATGGTGCATATCACAGTGTCATGGTACAAGGTGTTCTTGGTTTATCTGAACGCCCTGTAAAATCTGTGATGACCCCACGCCCTGAATTGGAATGGCTAGACTTAGATGAAGATGAAGCAACCATTAAAGAAAATTTAATGGAGATGTCACATTCACGTTTAATTCTGGCGCGTGGTGAATTGGACAATATTGAAGGGATTGTTTTAACTCATAAAGTGTTGAATGATTATATTGAAACGGGTGTTTTAGATTTTAAAAAGCATTTACGTGAGCCAGTAATCGTCCATGAAAATGCACAAGTGTTGATGGTGATGGAACAGCTTCGCCAAGCACCGTTGCAAATGGCAATTGTCCTGAATGAATATGGTTCGATTGAAGGGATTGCAACACCGATTGATGTGCTTGAAGCGATTGCAGGGGAGTTCCCTGATGAAGATGAACTCGAAGCTGCTGCGGAAAGCCTTGAAGATGGTTCATTGATGCTTGAAGGCTCAACGGATATTCGTCATGTTTCATTGCTTTTAGGTCGTGATTTAGTCAATGATTCTGAAGAATATTCAACACTTTCAGGTTACTTGTTATTCCATTTAGGTCGTTTACCTGAAAATGGCTCTAAACTTCAAGCAGATGGTTATGAGTTTGAAGTGGTGACAATGGACGGTCATAAGATTGAGAAGGTGCATATCAAGGCATTGGAACAGTCGGAAGACGATTAACCCACATTTAAAATAGTGAAGAAGCTGGTCGAAAGACTGGCTTTTTTTGTTTATAAGATTCTCACGCTATTGAAATAATTTGACTAATAAATTGTACTTCGCATAAGGTGTATGAAGTTAATTTTAGATAAATTTTAAAGAACAAAAACTATGTGTGAATGTCATTCTGTAGGTAGTTTTTTTGTATGTCCTAATAGCTTTTTGGATATTTTTAGTCAAAACTATGATGTGAAAAATAGCTTTCCTAATTACATACTTGAAAGTATTCCTTGTGAGAAAGCACAACCAGAATTTGATTATGGTGAGTTTTATTATGCCTGTGTAGAATGTCAGCAACCTTGGTATTTTGAATGTTATCCAGACACACCAACTAACCCTATTTTTGGAATAAAACTTATAGATATAAAGCAAACACTAAGCCAAAATCAAATAAACAGCATTAAGCAATTCTTAGTGGTTTTAGCTCATGAAGGATTTTCAGAGAATAAGTGTATTCATAAAGGGTGTATGGATTACTCACTTAAAGGAATCAAGGTGTGTCTTAATCATTTTGGATATAAATTTTGTGCTCATTAATACAATAATCTAAAATAATGGGCTTATGTGAAATAAAACACAAAATTAAATTAATCGATTTTCAGAGCCTCTATTATTTTCTACATCAATAATATTTGTATTGAAAATAAGATTATTTTTAATCAATCAATTGCATAGTTAATGGTCACAACAACACGCGCGATTTTATTAATGGTTGCTTTGTCATAAGCACCACCATAGTCACTGTCATCATCAGAACCACTTTCAGGCAAGATATAGAAAGCGCCTTGACTTGCTGAGCGCATTGTACCGACTTTTACACCACCAACTTTGGCAAATTCATTGGCACGGCTATGTGCATTCTTGGTTGCATTGGCAATCAACGACATTTTAATTTCTTCTAAATTAGACACCAGATATTCAGGTTTTTGCTCAATCGAAAGACCTTTTTCATCGAGTAAATACGCATTTTTTGCGGCTTTTTCTATTTTTTGAATATCACGACTACTGATTACAATAGATTGCATCGCGATATAACCACGAAACTCACGTCGAGTCTTACCTTCCTCATCTTGTACTTCTTCATAATAGGCTTGAGAGCTTTTATTGCCTTGTTGTAAGTCAGTGGCTTTAAAGCCTTGCTCTACAAAAAAAGCCTGTAGTGTTTTAAGATTTTGATCAAGCAATTGATAAGCTTCAGGAATACTATTTGAAGCCGTAGGTGTTTGAACGTTAATTTCCCAACGTGCCGAATCCGCTTTGATTGGTTTTTCGGAAAGACCTTTTACACTGATCGAGTTTTGTGAACGATTGGATTGCTTTAAGGCATAACCGATCACAGCAGCAGAGATCACAAAGCCTAGACTGAGAATGAATGCAAATACCCATAAGCTTTTAGATGTAATGGTTTTATTTTCCATTTTTGATATTTCTAAAATTATTATTGATTCAAGTTATATTGAGAATTTAAAAGTGTGTCAAGGCGAGTTTGTTGACCAACTATAAATGATGGTTTTTGTTAAACTACATTCAAATTTATTTGAGTAATTTCATGTCTAATCTTGTTTGCCCCTGTGGTTCTGAACTTTATAGCGAATGTTGCCAAGCTCTACATTTAGGTCAGAAAAAAGCTGAAACAGCAGCACAATTGATGCGTTCACGTTATAGTGCATTTGCCAAACAAGAGATTGATTATATTGTCAAAACGACTGCGCTTGGGCAGCAACAAGCTTTGGATGCCAAAGCCATTGCAGATTGGAGTAAAGCCAATCAGTGGTTAAAGCTTGAAGTTGTACAAGCCCAAGAAAAACTCGATAAAAACCATGCTCAAGTTGAATTTAAAGCACATTATTCAGCCTTGGATGGAGCAGATCAATCTCTACAAATTCATCATGAAGTTTCACATTTTGTAAAATTTGATAATACGTGGTTTTTCCTAGATCCAACCACAGATCAGCAGATCACGATGAAACAACCGTGTATTTGTGGTTCAGGTAAAAAATTTAAGCAATGTTGCGCACAATATCTGTAACTTTTCATGCAATTTGACTTAGAATACGCGCATCGATAACCCTCAGCGGAAGAAGGGCAATGTTGTTATTAGTCATCTATATTATTGCAATTACGGCTGAAGCCATGACAGGAGCTTTGTCAGCGGGTCGGCGTAGTATGGACTGGTTTGGCGTGGTTTTGATTGCCTGTGTGACAGCACTTGGCGGTGGCTCAGTGCGGGATGTATTGCTTGGGCATTATCCACTGACTTGGGTCAAGCATCCTGAATATTTGGTACTCACCTGTGCAGCTGCATTTGTCACCATCCTAATTGCTAAATGGATGAAGCATTTACACTCTATCTTTCTGTTGCTTGATGCTTTGGGTTTGATTGGATTTACCATCATTGGTTGTCAGATCGCATTAGATATGGGACATGGCTTTGTTGTTTCTGCGGTTGCAGGTGTATTGACAGGGGTTTCAGGCGGTATTCTGCGTGATATTCTGTGTAATGATGTGCCTTTGGTGTTCCGCCGTGAACTCTATGCCTCAATTTCATTTGTTGCGGTGATCTTCTATTGGTTCTGTATGGATGTCGGATTGTCTTTAGAAGTGACGGTGATTTCGACTTTGGTTTTTGGTTTTTCACTACGCTGTATTGCGATTTATTTTGGTTTGGAAATGCCGAAATTTATCTATAAAGATGATGATGAACAATCTGCATCATCAAAAGATGAATCTTGATTTAGCCGAATAAAAAGTTTAGCTTTTAAATGATAGATACCGAGTTCTGATTTAGATCAAAGTCAGAACTTTTATAATAATGAATACAATTATAAATCCTGTTGTGAAGGCAGCATCTCCCTTTCACCTGATACAGCATATTCATAGAGCACGATTATGGATTTAGTTTCACGCGTACAACGCCTACCGATTGGAAAATTTCACTATACCTTGCTATGGGTAATCGGACTCGGTTGGATGTTCGATGCCATGGATACAGGTCTGATTTCCTTTATCCTCACCAAAATGGCAGAAGAATGGCAAATGACGCCATCTGAAAAAGGCTGGGTAGTATCGATCGGTTTTGTCGGTATGGCAATCGGGGCGGTATTCTCAGGTGGCTTGGCAGATCGTATTGGTCGTCGGACAGTCTTTGCAATTACTTTAGTCACTTATAGTATTGCGACGGCTTTATGTGCTTTTGCACCAAACTTAACATGGCTATTGGTGTTTCGTTTTATTGTCGGATTAGGCTTGGGTGGTCAGTTGCCTGTTGCTGTGACTTTGGTGAGTGAATATATCCCTGCGCATGTACGTGGTCGTTTTATTGTATTGCTTGAAAGCTTTTGGGGCCTAGGTTGGCTCGTTGCTGCATTAATTTCCTATTTTGTAATTCCTGATTATGGTTGGCATATTGCCTTTTTGATCGGTGGCTTGCCTGCGATTTATGTGTTTATGATTCTGAAAAAAGTCCCTGAATCAGTTCCTTATTTGATCAATCGTGGACGCATCGAAGAAGCACATGCATTGGTACAAAAGCTTGAACGTCAATGTGGTGTGGAAGTGATTGAAACCATTGAAGTCAAACCTGTGGCGGAAAAACAAAACATATCATTTTCACAACTTTGGTCAAATCCTTTTGCTAAACGTACTTTGATGCTGTGGCTGATTTGGTTCGGGATTGTATTTTCCTACTACGGTATTTTCACTTGGCTACCAAGTTTATTGGTCAAACAAGGTTATAGCATCGTGCAGTCCTTTGAATATGTGCTCGGCATGATCTTGGCACAGCTTCCAGGCTATGTCGCAGCTGCTTGGTTAGTGGAAAAGTTAGGTCGTAAAGCGACTTTGGCAGGCTTTATTGGCATGTGTGCGGTATCAGCTTATTTCTTCGGGCAAGCCACGTCAGTCAGTATGATCATGTTGTGGGGGTGTTTGATGTCGTTCTTTAACTTGGGTGCTTGGGGTGTATTATATACTTACACACCTGAACAATATCCAACCAATATTCGTGCTTTTGGTTCGGGTTGGGCATCGGCGATTGGGCGCATGGGCGGTATTGTTGCACCATTGGTTGTGACCCATATGATGGTTGCTACAAATGGCTTTAGTGCTGTATTTATGATGTTTACTGCGGTGCTTGTTGGTGTTGCTTTAGTCATTCTAATTCTGGGTGAAGAAACGAAAGGCAAGACTTTGGAAGAGATGGGGTTGTAATTCAAAGTAAGGAAATTGTTATTTAGAATTTCCTTACTTTTACAGGTTCTCGTCAACGACTTTATGGCAGATAGTTACAAATTAGAAATGTTCTATTTGCTTACTTGTTGTTAGGTTAATAGATTAATTCGTAATTATGAGTTTTATCTAGATTAGAATAAGTTGAAGGGTGGAAAGTAAAAACATTATACAATGCTAAAATAATTAGTTAGTAGAATCAAAACTCTTTAATCTATCTATAGAAGAAAAATTATAGCATCTATTTTGATATTTTATAACAAAATATAATGAAAGGAAAAAGCTATGGCAACTCCTTATATTACTTTAGGTTCACCTACAACAGGTGGGGGAAAAGTTATTTCTGGTCAATCATCTTTTTTGATTGAGGGTAAACCCATTGCTTGTGTTGGAGACAAAGCAACTTGTCCAAAACATAAGTGTGTCTCTACGATTGTTTCTGGTGATAATCATATGATTGTGATGGGTAAGCCAGCGGCACAGCATAATTCTCCTTTGTCTTGTGGTTGTAAATGTATCGGTGATCAACATTTAACTGTGGGCGATAATGGTAGCTCTAACTTACTTTCTATAGTCTCTAATCTTCAGCCTGTCATTTCTCAACAAAATTTAACTAATAGTCTGGTAGATGATACTGATAAAAAGAAGGATCCTTGTGCGCCGGAGTGTGTTGTAGAAACTGTTAGTTTTAATTCAACACCTGGTCCATATATCATTTCAATGGAAATGTGGAAAAAAATTCTGGAATATGAAAAATTTGAACCAAAGCCTTATCAACCAGGCGATGACCTTAGCGGTGTAACATTGGCTATAGGTTATGATCTTGGTCAACAATCAGCAACGCAAATTAAAGCTGATCTAGGACCATTTTATACTGAAGCTCAGATTGAAAGATTACTAAAAGCCCAAGGAAAGAAAGGAGCAGCAGCAAGGGCTTTAGTTCCTCAATTATTAGATATAACAATCACAAAGGAAAAAGGACTGCATTTAGCTACAGTGCTTAAAACAAGATATGCAAATCAAACACTCTCTATTTATCCAAGTGCATTAAAACTCCACCCTCACTGCCAAGGTGTCCTACTTTCTCTTGTATTCAATCGTGGACCAGGATTAACAGAGCCAAAAAATGGTGGAATAACACGAAAACACATGCGTCAGATTAAAGAAGCTTTAGAAGCTACCACTCCTGAAAAAATCCCTGATATTTTTAGAGATATGTCGAAGCTTTGGAATAAAACAGGACCCAATGGAAACAGTGGTGTAGGGAAACGACGCAGAGACGAAGCTGATATATTTGAAAAGGGGTTGAAGTGTGACTGTTATAAATAGTAAAGCTTATTTATTCATTTTAATCATGTTGTTTGGTAGCACATTGACATTTGCTGATGCCGACTATCAAGTTAAATGTGTCCCAAATAGTACAATGCATAATGACATTTTAGGTTGCTATATTGACGAATATAAGACTGCAGACAAAAAGCTCAATACAGCTTATAAACAAAAGATGGCTGGCTTAAAAAAAAACCGAAAGGAAGAGCTTCAGCGATTACAGCGCAACTGGATTAAAGAGAAAGAAAGTAAATGCGTAGTGGATGAAGCTAATTACGGACGTGAAAGCCACTTTGATGCTATGCAATGTGAAATTGATATGACTAATGATCGTATTAAATTTTTAAAAAAATATAAGTAAACCTAATTTAGCTCGATCAGGGAGGAGTCTCCTCCCTTTGTTGAGAGTTTGGTGAGTCTGTAAATTCTTACATTTTAAAAAATAGTGCTACAGTCTTTGATAAATTTCTAATTATTGGATTTCATTTTGTATTTTCATCCAATTAAAATTATCAGTTGCTCATTTCCTTAAAAATGGATAATTTTACGACATTAGAAACTTCTAAAGACGCAAATTGTCGTTGAAGCACATACTTACACTTGTATAGGCTGACCCTGCGACTTAGCATAAGAACTTAGATTTAGAAATATTTAAAACGCATTTACTTAGGATTAAAGGTTGTTATGACAAGCCTTGCGCATCAAGCAACAGAGAATCGTTCTGTAGCAGAATTTACCGAACAAGCTTATCTCAACTATGCCATGTACGTAATCATGGATCGTGCATTGCCCCATATCAGTGATGGTCTAAAACCCGTACAACGCCGTATCGTCTATGCAATGAGCGAGTTGGGTTTAAAACCAAGTGGCAAACCCAAAAAATCTGCACGTACGGTCGGTGATGTGTTGGGTAAATACCATCCGCATGGTGATTTAGCCTGTTATGAAGCAATGGTGTTGATGGCGCAACCTTTCAGTTATCGCTACCCATTTATTGAAGGGCAAGGCAACTGGGGTTCACCTGATGATCCTAAGTCATTTGCGGCAATGCGTTATACCGAAGCAAAATTATCAGCATATAGTGATTTACTACTTTCAGAATTGGGTCAAGGTACCTGCGACTGGCAAGATAACTTTGATGGTACGATGAAAGAACCTGTGAGTTTACCTGCGCGTGTACCGAATATTCTATTAAACGGAACAACGGGTATCGCTGTCGGGATGGCAACGGATATTCCACCACACAATTTACGTGAAGTGGTCAAAGGTACGATTGCTTTAATCCGTAAACCTGATCTGAGTGATGAGAAGGTTGCAGAATACATTCCAGGACCAGATCTACCAACCAAAGCTGAAATTATTACTTCAAAAGAAGAACTATTAAAAATTCAAATTTCGGGTCGTGGAAGCTATCGTACTCGTGCAGTTTATACGATTGAAAAAAATGAAATCGTGATCACGGAACTACCATATCAAGTTTCAGGTTCAAAAGTCATTTCGCAAATTGCAGATCAGATGCAAGCCAAGAAATTGCCTTTGGTTAGTGATTTACGTGATGAATCAGATCATCAAAACCCAACTCGTTTAGTCATTGTACTGCGTTCAAATCGTATCGATGCCGATGCTGTGATGAGTCATTTATTTGCAACGACTGATTTAGAGTCTAGCTATCGTGTCAATATGAACATGATTGGCGCAGATGGTCGTCCACAAGTGAAATCAATTCGCAGAATATTATTAGAATGGATTGAGATTCGTAAACATACTGTCACACGTCGCCTGCAATATCATTTAAATAAAATTGAAAAACGTCTGCACATTCTTGGTGGTTTAATCATTGCCTATCTGAACATTGATGAAGTGATTCGCATTATTCGTGAAGAAGATCAGCCTAAACCTGTGTTGATGTCGCGTTTTAATATTGATGAAATTCAAGCAGAAGCCATTTTAGAACTGAAGTTACGCCATTTGGCAAAACTTGAAGAAATGGAAATGCGCCGTGAACAAGAAGAACTGGAAGCGAGAGCAGCGGTGATTCGTGAACAATTGGCAAATCCTGAATCTTTAAAGTCTTTAATTATTGAAGAGCTTAAAGATGATGCGAAAAAATTTGGTGATGATCGTAAATCCCCAATTGTTTTACGTGAAGAAGCGCATGCAATCAGTGAGCAAGATCTCGTTCCTGCCGAATCGGTCACTGTGGTTTTATCTGAAGCAGGTTGGATTCGTTCTGCCAAAGGTCATGATATTGATGCCGAGAATTTAAATTTCCGTGCAGGTGATCAGTACCTCAGTTCAGCGCAAGGTAAATCCAATCAGAAAGTCTACATCTTGGATGAAACTGGGCGAAGTTATGCCTTGGCGATTAATAGTTTACCTTCAGCACGTGGCTTAGGTGAACCGTTGAGTTCAAAACTTGCTCCAGCCAATGGTGTGAGTTTTATGCAAGTCCTTGTGGAGGATGAGGAAAAAGAAATTATTGCTGTGAGTACCAAAGGTTATGGTTTTAAATCTCAAGCAAAACAACTAGATACCAATGCGAAGGCAGGTAAAACATTCTTGACTGTCGCGGATGATGCTAAAGCGATGCCAATTGAAGTGATTGAAAATCATACGCATTTGGCTATACTCAGTTCAGGGGGCCGGTTACTTTTAATTGATTTGTCAGAATTGCCAACACTCAATAAAGGGAAAGGTAATAAGTTGATACAACTTGAGGCTGATGAACAGATTCAGTTTATGCTAACTTTGAATTTAGATGAAATAATTCAAGTGCTTGCAGGACAGCAACAATTAAAACTAAAAGGTGATGATTTACAGAAATATATCGGTAAGCGTGCATCGAAAGGTCAACTCTTACCACGTGGCTATCAAAAAGCAAATAAACTGTTGATTCAAAGATAAAACTAGCATCCATTGATCAAAATACGTTATATATGCAATGTATTCGGAATGATGGATGCAATATTGAACACAAACAAGCTAAAAAATTATGTTCGATATAGAGAAAAACAGTTTAAAACTAAGGATTACTGATTGGAGATTAAGGCATTATGGAAAAGATTTGGTTCGCTGAATACCAAAAGACTGGGATTCCAGAGACAGTAGAATTGCCACAGGAAAATACCTCTCTTATTGATATTTTTGAGCGTAATTTCCAAAAATTTGGTTCACGAGATGCCTTTATCTTCATGGATAAAGTGATGTCATTCAGTGAGCTTGAACTTGCAAGCCGTAAATTTGCAACATATTTGCAAAGTTTAGGTTTGGCTAAAGGTTCACGTGTTGCTGTGATGATGCCGAACGTTCTTCAATATCCTGTGGTTGCTTTGGCAGTGTTCCGTGCTGGTTTGGTATTGGTGAATGTCAATCCACTATATACCGCACGTGAATTAGAACATCAGCTCAATGACTCAGGTGCAGAAGCATTAGTGATCGTTGAAAACTTTGCGACTGTTTACCAAGCAATTTTAGGTAAAACACCTGTGAAGCATGTCGTTGTTGCTTCAGTTGGGGATATGCTCGGTACGTTAAAAGGGACACTGGTTAACTTTGTGTTGCGTAAAGTACGTAAACAAATTCCAGATTGGAATATTCCAGGTCACGTCAAATTTAATACTGCTTTAGCGAAAGTAAGCCCAAGTAATTATAAACGCCCAAGTATGACGTTGAGTGATACTGCTGTATTGCAATATACAGGTGGTACTACAGGTGTATCGAAAGGCGCTGAACTAACTCACCGTAATTTAGTGGCGAACTTGTTACAATGTGATGGTATTTTCCAAAGTAAATTTGGTGCGGGAGATGGTGCGAAAGATGACCGTATCTTCTGTGCTTTACCGCTATATCATATTTTTGCATTCATGGTTTGTGCGATGTACGGCATGTACAAAGGTCAAGCGAATATCTTGATTCCGAACCCACGTGATTTACCTGCCGTGATTAAGGAATTACGTAAGTATCAACCAGGTTTCTTCCCTGCGGTAAATACGTTATTCAATGCTTTAGTACATAACGAAGAATTCCGTCAGCTAGATTTCAGTAAATTGAAAATGGCAATGGGTGGTGGTATGGCTGTATTGCCATCAACTGCGGAAGAGTGGAAAAAGGTTACAGGAACGATCATTATCGAAGGTTATGGTCTTTCTGAGACTTCACCTGTAGCGACAGCAAACCCGCCTGCAACAACTGAGTTCAGTGGCACGATCGGTGTTCCACTTCCATTAACAGATGTGGCGATTTTGGATGATGATGGTAATCACTTGGCTCAAGGTGAGCAGGGTGAAATTTCGATCCGTGGTCCTCAAGTGATGAAAGGCTATTGGAACCGTCCTGATGAAACTGCCAAAGTGATGACTGCGGATGGTTATTTCCGTACCGGTGACATTGGTGTAATGGACACACGCGGTTATTTCAAAATCGTAGATCGTAAAAAAGACATGATTTTGGTATCTGGTTTCAACGTTTATCCTTCTGAAATTGAAGAAGTGATTGCGAAACATCCTAAAGTGCTTGAAGTTGCTGCGATTGGTGTACCTGATGAGAAGTCGGGTGAGGTACCTAAGTTATTCGTGGTGAAAAAAGATCCATCTTTAACAACAGAAGAAGTGCTTGAGTACGCGAAAGAAAACTTAACAGGCTATAAACGTCCTCGTTATGTTGAGTTTATGGATGAATTACCGAAATCAAACGTGGGTAAAATCCTACGTAAAGATTTACGTAAGTAATTTATAAATAAAAATAAAGCACCCACAATGGGTGCTTTATTTTGTGTGGTTCAAATGTATTAATGATCAATACGCAATGAACATTAAATTTAAATTTAGTATGATGATTAAAGAATTTGATTGTTCTTAGAGCGGATAAACCAACCATCAATATATGGGCGACTGATACCAACAATACCTGTAAAGGTCAGCATGGTACCCATTTGACGTCCAAGTGCAGACGGCTGAATGGTTCCATAACTCAAATAAATATCAACTAGACAATAAATCGCAATGATCGCTAGCCATAAATATAAATTCATACGTTTAATGCCAACAGCAAGAAAAGCCACAACTAAAACGATGAGCGTGCCTACGGTCGATTGCCAGTTGTAATTGGCACAAATCACACACAGTAGAAAAGCCAAAATCGGCAATACAATCTTCAATATACGGTCAATCTCAGCCTGTTGTTGACGTTGTTTTTCTAAAACCTCAAACAACTCTTTTTGATCTTGTTGCACGATATTGTCCTCACTACACAATTTTGCAAATCTCTGTCTGGAACAAAAAATTATTTTGTTCATGCCATGCTATGATAACCGCATTGATACTTCATGAGAAAAAAATCATGTCTGGGATAGATGGCATCATATATTTAATTTTAATTGCTTGCTTACTTCCTTATGTTTTTATGGCGATTGCCAAACTATCTGGTGGCTTTAAAATTGCAGATAATCAAAATCCGCGTGAGTTTTTAGCCAAAACCACAGGCTTGGCAGCACGTGCCAATGCAGTACAACAGAATAGTTTTGAAAGTCTTCCTTTATTTATTGCTGCAATTCTCATGGCAGAATATATGGTGGTCTCACAATATCTCATCATGATGTTGGGTATGGCATATATTATTTTACGGATTATTTACGGGATTTGTTATCTAGCCAATTTGGCGACATTACGTTCAATTATTTGGACTTTGTCGATGGCATGCCCGATTATTTTATTGTTAATGATTGTTCGGATGATGTAAGTCTGCTGCAGATTAACGCAATTCATTATCAGTTGACTTCATTTAGCGTTATAATCGGCACGATTTTAAATAAGACCTCACTTGAAAGAGTATCCTATGAGCTATAGCAATATCCCTGCTGGTAAAGATGCCCCAAATGACATCTATGTAATTATCGAAATTCCTGCAAATGCAGCTCCGATTAAATACGAAATTGATAAAGATTCTGATGCGTTATTTGTAGACCGTTTCATGGGTACAGCGATGTTCTACCCTGCAAACTATGGCTATGTACCAAATACATTATCTTTAGATGGCGATCCATTAGATGTATTGGTTGTAACGCCACATCCAGTTGAGCCAGGTTCAGTGATTCGTTGCCGTCCAGTGGGTAAATTGAACATGGAAGATGACGGTGGTGTAGATGCGAAATTGATCGCAGTTCCACATGATAAATTAACACCGATTTATAAAGATGTTCAAGAATATACAGATCTTCCCGAATTATTGATCAAACAAGTTGAACACTTCTTTGCTCACTATAAAGATCTTGAAGCTGGCAAATGGGTTAAACTCAGCGGTTGGGAAGGTTCTGAAGTTGCAAAACAAGAAGTTCTTGACTCAATCGAAGCTTATAAAGCGGCAAATAAATAATTCCAGATCAGAATTTGAGTGAGGGTTTTGAACCTTAACTCAATAAAAAAACCTGCATCAGATGATGCAGGTTTTTTTATGACTTATCTATTCTGATCAGAAATTAAAATAATTTCACAGGAATATCTAAGAATAAACGCCATTCATTGGTGTCAGGCATGTAAACATTGTTATATGTTTGATCTGCACGTAGATGTGAATAGCGAGCACGGAAACTTATATCTTTAGCAAAGCCAGATTGAACTGTATATTTTACTTGGTTAAAGAACTCACTTTCTTTGGCATTGTCATCAGTTAGGATACCCTTGTCAGTGGTTTTGATATCCCAGCCATAAACATAAGCAGTCGTCCAATTTAAACCAGGCACACCGTAAGCACCTAAGTCTAAGTTATATTGGAGTTGTACTGATTTTTCATGGTTACCAATAAAATCAGACAAATATGAGTTAGGTAGATAAATAGACTGACCGCCATCAGCATTTTCACCATAGTCATAACCTGTATTGCCTGTGTTTTGTTGATAAGCCAACATTGCAGTATGTGGTCCTTGGTTATAAGTACCTGATAGTGCCCAGATATTATTTGAGCGATCTTCTGGAGCAACATTTGGTAATGTTGAATAAGTAGAGCCGTCTTTATCCCATTCAGTGTGATAGCCACTGAAATCAAAAGTTAAAGAGTTTTGATTTGCTAAAGGATATTTATAATTTGCATTGATATAATGGCGTTCTAAAGCATTTTTAGAATCTAAACCATAATAAGAAGCAGTCAGTTGATCATCAAATTTATATTTAGCACCCCAAACTACAGCACTATCTAAATGACGACCATCTGTAATCACTTGGTCTGAGTATTGGTTCTTAGTGAATTTACCAGCGACTAACTCTAAGTCTTTAATTTCATGGCTAGTAATCAAAGTACCTTCAAAATATTCAGGAACCATACGAGCTGTATTGCTTGCGAGTACAGGGAGATCTAAAACTTGAGTACCATAACGTACAGTCGTATTTGAGAAACGTGCTTTTACGTTTGCACCACCACGAGCCCAATGGTCATAAGCATCAACACGTCCATTTGCATCTTGACCACCATGTGTTGGAATCATATTGTTCCCTGCATGGTTGTTATTCCCGATTTTAAAAGAACCGTCACCAACAACGCCCGCACCAAAACCTACGATACCTTGGGTAAAGCCTGAGTCAAGGTTAATGATTGCAGATTCTGCAAATGAACTTCTATCTTTGCCAGGTGTTACATCTTTATAGTCACGGCTGATATAACCGGTACGGAACAGAACTGAACCTTCAGCGTCTTCTACAAAACCTTTTGCTTCACTTTGTTCGCTAGCAAATGCAGGTGAGATAATTGCAGCATTGATGAGTACTGCTAAAGTTAATTTTGTTGCTTTAAGCATTTTTTTGCCTCGTAAGCGAGAGATTTTGGCATTGCCTGATAAATTCAGTGCAATTTGTGTGTGAATTGTATATTTATTCGATAAAAAGGGCATCATTTTGGTTAAAAATATTTCAGTTTTGTCATAAATATTCTTGAATATTTAATTGTTTGTTTATCAGAAAAAATGCTTAATAAGCCACTGGGTTATATAAAAATGAGCAATATCAAATATATCTCAGAAATTGTGAATTAAATGATTTATTTTTTACCCAACATTCAAAAAATCGGTAAAATTGCGCTTTCTTATTCTCCTGCTATTTCGATATCATGAACTCAATTATTTCTCCACTGTTTTGGGCTGTGCCTTTATGTATAGCTTCAGCTGCGGTATGTGCTGAAGAATCAAACATTTCCGTTGCAAATGGTCTTGTATCAGGAAATATTGGGCTCGTTTCAAAATATGTCTACCGTGGTGGTGTCGAGAATGATGATATTGCCGTACAGGGTGGATTGGACTATGCACATAAAAGTGGTGTGAGTGTAGGTTATTGGGGATCGACTTTGGATTATGATGCGACAGATGAGCGTCGTGATCATGGTTTTGAACATGATTTCTATCTAGCTTATGCTCAACAAATCAATTCAGACTGGAGCTATAAAGTTCAAACAACAGCTTATGTGTATCAAAATGGTGGCTCTATTTACGGTGAGGGCAATGAGCATCGTCGTACCACAGCATTTGATGTATTGGCAGAACTTGCATATAAAGATGTGAGTCTTGATGCCTCGGTGTTATTGGCAGATGCTTCTTTTGGTAATGCTGGGGATGTATATTTAAGCGCAAGTTATAGTCATGCATTGCCTCAAGATTTTATCTTGAATGCATCTATTGGTGGTTCTGCTTATAACAGTAGTCGTGATGATAGTCTGATTCAAACCACACAGGACTTTGCCTTTAACGAAGCGCGTATTGGTGTGAGTAAAGCGATTGCGGATACAGGTGTGACAGCATCATTTGATTATGTGATCGGTGGCGAAGATCGTTTAGGTCAGGATTTTGATGACAATGCTGTATTGGGCTTAAATTATAGCTTTTAATTAAACTGAGCTTTCTAAGCAAATTTTTATAAAGTGCATATTTAAACGATATGCACTTTTTTTAAGCATTTTTTAAGATGCTTTATTTTTATGAGCAAAAACAGCACATATTGTTTCTAATTATTATCCAAACCACGCTTTTATAAAGTTAATGATCTTTTTACGCAGTTATACATTCTTGTGATAGCAAATTTATGCATTGGTTTTCCATACTATTTTGAGTGAAAAGTAGACCCAAAGTAGGACACCATGAATCAACTTAGCCTCGTGTTGAAAGAGATTGATGCTATTCAACAGTTAAACAATGAAAATCGAAAATCAAAATTTAAAACATTAAATATCAGTAAATTAAGTCTTTCATATCAGTTAACTAAGAGGTGTTTTCTCATATTTGGCATGGCAATTGCTAAATGCATAGGGAGTTCATCAATTTTTAGCATAACAAATAAACATCGTATGATGGGGGAGCACTCAAGATGAAATTCTCGACTAAAGCACTGGCATTGGCAGTTTTATCGTCTACAGCAACAATGGCGATGGCGGAAGATACTGCACTTTCAAAATTAGGTGTAAGTTTTTCAGGCAGTGCAGCCGTCACCAGTGACTACCGTTTCCGTGGGATTACACAAACTCAAAATGATCCAGCTGTACAAGCAGGTTTTACGTTGTCGCATAGTTCGGGTGTATATGGTGGTTTGTGGGGTTCAAATGTTAATTTTGGGACTCCAGATCCACACTTAGAGATTGATCCTTTCATTGGTTATTCAACCACTTTAGATGGTTTTGCAAGCAAACCCGTCTTAGATGTAGGTGTTTGGTATTATAACTATCCGAGTGCAAGTGATCTAAATTGGGCAGAATTATACGGAAAATTAACCTTCAAAAATGCGCTTACTGAGGGTGATAGTATTCTCACTAATATTAACTATACCAATGATTATGCAGGTGTTAAGGCAGATAGCTGGAATATAAATGTTGGTTATTCAGTGCCTTTTGGGGCGACAGGTTTTGGTGGTGTTGCCAATGTCGGTTATACCACTGTAGATGAAGATAAATATAGCTTCAATGGTGATGACAATTATGTAGATTGGAAAGTTGGTGTGACTTATACACTGAAATCAATTCCAACTGTGACAGCAGAATTGGCAGCAATAGGAACAAATACAGAGACAGATGGTTTAAGTCATGCTCAAAAACGTGCTGTAGAAACTGGCGCTGTATTTACCTTAACCAAAGCTTTCTAAGACTGATAAAAATGAAGAAGGTGACGAATGGTCACCTTTTTTATGTTTAAAATTTAGAAAAGAATTATTCGGTTGCCTCAAAAGCGGCATGATATTTCACTTCGCCCTGTGGAACAGGTTGCTTAAATGCTAAAACTTGAAAATATTCAGCAGGAACATTCGCCAATGTTAAGTTTTTATGCGGTTTAAAACCGAATTTTGCATAATAATGAGGATCACCCAATAGTACACAGCCCGCAGCATCAAGCTGTTGAAGTTGCTGTATTACTTGTTTCATTAATGCTGTTCCCACACCGCGTTGCTGATATTCTGGTGCAACCGAAATTGGACCTAAACCATACCAACCTTGCGCACCAGAAGATATTTCAACAGGGGAAATTGCCACATGCCCGATGATTTCATGGTTGAGTTCCGCCACCAGTGAAATCGTCAATTTCCGTGCATTTCTTAATGCACTGACAATAAATTGTTCAGTGCGGCTACTGTGTTCTGCATGTTCAAATGCAGACTTTGTTAGTTTGAAAATAGGTTCTATATCTTCAACTTTTTCATTACGTAATATTAAATCTTGCAACATTTTAATAGAGCTTCTCGGTTAAGACTGTAGCGGGTTTCTGTAGGACAAGGCTTCTGTTAAATGTGCGCTTTGTATGTCATCACTTTGTGCTAAATCTGCAATGGTTCTGGCAACTCTTAATACACGATGATAAGCACGTGCAGACAGATTAAGTCGTTGTTGTGCCATTTCAATCATTTTTCTAGAGGCTTCATCCAGCACTACAAATTTTTCTAAATCTTTGGGCGATAAGCTGTGATTTAAACTGCCTTGGCGTTGAATTTGAAAGTCAAAAGCTTGAATCACCCGTTCTCGAACGGTGGCAGAGTTTTCAACAGGGGTATGATCTTGTAATTCCTGTGCTTTTAGTGGTGGTACATCAATGTGTAAATCAATCCGATCAAGCAACGGTCCTGAAATTCGCCCTTGATAACGTTTAATGGATTCAGCAGAACATTGGCAACGACTGTCTTGATTAAAGGCATAACCACAAGGGCAGGGATTCATCGCAGCAATCAATTGAAAATTAGCAGGAAAGGTAATCTGACGTGAGGCTCTAGAAATCACAATTTCTTTGGATTCTAAAGGTTGTCTTAAAACCTCTAAAACTTTTTTGTCAAATTCAGGCAATTCGTCCAAAAATAAAACGCCTAAATGCGCTAAAGTAATTTCACCAGGTTTAGGATTTGAGCCACCACCGACCAGTGCGATTGCGGATGCAGTGTGATGAGGTGCTCTGAATGGGCGTTGTCCAAATTGGTGTTGCGAATTGGCAATCGAATAAATGCTGGCAACTTCTAAATTTTCCTGTGCATTAAGTGCAGGCAAAATACTTGGAAGACGAGAGGCGAGTAAGGTCTTGCCAGTACCTGGTGGGCCCTTGAATAAAATAGAATGTCCACCTGCCGCAGCAATTTCTAAAGCACGTCGAGGACGCAGTTGACCTTTGACATCTGCTAAGTCAAATTTATACTGATTATCAAAAGTGGTTTTTGTCGAAACCGATGCATCAATCTTCTGACTAGTGAGAAAGTGATCGCAGACTTGCTTTAAATGTGTGGCTGCAAACACTTGAAACTCAGGAAGTTGCGCAGCCTCATCTGCATTTTCTTTGGGTAACATCAGTTGGTGTTTTGCCATTTGACAAGCCATGGCAATGGTGAGTGTTCCTGTGACAGGTCTTAAATGACCATCGAGTGCCAATTCACCAATAAATTCAAAATCATCAGTCACCCCTTCAGGCAGTTGACCTGTGGCAATCAATATTCCTAGTGCAATAGGTAGATCTAAGCGTGAACCATCTTTAGGCAGATCTGCGGGTGCAAGGTTGATCGTCAGGCGTTTGGTTGGAAACTGATAACCGCTATTGATGATGGCAGATCGAACACGATCCTTACTTTCACGAACAGCAGCTTCTGCAAGTCCAACAATGGTTAATGAGGGAAGGCCAGCACTAACATGGACTTCAACTTCAATGAGTGGCGCATGCAACCCGAGTAGTCCTCGGGTATAAATTTTGGCTAAAGACATTCTTATTGTTCCATTTTGCTTTATTTTTAATCATTATTTGTGATTTTTGCACTAAAAATGTGCAAATTTGAATTATTTTTTATTCTTAATCAATTCTTCTAAAGCTTGAACCTGTTGTTGAAGTTCAGTGAGTCGAAGATTGGCATTATTTAGTGCAGTTTTTTGACGCTCAATTTCATCTTTGGACACAATATCCATTTTTGCGACGGCTTCATTTAATAAAGCACGTAAGTTGTGTTCAATGTCTTTCTTAGGTTGGTCGATTTGTTCCAAAATTGCTTGTAGTAGTGTTTCAATCATGAGGAATCCAAAGGGTTTAGTTGCTTGGGCTAGTGTAACATCCTGTCTTTATTTTTACTCAAGTTAATTTAGCTGATCATCGGCAAAGAATACCGATAGAAATAAACAATTAAAGTTAAAAATTGATGATTATTGTGAGTTTTTTTAGCTGGCAACTTCACCTGAGTATATACAATAGGTTATAAAGGCATTACATGCGAATTGATTTAACAACCCCAACCGTTAATGAAATTGGCATGAAAATTGAACATAAAACCTTACTGGTGAAATAAGCCGAAGGAAAACAATATGAAGCTCGTAACTGCAATTGTAAAACCGTTTAAATTGGATGACGTGCGTGAAGCACTTTCTGATATAGGCGTTCAAGGGATTACCGTAACCGAAGTGAAAGGTTTTGGTCGTCAAAAAGGGCACACTGAACTGTATCGTGGTGCTGAGTATGTGGTTGATTTTTTACCTAAAGTAAAAATTGAAATCGCAATCAGTGATGACATGGTGGATTCAGTGATTGAGTCGATTACTCGTGTTGCGAGTACTGGCAAAATCGGTGATGGCAAAATTTTCGTAACGAATTTAGAACAAGTGATTCGTATTCGTACAGGTGAAACAGGTCCAGACGCTGTTTAACTTGGCACGAAGGTTGCTAGTTATGTATATCGATACATAACTCAAAAATTTGGTTGGGGGATACGAATGAAAAAAATGCTATTAGCGCTCAGCCTGTCTGGCGCACTTCTTGGCGGATCAGTTGCGTGGGCAGAAGAAAACGTAGCTGAACCTGCTTCTTCAGTTGTAGCAACAGCACACGAAGCTACAGCTGTTACGACTGAACCAACTGCAACAGTGGCTCCTGTAGAAGCGGCTGCACCTGCGCCTGCCGAAGAGGCTAAGGCTGATACTGGTGATACGGCTTGGGTTTTAGTGTCTACAGCACTGGTTTTATTGATGACCATTCCGGGTTTGGCTTTGTTCTACGGTGGTATGGTACGTAAGAAAAATGTTCTTTCCACAATGGCACACAGTTTTACAGCTGCGGCGATTGTGAGTCTTGTTTGGGTCGTGATTGGTTATTCACTTGCATTTGGCTCTGGTAATGCTTTTATCGGTGGTTTAGATAAAATCATGCTCTCAGGGATTACCACAGATGCACTCAGTGGCACGATTCCTGAAATTCTCTTTGTTATTTTCCAAATGACTTTTGCGATTATTACCGTTGCCATTATCAGTGGCTCTGTGGCTGATCGTATGAAGTTTAGTGCTTGGATTGCTTTCATTACCATTTGGGTGGTTGTGGTGTATGCACCAATCGCGCACTGGGTATGGGGTGGTGGTTGGCTCATGAATGATGGTGCGCTTGATTTTGCAGGTGGTACTGTGGTTCATATTAACTCAGGTGTAGCAGGTCTTGTCGCTGCATACTTACTGGGTAAGCGTATGGGGCTAGGCAAAGAATCTATGGCGCCACACAACTTAACTTTAACTGTATTGGGTGCAAGCCTTGTATGGGTCGGTTGGTTTGGTTTCAATGGTGGTTCTGCTTTAGGTGCAAATGGTTCAGCAGCCTATGCATTGGTGACTACACAAGTGGCAGCAGCTGCGGCAGCGATTGCATGGCTCGTGGTTGAAAAGATTGTTCGTGGTAAAGGTTCAGTCCTCGGTGCTGCATCAGGTGCTGTAGCAGGCTTAGTGGTGATCACACCAGCAGCAGGTTTCGTTACTGTCGGTGGCGCACTCATCATGGGCTTAATTGGTGGTGTGGTATGTTTCTGGGGAATCTCAGGTCTTAAGCGTATCCTTAAAGCAGATGATTCTTTAGATGCTTTCGGCTTACATGGTGTCGGTGGTATCGTCGGTGCAATCTTAACAGCAGTATTCGCAAGCTCATTCATCATGGGAGATAAAGCGCCTGCAAGCATGACCCACCAATTATGGGTACAAGTTGAAGGTGTATTGGCAACGATTGCTTACTCGGGTGTTGTAACTTTCATCCTACTTAAAATCATCGATGTAGTAATCGGCATCCGCGTGGAATCAGATGATGAACGTATGGGGCTAGATTTGAGTCAACATGGCGAACGCATCGAATAATCAAATGGATATGGAAATTTAAAATCAGAATAATAACTATATATAGTATGAAACAGCCCATAAGGGCTGTTTTTTTTCCATATCTTGCGAAATGCTCAACAAAATCTAGTTTTTTTGCTACACTAGGTAAATTCATCAATTTTGCTCAATTAAACCACTATGCATTGTCCATTTTGCAACGCCGCAGATAGTAAAGTGATTGATTCGCGTTTGGCTGCCGAAGGGAGTCAGATTCGTCGACGTCGTGAATGTATTAGTTGTGGTGAGCGTTTTACCACATTTGAAAGTTATGAGGTGGTGATGCCTCGTGTGACCAAGTCTGATGGTAAAAATGAACCGTTTGATGAAGCCAAATTACGTCGTTCATTAATGCATGCTTTGCAGAAAAGACCAGTCACGCAAGAGCAGATTGAAACAGTGATTAATGATATTCAACTACAAATTCGCCGTTTAGGGGAGCGTGATGTTCGCTCACGTACCATTGGTGAGATTGTCATGAAATCATTGTTTGCATTGGATCATGTGGCTTATGTGCGTTTTGCTTCGGTGTATCAAGATTTCCAAGATATCAATGCGTTCCGTGATCAGATCGAGCAAATGCAAGATCATGGTAAAGATCATTGATGTAAAAATTATTGTTAATATTGCCCTGTACGATTGTTGATCAATATTCATTAGGAATTATATGTCTGAGTATGCGCTAGATTCTAAACACAATGATGCCTTAAGTGAGGATCAGGTTTGGATGCGTCAAGCCATTGCTGAGGCTGAGAAAGCAATTTACCGAACTCGTCCTAATCCTGCTGTCGGTTGTGTCATTGTAAAAGATGGAGTGATTGTTGGACGTGGTGCAACAGCCCCTGTCGGTGGTTCACATGCAGAAGTGTTTGCGATGCGTGAAGCAGGTGAGCAAGCTCGTGGTGCAACCGCCTATGTGACTTTAGAGCCATGTGCGCATTATGGACGTACACCGCCGTGTGCCAAAGGCCTGGTTGAAGCAGGTGTGGCTAAAGTTGTGGTGGCATGTGCAGATCCAAATCCGCTTGTTGCAGGAAAAGGCATCGAAATTTTGCGCCAAGCAGGGATTCACGTTATTACAGATGTGTGTACTGCCGAAGCAGAAGTGCAAAATAAAGGCTTTTTAAAAGCGATGGCATGTAATATGCCTTATGTGCGCTTAAAAGTTGCATCAAGTTTAGATGGTCGTACTGCAATGGCTTCTGGTGAGTCTAAGTGGATTACAGGTGCTGAATCTCGTCAAGATGTGCAACATTGGCGTGCAATTTCAGGGGCAGTCATTACAGGAATTGAAACTATTCTTGTAGATGATCCATTACTCAATGTCCGTTCATTGTTTGATGTTGATGGAAAAGTAATTGATCTTGACACTATTGTTCAGCCGAAAAGGGTGATTTTAGATCGTCAAGGACGTTTACCTTTAAGTGCTCAAATTCTTAAACAACCTGATACAGTGATGGTCATGGGACCATTTCGTCAGGAACTGGCGGAATTAGGCGTGGTACAATTAGAAGTCCAGTCGTTACATGATTTGCTTCGAACTTTAAAAGATTTTCAAATTTATGATGTGCTGGTTGAAGCAGGTGCGACATTATCTACTGCATTTTTGCAGGAAAAACTGGTCGATGAATTGATCAGTTATGTTGCACCTACCCTATTGGGTCAATCGGCACGTGCTATGTTCAATGCGCAATTTGAAAGCATGGCACAACAATTACGTTTTAAGCTTGCAGATGTACATCAGTTTGGTGATGACATTCGCTTAAGACTTATCCCGTCACAAGAGTCAGTATGAATTCAGAGTCACCTACATCGGTTTATCACAAACGTCGTCATGCTGCGCGTACGACAGATGAATACCTTTTTCATCAGCTTGTTCCTTATTTAGGAAATAAGCGCCGTTTGTTGCATCTGATTCTGGAAGCCTTGGAAATTACGGGGACGTTGAATCCGAAAGGGAAGCGTGCGCCAATTTTCGCTGACTTTTTTGCAGGCAGTGGCGTGGTATCACGTCTAGCGCGTCAAAATGGTTATCGTGTGATTGCCAATGACTGGGAACCCTATAGCCATGCATTGAATCATGCCATTCTTGCATGTACTGATGCACCTGCATTTAAAGAATTAGGCGGTTATCAAAAAGCGATTGATTATTTAAACCGCTTACCTGAAGTTAAAGGTTGGGTGACGCATAATCTTTGCCCACGTAATGATGAAATCTACGATCCTGCACGTGACCGTTTATTCTTTAAACGTCGTAATGGCATGCGGATTGATGCCATTCGTCAGCAGATTGCAACATGGCAAGCTCAAGGCGCAATTGATGATGTCGAAATGAGTGCTTTACTTGCGCCATTACTCTATTCAGCCAGTTTTGTCAGTAATACCAGTGGTGTATTTAAAAGTTTCCATCATGGCTGGGGTGGCAAGACCCAAACTGCTTTAGAACGGATTGAATCTTTGTTGTGGTTAACCCCAAGTCGTTTTAGCGAAGTCGGTGATACCAAACAAAAAACACCAATGGCGGAAATGTGGTGTGTAGATGCACAGCATTTGGCGAATCAAATGAGTGGTTTTGAAGTCGATGTTGCATATCTCGATCCACCATATAATCAACATGCGTACAGCAGTAATTATCATGTACTCAATTCTTTAACTTTATGGGATCAAGTCGATTTACCGACACCTGATACCAAAGGGTTTAAGAGCGGAATTGACCGTGCATGGCGTAAAGAGCGTCCAAGTCCATATAACTCCTCTAAGCATGCACAAGAAGCTTATGAGAGTTTATTGGAAACCATCAATGCACGTTATATTCTCACTAGTTATTCAACTGATGGAAATATTGAAGCCAAAGATTTGTTGGCGGCCAATTTAAAACGTGGCAAGGTGACTTTATTGACTCAAGATGTGCCACGTTATCGAGTGAGTAAACAGCGTCAATCTGAGCGTGCACGTGTACTTGAGTTTATTGTGATTACGGATACTCATGCTAAGTCTGGACCGCCATTGCGACAGTTACTTGGTCAGCTTTATCATTTTGCTGAATTGGGTGGTGTGGATACGTCTGGTGTGAGTACGCAGTTGGCATTGTGGTAATATTTCTTCTGTCTAATTAGACAGATTCATCAGACACAGTAAAATAGAAACATTAGCTAAAACTCCTCAATGATTGAGGGCAGGATAAAATTATGTTCACGGGCATTGTTGAAAGTTTAGGTAAAGTTGAAAGCTTGCAAAGTGTAGGCGGTGATGTTCGTCTACGTATTCAAACTGATCTTGATATGTCTGATGTGCATTTGGGTGATTCGATCGCAACCAACGGAATTTGCCTGACGGTGATCGACTGGGGTGAAAACTGGTATGCGGCTGATGTATCGCGTGAAAGCTTGAATCGCTCAACTTTAGCGAGTTGGAAAGTGGGTCAGCCTGTCAATGTTGAAAAAGCCATGTTGCCGACCACGCGTTTTGGTGGACATATTGTCAGTGGTCATGTCGATGTAGTGGGTGAAATTACTGTGGTTCGCTCAGATGCACGTTCGCTTTATTTTGAAGTCACCGCACCTGCTGAAATTGCCAAATATTTAGCTGAAAAAGGCTCAATTACTGTAGATGGGATTAGCCTGACGATTAACCATTTGAATGGCAACGTATTAAGCTTAAATTTAATTCCACATACCGCTGAACGTACCAATATCGGCACATGGAAAGTTGGTACGAAGGTGAACTTAGAGGTCGATGTATTAGCCCGCTATATTGAGCGTTTATTGCTAGGTGATAAGGCAGCTGAACCCAAAGCAGAGTCAAAATTAAGCATGGATTTTTTGGCAGAGCATGGCTTTTTAAAATAATAAATTCATTTCATTCTGAGTATTCCGTGTAGAAAAAGCCTAATTTATTTAGGCTTTTTTAATATTTATTGGCGAATTTTAAGCTAATATAGGCTCGATATTCACAATGAGCATTGGGTTTGATTGATTTTCTACTTCACTTAGAACAATTACTTCCTTCGATTTTAGAAAATTATGGGCTGTGGATTTATGCCATTTTGTTTCTGATTATTTTTGCAGAAACAGGCTCAGTATTTATGTTTTTTCTACCTGGGGATAGTTTGCTGATCGCCATCGGTGCATTGTGCTCAACTGCTGATGATGTGCATTTGCATTATATGGGCGTGTTACTGATCATTGCTTCCATTCTTGGCTATATGGTGAATTATTATACGGGTCGTGTTTTAGGTTTTAAATTTTTCCATGCACATTCACGTTGGTTTAAGCCTGAATATATTCAAAAGACCAATCATTATTTTAAAAAGCATGGTGGTAAAACCATTCTAGTTGCACGTTTTGTTCCCTTTGTTCGTTCTTTTGCACCTTTTGCGGCAGGTGCAGGGCATATGAAAATGCCAGTATTTATGCTGTATAACGTCCTGGGTGGGTGGATTTGGATTGCTTTATTACTCGGTGTTGGTTTTGGTGCAGGGAATTTATTTTCACTCTTTCTCAATTCGATTTAAGACTTTGAAAGATCGTTTGAGCCACATCATATTTTTATGACAGTTTTTTTACGCACTGACACAAAAAAATAGCCAGAAAGTGAAAACAGAAAAAGCTTTCAAATCGCCAAAGTGCTAACATTTTGCAAGTTTTAAAATCTGAATGCTGGTGGGCAAAAATGTTAATACAACGTGGTGGTTTAAAAGTTGTGGCTGGACTTGGAATTTCGGGTGTTTCAGCTGTAAATTTTCTACATGAAAAAGGCTACCGTGTTGCAGTCACTGACTCTCGTGAAGTTCCGCCAGGGCATGACAAAATCCCTGCTGATGTGCAAACCAGTTTTGGACATTTTGACCAAGAATTATTATTACAAGCTGAAGAAATTATCATCAGCCCAGGACTAGATCCAAAACTTCCTGAAATTCAAGCTGCGATCGCCAAAGGCATTCCTGTTATTAGTGAAATTCAGGTTTTACGCCGTGCAACAGATAAACCCATTGTGGCAATTACAGGCTCAAATGCGAAAAGTACTGTGACGACCTTAATCGGTCTAATGGCACAAGAAGCAGGTGTGAATGTTGCTGTCGGTGGGAATTTAGGTCGTCCAGCTTTAGATTTAACTCATGATCATCCTGATGTTTATATTTTAGAACTTTCAAGCTTCCAACTTGAAACCACGTCGAATCTCAATGCAGAAGTGGCTGTGGTTTTAAATATGAGTGAAGACCATTTAGACCGTCATGGTGATATGTTTGGTTATCACACTGCAAAACACCGTATTTTCCAAGGTGTTAAAAAAGTGGTGTTTAACCGTGATGATTCACTGACACGTCCACTTGTACCTGATGTTACACCAATGCAAAGCTTTGGCTTAAATGCACCTGATCTCAATCAATTTGGGGTTTTAAAAGATGATGATGGAACGATTTGGTTAGCGCGTGGTCGTGAGCGCTTACTGAAAAGCTCAGAGATGTATATTCAAGGCACACATAATGTTGCCAATGCCTTAGCGTGTTTAGCATTGGGTGAGGCGATTGGTTTATCTTTAGATAAAATGCTTGAAACCTTAAAAACCTTTAAAGGTTTAGAGCACCGTTGTGAGTTTGTCAAAGAAGTCGATGGTGTACGTTATTATAACGATTCTAAAGGGACGAATATTGGGGCAACCTTAGCTGCGATTGATGGTCTTGGTGCTGCGATCGAAGCGCAAGGTGGCAAAGTTGCTATTATTCTTGGTGGTCAAGGTAAAGGGCAAGATTTTACGGCTTTGCGTGATTCACTACAAAAATATGCCAAAGTTGCGGTTTTAATTGGTGAAGATCGTCCTATTATTGAAAAGGCAATCGAAGGAACAACAACATTGATTCATGCAGAATCATTGCAAGAAGCAGTTGAACTTTGTCGACAAAATACGCATGCACAAGATGTAGTGTTATTATCACCCGCATGTGCAAGTTTTGATATGTTTACAGGTTATCCTCAGCGTGGTCATCGCTTTGTTGAATATGTAAATGCTTTAGAGCAAAAAGAATCATAAGGAATGTAAGTATGGCTGGGTTAGCTCAGACGACTATAAGTAAAATTAATCAAGTTTATGACCGCTGGCTGCCTAAAGTGCCAGCGGAAATTACCCCACGGAATGTACTTATTTTCTGTGTGATTTCGCTGTTATGTATTGGTACGGTGATGGTGGCTTCGGCCTCTATGCCTTATGCAGAAAGAATGCATGAAAATGAATTCCATTACGTGATTCGTCATGCAATTTCAATCGTCGTTGCACTGGTCGCAGCAGTGATTACTTATCGGGTATCTTTAAATATTTGGTTTAATAATACATTCCCTTTGTGGTTAATCACGATAGGATTATTGCTTGCAGTGTTGCTGGTGGGAACCGAAGTTAATGGTTCTACCCGTTGGATACGGGTCGGTGGTTTTACATTACAGGCAACCGAAGTCGCCAAAGTGATGATGACGATTTTTACTGCGGATTATGTTGTACGCCGTGCTGAAGAAGTTCGAAATAATGTTAAAGGTTTGATTCGACTGGGTGTGGTGATGCTATTGACGGTGGGGCTAATTATTGCTGAACCCGATTTAGGGGCAACTGTGGTGATTGCAGTTTCCATGCTGGGTGTATTCTTCTTGGCTGGCGCACCGATGATTCAATTCGGTTTTGCTTTTGGGGCGATTCTGATTGCATTTGTCTTCTTAATTGTATTTGAACCTTATCGCTATGAGCGTTTGATGTCATTCTCAAACCCATGGGCAGATCCTCTAGGGTCAGGCTATCAGTTGTCCAATGCATTGATGGCATTTGGGCGTGGTGAATGGTTTGGAGTTGGACTCGGGCATAGTATTCAGAAAATGTCTTATCTTCCAGAGGCACATACGGACTTCATGTTGGCAATTCTTGGTGAGGAGTTTGGCTTCTTCGGAATTAGCACTGTTTTAGTGTTGTCTTTTGCGATGGTGATTAGCTGTATTAAAATTGGTCAGCGTGCGTTGAATCATCAATATTTACGTGCAGGCTATTTGGCTTATGGCATCAGTATCATTTTCTTGCTACAAATTTTGGTGAATGCAGGAATGAATATGGGGATGCTCCCAACCAAAGGTTTGACTTTACCATTTATTAGTTATGGTGGTTCATCTTTGATTATGTGTGCGGTGATGATTAGTTTAATCTTAAAAATTGATGCATCGACCAAAGTTGCCAATCCATCAAGAGAAGAGTCTAGTTTCTAATTTTATTGATTAGACGTGGAAAATGTAAAAGCCATTTGTTCGCAAATGGCTTTTTTAATGGGAAAATTTATTTATAAATTGCAGGAATCTCAGTCCCTTTTGGAATACGTGAAATATCCCATTGTGCGCTTGCTTGAGCAAGCATTTGATTTGGCTGATCAAGATCAACAGGTGCTTGCCCAAGTGCTGTAATCGCTTGTAAAAGCAATTCTGGGGCATGTTGAGGATCAATGGCTTGAGCAAGGTTCTGTTTTGATAGTTTTTGCCCTTGCTCATTCATGGCGAGTGGTAAATGCATATATTCCAGTGGAGGATAGCTCAGACATTGTCCAAGCCATATTTGTCGTTCAGTATTATCCAGTAAGTCTGCACCACGTACCACATGGGTCATGCCTTGCAGGTAATCATCGACCACTACAGCCAGTTGATAGTTGATAATGCCATCACGTCGTTTTAAAACGAAATCACCTAAGTCATGTTGAAGATTAGAACAATGTTGACCTTGTAAGCGATCTTCAAAACGAATCAATTGATCATCGACTTTGACACGAATAGCTTGGTCTTGAAAATCTAAATATTTCTTTCGGCAAGTCCCTGCATAAATATGATTTGAACCGAGCATTTTTCGGGTGCATTCACATGCATAGACTAATTTTTTGTGTTGGAGTTGTTCGATAACCGATTCGTAGATGTCTAAGCGTTGACGTTGATAAATGATTTCAACATCAGATTCAAATTCAAATGCTTCTAAGCATTGCAGAATGTGTTGTTCACTATTGGGATAGATTCGAGGAATATCGGTGTCTTCGATACGAACGATCCATTGACCGTTGTGTGCTTTGGCATCGCAATAACTTGCAACCGCAGTGATCAGTGATCCAAAATGCAAAGGGCCGGTTGGCGATGGCGCGAACCGTCCCTTATATGAGCAGCGATTAAGCAAAGCATCGCTTTGCCGCTGCGCAAGAGCCAAGCTGTGCTTGGCTGAGATATCATTAACAGTCACAATTAACCGTTATTTTGCTTCTCTTTGATCTCTGCAAGTGTTTTACAGTCGATACATAAAGTTGCAGTTGGGCGCGCTTCTAAGCGGCGTAAACCGATTTCGATACCACACGTTTCACAGAAACCGTAATCATCATTTTTAATCGTT
Organism: Acinetobacter wuhouensis; assembly: GCF_001696605.3. Classification (NCBI taxonomy): domain Bacteria; kingdom Pseudomonadati; phylum Pseudomonadota; class Gammaproteobacteria; order Moraxellales; family Moraxellaceae; genus Acinetobacter; species Acinetobacter wuhouensis. The sequence goes on along the minus strand of NZ_CP031716.1, from coordinate 3,536,467 downwards.
TCAATTGATTGCTCAATTTTACGAATGAGTTTACGTTCACGGTCACGGGTACGCAGTTCGATTGCAAATTCTTCTTCTTGTGTCGCACGGTCATTTACATCAGGCAAAGATGAAGATTCGTCTTGCATGGTGTTTAAAGTACGATCTACTTCAGACATTAATTCTGCTTTCCACGCCAATAAGATTTTGCGGAAATGCTCGAGTTGCCCCTCAGACATGTATTCTTCATTTTTCTTAGGCTGATAAGGCTCGATGCCAAATAGACTTGCTGTAGATCCACCTTCAGTTGTCTTTGGCTTGGTTTTACGCGTACGTTTTGCAGACTTGTCATCTACAAGATCAACTTGTTCGTCCAATACTTGATTTTGGTTGTCATTCGCCATAAAGGGCATTCCTCATCATATACGTATTATCTATACGCAAAAAATATGGTGATATGCAAGTTTTTTTATCACTACCAATAGAACGGATCTATTGGGGGCGTCATCATATAGATTTTTTTACAAAGATGAAAGTCACCTAGCCCCTAATTCGACTTTCTGCATATCTTATCGGACGAATAACTTAATGGAAAAAGATCAAAATGAAAAGCTAGTAACCTGAAATTTCTTCATTAATTGTAACTTTAAAATTTTTTAAACGATGCACAACTGTCTCAAATTCACCAGAAGCTTTTAAATGTAAGCAACGGTAACCAGGAGCAATTTGGTCAAATGCAAATTCTTGGCTCAAAGGCTTAAATTGCACACATGTTGCAGGTGTTGAAATAAAGGGAATCCTATTCCATTCATTATGTGATTCTTGATGGACATGACCATGAATCAATGCCTTGATATTTTGAAAAGGTTCAAGCACTGCTTTTAATTCATCTACATTTTTTAATTTATGCTGATCTAACCATTTTGACTTCATCTCAAAAGGGTTGTGATGACAAGCGATGATGACAAAACAATCTTGTAATTGTGCTAATATTTTTTTTAATTCAAGCAATTGTTCATCTTGAATATGCCCATCCGTCTGCCCACTCACCGCACTATTCAGCAAGATGATTCGCCATTGTCCAATGCTGATCACAGCAGGGCTAGGTTCTGGTGTATGAAAAGGGAAAAAACGCAAGTTATCGTGATTGCCCGGAATATGATAAAAATCGACACCAAATGCTTTCATATAATTGATGTAACGGTCATAGGTTTCAGGAAAAGCTGCCTGCGCAAGATCGCCTGTATGTACAATCGCATCAATATGAGGATATTGTTGTTTGATATCGTCCATAACAGCATGAAAGTTTTCCTCAGGATTAATCCCGACAAATTCAGCTTCAGGTCGATCCATGAGGTGTGTATCCGTAATTTGGATAATCACTCTATCTTTATGAAATTCGGTCAGTTGTAATTTCTCTGCGTTCATGTCCTTCCCCTAGACATTCTCTACAGTATGCAAATGTTGCTTTAACCATTGTAAAGCCATGATCACAGGTGCATTTCGTAAACGGTCACTTTGTAATAATAAATTTAAATCAATATAGTGAATAATATGTAGTTTGATGTTTTCACCTTCATCTGGCATGCCAAAGATTCCACCTTCATCTGGCAGTTCTGCTTGAGCGACATAAAGATGGAAAATTTCATCACATGCACCTGCAGATGGATAAAAGCTAAATAACAGCTCAACATGATCTAATTCACATCCTGATTCCTCGAGGCTTTCTCGACGAATACAGGTCTCTGGCGATTCATCCCCATCTAAAACACCTGCAATAATTTCAAGTTGCCAAGGTGAAATAGAGTCGTTCATTGCACCGACACGGAATTGTTCAATCAATGCAAACTTTTGTTGTTGATCATTGTAAATTAACACGCCAGCAGCTTCTTTGCGACGAATCAACTCACGATGGATGACAGGTGTATATTCTGTTTGATTAAATAGTCGATGTCGCAAGCTCACTTTTTCAACCTGAACAAAGCCTTTAAAAACATGTTCACGGGATTGAATGTCTACATCGTGATGGGTGTAGGTTGCTTGCTGAATAATGCTCATATGAAGTAGTTAAGATGAAACATATTCATTTCATCCTAACTGAGAAATATTGAAAGGCAATAGTTTTTTTAGTCTTTACACTTTATGGTACAACTTTTGCCCATGTTCCTGATAAACGGTTTTCATAGTTTTGAGACCATCTTCTATAACAGATTCATTATTTATAGAATGTTCTGCATTCTGTTGATTTTGTGCATAATCTCGCACGTTCTGAGTGATTTTCATAGAACAGAACTTAGGACCACACATTGAACAGAAGTGCGCTGACTTGTGCGCTTCTTTGGGCATGGTTTCATCATGCATGGAACGTGCCGTATCAGGGTCTAAACTCAAATTAAATTGATCTTCCCAACGGAATTCAAAACGTGCTTTAGAGAGCGCATTATCACGAACTTGCGCACCTGGATGACCCTTCGCAAGATCTGCTGCATGCGCCGCAATTTTGTAGGTGATAATACCGTCTTTGACGTCTTTCTTATTTGGCAAGCCCAGATGCTCTTTCGGTGTGACATAGCACAGCATCGCAGTACCATACCAGCCAATCATCGCTGCGCCAATTGCAGAAGTAATATGGTCATAGCCAGGTGCAATATCTGTGGTGAGAGGGCCAAGTGTGTAGAATGGTGCTTCCTGACAGACTTCCAGTTGCAGATCCATATTTTCTTTGACCATGTGCATTGGTACATGTCCCGGACCTTCGATCATCACCTGGACATCATGTTTCCAAGCACGATGGGTTAATTCACCTAAAGTACGCAGTTCAGAGAATTGCGCTTCATCATTGGCATCCTGAATACAACCTGGACGTAAACCATCCCCCAGACTGAAAGATACGTCATAGGCTTTCATGATTTCACAGATTTCATCGAAATGGGTATACAGAAAGTTTTCTTCGTGATGTGCCAAACACCATTGCGCCATGATTGAACCACCACGCGACACGATCCCTGTCAAACGATTTGCTGTCATTGGTACATAACGCAATAATACGCCTGCATGAATGGTGAAGTAATCCACACCTTGTTCAGCTTGCTCGATCAACGTGTCTTTGAAAATTTCCCAGGTTAAATCTTCCGCCACGCCATCGACTTTTTCCAAAGCTTGATAAATCGGAACAGTACCAATTGGCACTGGTGAGTTACGGATAATCCATTCACGGGTTTCATGGATATTTTTACCTGTCGATAAATCCATGATGGTGTCTGCGCCCCAGCGGGTTGCCCACGTCATTTTTGATACTTCTTCATCAATAGATGAGCCGAGTGCAGAGTTACCAATATTGGCATTGATTTTTACTAGGAAGTTACGCCCAATAATCATTGGTTCACATTCAGGGTGGTTAATGTTGGCAGGGATAATGGCACGACCTTCAGCCACTTCTTTACGGACAAATTCAGGTGTGATTTCCATCAGATTACGTGCGCCAAAGTTCTGTCCTGCATGTTGACGCATATCTACGCCTTCACGCTGGCGTTGGTTTTCACGAATCGCGATGTATTCCATTTCAGGGGTAATAATGCCTTGTTTGGCATAATGCATTTGCGAGACGTTTTTGCCAGTTTTAGCACGACGTGGTTTTTGAATATGGGCGAAACGGATTTCAGCAGTACGAATATCTTTTAAGCGTTCTTGACCAAAAGCAGAAGTGAGCGTGTCTAAGCGTTCAGTATCTTCACGTTCCGCAATCCATGTTTCACGGACATTTGGCAAACCTTTATTCAGATCAATTTGCACATTCGGGTCGGTATACACACCCGATGTGTCATAGACCATGATTGGTAGATTTTTTTCACCACCTAAGCCTGTAGGCGTATCCGTGAGTTCAATTTCACGCATCGGCACTTGAATATCTGGGCGTGAACCTTGGATATAGACTTTTTTAGATGCAGGTAAAATTCGAGTGAGATCTTTAGCTTCTTGTTCATGTTGAGCGAGTTGATCAACAGGGGATAGATTCGTTAATTGGTTCATTGCAATGATCCTTATGAATGACATCAACGAATCAAGCACGACCAAAAACGATGGCGATTTAGTCTATTTTTTGACATTTATTCACAGTTTTATGGAGTGAATAAAAGGTATTTCTACATAAATAGCTAAATATGGAGCGTTCTGTTTTTAGACTGGCTTGATTCCTACGCAGGTTTTAACCTGATCAGGTTCAACGGTACTCATCTTCATTAGATGATCTCAGCGAGGAAATACTCGCGCTCCGTCAAGCGATGGACAAATATTATCACATTTGCTCAGAATTAGATTTGCAAATTGTATGATTTAGCTAGATTTAAGAGGATTGCAAGTTGAGTAGCTTAAATAAATCATTGGAATAGTTTTGTTCAAACCGCTTCACGCCTTCAAGTGTTTCATTCATAAATAAATTATAATCAGATTGAGAGCCTGTTTTCTCATCATAAGGCGTTTCTGCAAATTTATAATTGTCGAAATAATTCAAAAACTTCTTGGCTTTTTCAGCGGAAGGTGAGTTGGTCTTGGCAAGCTTATGAATAGCTTTATCTGCGTCAGGATCTAATTTTACGGTGTATTCTTCAATTTCAAAGACAGGGGTATTCTCTAAACCTACAAATAAGTATTTTTGATAGAGGTTGATTAAGTTTTGAACTTGAGAGGAGAAATGGCTTTTTGGATATTGTTTTAAATAATTTTCCCAAAAAATGATCCAATCACCTAATTGAGTAAAAGAAACAGATAGTCCTGCATCTTTATCAATAGAACCACCAGTTGCTTCATCCTGTTTCAAACTTTCTTTTAAGTAAACTTGGTCAGCTTCGGGTAAAGATGGTGAAAAAATCTCGAATGCATAACGAGGATCTTGGCTAACAGAATAATAACCTTCACCCTCATTGTATTGATATAAAAAGAGTTGTTTTTGATTTTTAGCTACATATTGCTCTTGAGGTGTCATCTTTTTATAAAGTTGAGCAAGTGCTTTTTGATCTAAAGTACCAACATCATCAGACATTTCAGTGACATAGTCTTGAACTTTTTTAGGTAGTTTACTGATCTGAGCTGTATATACTTGCTCAGATTGTGCTAACCATTGATAGCGTGTTTCTAAGGGTACATCGGGTAAACATTTTTTAAAAAGCTGATTTAAAGCATCTAAATCTTCAGGTGAATAGGTTTTCTTTAATGTTTGAATGGCAGTATCAATACTGTTGCAGTCTTGCGGAAATGCTGAAATCTCTGTGCGATCAGCTGTTTTCTCTGTTGCTGTTTTAGCTTGATTCGAATCATTTTTTTGTTGGTTTTCATGTTTTTGACATGCGGTAAACATAAGACAACTTAAAATAGCTGTCACCGCTAGTGTGTTTTGAAATAGATTCATAAAATTGCTTTTGTTATCAGTTTAATTTGGCGTTAAGCCTAATAAAAATAAAACGTCAAAACAAGCCTAAGTACAAACAGCGTCACTAAAACAATCTTTCTTGGTTTGTTTTAGATTGATCGGCGTTAAATTTAAATACTGATTGATTTGAGATAAAGCTAAACCTTGAGGGTGATCCGCAAGTTTATTTTGTTCTTTTGTGCTCAGTTGAATTTTTTCTAGCCTCTGTTCAGCACTCATATTGACGAATTGAACAAATTTTTTAGCTTGTTTAGAAAGTTCTCCATCTTCATTTTTAGCAAGCTGTTCAATCACAGACCAATTTGCCACATCAATATCCGCAGGTGATTCAAAATTAATAGCAATCGGAGATGTTTCTGAACCTAAAAATAATAGACTACTATAGGTATTTCTTAAAAATACAGCATCTCTTAGGTAAGTGCTGTCTGAGGAGTTTTGTACATAGTTCTGCCAAAATTGAGCACGTTTGGCAATTTCGATCGCATCAATATTTAATTTATTATTTTTAAACAATGGTTGGGTGTTTTGATCCGCTAGACTTTCAATAAAAAGTTTATCTGAACTAGACAAATAGGGCGCAAAAACTTTTGCCAAATATTGAGGGCTGCGACGATAGACAATTTTATTATCCGCTTGCTCAACCAACTCGATATATGCCTGTCCTTTATGACGTAATAAATATTGATCTCGAATATGTAGTTGCTCAAATTGACTTTGTTGAATGGTTGGATAGGTCGTTTGATCTAAAACATAATTTTCAAATGCTTGCTGTTGTTCGGAACTGCGCTCAATGTGCAAAAATTGTTGATACATTTTTTTTGATAAAGCCATTAACTCCTTTTGCTCAGTAGGCTTCATGAGCGGTAAGCACATACGTATATCTTGATTGACTTGCTCAATCGCCAAAGTTGTTCTTTGTGCATTAATCGCAAGCATTTCCTTTTTTAAGTTTTGGCAAATTTGGGTTAAATCGGGAATAGGCTTTGTTTCAGCTTGAGGTTTTTTGGATTCATGTACAATATCCGCAGCAGGTTTTTGACACGCGACAACTACAATCCCACTCAATACAATGAGTAAGCTACAGAGCAAAAAACGGGTGATATCGCGTGGAAATTTCATCTATCAGGCATTAACAAAAACCGAGTGGAGAACGAGAGTATTGTCGCTGAAAAGATTCTAAATGAATGAAATGTTTTGTAGTTTTCTGATAATGAATCGTTACTGTTTTAGCGGAAAGTCGTATTTTTTTAAAGAAATTTGATCAATATATTGGTTCAATTCAGATTTCCAGAACAAAGTGTATAACAACAGATTTTAACTAAGCACTTTGAGATGGAAGAATGCTTAAAACTAGAATCAACACTGTTTTGGAATGACTGGATTGATTTGGTTTTATCTAAAGTGAATTTAAAATTCATCTAAAAGAAAACCCATTGTCATAAAAGATTCATAATTGATATGGTTTAATAGTAAGCCTAATAAAAAATGCGTTGTAGTCTGTGGAGTATCTGCTTTGAGCCCAAGTAATCCTGTATTAAATCATCACATTTCTTCTCAATTCAATGAAGATTTGCAGGATGTGAATACCAAATTTATGACCATGGGTGGCTTGGTCGAGCAACAAGTGGCAAATGCTGTGCATGCTTTATTAGATACCAATGCGAACTTAGCGATTGATGTACAATTTCAAGACAATACAGTCAATCGTTATGAACGTGAAATTGACGAAGCTTTAACGTTGATTCTTGCACGTCGTCATCCTGCCGCAATTGATTTACGTATGGTGATTGCCATGAGTAAAGCCAATACCGATTTAGAACGTATTGGTGATGAAGCAGCAAAAATTGCTCGCATTGCACAGACCTTGTGTGAAGAGGGGGAGTCACCACGTGGTTATATGGAAACACGTCATATCGGTAACCAAGTGCGTGTGATGATTCATGATGCTTTGGATGCGTTTGCACGTGTAGATGCGGAACAAGCTTTAAAAGTTTTGTTAGCAGATGCGGATATTGACCGTGAGTATCAGTCGGCAACACGTACGTTGATGACTTATATGATCGAAGATCCTCGCCATATTAGCCGTGTCATCAATGTCATGTGGGTATTACGTTCTTTAGAGCGTATTGGCGATCATGCACGTAATATTTCTGAACAAGTGATTTATATGGCGAAAGGTTTTGATGTACGTCATACCAGTGTTGAAGAAATTGAACAAAAAGTTCAAAGCAAATAAGTTTTCAGCATATTGAATCTAGTAGCATATAGAATATTGAAAAAGACCTAAATTTAGGTCTTTTTTTTATGATTGATCTAAATTTTACAGTAAGTAATAAACTTTAAGTATTGTGTAGCGTTTCTATATAAGTCTGTAGAAAACGCGACCACATCGCTATGATTATGATAAAAATAATACATAAAATTGATATGAATCAATAAGCAATAACAAAATATATAGGGTGTTTTATTTTATGAAATTGACGATTTCAGATGAAGATGGCTTTATTGCTATTGTAAATAATGAGCGATACCAAACTTTTGTAGATGAGGATTGGCAATTTGAGCAACTGATTGAGCATTTCAAAAAACAAATTCAACAACAGCACTTAATCCTATGGCAAACCAATGAATGGGGCGGTGGTGTTTGGAATATTGAAGTGATTCAGGATGTAAACCTGTTAGAAGGTCAGCATCAATTCAAACAGTTGATTCAAGTTAGCAATCAAAAATTATATCTCAGCAATTACACAGATTTAACCATGGCTGCTCAATTTGTGGATGAACGCATTCCAAGTAAGGATAATCAACAGTTATTTGTTGAACTCGGCAATGGTTTGTATCTGGTCACAGTGAGTAATCTCTTTGAAAAAGATGATGCAGACTCGGTAGAGGAGTTTGATGAAGATGCGATTCATTTTCAAATTTGTATAGCGCCTTATTCTGGTGATCTTTCTGTTGAGCAAACCGCAATGATACATTGGTTCGAAGAAGAAATTTAGGCTGATCTTTAGAAAAATTAAAAGCCAGAATAACTGGCTTTTAATTTATAAATACATTTTTAAATCAGTTGCTTAAACTTGAGCCAAAGCTTGTTCCAAATCTGCAATCAAATCATCAATATGTTCGATACCAACAGATAAACGCACCATATCAATACTCACACCTGCTGCTTTTAACTCATCTTCATTGAGCTGACGATGTGTAGTTGTTGCAGGATGACATGCCAAACTTTTTGCATCACCAATATTCACTAGACGAGTGAAAAGTTGTAAGGCATCAATAAAACGTGTACCGCCTTCACGACCATCTTGCACACCAAAAGATAAGATTCCTGATGGTTTGCCTTTGACATATTTTTGTGCCAAAGCGTGTTGTGGATGATCTTTCAAGCCTGCGTAATTCACCCATTTTACTTTTGGATGGGCTTTTAAATATTCCGCCACTTTTTGCGCATTTTCAGTGTGACGTTCCATACGCAAATTCAAGGTTTCTAGACCTTGTAAGATTAAGAACACGCTGAGTGGACTGATTGCAGCACCTGTATTACGCAAAGGCACGACACGTGCACGTGCGATGTATGCAGCTTCACCCAAAGCTTCAACATAATTCACACCGTGATAGCTCGGATCAGGAGTATTCAAGACTTTGAAACGTTCAGGATATTTACCCCAAGGGAATTTACCGCTATCGACAATCGCACCGCCAATCGAATTACCATGACCGCCAATATATTTGGTCAATGAGTGCACCACGATGTCTGCACCATGCTCGAAAGGTTTAAGCAGAGCAGGGGTTGCAACGGTATTGTCTACGATCACAGGTACGCCATATTCATGAGCAATTTTTGAAATCGCTTCAAGATCAATGATATTGCCGAGTGGATTACCGATAGACTCAACAAAGACCAATTTGGTTTTATCATCAATCAGATCACGTAAGCTTTCAGGTTGCTGATAATCAAAGAAACGTACTTCAATACCTTGCTTCGGTAAAGTATGGGCAAATAAGTTATATGTGCCACCATACAGAGTAGAAACAGAAACGATATTGTCACCCGCTTCAGCAATGGTTTGAATCGAATAAGTAATGGCTGACATGCCTGATGCCAAAGCCAATGCACCAATGCCACCCTCAAGCGCTGCTAAACGCTGTTCTAATACAGCAGTTGTTGGGTTCATGATACGGGTATAGATATTGCCCTGAACTTTGAGGTCAAACAGGTCTGCACCATGTTGGGTATCATCAAAAGCATAAGAGGTGGTTTGGTAAATCGGCACAGCCACAGCTTTGGTGGTGGTTTCAGGCGAATAACCTGCATGAATGGCGAGCGTTTCATCCTTATACGTCATAGTTACGTCATCTTCGTGAGTTAAATATAAAATCAGTTTAGCATTTATGAATATGAAATAAAGCGCAAAAATAATTAATATTTATCTGAAAATTTCATATAGCTAGTTTTAATTCGCAGAATACTGAAAAGCGTTTATTTCTAAGTGTTTGCGTATGAATATCGTCATAGGATTACAGTTGTTGTTCGTGTGATTTTATGTGATAGGGTTAATTTGAATTCACTAAATTGCTGTAAGATTTACAAAAATAATTTAAAAATTGAATTGATGAATATGTGATGATTAAAAAACTCAATGATGTTGTGTTTAAAAGGATAGGTAAAAATAACTCATACAAATTGGACGATTCTAAACAAATGTATCTCATTTCAGCGTATAATTAGCGCCATTTAGCTATTTATTTGTTGTTCGCATTTTGCGAATTTTTATTCATTATAGAGGAGTCCTACGTGGCCCAATATATTTACACGATGAACCGTGTGTCGAAAATGGTTCCGCCAAAACGCGAAATCTTAAAAGACATCTCTTTATCATTCTTTCCAGGTGCGAAAATTGGTGTGCTTGGTTTAAACGGTGCAGGTAAATCGACCTTACTCCGTATTATGGCTGGCGTAGATAAAGATTTCTCTGGTGAAGCGCGTGCGCAACCCGGTATTAAAATCGGTTATCTAGAGCAAGAACCTCCTCTAGATGAAACAAAAGACGTTCGTGGTAACGTTGAAGATGGTTTACGTGAACCATTGGATGCTTTGGCACGTCTTGACGAAGTATTTGCTGAATATGCAGCAGAAGATGCTGACTTTGACGCGCTTGCAAAAGAACAAGAGAAGTTAGAAGCAATTATCCATGCTTGGGATGCACATAATATTGTCAACCAAATGGATCAAGCTGCTGCAGCGTTGAACCTTCCAGCTTGGGATGCTGATGTTTCTAAGCTGTCTGGTGGTGAGCGTCGTCGTGTAGCATTATGTCGTTTATTGCTTTCTAAGCCTGACATGTTGCTTCTTGACGAACCAACGAACCATTTAGATGCATCATCTGTATCTTGGTTAGAGCGCTTCTTGAAAGACTTCCCAGGTACTATCGTTGCGATTACGCATGACCGTTATTTCTTGGATAACGTTGCGGAATGGATTCTTGAGCTTGACCGTGGCATGGGTATTCCATATCAAGGTAACTACTCTTCTTGGTTAGAGCAGAAAAATGCTCGTTTAGAGCAAGAGAATAAGCAAGAAGAATCTTTTGCTAAAGCATTGAAAAAAGAACTTGAATGGGTTCGTTCAAATGCCAAAGGTCAGCAAAAGAAAAACAAAGCGCGTATGGAGCGTTTTGAAGAGCTTAACTCACGTGAATTCCAACAGCGTAATGAAACGTCTGAAATCTACATTCCACCTGGTCCACGTTTAGGGAACAAGGTTGTAGAAGTTGAAGGCATCAGCAAATCGTTTGGTGATCGTACGCTTTATAAAGATTTATCGTTTGTTGTACCACCTGCTGCGATTGTCGGTATTGTCGGTGAGAACGGTGCAGGTAAAACGACACTATTCCGTATGATGACGGGCGAACAACAACCAGATACAGGTACTGTAGTGCTTGGTGAGTCGGTTAAAGTCGCTTATGTCGGTCAGATCCGTGACACTTTGGATAACAACAAAACGGTTTGGGAAGAAGTTTCTGGCGGTTTAGATATCTTAAAGATTGGCGAATACGAAATTGCATCACGTGCCTATATCGGTCGCTTTAACTTTAAAGGTCAAGATCAACAAAAGCGTGTAGGTCAATTGTCAGGTGGTGAGCGTAACCGTTTACAACTTGCGAAAATCCTGCAAATGGGCGCGAACGTGATCTTACTGGATGAGCCATCGAACGACTTGGATATCGAAACTTTACGTGCGCTTGAGGATGCAATTCTTGTATTCCCAGGCACTGTGATGGTGATCTCGCATGACCGTTGGTTCCTTGACCGTATTGCAACGCACATCTTGTCATTTGAAGGTGAAACACCAGAATTCTTTACGGGTAACTATGCTGAGTTTGAAGCATACCGTCAAAAACGTGATGGTGATGACTTGGTTACGAAGCGTCAAAAATACCGCAAAATTGGTGTTTAATTACATCTAAATAAAAACCAGCTTACGAGCTGGTTTTTTTATTGCTTGTAAAGACGTTCTAGTTGGTTTTGAGCATCTACATGCCCTTGATTGGCTGCCAATAATAACCATTTTTGTGCTGTGGCTTTATTTGCATCTAAACCGAGCTGTCCCTGTAAATAAAGCATGCCGAGTTTATATTGTGCAGTGCTATAGCCTTTTAAGGCAGCATGTAAAAAATACCAAATAGCATTACGTTGGTATTTATGGATCTGATCATTAAATTTTGAATCAAAATTAATTTCATAAAGTCGGTTGAGTGCTAAATGCTCATAGCCTGTAGCACGATGGTAAATATGCATGGATTCAGATAGATTGAAGACATGAGCTCGCTCTGGGCGATGGAAATGTTCTATCACTGAGCTTCTAAGCCTCCGTATTATTTTTATTAAATCCATTTGTTTTTACTCTATTGACCATAAAGCATTTATTGAAGACTAATTTAATTAAATGAAATTTAAAATACCTGATAATAGTGATTTTTGATGATGATCAATTAAAAAAGTAGAAACACTTTTTCTGTGAGTATTTTTTAAGGAAATTATGCTATATATTTGGTTTTATATTTTAGTGTTGTGATATTTATCACTATTTTCATATTTTTAATATAAATTTTCCTTTGAATTTAATTGTAAGAAGTTATTTGAAAATAACTTCAATGATGTTTTTGAGATATTTAGTTGAAAGCGTTATTCAATAGAAACTGTATTTAACTTATCCAATAAAAAAGAGTGTCATAAAACACTCTTTAGTATCTATTTTGATCGAGAACAACTTATAAGCGCATTTCAATGCCTTGTTCTGCTAAATATTTTTTCGCTTCGGGAATAGTATATTGACCAAAGTGGAAAATAGAAGCAGCCAATACTGCATCTGCACCGCCTTGTAAAATACCATCTGCTAAATGTTGTAAATTGCCTACACCACCTGATGCAATCGTTGGGATGGTCACACGATCATTGATTTGACGCATTAAACCAATGTCATAGCCTGCTTTAGTTCCATCAGCATCCATTGACGTGACAAGTAACTCACCAGCACCGAAGTCAGCCATTTTCACAGCCCATTCAATCGCATCAATGCCTGTTGGTTTACGACCGCCGTGGGTGAAAATTTCCCACTTATTCTCGCCTGTTTTTTTCGCATCAATTGCAACCACAATACATTGTGCACCAAAGCGTTGTGAAGCTTCTTGAACAAATTCAGGATTAAATACGGCTGCTGAGTTGATGCTGACTTTATCTGCACCTGCATTAAGCAACATGCGAATATCTTCAACTTTACGTACACCGCCACCGACAGTTAATGGAACAAATACGCTTTCTGCCATGCGCTCAACTGTGCGATAGGTGGTATCACGACCATTTGATGTCGCAGTAATGTCTAAGAAGGTAATTTCATCGGCACCTTGCTCATTGTAGCGACGTGCAACTTCAACAGGATCGCCTGCATCACGAATATCAAGGAACTGAACACCTTTCACCACACGACCATTATCAACGTCTAGGCAAGGAATAATACGTTTAGCAAGCATAATTTTTTCCAAAAATAACAGCCGATTATCAATCTGAGCGATCTAGGTGCTACACCTAAAACCTGAGAGAGGGTATTCTATCAAACTTATGTAAGTTTTTTCGCAGGTTTTGTATGTCGGTTTATACCACTTTGAGTTTACAGGAAGTTCAAGCTTTCGCAGCACCTTATGGATTGGAGGTGATTGAGCTGAATCCGATTCAAGGCGGTATTCAAAATACCAACTATTTTTTGGTCTGTGCGGATGGGACACAGTTCGTTTTGACACTGTTTGAAAATATGGATGCGCAAGGTGCAGGAGAAATTATTCCTGTATTGGAACGTCTAGGTGAGCAAGGTTTACCAGTTCCTGTTCCACTCAAATGTGATGGTCAATATATTCAAATTTTAAAAGACAAGCCTGCTCAAATTGCCCCACGCATGTCAGGTAAACACCCGATGCCATCGACCGTTGAGCAAGTAGAGCAGATCGCCATTGCCCAAGCTAAGATGCACATTGCTTTAAAAGACTTTCCACTACAACGTCAGTCTGCGCGTGATCATGCCTATTGGTACAACGTTGCTCGACAAATTAAACCGACTTTGGATGTTGCGGACACCGCATTATTAAACAATTTGTTAGGCTTGTATGAAGCTTTAACGATGATGTATCCAGATCGTCCAAAGGGTTTTATTCATTCAGATTTATTTCGTGACAATACCTTGTTTGAGGGGAATCAACTCAAAGGGATCTTAGATTTTTATGAATTGAATCAAGATGAATTGTTGTTTGATATTGCGATTACCTTAAATGACTTCTGTACTGAATATCCTGAAGTGACTTTGAATGAAGAAAAAGCGATGGCTTTTTTAAATGCGTATACTTCGATTCGCCCATTAACCGCAGATGAAAAAGCGTGCTTGGAATTGTATTTGGCAATGGCAGCGGGACGTTTCTGGATGATGCGTTTACAAGTGGCTCAGATTAACCAAGCTGAAGGACGTACTGGTGATGATATTTTGCAGAAAAATCCTTTAGAAATGCGTAATATGCTGGTTGAAAGACTTAAATTTGTAACTGCTTAATTTGTAGTTGCTTAAATAATATCAATGTGTAGGGTAGAACATGCGTGATCAAGGTCGTTTAGTGGAATGGTTGGATGATAAAGGTTATGGCTTTATTCAGCCCAATGATGAATCCAAAGGTCGCGTGTTCCTGCATATCAAAGACTTTGCGCAAAAAGGTCCACGTCCAATCGTGGGCTGTGCATTGGAATATGTAGTGCAACTTGATGGGCAGGGACGATACAAAGCCAAACAAGTCACCTATTTAAAAGCCAGTCAGACTGTATCCAAATCAACGCGACCTGCTAAAAAATCAAATGCACAAGCGACAAGTAAGCTACAACCGATGCAAATTTTATGTGTTGTATACATTGTGGCTTTGGCAATCCTATCGGTAAGTGGTTTTTTAAATGGTATGGTTTTACTTTTTGTAAGTATTATCAATGTGATGACTTATTGGTTCTATGCGCAAGATAAAGAGTCTGCTCAAAATGGGCAAAGACGTGTCCCTGAAAATACTCTACATGTTTTATCATTCTTAGGGGGGTGGCCCGCTGCATGGTTGGCGCAGCAACGTTTACGACATAAAACACAAAAACAACCTTTTAGAAAGATTTATTTCTGTACTATATTTTTTAATATTTTATTGATTTTATGGCTTATTTCTCCTTTAAATGTATTTAAAATTTAAAGTGGAAAAGCATGCAACAAATCGGGAGTGAGCATGAACAATTATAGCAATTCCAATAATAGTAAATCACTGACCTTGATTTTATATATCTTGTACATCGTGGCAATTTTTTCAGCGGGAATTCTTGCTGTGATTGCGTTGATCATCAACTACGTGAAGTTGGATTCTGTACGTGGTACGATTTTTGAAAGTCATTTTAAATGGCAAATTCGTACCTTTTGGTGGTATCTCATTTGGACTGTTTTGGCATTTGTACCTTATCTCTTTTTATTTTTTACTCTAGATAATCCCAATGCCTTTGCAGGCGTTGCATTTGCTGCAACAATATTTTGTGTTGCTGTTTTATTTATTTCGTGGATATGGATTGTGTATCGTGCGATTCGAGGCATTATTGCTTTGAATGATGATCAAGCTTTGCCTATTTAAATCTTAGAGTCATAGTTATGATCATTGAACATGTTCATTTACAGATCAAGCCTGAGCAAAGTCAGGCATTTGAGCAAGCTTTTCAAAAGGCGACAGCATTTATCAGTGTTTCGAATGGTTTTAATGAAGTCCAATTGCTAAAGAATATTCAGGATGAGCACCGCTATATTCTAATGGTGGTGTGGAACGCGCTTGAAGATCATACAGAAGGTTTTCGCCAGTCTGCTGAATATCAGCAATGGAAAGCATTACTTCATCCATTTTATGACCCAATGCCAACAGTTGAATATTATCAACCGTGTATAACATTGAAGAAATAAGATTTAGAGATGTGCTATGTGGATTGATTATTTAGACACTTAGATTTCTTTAAAAACTTTGGCTTCCATTCACTGACAATTACACCTAAAACTACAAGCAATCCGCCAAATAGCGCAATGATCGGCAAGCGTTCTCCAGCAATTCTACCAAATAGTGCAGCCCAAACAGGCTCGCCAGCATAAATGATCGCAGCTTGAGCCGAATCCACGGATTGTTGTGCCCAATTCATCACCAATTGAATACATGCACTGGCAATGCCTAAACCACACAGTACCGCGATGAGTTGCCATTGAAAATTGGGCAATTGTGTTTCACCTAAAAATGGCGTGAGGATAAAACAGAATAGTGAGGCAAAAGCCAATTGAATAACAGTGACACGTCGAACGTTGACCTTACCTGCAAAATAACCAATCAAAATAATTTCCAGTGCAATCGCAATTGAACCCAATAAAGTCAGGATTTGACCATAATTTAAATGAATTTGGCTGAAACCATTGCCTGTTAAAAACACCAGCCCAATAAAGGCAAGTACAACCCCGAGCCATGTCATGATAGAAGGTTTTTGTCGAAATATGCCCCACAATAAAATAGGCACTAAGGGTACATATAAAGCGGTTAAAAAAGCAGATTCACTACTGCTAATCGTTTGTAGCCCAATTGTTTGTGTGCCATAGCCAATCGCAATCACCAAACCAATTAAAGCGCCTGCGATAAACTCTTGGCGATTAAAATCTTTTAAATATTTCCAAGAGATCAAGCTCACAGCAATTGCCGCTGCCATAAATCGAAAAGCGACAAACATGATCGGGCTACTAAAATTCAGACCATATTGCACGGTTAGAAAACTGCCACCCCAAATGATGGTAATCAGGATGAGCGCAATTTGAGGTGCTTTTGCACTTAAAATAGATTGAGAAACTGGTGACATAAATATATAACGATGAAAGGCGAGGACATTTTACGCCAAGCAGAATATTTATGTTGAATTTGCGCAATATCAGCATCATTAAAATGTCACAGCATTACAGCTATAATTGTATTGGATACAGAGAGAAGGAAAATAAGCGATGGTGATCGAGCAAGCTGTATTTCATATTGTCGAAGGGCAAGAAAGTGCTTTTGAAAAGAAGTTTTATGAATTGTCTGATATTTTTCGTCATGCAGATGCGTGTGAAAAATTTAAATTGATTCGTGGTATTGAAAATAAACAACAGTACATTTTACAAATTCATTGGACGAGTCTTGAAGCGCATACCGATGTATTTATGAAAACTGAAGAATTTAAACAATGGTTTTTAGCCATGAAACCATTTTTAGCAGAAAGAATTAGCATGCAACATTTTGAAAATACATTGGTTTAGCAATCATGATTTTTTATTTTCCAAGCAATAAAAAAGAGAACATCAAGTTCTCTTTCTATCTCAACTTTTTGATTTACAAGTCTTAAAGACCTTGCTCATCCAATAACAATTGTGCTTCACGAAGGTTTAATGTGCCTTCATAAATCGCACGACCTGTGATTGCACCTAAAATGCCATGTTTGCCTTTTAAGTTACGGACGTCATCAAGATTGGTTACACCACCTGAAGCAATCACTGGAAGACCTGAGTATTCAGCAAGATGCACAGTTTGCTCAATATTCACACCTTGCATCATGCCATCACGCGCGATGTCAGTATAAACGATGCTTGAAACACCAGCATCGGCAAAACGTTTAGCCAAATCAGTTGCTTTCACATCAGTGACATTTGCCCAACCATCGGTTGCCACCATGCCATTGATCGCGTCGATGCCAACAATGATATGACCTGCAAATTTCTTACACGCTTCTTCAACAAATTCAGGTTCTTTCACTGCTTTTGTACCAATAATGACAAAAGATACGCCAGCATCTAAGTAGTGTTCAATTGTTTCAAGTGAACGAATACCACCACCGATTTGAATCGGCAGATCTGGCTGTGCTTTGGCAATCGCTTCAACCACAGGCTTATGGATTGGCGTACCTGCGAAAGCACCATTTAAATCAACCAAATGCAAACGACGAGCGCCTTCATTTACCCAATGCTGTGCAGTTGCCACAGGATCATCAGAAAATACGGTATCGTCTTCCATACGACCTTGTTTTAAACGGACACATTTGCCATCTTTCAGGTCAATTGCAGGGATGATCAGCATGCTTTCGCTCCTTGCCTAATCTCATAGAATTTATTGGGTGCAATCTTAGCAAAATATTGATCAATTTCTAAGTGATAGTTTTAGCTTTTATTCGGGCGAATTCTTAATTTAAGCGATGTATTGGGAATATCGTGTGGAATTAGCCCTAAACGGAGTAATTCTTCAAAAATCAGTACAGGTGCATAAGCATCGGCAGCCGCATATTCGATTTGTGGAATGGTCAAGCTTTTACGTGCCCAATTTGAGGTACTTACCGATTTACTTTTAGGAAAATTCATTTGAAATAACAGCGCGATGGCATTTTTAATCCCTACAGGATTATTGAGTCCAAAACTGCCAAAGCATTTTGAAAGCTCAATCACACTTTTCAGTTCAATGCCTTTTTTACGAAATAAATGCGCATCATTTTTTAAACCGAATCCAACTTTGATTTGATCGGGATTTTCGAAAATAGGTTTTAAAAAATCTAAAATATCAGATGAAACCTGAAAGAGATATGCCTTTTCAGCCGTTGCCAATTGGATTAAGTGAGGACCTGTTTGAATTTCACCTTTATTAAATGTCGGTTTGGATTCAGTATCAAAACCGAGTAGTGCAGCTGTTTTTAGCTCAGTTTCGATGGCTTGGCATTGTTTTAATTGGTTAATCACTATGATTTTGTCTAAAGCTAAATTTGGAAAGCGTGGGAAAGTCAGAATTTGTTCTTTACTTGGCAGATGTTGAGCTTGGTCGTTCACAAATTTTTCCCTAAACTTTCTTGCAGATCTCATATCTGCAATCTAAATACTGTGTTTGAATTGAGATAAAAGCTCATATAAAAGCACAGAAAAATTTAACCATATTGTTATAACAAACTTTGGCGAAAAGATGGTAATTTTGTGGGATGAAAATAAAGGAATCGTTGCAATGGCTGATAAAGATGATGATCTTTTGATTGAGGGTGCAAAACGCCTAAAACAATTGATTCAGGATAAAAATATTAAAGCCAGTGATGTCGTCAATATTCTAGAAACGTCGAAAGGCACGATGACCAAATGGTTGCAAAATTCAACGCCATCGAGTGCACAAAGCTTAATTGAATTAGCCCGTTTGGTGGGTATGACCGAGCGTTGGAATAGTGAATCAAAACAACAAACACAACAAGACCAAGCGGATTTGGTCAATAAAGCTTATGTGGCATCTGAGGTGGATTTAAGCCAAGCGACGATGGAGCAGTTGATGGGAGAAATTAAAGATCGTTATGCCGCTTTAAATTTAAAAGCAGATATTAAAATTACGGTTGAGCCATTGGAAGGTGGTTTTGTACAGACAGAGTAATGATGAAAATAATAAAAGTGGATAAAGTTAAATGCCTGTATTAATGAGAGTAAAAGAATTTTTATGTTATATGTTTACATATCTTTTATACACCCTATTCTTTCTAATTTTTATTTCTTCGAAATTGGGGGGATTAATTGATGGATTTTTAAATAAAAAAAGTGATGTGCTTAGTAAAACAGATAATGAAATACTTATGCAACAAATAGAAAATAGTGATCTAAACTTAGAAAAAGCTAATTCTATATTAAACTTTATCAATGCTTATATTCCGAGTAATGGATGGATAATAGTTTTCATGGGGATCGCTTTTTTAATATTTATGATACTTGTGAGTATTGCAGAGAAAAAAGGATTACAAAGATATAGCTATAGAACTTTTATAATAATGGCTTTTAGTTCAATTGCTTCGGGAGCTAGTTCTTTAATTTTATTAATTAACGCTATTCTGATGTTAGGATTTGGATATATTAAATTATTTACTGAAATTAATGTCTTAGCAGTTGATGTTTTCTTAATTTTGATGTTGGTAGTTTATACGATTATTGCATATGCAACTTTATATGTTGAAAAAACATTATCTTATAACTTTGTTAAAGGTCTGAAATAATTTAATGATTCTGATTATATTAAATCAGAATCACTTTTAACTTTAAATATCCCATTCCACAAAGTTTTTTAGCAACTGTAAACCTGCTGTATGACTTTTCTTAGGATGGAAAATAGGTTTTCTTTATGAATCGCTGTACAAAACTCTAAGCAATAATCACAGGTTGCTGCCACTAAGTTTATATCTTTCGGTTTTACATAATAACGATGCACGAAGTAGAGCTTTGGAAGGTGTATTGTCGCTTAAAGACTAGCGATGCTGTGAGACAACACTCTGAGAGCCTTCAAATTCAATGATTGGCTGATTTGGAGGTGATATATGCAAAATATAAACACAGAATATGACGAGTAATGGAATACAAATGATTGAGAGCAGAGCAATCACTTTTTCCCAAGTCGGTGTTGTTCTTGGTTCACCATAGCTATTGGATTGACGAGATCCATTAAATAAAAGTAGATAGCAGAATAAGAATATTTGTATCACAGGAACGAGGAGTAAAATACTGAACCAACCTGAACGATTTAAATCATGAAGTCTTCGGATGGTAAAAATAAAAAACGTATATAGGGTGAAAATAAACAGCACAAATATCAAAAATGCTTCTAATAAACTGGGATGTGTGGGTGTTTCATTTTCACCGATCTGAATATTAAAGAGTTTGAAGCTTAGATAGATATCCAAGATGATGGTGGAAATACTGAGAAGCATTGTCCAAGCAATATAGGATAGACGTCCGAAACGACCTGAAAAGTTAAAAGGTTGATGACTGTTATTCGATAAGGGCGTGCTGAATTTGCTTAAAGTTGTTTTGAGCGAGAACATTATTTTTATTGATTCCTAAGTTCGTTTTGAGTGCTTGTATTTTTAATTTAAGATTTTGAATGAAGGTTCAAAGCAAGTTTGAATTGTGCCAAGTTTAATGGATGAGAATCAAGGCATTTACGCAAAAATGGATTTAAAGCGTAAATAATAAAAAACCAAGCCCTTGATGAACTTGGTTTTTATGCAGTTTTAAATTTTATAAGTGGATTAAATATCCCATTCCACAAAGTTTTTCAGCAATTGCAAACCAGCTGTATGGCTTTTCTCAGGGTGGAATTGCGTTGCAAACAAGTTTTCTTTGTGAATCGCTGTACAAAACGCTAAGCCATAATCACACGTTGCTGCGACTAAGCTTGTATCTTTCGGTTCTACATAATAACTATGTACAAAGTAGAAGCGCGCATCTTGCTCAATATCTTTCCACATTGGATGGCTTGGATCAGCTTGATGCACTTGATTCCAGCCCATGTGCGGTACTTTTAGACCTTCAACTTCAGGAAAATGCTTCACTGAACCTTCAAAAATACCCAGTGCTTCAGTACCGCCATTTTCTTCCGAAGTTTCAAGCAAAGCTTGCATGCCGACACAGATCGCAAGTACAGGCTTGTTGAATGCGGCATTGCGAATGACTTCATCAATGCCTGCTTCACGCATCCCTTGGATACAGTCACGCATAGCACCTACGCCTGGAAATACAATTTTATCTGCTTGAGCAATCAGCTTTGGATCATTGGTCACATCAACCGTTGCACCGACATGTTCCAGTGCTTTGGCTGCTGAGTGAAGATTTCCCATGCCATAGTCAAGAAGGGCAATACGGGTCATTACAAAGTTCCTTTGGTAGATGCAACAGTATTCTCAGCACGAGGGTCGATTTCGCATGCCATACGAAGCGCACGTGCAAATGCTTTAAACACACTTTCAATTTGGTGGTGGCTGTTTTTACCTTTTAAATTGTCGATGTGTAAAGTCATGAGTGCATGATTGACAAAGCCTTGGAAGAATTCTGAGAATAAATCCACATCAAAACGACCGATCATGGCACGAGTAAATGGAATATCCATGAATAATCCTGGACGACCAGATAAATCCACCACAACACGGCTTAAAGATTCATCAAGCGGTGCATAGAAATGACCGTAACGACGTAAGCCTTTTTTATCACCTAAAGCTTGTGCAAAGGCTTGCCCTAAAGTGATTCCGCAGTCTTCAACCGTGTGGTGATCGTCGATTTCTAAGTCACCATCACAATGAATATCAATATCAAATAAGCCATGACGCTTGATTTGATCAATCATATGGTCTAAAAAGGGAACACCTGTATTGAGCGTGCCTTGACCAGTACCGTCAAGATTCACACGAACTCGAATTTTAGTTTCGTTGGTGTTTCTTACCACTTCACTGATACGTTGAGCCATAGACACGTTCCTCAAAAAACGTCAAAAATTAAAAGTTTGATGTAAAGATGTTTCGCTGTGACGAAAGTGACAGCATATTAGATTGCTCAGGAGGGTTAATCAATGCCTATTACCGTACATGCTAAAACTTCAATAGAGAATCAAGAAGTTCGCGAGCAGCTTGAGCGATTATATGACACCAGTCCCGAATTTGGGGATGGTAAAGATGCCATAGAACAACTTGAGCAAAACTTAACACATTATACCCTACTTTATGTCGCAGAATTTAATACCAAAGTAATAGGCGCATTATGGTGTACGGGACAGGGAGAAAGCAAAGTTTTAGAAAACATTGTGGTTCATCCTGCAAACCGTGGACGTGGTGTTGCTGAACGCTTAGTAGAAGAAGTTTGTCGAATTGAAGAAGAGAAAGGTGTGAAAACATTTGAGCCTGGCTGTGGAGCAATCCACCGTTGTTTGGCACATTTGGGTAAAATTTAATTGATTTACTCAAACGGATGTTTTTAAGCAGTCTAAATAGGCTGCTTTTTTTATCATTGGATAACAGGATTGTTGAAAATAAATACAGAAAATCATTGTATTTAAAATAAATTCGCCATTTTTGCTTTAAAAATAAACTATTGATCATTTTAAAGGAGTTCAATGCTTGACGACAAAAGCATTAAATTGTTTAATACGCCCCATCGGCGTGATAGCTCAGTAGGTAGAGCAACGGATTGAAAATCCGTGTGTCCCCAGTTCGATCCTGGGTCTCGCCACCATATTTAAAAAATCTTCAAGATTTCAATCCCTGATCCCATCAGGGATTTTTTTTGGGTAAAAAATACCCACTCGAATCAAGTTGCGTAAAAAAGTCATGATTTATATTGACTATTGCACTGAGATACGGCTTAATACACCGCATCGGCGTGATAGCTCAGTAGGTAGAGCAACGGATTGAAAATCCGTGTGTCCCCAGTTCGATCCTGGGTCTCGCCACCATATTCAAAAAACCTCAAACATTGTTTGGGGTTTTTTATTGCCTGTTTTTTAAGATCTGATAAAGCCGTGGATCAGCAAATAAGCTTTGATGAGGTAAATAGATTGTCTTACAAAATAGGTTATTGAACTTTGTGAATGTCGTAAAATATAATCTTATTCAGAACAATAGATAGCTATAAAAACAATGAAAGATTTATTTTCATCGGGTAGTCAGCTTTACCAGCAAGCTCGACCCAGTTATCCGCCAGAAGTTATTCAGGAAATTTTAAATCATGTTCCTGCACGTGGTTTTGCGTGGGATTGTGGTGCGGGCTCTGGACAATTCACTCAGCTTTTAGCCCCTTATTTTGATCATATTGTTGCAACAGATATTAGTGCGCAACAATTACAACATGCACCATATTTTGACAATGTCAGCTATCAAGTCCAAGCTTCGGAAAAAACCACATTTCCTGCACTAGGATTTGACTTGATTACGGTTGCGCAAGCGATTCATTGGTTTGATTTTGATGCATTTTATCGTGAAGTCTGCCGTACTTTAAAACCCGATGGTGTTTTAGCGGTCATCGGCTATGGTTTGATTCAAGTTGAAAATCAAGCAGTCAATGCTTTGGTTCAAAGGTTGTATTGTGAGCAACTCAATGGTTATTGGGATGCTGAACGTCGCTTTATTGATGAAGAATATCAGACCATTCCCTTCCCATTTGAAGAAATACAGGTCCCTGCATTTAAAATGCAGTATCAATGGACAGCAGCACAATTATTGAAATATTTATCGACATGGTCAGCGGTGAAACATTATTGTGAAAAAAATCCAAGTCTGGATCATCCTTTGGTGGCATTGGCTGAAGTGTTGACAGAAGCACATGAGGATTTGATTTTAGAATTTCCTATTTTCCTCAGAGTAGGAAAACTGAAGCAAGTGAAGAAAAGACGCTTTATGAAGAAATAGAATAAGCATCTCATTTTATCTTGGATTACAAGATATATGATTAACAATATGCTTACTTATATATTATTTTTAAGTAAAGTAAATTATGAACGCCTCACATAAAAAATTATCTCTGACTTTATTGATCTCTTTATTAAGTACGACTTCATTTGCAACGACAGGCTATTTTATGCATGGTTATGGTGTCAAAGCGCAAGGCAGTGCAGGAACCTCAATCGCACAATTCCAGGATGCTTTGACCATTGCGAACAACCCTGCTGGCTTGAGTTGGAACGGTAGTCGTGTTGATGTTGGAGCAACTGTATTTTCACCAGATCGTTCAGCACAAATCAGTGGCAATCAAATGCCACAAGGTTATCCCAATGCCAATGGCTCATATGATGGCAATGGACGTAAATACTTTGTTTTGCCTGAAGTAGCTTTGAATCATCAAATCAATGATCAGGTTGCTTTAGGTTTGGCTATTTATGGCAATGGTGGGATGAATACGGGCTATAAGAATAACCCCTTTGCAGCATTTGGTAATTCAGGTACTGCTGGTGTAGATTTAACACAAGTCTTTATTTCTCCTGCAGTGTCTTGGAAATATGCAGAGAATCAATCAGTTGGTATCGCCACCAATATTCTTTATCAACGTTTTGAGGCAAAAGGCATCACAGCCTTTGCAGGTTATTCGGCAGATGGTTCAAATCTGAGTAATCGTGGCAAAGACTCTGCCACTGGAATTGGCGCACGTATTGGCTGGGCGGGCAACTTTTTTGATGATCGTTTGACCTTAGGTGCAAATTATTCTTCAAAAATTAATGCCGATCGCTTTGAAAAGTATCAAGGTTTATTTGCAGAGCAGGGTGACTTTGATGTACCTGAAAGTTATGGCATTGGCGTGGCTGTTAAAGTAACGCCTAAATTAACCCTTGCTGCTGATGTGCAACGCATTAATTATTCGGATGTAAAAGCGGTTGGAAATAGATTTGACGTCGCTCAGTTAAAACAAGGGCATGCTTTTGGTACAGATCAAGGTCCAGGTTTTGGTTGGGAAGATATCAATGTTTATAAATTGGGTGTGAGCTATCAAGCACATCCGAAACTGACCTTAAGGGCAGGTTATAGCCACAATGATCAGCCGATCCCATCCAGTGAAGCATTCTTAAATATTCTTGCACCAGGTGTGATTCAAGATCATCTGAGTGTCGGGGCAACTTATCATATTGATCAGCACCAAGAACTCAGTGTGGCTTATACTCATGCATTAGAGGATGAGGTCACAGGTCGGATTTCCCCTGCCTTTGGTGGTGGAGAATCTAAGTTGAAAATGAGTCAGGACATTCTCGGTGTATCTTATGGGTATAAATTCTAAAATTTAGCGCTATTCCATTTCAACGACTTCACAGAAAGGTCAGTATTCACTGACCTTTTTTAATCCTGAATCAATCGTTTACCTAGACAAACAACTTCTATTTCTTCATAGCCCAATTGCTCGTAGAAGCTTTGTACGTCGATATTATCCTTACGGATGAGAAGTTGTAGCTTTGGACAGCCAAGTGCGATTAATCGCTTCTCTAGTTGCTGTATCAGTGCGGTTGCGACACCATTACGCTGTGCATGCGGATGAACTGCAAGATAATTGACCCAACCACGATGCCCATCATAGCCACCCATGACGGAAGCAATCAATTGATCATCTTTGACTGCCAGTAAAAATAAGCCATCTTTTTGCGCAACTTTTCTAAAAATATCAATTTCAGGGTTATTCCACGGACGGGTTAGATCACAGATTTCCCAGAGTGTAATGACATCATCTATGTCTGTTTCTTGAAATTGTTTAATGATAAACATCGCTTTTTATCTCTTGTTTTAAAAGAATGTTTACAACAGATTAATATAAAAATGCAGCCATGATAAGTCTATTTTTTAGCCAAATTTATGCTGTGGAATGTATTTTAAAAGTTGAACAATTTTTGAATAGTGATTTTTTATTCAATAAAAATATGCATAATGGTGAAAAGATAATTTAAAACAAGAAAAGGATTTTTACGTGAATCAACAGGAATTTGATTACATTATTATTGGTGGTGGTAGCTCAGGCTGTGTATTGGCAGGGCGACTCTCAGAAAATCCATCTGTATCTGTGTGTTTGCTTGAAGCGGGTGGCGCAGGAGATGGTTGGAAAGTCGAAGTACCTTGTGCTGCTGTGATTAGTATTCCTACTAAAATCAATAATTGGGCATTTGAAACTGTTCCACAACGTGGTTTAAATGGTCGAAAAGGCTATCAACCGCGGGGTAAGTGCTTAGGTGGTTCATCTGCAATCAATGCCATGGTCTATATCCGAGGACATCGTCAAGATTATGATGATTGGGCTGCACTGGGCAATGAAGGTTGGTCTTATGATGAGGTACTACCTTATTTTATCAAATCAGAAAAAAACGAAAGAATAAAAGATCAATATCATGGCAATGATGGGCCACTCTCCGTGATTGATCTACATAGTGATAATCCACTCCAAGAAAAATACATCGCTGCGGCAAAAGAGCAAGGCTATAAAATTCTTGATGATTTTAATGGTGCTGAACAAGAAGGTTTAGGCGTTTACCAAGTTACACATATCAATGGTGAGCGTTGTAGTTCAGCGCGTGCTTATTTATTTCCACATCGTGAACGTAAAAACCTAACAGTAGAAACCCATGCGCAAACTCATCGTATTTTGATTGAAAATGGCGTGGCTATCGGTGTGGAGTATAAACAGAATGGGCAACTCAAACAGATTCGTGCGCGCCGTGAGGTTTTATTAAGTGCAGGCGCAATGCAGTCACCGCAAATCTTAATGCTGTCAGGTGTGGGCGATCAGCAAGAACTCATGCAACATGGCATCGAAGTGAAAAAGCATCTGCCAGGTGTGGGTAAGAATTTTCATGATCATCCAGATTTTATT
This sequence comes from Acinetobacter wuhouensis, assembly GCF_001696605.3. Lineage (NCBI taxonomy): Bacteria > Pseudomonadati > Pseudomonadota > Gammaproteobacteria > Moraxellales > Moraxellaceae > Acinetobacter > Acinetobacter wuhouensis. The sequence goes on along the minus strand of NZ_CP031716.1, from coordinate 3,509,342 downwards.
TTTGCTTATAAGGTCAGTGAAATTCAGGGTACATTTGGTTTATCTATTGCGGGTTCAATTGATTTATTCAAGCAGATTGGGCGCTATCGTAAGGAGCGCCGTGGCTTGATTACCACGAATTTTGCAGAATGTGGCGGCTTTATTAAAAGCTCTGATGAACAAACCGTACCAAACCTACAACTGCATTTTGTAGTGGCATTAGTCGATAACCATGCACGTACAATGCATACGGGGCATGGTATTTCATGTCATGTTTGTCTGCTCAATCCGAAAAGTCGTGGCACCATTAAAATCAGTGGGTCAAGTATTGATGATCCATTGCTGATAGATCCTGATTTTTATGGTGATGAATCTGATTTAGAGGAAATGGTTAAAGGGTTTAAGCTGACCCAAAAGTTAATGGAATCGAATGCTTTTAAAAGCATGATTAAAGAAGATTTATTTACATCTAATATTCAAACGGACGAAGAGATTCGGCAAATATTACGAGATCGTTCAGATACGGTTTATCACCCTGTTGGCAGTTGTAAGATGGGTGTAGATGATATGGCTGTGGTTGATCCGCGTTTATGTGTCTATGGGATTAAAAATCTACGTGTCGTGGATGCGTCGATTATGCCAAAAGTAGTCAATGGGAATACCAATGCGCCTGCAATCATGATTGCTGAAAAGGCAGTCGATATGATTCGTGAGGATCAGGCGAGTGTGGCGTTTATTGAGAAAAAAGAGGGTGTTGTTTAGTTTAAAAAATCACTTATTAATCAATCAGTATTGGATATTCTCCCCCTCATCCTAACCTTCTCCCACTACGTCTTGCACTTCAACAAAGCAATGCTTTGTTTCGCTCAGGGAGAAGGGACTTTCAGTGTGAATTAATATCAATTCAAAATCATTCTTAATCAATAAGTATTGAAGCTCTCTCCCTTTGGGAGAGAGTTAGAGAGAGGGGATTTTAAATTTCTCCTGCATCTTCTTGCGGAGTTATATCTTTCGATCAAAGTTAAATAATTTAAAATTTAAAGGTTTGCACAGACTCGACATACATTGAAAAATTTAAATTGCTTTGCGTAGTCGATGCCTCACTTTTGAAGGATGAGGAATGTATTCCGCAAGGTGACAAAAATCCTTTGTTGGACAAAGGGGATATCCATATCGCCCTTGTCCAACGGCGACATCCATGTCGCCTCACGATAGCATCACCTCGTTTAAAGCAACTGGTGTAAAAAGGCAAAAGAGGCTAATTTATATAAAGTTGATTTAACAGATTGGCATTAGTTTCTCCTCCTGAGAGGAGTGATGTTCATTGCGAATCTTATTGATTAGACATAAAAAAACGCCCTTGTGGGCGTTTCTTATTTCTACAACAGATTTAAAATCTTATGCAGATTTCTTCTCTTGAGCTTGTGCAGTCAACATGTGACCAGTTTCTTCAAAGTTAGAGTGCCAAGAAAGCGCTTCACGAAGAATATGAGGTGTTTGACCGCCTTTCTCACATGCACGATCAAAGTAATCGTTCAATGCATCACGGTACATTGGGTGTGCACAGTTGTCGATGATTGCACGAGCACGTTCACGCGGTGCAAGACCACGTAAGTCAGCAAGACCTTGTTCAGTTACAAGGATGTCAACATCGTGTTCAGCATGGTCAACGTGAGAAGCAAATGGCACAACAGAAGAAATGTCACCACCTTTCGCAATTGATTTCGTTACGAAGATTGCAAGGTGCGCATTACGCGCGAAGTCACCTGAACCACCGATACCATTCATCATTTTTGTACCACATACGTGAGTAGAGTTTACGTTGCCGTAAATATCGAACTCAAGTGCAGTGTTGATGCCGATGATGCCTAAACGACGAACCAATTCAGGATGGTTTGAAATTTCTTGTGGGCGTAATACAAGTTTGTCTTTGTATTGTTCAAGGTTGTTAAATACTTTTTCGCCATATTTAGCAGAAAGTGTAATTGATGAACCTGAAGCAAACTTCATTTTACCCGCATCGATCAATTCGAATGTACAGTCTTGAAGTACTTCTGAATACATGACTAAGTCTTCAAAGTTAGATTCTTTAAGACCTGTGAGTACTGCGTTTGCAATCGAACCAATACCTGCTTGTAAAGGACCTAAGTCTTTTGGTAAACGACCTTCTGCAACTTCTTTTTCAAAGAACGCGATTAAGTGGTTTGCAATACCTTGAGTTTCATCATCCGCATCAGCAACGGTAGATGGAGAGTCATGCAATTCGCTGTTGATTACGATACCGACAATTTTAGCAGGATCGATATTGATCGCAGGTGTACCAATACGCTCATCCACTTTAGTCAATGGAATTGGTTGACGTGTTGGACGGTAAGTAGGGATATAAATATCGTGTAAGCCTTCGAAAGCAGGGCTTAAGTTAGTGTTGATTTCTACAATCACTTTTTCAGCAAAAATTGCAAAGCTAGCAGAGTTACCTACTGAAGTTGTTGGAATGATGCCACCATCTTCAGTGATCGCAACAGCTTCAATCACAGCTACATCAGGTTTTTTCAACTGAAGGTTACGCATTTGTTCAACAGTTTCAGACAAATGTTGGTCAATGAACATCACTTCGCCTTTGTTGATGGCTTTACGTAAAGTGTTGTCCACTTGGAAAGGTAAGCGACGAGCAAGTACACCCGCTTCAGTCAATTTTTTGTCAAGATCATTACCTAGACTTGCACCTGTGATTAATGTGATTTTTAACGGATTTTTTTCCGCTTGTGCTACCAATGCCAAAGGTACAGCTTTCGCTTCACCTGCACGGGTAAAACCACTCATCCCTACAGTCATGCCATCTTGGATAAAGGTAGCAGCTTGTTCTGCGCTCATCACTTTGTTGTGGAGTGATGCTAAACGAATACGATCTAAAGACATGGTTTACGCTCAATTCTTGTTCAAAACTAGACGGATTGTACCGCCCTAAATGTAAATTGTGCATGCCTCTAATGCTAAGGTCTAATTTTTTCAGTAAATGTGGGTATAAAGTTTTGTGATGGTTTTTAAGCTATTATTTATTAACGAAATAATAGTGACTGTTTGATAAATAAACAAATTCAAATGTTGATTTATTGAGCGATCATTAGAAATGATCACTCAAAGTTTGTTTGATTTTTTGGATCGGATTTGTAGGTGTTGATTCTTCCTCAATTTTTATATGAAGTGGAAGAGAAATAACTGCTTGTAGCCCACCTTCAGGACGGTTAGAAATTGACAATTCACCTTGGTGAATATCGACAATTCGCTTCACAATGGCTAAACCTAAACCACTGCCTTGTACAGTTCGTGCTGCATTTCCGCGCACAAAGGGCTGCATTAAATCTTCGATTTGATCTTCGGGAATACCTTCACCATGGTCAGCTACACAGATTTTAATGTGCTCATCTTCAACAAAAGCACTCAATTCAATCGGTTCTGAACCATATCGTTTAGAATTATTAATTAAATTACCAATCAAACGCTTTAAAGAAAGCGAGCGAGCAGTAATTGTTGGGAGTTCTTGTGGCGTGAAACGAATATCCAACGGCTTAAATTGGATTATGAGCTCTTGTAACAATACATTGATATTGGTGTCTTGGACTTCCTCATCTGAACCATCACGCATATAGGAAATAAACTGGCTGAGAATCGCGTCCATATCATCGACATCATAAATCATGCCTTCTTTAAGGAAGTCATCATCCGCCATCATTTCAGCACTTAAACGAATACGAGTCAGTGGGGTTCTCAGGTCATGTGAAATTCCTGCGAGCATAATTTGGCGATCACGTTCAGTTTGTTCAAGTGTATAAACCATGTGGTTAAATGCTTGGTTTACTTCACGAATTTCCTGGGGTCCATGATTGGTTTCGAGATAAGGAGCTTTACCTGTTTTACTATAACTATTGGCTGCATTTTGCAGGCGGAGTAAAGGGCGATTGAGTTGGCGTACAAGCGTCAGAATGATGGCTGCTGAGATGAAGGGAACACCCAATAACCACGCTAAAATCAATTCAGGGCTATAGTCTGCATAGGTTTTCAGTGGTTCACGTACCCAATTACCATTCATTTCAGGGGTTTGCACCCAAATGCGCGGGCTCGGTTTAAACTGGAAGTAGACGGTGACATTTTTGATATCAAGTTCTTTGGTCAATTGTTTTTCAATGCGACGGGTGAAAAAGTCTGCAATGATTTTCTCTTTAACATTGGGATAATCTTTGGGATCGGTAACATACTCAACCCCAACACGTTGTCTCAGCCATTCATCAATATCTAATTGTTTTTCATCATGATAAATTTGCAAACGTGGATTGTTGATCATTTCCAACTCAACCGCTAGAAAGCGTGCATGTTGTTGAATTTCTGGTAAATAGAGTGTTTTCCAAAAAAACCACAATGACATAAACAAGCTGAAGAATACCACAAATAAAACCAAGACCGTGGTACGCATGGCTGCGGAACGAGGTTTGATTTTGTCTAGAAAGCGTTCCCAAGGAGTACGTTTTCTTTCCTGATATGCTTCAAAGTCTGTAAATGCTTGCGGGTCAATGGGTTCTAATTTCACAGATGAATCCTAATATTTGGTATATCGTGTGATTGGATGTTTTTTAGTTTAATGGATGATCGGGATATAGCAATATCAAAATATTGATCTACATTGTTTTGTTGTTATGCTTATTTTCAAATATTCCTTTGAATATTTCACGTTAAAAAAATACTGGCAATATTCCAATCAGAATATGCCAGTATTTTTAAAACAGATTCATTTTATAGAATCATCTTTAAGTTTATTCAGCACCATCTGGAACAAACACATAACCTACACCCCAAACAGTTTGGATGTAGCGTGCACGCGCAGGATTTTCTTCGATCAAACGACGTAAACGAGAGACTTGAACGTCAATTGAGCGTTCCATGGCACCCCATTCACGACCACGTGCAAGATTCATCAGTTTGTCGCGAGTCAATGGTTCACGCGGGTGTTGTACCAATGCTTTTAGAACCGCAAATTCACCTGTGGTCAACGTCACCACTTGACCTTCACGGGTCAAGGTACGTGTTGAGAGATCTAAAGACCAAGGGCCAAATGACACCACTTCCACGTTTTGGCTTGGTGCGCCAGGCACTTCACGAACTTGACGACGCAGTACTGCGCGGATACGTGCCAATAACTCATTAGGATTGAACGGTTTTGGTAAATAATCATCCGCACCGGCTTCTAGCCCTGCAATACGATCAGAGTCGCTACCACGAGCGGTGAGCATGATCACAGGTGTATCAATGTTCGATGAACGTAAACGTCGGCAAATGCTTAAGCCGTCTTCTACGGGTAACATGAAGTCTAAAACGATCAGTGAAAATAGTTCACGTTGTAATAGACGATCCATTTGAGTGGCATCGTGGGCTGTTTTGACCACAAAGCCTTTGTCTTCCAAGAAGCGCTGCAAAAGGGTACGTAAACGCACATCATCATCGACGACTAAAATGCGTTCGACACGGTCAGTTTCGTTTTGTACGACATCTGTATTTTCAGCAGGTACAACTAAACTCATGATGCACTCCCTTAATGTTGTAAATTATAAATATTCGTTAATCTCAGTATACTGCCTAAGCTCTTGTTAAGACTATGTATCAAATTGCTCAAAAATACAATTTTCATGCGGTATTGAAACCAAAAAACAACATCTATAAAGAATTTATAAAAATTTGAGACGATTCTATGTTTATAAATAAAAAACTATACCATTTGCAAATGAAACTTTGATGTATTTAGACAATAAGTTTTTGTTTAGGTAGATATATTCGTCATTGCTGTTATCAGAAATATTTGAACAGTGGATTGTGGGGTTCACAGCCAACTGGAGGTATTTCTGTTGCTACAAAAACAAAGGTCAAAATCTGCTCGTAGTAATGAATATGGAGGTACTTTTATGTTTATTCAAGCGTATGTATATGGAGAAATCAAAAATCTATTTCCCAATTTAAAATTGACAATAGTGAAAAATATTTGGCTACGGCACATATAAAAGTGCAAAAACTGATCTTCGAAAAACTATTTTACAAAGCTGTTTGAATGCTACTGATGAGAGCGAAATCGGGGTTTGCGTGATTAAAAACCAATAAAAATGAACTTTAATCACTTTTTTCATTGCTAATTTGCAAAACAATTGTGGATTTTATGGTCTTGGTCTTTATAATCACTAACTTTTAGTCCTTATATCCTTGTGGAATTAAACACGATGACTGACTTAGTTCAGCAGTTGGCAAGTGAGCTTGCCGTACGTCCAAACCAAGTAGAAGCTGCCATTAAACTGATAGATGAAGGCTCTAGTGTTCCATTTATTGCACGTTACCGTAAAGAAGTAACGCAAGGCTTAGACGACATCCAATTACGCCAACTTGATACACGCTTAGTTTATTTACGTGATTTATTTGAACGCCGTGAAAAAGTAATCGAATCATTAAAAGAACAAAATAAGCTCTCTGATGACTTACTGGCTCGTGTCAATGGCGCTGAAACAAAAAATGCATTAGAAGAACTTTACGCGCCGTACCGTCCAAAACGTACCAGTAAGTCGTTTAAGGCGAAAGAAGCTGGCTTAGGACCGATTGCAGAAAAGATCATTGCTGAGCAAGTTGATCCAACTGAAGCATTGGCAGGTTTTAGTCATGAGGACTATGCCGATGTTGAAAGCCAATTGGATGCCATCCAACACATCATTATTGATGATTGGGCGCAAAATATTCCGTTGACCACAGACTTAAAAGCAACATTTGCCAAAACAGCAGTGTTAAAAAGTCTAGTGGCTTCAGATGAGAAAAAAGAAGTCGGTAAAAAATTCCGTGACTACTTCGATTTCTCTGAAAACCTCAATAAAGTGCCTTCACATCGTTTATTGGCGATGTTACGTGGTCGACAAGAAAACGTATTGGGTTTAAAAGTGGATGGTGAAGATGAAGCGCCATTAATTCGCATTGAAACAGAATACGATCTTGAAACAGTTGAACCACAAGCACGTCGTGATTTCTTAAAACAAACTGCAAAATTATTCTGGCTCGGCAAAGTTCGTCCAACGATTGAACATTCTTTATTGACAGAAAAGCGTCTTGCAGCTGAATCAGAAGCAATGGATGTATTCGCTGAAAACTTACGTCATTTATTGCTTTCAGCACCTGCAGGTTCGCGTACCACACTGGGTGTAGATCCTGGTATTCGTACAGGTGTGAAATTGGCTGTAGTGTCAAATTCAGGTGATGTACTTGCGCATAGTACGATTTATCCATTTGCACCAAAAGAAGATAAAGCGGGTTCTGTCGCTGAGCTTGCACGTCTTTGCCGTGAATTCAATGTGGATTTGATTGCCATTGGCAATGGTACTGCAAGCCGCGAAACTGAAGCAGTTGTCGCTGAAATGATGGCTGCCAATGCAGATCTGAATTTAACCCGTGTTTCTGTATCTGAAGCAGGTGCATCGGTTTATTCTGCATCAGAATTGGCTTCTGCTGAACTGCCTGAGTTAGATGTTGCGATTCGTGGTGCAGTTTCGATTGCACGTCGTTTACAAGATCCATTGGCTGAACTTGTGAAAATTGATCCTAAATCAATTGGTGTAGGTCAATATCAACACGATGTAAACCAAACTAATTTGGCGAAAACGCTTGATGCAGTGGTTGAAGACTGTGTGAACGCGGTGGGTGTTGATGTTAATACTGCATCTCCTGCAATTTTGGGTTATATCGCAGGTTTGAATAAATCAATCGCACAACAAATTGTTGATTACCGTAAAGAAAATGGTCGTTTTGATAACCGTCAAGCTTTGAAAAATGTACCACGTTTAGGCGAGCGTACTTTTGAACAAGCGGCAGGTTTCTTACGTATTCAAGATGGTTCAGAGCCTTTAGATGCGTCTTCTGTGCATCCTGAATCTTATGGTTTAGTGAATAGCATTGTTGCTGCAAAAGCAACGACAGTGAAAGATATCATTGGTAATACTGAAATTATTCGCCAAGTGAAAGCGGAAGAGTTTGTGAATGATCAATTTGGTCTTCCGACTGTTCAAGATGTATTAAGCGAACTTGAAAAACCAGGTCGTGATCCACGTCCTGAGTTCCGTACTGCAAAGTTCCGTGAAGACATCACAGAAGTCGGGCAGCTCACTGAAGGTTTGCAACTTGAAGGTGTGATTACCAATGTGACGAATTTCGGTGCATTCGTCGATGTGGGTGTACACCAAGACGGTTTAATCCATATTTCTGAACTTGCGAACGAGTTTGTATCTGATCCACATAAAGTGGTGAAACCTGGTCAAATTGTTCAAGTGCGCGTGTTAACTGTTGATGCTGAACGTAATCGTGTGAATTTGTCGATGCGTCCAGAAGGTTCTGAAGCACCTACAAAAGCACCACGTCAAAAGCGTGAGTTCAACAATGCCAATGGTGAACAACGAGGTGAACGTAAACCTCAAGGCAAACGTCCTCAAGGTGATCGTCCAAATCATGCACGTCATGATAATAAGGATAAAGCACCTCGTCATGACAAGAAGCCACAGGCTGCTAAACCTCAAGAAAATAAAATTGGTGGTTTAGGGGCATTATTGCTACAAGCAGGGATTAAAGGTTCGAAGTAATCTTTGATTTAAAATAAAAAACCGCCGAAAGGCGGTTTTTTTATTGCAGCAGTAATCTTACCAATGCTCACCTGGGAACAAGCGTGCATAAGCGCGTTGTACTAAATTCAACTTTTGCTGTTCGCCGACAGATGCTGTTGAACTTGGGAATAAGTTAAAACCAATCGACATCAGTTTATTGTTAATACCAGGTGCGATTGAATAAGTAATCGAAGCCAAACGACCTAAATTCGTCGCAACTTTCTTCGGACGTTTTACGATTGCATACGCAACCAAATCAGCCGCTTGTTCAGGGGAAAGCGTTGGTACATATTTATAAATTTTGGTTGGTGCAATCATTGGTGTGCGAACCAAAGGCATATATACAGAAGTGATCGCAATCTTGTGAGAATGAACTTCCGCAGATAAACAACGGCTAAACGCATCTAAAGCAGCTTTTGAAGCTACATAAGCAGAGAAACGGGTTGCATTTGCCAAAACACCAATTGAACTGATGTTGATGATATGACCATCTTTACGCCCCATCATTTGCGGTAAAATATTCAATACCAAACGTACAGCACCGAAATAGTTCAATTGCATGGTACGCTCAAAATCATGGAAACGATCAACAGATTCATGTACAGCACGACGGATTGAACGCCCCGCATTATTAATCAGAATATCAATATGATCGACAGATGCAATGATTTGCTTAGAGACTTCATCAATAGCATTCATATCATTCAAATCACACGGGAAAATATCCGCTTGACCGCCTTCAGCTTGGATCTCAGCTTGTACTTCTTTGAGTGTTTCTTCAGTACGAGATACTAAAAGGACGTGTGCACCAGCTGCCGCTAGTTTTTTTGCAACGGTTAAACCAATACCACTAGAAGCACCTGTGATAAGTGCGACTTTACCTTGAACCTTTTGCTGAAAAAGTTGCTCTAATTTTTGATTCATAGCTGTTTCCCTGATTAACTGAAATGAATATGTGCTGTATTTGTTGTTTCAAGCTGACCATGCATTGTATAAAAGATGATCATATTTGTTGGGCGCAATAATATACAAAAAAAATAAAAATACTAGTATTAAGTATCTGAATTTACAAAATATTTTTAGAGTAAATACTCTATTTATTTTTAACTAATTCAGTGATTTTTATCATATAACTGAGCCAGTTTAAAGTTAAATAATTAAAGTTCTGGATGGAAAATAGACAGTTAAATTTATGTGGGCATAAAAAGAACAGAGAAACAAAAAACAGAGCTCTAATGAACTCTGTTTGTCAAAAAATTAGAATTTATCATTAGGATTTATGAAAAGGCGAGTTCGTCATAAACTTTTCTAAGTTGTTCTTGTGCTGAGATATGACCTTGATGTGCCGCTTGTTCAAGCCATTTTTCAGCATGACTATAACTACGATCTAAACCAAGTTGACCATTTAAATAACTGAGACCCATTTTATATTGAGCTTCTTGATCTCCACGTAATGCAGCTCGAAGATAACACCACATCGCATTACGATTGGTGATTTCATCCAAACTTAGATTTTGATCTTCAAAATGATGGGCTTGGGCTTTTTCGAGTGCAGCTTCGGAAGCATTTTGTTCAAATGCTTGGCGAGATGTTGAATCTCCTAAAAAACGGTTAAAAATATGTACCAACATATAAAACCTCCTTGCTAATCCATTAACAAAGTAAAAAGAGATTGCTAATCAGAAAAAATTGATTAGATATAGTTAATTTAGCTTATTTTTTAAACTTTGCAAATAATATAATGTAATTTGTCAATTGCATTTTTTACGTATTGATGAATAAACATACTTTTTTACAATATCAGTGAAGAATGAGAATGTAATTTTATTACAGCTGAGAAGTTTGCTATATTCACAAAATATTTGAATCAGGCAGCACCTGTGAAACGCTCAGGTATTTTTATTACAGTCTTATTGAGTTTGTTCATGTTCCAAAGTTTGTGGAATGTGGCAGCGGCTTTTTGCGACCATGAAAGTACCGTATCAACAACAGCGAAACTCATACCCTCGCATTTTGGACATCATGTTGCCCCGAATTGCACTCAAGATCAGCAACAGCATTCGATATCCTCTATTTTCAATGATGAATTATCGCAATCAATCATTCATGATCATCTCAATGATGCCAAAGCACATGATTTTCTGAATCATCTTGAAGATGATCACAGTGATCATTTGCCTTCATTTGCGCATTTTATCGTGGCAGATGTGTCTCAACAGGCTGATCAACCTAAATTTGTTGCTTATCCTGAATCTGCCTTTATCGACTGGAAAAATCTGTACCAGTCGCCTGATTTATTCCTACCCAATCCTCCGCCCGCATCCGCCCCGCTATAAGGTGGGGTAGCCGAAAATATTGACCCACCACTGAATATTCATTTTAGTGGGGCATTATCATGTCTAAAAGTGTATCTATACAAAAAGAGATACCTGTGTCTGAAACAGGATCAAAGGCTGTATTTAAAATACGGAATTCTATTCTCAGCACTGTTGTCATCAGTTTAATGTCATCGGTTGCATGGGCAGATTCATCTGTTCAAAAGCTGAGTTTGCAACAGGCAATTGAGAAAACTGAGCAGTATCAGCAGTCGCAGGGTGTGTGGCTAACTCTGCAAAAAATCAACGATGCGAATATAAAACAGTCAAAGCTGTGGATAAATCCTGAGTTGTCCATAGCGCAGGCGGGCTTTGGCTCAGACGAAGAAAAAGAGCTTTCGATTGGACTTTCTCAGCGACTTGATCTGTTTGGTGAACGTAAATCTGCACAGCAGCTGGCACGACTTGCCAAAGATCAGACTGTGCTGAATCAGCGCATTTATCAGGCACAGCTTGAACTGGCGGTGAAATATCTGTGGTCACAACTGGCGATTTTTGAACTGGAACGCAATGTTGTTCGTGAACAGCTCAATGTCAGTGAAGAAAATCTGAATGCGATTCAGAAACGTTATCAGGCGGGCAGTGTGGCGCAGGTTGATGTGGATCGTGCCAGGCTCAGTCATGCGGAAAATGTCCGTTTATACCGTCAGGCAGACTTGCAGTTACAGGTGGCAACACAGCAGTTATCCAATGTCTGGGGCGATGCAGATAAGTCCATCCGTATCGGTTTAAGCCCACAGTCACTGTGGCCAAGTTCCACTCCACAACAGGTGCAGGCTTATCTTGCGGATAATCTGATGGAGAAATCACGTCAGTTACAGGTACTGCAAGCCAAAGCCACCGTTGATCAGCTCAAGGCATCGGCACGTCCAAATCCAACAGTCAATTTAGGCATGAATCGAACCAGATCAGCTGAAACAGCGACTGAAAATGCCTTGGTGGTGGGGGTTTCTATTCCCTTAAATATTTTCAATCGTCAGCAGTATGGTGTCGAGATTGCACAGGCAAAACAGGATTTACTGGGCAAGCAACAGGAATTTTATCTGAAACAGAATGCTTTGCAGATTGGAACCCTATTGACCGAACTACAGGGCCTGGAAGTGCAGTTTAAAGAAGTGGATCAGTCTCAAATTCCCCTCGCCACACAGGTTCAGCGTAAAACCCTGATGGGGTTTAGTGCAGGGAAATTTGCCGTGACCGATGTACAGCAGGCGACTTTGCAGTTGCAGGAGGTTCGTCTGCGTAAGGTGCAATTACTGAAAGATGGTTGGCAACGTGCGATTGAAGCCGAAAGTCTGAGTTTAGGTTTAGCACCAGATCAGCTCATGGCAAAAGATGCGATTGCACAGATCAATCAGACGTTATGGCAGGACACGCAGGCATTGCCTGTGGTGGGTGGAATGAGTGAGGGAAATTAATATGTTCAATCTAAAACACAATTTGAAAAATCAACATGGAAAAATCTCTCAGTCAGTGCTGATCATTATCGCTTTGGTGATCACTGCTTTGGTTGCATTGGGGCTGTTTATTTCAGGTAAAAATAAACCTGCTAAAATGGATGGACATGGTGAATCAGAAGCGCATGCCGGTGAAGGGCATGGCAAAGAAGCGGAGCATGATCATAAAGAAGGGGGTGATCATGCGCATGAAGAAGGTGGTGATAACGCAGAAGGTCATGCCGAAGCAATCAGTCTGACTGCACAGCAAATGGCGGAACAGGGTGTGCAACTTGCAAAAGTAGAAGTTGGTGCTGTGAGTAAATCAGCGTCTTATCCTGCTAAATTAACCGTGAATACAGACCGTCAAGCGCACGTTTCACCTGCATTCAGTGGTCATGTGCAATCGGTCAGTGTTGAACTGGGTCAGCATGTGAAAAAAGGGCAGGCTCTGGCAACTTTACTGGTACCTGATCTGGTCGATCAGCAGTCCAATTTACAGATTGCACAGTCCAATCTGCAACTGGCAAAGCAGGACTATGAGCGTGAGCGTCAGTTGTGGTCGCAGGGTATTTCTGCCAAGCAGGATTATCAGCGTGCTTATAACGCTTATCAGCAGGCACAGATACAGGTGCAGGCGACCAAAGCGCGTTTGTCTGCCTTTGGTGCTTCTTCAGGTTCAAATGGTCGTTATGTACTGACTGCCCCGATTTCAGGTGTGATCAGTAAGAAAGACTTGGTGATCGGTGAAAATGTCCAGTTGGCGGATCAGCTGTTTATTATTGATCAGCTGGATCAGTTGTGGCTTGAATTTATTGCACCAAGTTCTGAGTTTGCCACTCTGGCGCCGAATCAGCAGATTGAATTTAAATCTTTGCAAACGGGCAATGCATTTAAAGCACAGATTCAAACCCTGAACAGTGAAGCCGATGCACAGACAGGTCGTTTACAGGTTCGTGCCAAAGTTCTCTCCAATGCAACTGAACTGCGTCCAAACTTAATGGTCAATGTACAACTGCAACAGGCAGGCTCAACACAGGCAATTCGTGTACTGAAAAGTGCAGTACAGAAAATTGAAGGTAAAGATGCGGTTTTTGTGGCGCATGAACATGATAAAAAAATTGAATTCAGCCCACAGTCTGTGATTTTAGGGCAGGTTTCAGGTGATGGTCAGTGGATTGAAGTTCAGTCTGGTCTAACTCAGGGACAGCAATATGCCGCCCAAGGCAGTTTCCTGCTGAAGTCTGAACTGGAAAAAGGAGAAGCGAGCCATGAGCATTAATGATTCTCCTGATGCTAAAACTGAAGATTTAAATACAGAATCGGCACTTCCAAAACCAGAAGGTCTGTTTGATCGGCTGATTCAGTTTGCGATTAAAAATGCCATCTGGGTGATGCTGTTTATTGTCGCATGGATTGGCGTCGGGATTTACAGTTATCAAAAACTGCCGATTGACGCCGTGCCTGATATTACCAATACACAGGTGCAGATCAATACGCAGGCGACAGGTTTTACTTCGCTTGAAGTGGAACAGCGAATTACCTATCCGATTGAAAATGCGATGGCAGGTCTGCCAAAACTGGAAATGACCCGTTCTATTTCCCGTTATGGCTTGTCGCAAGTCACCATTATTTTCAAAGATGGCACGGATATTTATTGGGCACGTCAGCAGATCAATCAGCGTTTACAGGAAGCGCAGGCTGAATTACCTGACAGTATTGCGCCGACCATGTCACCTGTTTCCACAGGGCTTGGAGAGATTTATCAATGGGTGATCAAGTCTGAACCGAATGCGAAAAAGCCTGATGGTACGCCCTATACAGCGATGGATTTACGTGAAATTCAGGACTGGATTGTACGTCCGCAATTGCAACGTGTGGCAGGGGTTGCTGAGGTTAACTCGATTGGTGGATTCAATAAAACTTATGTGGTGACACCTGATTTAAGCCGTCTGCAACAGTTGCAGATTCCATTGTCGGATTTGCAGACTGCACTGACGGAAAATAATGAAAACCGTGGTGCAGGCTTTATTGAGACCAATGGTCAGCAACTCACGGTACGTGTACCAGGTACGCTGAACAGTATTGAAGATATTCAGAATGTCACGCTGAGCAATAAAAATGGCTACCCGATCCGTGTTGCAGATGTGGCGACCGTGTCAATTGGGCATGATCTGCGTACTGGTGGGGCAACCTACAATGGTGAGGAAGCAGTACTCGGTATTGCCATGATGATGATGGGCGAAAACAGCCGAACAGTCGCGAAGGCAGTCGATGCCAAAGTGAAGGAAGTTCAGCAGTCTTTACCTAAAGGTGTAGTGATTGAAACTGTTTATGATCGTACTGATCTGGTGGAACGAGCGATTAAAACGGTACAGAAGAACCTTGCAGAAGGAGCGATTCTGGTCATTATCATTCTGTTTTTATTCCTTGGAAATTTCCGTGCAGCCTTAATCACAGCATGCGTGATTCCACTGTCGATGTTGTTCACACTGGCAGGTATGGCAGAACAGAAAATCAGTGCCAACCTGATGAGTTTGGGTGCGCTCGATTTCGGGATTATTGTCGATGGTGCAGTAGTGATCGTGGAAAACTGTATCCGTCGACTGGCTGAAGCACAGCATGCCAAAGGACGTTTACTGACCCGTGCCGAGCGATTTAAGGAAGTCTTTCTTGCAGCAAAACAGGCACGTCGTCCGCTCATTTTCGGGCAATTGATTATTCTGGTGGTTTATTTGCCGATTTTTGCATTGTCAGGTGTGGAAGCCAAATTGTTCCATCCAATGGCAATGACTGTGGTTCTGGCTTTGGTCGGCGCGATTATTCTGTCAGTGACTTTTGTTCCTGCTGCAGTAGCACTGTTTGTAAATGGTGAAGTTAAGGAAACCGAAAGCCGCTGGATGCTGTGGTTAAAGCAAAAATACGAAGCACTGTTAAATTTAGCTTATGATTTTAAAGTGTTCGTGGTCACGATTGCGGTCTGTATTTTGTTTCTAACCGGTGTTTTAGCAACACAGATTGGCAGTGAATTTTCACCACAGCTCAGTGAAGGTGATTTTGCAGTTCAACAGATGCGTTCACCGAGTACAGGCTTGGAACAGTCCTTGCGGATGCAGGAAAATACCGAAAAGTTATTGCTGAAAGAGTTTCCTGAAATTAAAGCGATCTTTGCCCGTACCGGAACTGCGGAAGTGGCAACCGATGTGATGCCACCGAATATTTCCGATGCGGTATTGCTGTTAAAACCAAAGGATCAGTGGAAAAATCCGCGAGAGACGATTGATGAATTACGTCAGCGCATGATCGCATTTCTGGATACTTTGCCTGGTAATAACAGTGAGTTTTCACAGCCGATTGAACTGCGTTTTAATGAGCTGATTTCAGGTGTACGCAGTGATGTGGGGGTGAAAATTTTCGGTGATGATATGGAGGTACTGAATCAACAAGCCAATCTCATTGCACAGAAAATCAAAACCATTTCAGGAGCAACAGCGGTCAATGTGGAGCAGACTTCAGGTTTACCTTTACTCAATGTCGAAGTGAATCATGCAGCAGCTGCGCAGTATGGTTTATCGGTAAAAGCTATTCAGGACCTGGTGGCAACAAGTGTTGGCGGTCAGAATGTCGGACAGATTTTACAGGGTGACCGTCGTTTTGATTTTGTCATTCGACTGGATGATGCACAGCGTACTCCTGAACATCTGGCGAGTTTGCCGATTCAGATTCCGAATGGTGGTTTGATTCAGTTGCGGGATGTAGCCAAAGTCGACAACATCGAGGGGATCAATCAGGTCAGCCGTGAAAATGGTAAGCGTCGGGTCGTAGTGACTGCAAACGTTGAAGGGCGTGATCTGGGCTCATTTGTTACCGAGTTGCAAAGCACTTTAGCCAAACAGCCAATGCCATCGGGTTACTGGCTGGATTATGGCGGTCAGTTTGAAAATCTGATGTCTGCCAAAGCCCGCATGCAACTGGTTGTACCACTGGCACTGATCACCATCTTTATTTTGTTGATGGCAGTGTTCCATAACGTTAAAGAAAGTTTACTGGTCTTTACAGGTGTGCCATTTGCGCTGTGTGGTGGCTTGGTGGCATTGTGGTTACGCGATATTCCTTTGTCGATGTCTGCGGGTGTAGGCTTTATTGCACTCTCAGGTGTAGCCGTGCTGAATGGGTTGGTGATGCTGACCTTTATTAAAGAGCTACGTCAGCAAATGGATGTCTACCATGCAACGTGGCAAGGTGCGATTTTACGTCTTAGACCTGTATTGATGACCGCTTGCGTGGCTTCACTGGGCTTTATTCCCATGGCGTTGGCAATAGGTACAGGTGCGGAAGTACAGCGACCATTGGCGACTGTAGTCATTGGCGGGATTGTGTCATCTACTTTGTTGACACTGGTGGTTCTGCCGGTGATTTACCGCTGGATGAATGAGAAAAAAATCAAGTAACGCTTTAGAATCAATGAACCTTTCTCTTTTACTAAAAGAGAAAGGTTCAAGTAAAATTATTTTCTTTATTTTACAGCAGGTAATACACCTAAGCTAATAATGGTGTAGTACTGATTGGTTGGTTTAGCAGTTTTATCTGATTTCTCACTGACTTCAACAAGGTATTGACCTGCATGTGGGAAGTTTAAAGTTGCGAAGCCGCTTGTATCAACAGTGACATGGGTTGCTTCATCTTCTTCTTGCCCTTGAGCACGAATAACAAGTTCAGGTGCTTTTAAGCTTTGCCCATATTTTGTAATTTTGATTTGGATCGGCTGTTGCGCTGTGATGTTGTTGGGATGGGTTTTGAATTCAACCTGGATAGGCGAATCAATTGCGCTTTGAATGGGCGATGTTTCTTCTTTAGAAATATAACTTTGGATTGACCATTCACGTGTGATTTCTATAGGTGTAGGCGCTTTTTTAAAATCAGATGGAATAACGTAGTCACGTTCTTTAATCGGTTTTGCTTTATCAGCCGGCATGTCAAAGAAGCTTTTCCACTCTTTGTTATGTAGTGCGTATTTTAAAGGAAAAGAAACTTGACTTGAAATGAGATATGTCCCTTTTTGTGGGAGAGGTAAATCAATCAGGTTGGCAGACTTTAATGTGCTCTCAGAAGCAATGCTGATCTTACTTTGATCAGGCTGAATAATATTGAAAACGGGTTGTTTTAATGCATATTCTGGCTGAAGTGCTTGTTCTGCATAAGCACTGATCACAGGAGTTTGAGTGTTTGATGTGATATAGCTAAGAGGAGCAACATAAGGTTCATGGGCATAATTTAGCGTGCTAAATGAACTGAGTAATAAGACTGAAAATATATATTTATTCATGTGGAGTAACTTCTCGCATAAAGTTTGAGCTAAAGTGCTTTCTGGTGAGGGAGTATATATGAGAATTTTATTATTTGATAATGGTTATCATTAATCCTCTTGCATAAGTCGAAAAATGTTCAAATTTTAGATTTAAAACATATTCAAAAGAATGTTGGAAGTTCCTTCTCTTGCGCCATATATGGCTCAGGGAGAAGGCTAGGATGAGGGCTTTTAAATAGAAAACCTCTCCCTCTTGCGAAACCAAGTTTCTCATCCTGAAAGGAGAGGGAACATTCAATATTGATTCAGATCTCGCCGAAAATAACTTTCGCAAGAGGTCTATTATTAATTTAAATCAATCATAAGACATAAAATAATGAGGTAAAAAATGAGTGAGCACGGACATGACCATAGCCATGCAGTGGTGACAGAGGGCAATGCCAAAAAGCTGACTTTTGCTTTGGCATTGACGACTACATTCTTAATCGTTGAAGTGATTGCAGGTTTTATCACGCAAAGTCTGGCATTGCTTTCAGATGCAGCGCACATGTTTACCGATGCTGCGGCACTCGCGATTGCACTGGTGGCAATTAAAATCGGCAAGTTACCTGCTGATGATAAACGAACCTTTGGCTATCAGCGTTTTGAAATTCTGGCGGCACTGTTCAATGCATCCATGCTGTTTGTGGTTGCCATGTATATCCTGTATGAAGCCTATCAGCGTTTCAGTCATCCACCTGAAATTCAAAGTATGGGGATGATGATTGTTGCGGTCATCGGGCTGATCATTAACCTGATTTCCATGAAAATTTTATTTTCAAGCTCGCAGGAAAGTCTGAATGTCAAAGGCGCTTACTTAGAAGTTTTAAGCGATGCTGTGGGTTCAATCGGGGTGATTATTGGCGCTGTCGTAATCTACTTTACGGGGTGGATGTGGGTCGATACGGTCATTGCGGTATTAATCGGTTTTTGGGTATTACCTAGAACATGGATCTTGCTCAAACAGAGTATCAATATTCTACTTGAGGGTGTACCTGATGAGATTGATATTGAAAAACTGCGCAATGATTTACTGGCGCTGAAAGGTGTGGAGAGTATTCACCAATTGAAAGTCTGGGCAATCACGTCAAAGAATGTGCACTTAACCGTACATTTATTTGCACCACATGCAGACCGTAATGCACTTTATCAGGATGCAATGGAAATGCTCAGTCACGAACATGGCATTACTGAGATGACCTTGCAGATCGAAGATGATGAATGTATGGCACATGCGCACAGTACGACAGGGCATGCTGCGGATGAACATGATAATCACGATCACGATACGCATAATGAAAAAAACCATTCACATTAAGGTGAATGGTTTTTTTATGGATTAAATTATTGATTGAGATTAGACATGCCATTCATGGCTACAGTCACGACATTTCCATGTTTTATTGGCTTGCATGAATGACTGCATAGAAATTTTAAAATCAGGTAGATCACGCCAAAACAATACACCTGCGATTGCTGTTGCTAGAAATATGACCACTGTTGCGATTTGCAAAGTTTGACCTGCACCATTGCCAAAAATCCACATAAAAATGCTGATTACGACCAATAACAATAAGATGAAAATTAACGGAATCAAAAATACCAAGCTTTTAGGGACAACGGGACGCACTGCGGGTTCATTGGCACTGGCAACAGGAAGAATTTTTCGGCTTTGGCATTTTGGACATTGGTATTGCATGGTCATTCCACATTTATAATCTGGCTATTATTCTAAACGTTCTGCTTCAGAATGCAAAAAGACGCACTTCATATTGAAAATAGAATGCATCTATTATTTTTAAGCAGGCAATAAAAAACCCAAGTCTCTATGCTTGGGTTTTTTATTAAGATGTACTGACACCTTGAATATGGCGTCCCTACGGGGATTCGAACCCCGGTTACCGCCGTGAAAGGGCGATGTCCTAGGCCTCTAGACGATAGGGACAAGTGAGGCAACACAAGTAAAACTAAATGGTGGAGTCAAGGAGGATCGAACTCCTGACCTCTACAATGCCATTGTAGCGCTCTACCAACTGAGCTATGACCCCAGTCTGTGTGAGCGCTATATTATGGATAACGCTCGCACTCGTCAACTAAAAAATCAGTTAAGCTTCATCAACTGCATCATTTTTCGGCAATTTAATGCTTTCATTGAGCTTTTCCCAAACTTTTGCTTCTTTTTTACTCGGACCACCAACTATTTCAAGTGCATGACGCAGACGGGCAAAAGTTAAGTCAGGACCAATGGTGACCATAGATTGCATCACAGGCGTTGAAGAGGTTGAACCTGCAATCGCAATGAAGAACGTTGGCATGAAGTCACGCAGTTTAATTTCCATTTGATTCGCCAAATCCATCAAGGTTTGACTAACCGTGTCATTATTCCAAGTGAATAAACTTTCTAAACGCCAAATTGCAAATTGTAAGCTTTGACGAACTTGTTCTTCAGACAATTTTTTACTTTCAAACTGCTCTTTGCTTAAAGTTGGGAACTGGTTGAAATAAAAACCTGCCCAATTTACTGCTTCTGACAATAAGTTAATACGAGGTTGAATCGCAGCAGCAATCTCTTCCAATGTATTACGGTCAGATTTCCAAGCCAATAAAGTATTTAATAACTCAGCAGGAGAGAGGGCTTTAATCCATTGACCATTGAGCCAATTCAATTTTTCAACATCAAAGATTGGACCACCGAGTGATACACGTTTGATGTCAAAGTTTTCAATCATTTCAGCCAAAGTGAATTTTTCACTTTCATCAGGCATTGACCAACCCATACGCCCTAAGTAGTTCAATAATGCTTCTGGTAAAACACCGATGTCTTTGTAGTAGTTGATTGAAGTTGGGTTTTTACGTTTGGATAATTTTGATTTATCTGGGTTACGCAACAATGGCATGTGACACAATGTTGGCATGTCCCAACCAAAATATTGATATAACAACTGATGTTTAGGTGCAGATGGAATCCACTCTTCACCACGGATGACATGGGTAATTTCCATTAAATGATCATCCACCACATTCGCGAGGTGATAAGTCGGTAAACCATCAGTTTTTAGCAAAATTTGCATATCGACTTGCGCCCAAGGAATCTCAACTTCCCCACGAAGCAAATCATTAAATTTACAAATACCTTCCTCGGGTACTTTCATACGGATCACATGCGCTTCACCCGCAGCCAAACGGCGTTGAACTTCTTCTTGAGAAAGTTTTAAACCGCGACCATCGTATTTTGGTGATTCACCACGTGCTTGTTGTTCAGCACGCATTTGATCAAGCTCTTCTGTGGTTGCGAAACAGTAGAATGCATGTCCTTTTTCAACCAACTCTAAAGCATATTGTTTATAGATGCCCATACGCTCAGATTGGCGGTAGGGTGCATGTGGACCACCGACGTCTGGACCTTCTGACCAATTGAGTCCTAACCAACGTAGTGAATCCAAAATCATTTTCTCAGATTCAGGAGTCGAACGAAGTTGATCTGTATCTTCAATACGAAGAATAAACTCACCACCATGTTGTTTCGCAAAACATAAGTTAAACAAGGCGATATAAGCAGTTCCTACATGAGGAAAACCTGTTGGAGAAGGCGCAATACGAGTACGAACGTTCATAAACAAATATTATTCAGAATGTAAATTGAAACTATTATAACGAAAAAGCCCATTTGCTTAAGGGTTAATTCACCAATAAAGCAATGGGCTAAGAAATTCTTTTGGGGAGTAAAGAATTTAGTTTTTTAAATCAATTAATTAATGCTTAATTGATGATATAAGTTAATTAAGAGTTATGCGGTTGGAACAAAGCTTGTACAAAACGTGAAAACTTTTGATGTTGTTCTGCTAAAAAGTTTTGTGACGCAGTACTTTTAATTGAAGCCAATACCTTAATCTGATCTTTGTCAGAGATTAATTTATTTTCACCACGCTTTTGTTGCGTTAATGCTTTTTCGATTGGTGAAAGTTTATCATCTACAATCGTTGATTGTACTGGTTTGTTGGTATCTTTAATAATTGCTGCATGACCTGTTTGCGTCATGACAGCAAGACCTAAACTTAGACCCAAGATGTGTAGAAACTGTTTGTTCATTCCATCAACTCCCCTTAGATGGTGACATTTTTGTTCTTTAACATGCGGATTGTAGCAAAATTTTTTAACAAAAAGTATAACTACGTCACATTTTTTAATAATAGTACACAAAAAATGTTTAAAAAACAATCATTGAAACGAAATGTAATACTTTATATTGATAGCATATAAATATGTATGAATCGTGAAGAAATTGATTTTAAGTTAAATCATGTATAAAAAATATCTTTTTTTAACATATTTAATGCGTTTTAAAAGATATGTAAATTTATGAATAATATAGAAAATATAATTATAAATGTATGATTGTTAAATTGAAATAATAAAAATATAGTGTTTTGAAATGACTTAGAAAGAGAAACAAATGAAAAAATTATTACTTTTATCAGCGATCAGTTTAATTGCTGTTGGGAATACTTACGCAGCGAAAGAATTTTTAAATGTGTCTTATGATCCTACGCGTGAGTTTTATCAAGAGTATAACAAAAGCTTTGGTCAATTTTGGAAATCTAAAACGGGGCAAGACATTGAATTTAAACAGTCACATGGTGGTTCTGGTAAGCAAGCACGGTCTGTTGTAGATGGTTTACAAGCAGATGTAGTGACTTTAGCACTTGCTAACGATATTGATGAAATTGTCAATGCAGGTCTGATTGAAAAAGGTTGGCAAAAGGAATTTCCAAATAATTCTGCGCCGTATACTTCTACTGTTGTATTTCTAGTACGTAAAGGTAATCCGAAAGGGATTAAAGATTGGAATGATTTAGTCAAACCAGGGGTGGAAATCATTACGCCGAATCCGAAAACAGGTGGTGCACCACGTTGGATTTATTTGTCGGCATGGGGTTATGCACTGAAACAACCAGGTGGGAATGATGCAAAAGCGAGAGAACTGGTAAAACATATCTATAAAAATGTAAAAGTATTAGATTCTGGAGCACGAGGTTCTTTAACAACTTTTGCAGATCGTGGCATTGGTGATGTATTGCTGTCTTGGGAGAATGAAGCGATCCTTGCAACTTCTGGTGCAGATAAAGATAAATATCAAATCATTTATCCCTCTATTTCAATTTTGGCAGAGCCATCTGTGGCAATCGTAGATAAAGTAGTAGATAAAGATGGAAATCGTAATTTAGCAAAAGGCTATTTAAATTACCTATATTCACCTGTAGGGCAAGATCTTGCAGCTAAATATAATTTCCGTCCTCGTGATGCTAAAGCTACGGCTAAATATGGTGCTAAATTCCCTAAAATTAAGCTATTTACCATTGATCAAGTGTTTGGCGGTTGGGCGAAAGCGCAAAAAACACATTTTGCTAATGGTGGGGTTTATGATCAATTTACAGCTGAGAAGTAAGCTTGAGTTCTTTTAGAAAACTTTACTCTCTATTCTTCTACTCATTTTGAATATCCCAAGGCTTCTTTATTAAAGAAGTCTTGAATTTTTAATTTTCTTATTCTATTGCTTCATATAGAAAGAATAAAAACATATAAAATATAAAAACATCAGGTGTTGAATACTTTTGTAAATTAAAACAATTAATTAATCGTAATAATCCAATGTGAGTGTTAAAACGAGGCTTTTTCTTGAATTGATGTTTATCAGCTTATTTCATATATTTAGCATAATTTTAGATGGTTTAAATTTTTGATTATGAAAACTAAGTTTAAAGCCTTATTGAGCGCTGCATTAGTTGCAACTGGATTAAATCTTGCAACGACAACGACTTATGCTGCAGATCGTGAATTTTTGAATGTATCTTATGATGCAACACGTGAATTCTATGACGAATTTAATAAATCATTTGGTGCGTATTGGAAAGCACGTACAGGAATCACTGTTGATTTTAAACAATCACATGGTGGTTCAGGTAAGCAAGCACGTTCAGTGGTTGATGGTTTAAAAGGTGATGTGGTCACTTTGGCTTTGGCAAATGATATTAATGAAATCGTCAAATCTGGACAAATTGATGCAGGTTGGGAAAAAGAATTTCCACATAACTCAGCACCATATACATCAACAGTCGTGTTCTTGGTTCGTAAAGGCAATCCAAAAGGCTTGAAGGATTGGACTGATTTAACGAAGCCAGGTGTTCAAATTATTACCCCGAACCCTAAAACAGGTGGATTACCACGTTGGATTTATTTATCTGCATGGGGTTATGCATTAAAACAACCAGGCGGGAATGATGCTAAAGCACGTGAGTTTGTGTCTAAAATGTACCATAACGTGAAAGTAATGGATCCAGCTGCTCGCGCTTCAATGACGACATTTGCTGAACGCGGTATGGGTGATGTGTTGTTGACATGGGAAAATGAAGCTATGGTCAGCAAAAAAGCATCAGGTGGTAAATTTGACATTGTTTATCCTTCAATGTCGATTTTGACTGAGCCTTCGGTTGCAATCGTGGATAAAACAGTGAACAAGAATGGTAATAAATGGTTAGCAACAGGCTATATCAACTATCTATATTCTCCAATCGGTCAGGACATGGCTGCACGTCATTACTATCGTCCTCGTAATGCAAAAGTTTTGGCGAAATATTCAAAACAATTCCCTGCATTGAAGACATTTACAATTGATGAAGTTTTTGGTGGTTGGGCAAAAGCACAACAAACTCACTTCGCCAATGGTGGTGTGTTTGACCAGATTTATAATTCAAAACGTTAAAATTCAAAATGCTAAATTTTATTAGCAAAGAGAAAGCCTCCTATATTTAGGAGGCTTTTTTATGTAAATTAAGTGTATTTTTAAATACATAAGATCAATATGAGTATTCAAATCAGAGCAGCCACACCAAATGATATTGAGCTAATTTTTGATATTCGTACAGCTGTGAAAGAAAATCATTTATCCAAAGAACAGTTAACTGAATTAGGGATAACCGATTTGGCGATTTTAGCTTTGATCGAACAAAAGTCTTCCGTTTGGGTCGCAGAGTTTGAGCAATCGGTTTGTGGGTTTGCGATTGCAGATCAAGAAGAGGGGAGTGTCTTTGCTATGTTTGTTTATCCTGATGCAGAGGGTAAGGGGATTGGGAAAGCATTGCTTGAGAGAGTTGAGCACATTTTATTCCAACATTTTTCAGAAATTTGCTTAGAGACAGATGGTCGTAGTCGAGCTTGTGCGTTCTACTCTCGTCAAGGTTGGCATATTCAAGAGCATTTAATGGATGGTGATGTGAAAATGCTGAAAAGACGTCCATCTACTCATGCGCTTGAAACAGAATAAAAGTGGTTTAATTTCTGAAAATAGTAAAGGATTGTCTTTTAAAACGGATTTCTCTATAAAAAGTAATATTTTCCTACAAAAAGTCGTTTGGAGCTTTGACAAAACAAGGTAATAATGTGCAGTTACTTTTTTGCTTGAACTGAAACCATACTTATGTCTCATATTTCTGTATTACTACACGAAACAGTCGATGCTTTACTTGCTGACCGCAATACAGGAATTTATGTAGATGGGACTTTTGGGCGCGGTGGTCATACACGCTTGTTGCTGTCAAAATTGGATGAAAATTCAAAAGTTTATGCATTTGATAAAGACCCTCAAGCTTTAGAATTTGCGTATCAGTTAGAAAAAGAAGATCCGCGTTTTAAAATTATTCACGCGAGCTTTGCAGATTTACAACAAGAATTAAATCAATTAGATATTTATCAAGTGGATGGAATCATGGCAGATTTAGGGGTGTCATCACCACAACTAGATCAAGCAGATCGTGGTTTTAGTTTTATGAAAGATGGACCACTTGATATGCGTATGGATAATTCCCAAGGTCAAACTGCTGCGGAGTGGTTGGTTGATGTAGATGAAGAACATTTAGCCAATGTTATTTTCCAATATGGGGAAGAGCGTTATAGTCGTCGCATTGCCAAAGCCATTAAGCAAGCGGGTTATATCAAAACCACGGGTGAATTGGCTGAAATTGTGAAAGTTGCTCATCCGAAGTGGGAAAAAAATAAGCATGCGGCAACACGTACATTCCAAGCGATTCGCATTGAAATCAATAAAGAGTTGGATGATGTACATGTTTTTTTACCGCAGGCTGTAGATTTGCTAAAATCAAATGCACGTTTAGCAGTGATTAGCTTTCATTCTTTAGAAGATCGTATCATTAAGCAATTTATTCAAAAAGAATCAACATTGCCAGAAGATAATGGATGGGGTTTACCACAAAAGGTTATTGATCATCGTAGACTGAAAAAAGTAGAACGAATTCGTGCCAGTGAGGAAGAAGTAAAAGCCAATCCTCGTTCACGAAGTGCGTGGCTGAGAGTAGCAGAACGCTTAGAACAAAAAGGCGCAGAATGAAAGAAGAGATTGTAGAAGAATCAAAGCATAAACTGGCAATCAAAAAAGTGGTTGTTTATGGCATTTTGATCAGTGCAGTGTTGATCAGTGCATTTATGGTGGTTTTGCAAGTTTTTACCTATCGTCATGACTTTCGTGATTTGAATAGTTATATGCGTGAACGTGAAAGTATCAATGCGGAATGGGGACGTTTGTTGATTGAACAGCAAACATTTGGTGCCACAGCTCAAATTGGTACACGTGCTGTTACTCAACTTAGAATGTATTCACCGCCAGCTGCGCAAACAGTTGTCATTTCATTACCAACTGAATCAGCGCAGAACAAGTAAGGCATCTGTATGGTAGATAAACAAACTAAACAGACTCGGCAATCACGTAAAAAACAGCCGTCTATCTCAGGGAAAAATCCAATATCTTTAGATATGTGGCGTTTTTATTTGATGTGGGGCGTAGTATTGCTATGCTTTGTAGGGCTGATTGGTCGTGCATTTTATGTGCAAGTGATTAATAAAGACTTTTTACAAAATAAAGCCAATGCCAATATTTTACGTTCTGAAAAATTAAAAGCGATGCGTGGCGTGATTAGTGATCGTCATGGTGTGCCTTTGGCGATTAGTTCTCCGATTATGAAAGTGGTGATCGATCCGCGTGAATACTTTGAGACCAAAGCGCAATTTGAAAAAATTACTGAAGAATTAAAGAAAACGCCAAACAGTCGTAAACTTAAACGACAGTTGCCAGATGAAAATTTAAATTTAGATGAATTGGCTGATGTCGTTGGTATTGATCGTGCAGATTTGAAAAAGCGTTTGTATGAGCGTCCGCGTTCACGTTATTTAGTCTTGAAAAAAGAAGTACCACCACCGCAAGCTGATTTTTTAACAGAACATAAGTTTGCTGGCGTTTATGCAGAAAAAACCTATAAGCGCTATTATCCGCAACCTCAACCCAATGCACAGATTATTGGCTTGACCAATAGTGAAGGCACTGGGATTGAAGGTTTAGAAATGCAGTTGAACACACGTCTTGCAGGTGAAGATGGTGAGCAAAAGATTTCGCGGGATAAGCATGGTAACCGTATTAATACGCCTGAAGTGGTAAAAGAAGTAAAAGCGGGGGAGAACATTACATTAAGTATCGATTCTCGTCTGCAATATATTATGTATCGTGAATTAACCGCTGTTGGTGTGGCGAATAGTGCGCGTTCAGCATCTTCAATTGCTGTTGATGTGAAAACGGGTGAGATTCTGGCAATGGCGAGTTGGCCATCTTATAACCCAAATGATAAGAACGGTTTGAGCAATAAGGATGCCATGCGTAACCGTGGGGCAATTGATATGTTTGAACCAGGTTCAACCATGAAGCCATTTACAATTGCTGCTGGTTTAGAAAGTGGAAAATACACACCAAATTCGATCATTAGTACCGCACCAGGCACAATGCGTTTAGGTTCGCATACTATTCGTGATACCCATAATTATGGTGCATTAACAGTCACAGGTGTGATTATTAAGTCTTCGAACATTGGCTCAGCGAAAATCGCTTTGTCATTGCCAAAAGAAACATTACCTACTTTCTTTAGACGAGTTGGTTTTGGTCAACGTTCGGCTGTGAAATTCCCTGGTGAAAGTGGTGGTTTGGTAGTTTCACCTGAAAAACTGAATCCTTCTCAAATTGGAACTATGGCTTATGGTTATGGTTTGAACGCAACCATTTTACAGTTGGCTCAAGGTTATGCCATGTTGGCGAATCATGGTGTTGAATATCCTCTAAGCCTTTATAAGTTGAATGATCAACCGAAAGGCAAGCAGGTATTGGCACCTAAAATTGCAGATGATGTCTTGTTGATGTTAGAGCAAGTCACCATGCCAGGCGGTACAGCAAAACAAGCCAATATCCCAGGCTATCGCGTAGGTGGTAAAACAGGAACAGCACATAAACTTCGCCCTGACCATAAAGGCTATTCGAGTACTGAATACCGTGCTTTGTTTGCAGGTGTCGCGCCGATTAGTGATCCACGCTTAGCGATTATTGTTGTGGTGGAAAATCCACGTGGGCAATACTACGGTGGTTTAGTTGCCGCACCAGTCTTCGCAAAAATTATGCAAGAATCTTTACGTTTAATGAACGTACCTTTAGACAAACCGCTTGAAACAGCGAAAGCATCCAAATAGGTAGAATATGACAATTTGTTTTCAGGATATTTATCCAGTTGAAAATATACAGGCTTGGATGTCTGAACCTTTTCAAGGATTTAATTTAGATAGTCGCCGTATTGAAACGGGTCAGATTTTTATTGCGCTGACCAGTTATTCACAGCCTGAAAAAACCGTGCAATTTGCGCAAACTGCATTGGATAAAGGCGCATTGGCGGTGATCAGTGAAACAGAATTAGGCTTAGATTCTGTTTTAGTTTGTCCAGATGTTCGTCATTTGATGGGGCAATGGCAAAAGCAATATTTACAAGTGACTGATCCAGTTAAAGCAGCACGAATTCTTGCAGTTACAGGTACCAATGGGAAAACCACAATTTCTCGTTTAGTTGCTGAATTAGTGATGTTACAAGGCAAGAAGTGTGCAGTGATGGGCACCACAGGGAACGGTATTTTACCGAACCTTGAATCGTCATCGCATACTACTTTGGATGCTTTGCATTTACAAAATTTATTACATGCTTTTGCCAAGCAAGGTGCTGAGTTTGCTTCGATTGAAGCCAGTTCTCATGGTTTAGAGCAAGGGCGTTTAAATGGTTGCGATATTGAAATTGCAGCTTATAGTAATTTAAGTCGTGATCATTTGGATTATCACGGGACGTTAGAGGCTTATGCAGAAGCCAAATCTCGTTTATTTAAATTTGCCTCTTTAAAAGTGGCAGTGATTAATGTTGATGATGCGCATGCCAATATCATGTTGGATGCAGCCAGTAGCAATCAATCACATCCGAAAGTATTGACCTACTCCACATCTAAAGCA
The DNA here is from genome assembly GCF_001696605.3 of Acinetobacter wuhouensis. NCBI lineage: Bacteria > Pseudomonadati > Pseudomonadota > Gammaproteobacteria > Moraxellales > Moraxellaceae > Acinetobacter > Acinetobacter wuhouensis. Next base: position 3,480,162 of record NZ_CP031716.1, on the reverse strand, counting down.
GCTGATTATCAGGTGTTTGGTATTCAATATAGTTTGAATGGCGCGACTTTCCATTTAAAAACGGAACAAGGCGAATTTACAGTTCAAAGCCCATTACTTGGACATTTTAATATTGAAAATCTTGTGGCGAGTTTGATCGTTGCTGAGCAAGCGGGCTTTGATTTAAAACAATTGATCGCCGATGTACCTAAATTAAAAGGTGCACCAGGTCGTATGCAAGTGATTCGTGATGCAGATCGTCTATTTGTGGTGGATTATGCGCATACGCCCGATGCACTCACTCAAGTCTTAAAAACACTTAAACGTCATGTTGAAAATCAACTTTGGGCAGTATTTGGCTGTGGTGGAGACCGCGATCGCGGTAAACGTCCATTAATGACCAAAGCAGCATTGGAACAAGCCAACCCAATTATCATCACCTCGGATAATCCACGTACAGAGAATCCTGAGCAGATTTTTGCTGATATGAAGCGTGATATTGATTTTAGTCAACACGATGTGCATGAAATACATGACCGCCGTGAAGCGATTAAATATGCAGTTAAGCATGCACAATCAGGTGATATTGTGGTGATTGCAGGTAAAGGGCACGAAGATTATCAAGAAATTGATGGTGTACGCCATTGGTTTGATGATGTGGTCGAAGTGCAATCCGCAGTCAATATGTTATCCCGTAAAACAAATTCTCCAGCTCAGTAGGAATAGAGATGCACACCTCGACCACCAGTACTGTGCCTTTAGAGCCATGGTCAGCAGCACAACTTGCTGAAGCGACTCAAGGTTCATGGTATTTAGACAAAGCACCACAAGGTGAAATTAAGCGTATTCTGACTGATTCACGTCATGCTGAATTGGGTGATGCATTTTTAGCACTCAAAGGCGAACGCTTTGATGCCCATGATTTTATTGCTCAAGTGGCTGAAAATGGCTGTCAGATTGCCATCGTGAGTCATTCAGTAGATGTTGATATTTGTCAGCTTGTTGTTGCAGATACAAGGTTAGCATTGGGTCATTTAGGTGCTTATCGTCGTGCGCAAAACTCGCAACTTAAAGTGATTGCATTGACAGGCAGTAGTGGTAAAACGACCACTAAAGAGATGCTTGGTAGCATCCTGTCACGTTTAGCACCAACTTTGATCACGCGTGGTAATTTAAATAATGACCTCGGTGTGCCGATGATGTTATTGGAGCTCCGTGCTGAACATCAATATGCGGTGATGGAATTAGGTGCAAGTCATCAAGGTGAAATTGATTACACCTCAAACTTAGTGCAACCGCATGTCGCTGGGATTCTCAATATCGGCACAGCACATTTGGGTGAATTTGGTGGGCGTGATGGCATTTGTCGTGCCAAGTCAGAAATTTACAGTCATATTGACCCAGCAGGAACGTCGATTGTTCCTGCGCATGATGATTTCACTGATACGATTCGCCAAGCAGTTAGAACTGAGCATGTATTGAGTTTTGGTCAAGGTGGTGACGTTTTTGCAACAGATATTCAGCTTCAGGCGCAATCTGCAACATTTACCCTCAATACTCCTCAAGGCATTCGTACTGTAAATCTACCTTTTGCAGGTGAACACAATGTTCATAATGCCGAAGCGGCAACTGCTTTTGCTTTAGCAATTGGTATTGCTTTAGATGATATTGTGATTGGTCTAGAATCTGCACAAGGTGCTAAAGGTCGTTTAAACTTTATCCAAAAAGCCAATCATTTATTTATTGATGATACTTATAATGCCAATCCAACTTCAATGCGAGCTGCTGGTGAAGTGCTTGCACAGCAAGATGGCATCAAAGTGATGGTGATTGGTGATATTGGTGAGTTGGGTGATACCGCCGCGCAACAACACTATTTGCTAGGTCGTGACCTTGTTTCGGTGAAGGGAATTAACTTTGTGGTTGCTGTGGGTGAATTTGCACCTGCAACTCAAGAGGGTGCAAGAAGCACACAGTACGGTAAAAAATTACAAGCTTTTCTAAACCAAGAACAAGCTTTACCATTGTTGTTAAGTTTAATTGAAACGCATCAACCGCAGTCCATGAGTTTCCTATTTAAAGGTTCTCGTTATACCCATATGGAAACGTTGATGGCTGATTTGATGGAGAAAGTTTAATGCTGTTTTGGTTATTTCAACACCTAGCAGGCTATGAAAATGCGTTCCAAGTGGTGCGCTACTTATCATTACGTGCTTTGCTGAGTGTTTTAACAGCACTTGCAATTGGTTGGGCGCTCGGTCCTGTAATGATTCGTAAATTACAAGCCTTAAAATATGGTCAAGCAGTTAGTTCATTTGCTCCTGAAAATCATGCCAAAAAAATGGGTACACCAACCATGGGCGGAATTCTGATCCTCCTCTCAATTGGGATCAGTACCTTACTTTGGGCAGATTTATCCAATCCTTATGTGTGGATCGTACTCGGTGTGATGGTGATCTTTGGTGCGGTCGGTTGGGCAGATGATTGGATCAAAGTTCGTTATAAAGACAATGCGGGTCTACCTGCCAAGAAGAAATTCTTTTGGACGTCTGTAGGTTCACTCGGTGCAGGTATTGCGTTATATATCATCGCAACACAACAGGAAAATCCTGTACATACTGCCAATATGCTGGATTTGTTGATTCCATTCTTTAAAAATCTCAGCATCCCATTGTCAGCAATTCCACTTGGTATCGGCTTCATTATTTTCACTTATTTGGTGATTAATGGTGGCTCGAATGCAGTCAATTTAACCGATGGTTTGGATGGTTTGGCAATCATGCCAATCGTACTGGTTGCAGCAGGTTTGGGTGTATTTGCTTACTTGGCAGGTGATATTCGTTTTGCCACTTATCTGCATATTCCTTATGTGAAATATACGTCTGAGTTGGTCATTATCTGTGCCGCAATGATTGGTGCAGGCTTGGCATTCCTTTGGTATAACGCACATCCTGCACAAGTCTTCATGGGTGATGTAGGTGCATTATCTTTAGGTGCAATGCTCGGTACAATCGCAGTGATGGTGCGTCAAGAAATCGTCTTTGCGATTATGGGTGGAGTATTTGTAGTTGAAGCAATTTCCGTGTTCTTACAAATCGGTTCATTGCGCATGCGTAATAAACGTGTGTTCCTCATGGCACCATTACACCACCATTATGAGAAAAAAGGTTGGCGTGAAACCCAAGTGGTGATTCGTTTCTGGATTATCACAATTATGCTGGTAGTTTTAGGTCTAATGACATTAAAATTACGTTAAGCCAAATTAAAACAAGAAAGTCGGCATCTCAGCCGACTTTTTTTATTGTGCAAGATCTGTGGAGAATGCTATGAATTTGTTAATGTGCCCAGTATGTCGTGAGGCGTTGAGCTTATCGGATAAAACTTGGCGCTGTGTCAATCAGCATAGCTATGATGTGGCAAAACAAGGTTATGTGAATTTACATGTAGTACAACATAAACATAGTAAAAATCCAGGTGATACGCCTGAATCAGTACAAGCGCGTCGCGCATTTCTAAGTGCTGGTTTTTATGCGCCCTTGCAACAGGCAGTAGTTGAAAAAATCCGTGAACTACGCATTGAAAATTTACTCGATATTGGATGTGGTGAGGGCTATTACACCAATGCGATGCAAAGCGAAGTGATGCAATGCGTGGGGGTGGATATTGCTAAAAATGCAGTCCAAGTTGCTGCAAAATTGAATAAGAATGTGACTTGGGTCGTGGGGACGGGGGCAACTTTGCCTGTGCTTGATGATTCAATTGATTTATGCACCAGTTTGTTTAGTCCAATTCCACAAGAAGAAATTTTACGAGTTTTGAAACCTCAAGGCTATTTGATGGTGGTGACACCAGCACCAGAGCATCTTTATACCATGCGTGAAGGTTTATTTGATGAAGTGAAGCCACATGAACCGCATAAGTTCGTAGAACAGCTTAAAGCACATTTTGAATTGATTGAGCAACCGATTGTTGAGTCGGTCTTTGAATTGAATCAAGAACAATTGAAAAACTTAATTGCAATGACGCCATACGCGTATAAGGCCAAACCTGAAAAACGCAAAAAGTTAGAACAACAAGAAAAAACTGAACTGAAAGCAGTATTCCAAATGTATATTTTTCAAAAGAGATAATCGTTTTGGGTTGTTTGGGTCATAAAAAACGCCATTCAAAAATGGCGTTTTTTATTTTCAAGTTTTAACTATTGAACTTCATTGATTAAGTTCTCTAGAGAGTCGTTTTCACGTTTTGCATGATCTTGATTCATGGTCGGAGGCGTTGAAGTGGTTGGTTTTAGTTTTTGTTCGCCATTCTCGTCAGGTAGGTCATCAAAGTCATTTGAAGCATTACGTGATGGTGTCACAGGAGCAGGTTTGTAAATAGGACGAGCTAAAGGTGGAGTTGAGCCACTTTCTTTACTTGCTTCATTACTTTGCCCTTCAACTTGGGTTTGTTGCCCACGTTGCTCACGTGAAAGTGGTGCCTTAGCATCTTTATCAAAATGAACCCACGCCGAAGGTGTGCCTTTTAGCGCTTTACCCATAAAGCTGGTCCATACTGGAAGTGCGGCAATACCACCATATTCACGACGACCTAAGGTTGAAGGTTGGTCAAAACCGACCCATGCGATCGCCACTAATTTTCCATTAAAACCAGCAAACCATGCATCTTTTGCATCATTGGTTGTTCCTGTTTTACCACCAATATCATCACGACCAATTTTCAATGCGGCACGTCCAGTACCATGTACGATAACGTCACGAAGGATATTCGCCATATCAAAAGCGGATTGTGATTTTAAAATACGTTGAGCTTGGCGATATTTACTTTGCTCTTCTTTTGTTAAAATAGGTTGTACATCATCCGTATTGGTATTACCTGCAATCACTTCATCGTCAGTAGTGACTTCTGCATCTTCTGTTTTTACAGTTTGCTCTTTTTGATTGATACATGGGATACAGGCATAGTCAGGATTTGCTTCGTAAATGACTTTGCCATAGGCATCTTCGATACGACTGATAAAGTGTGGTTGAATACGATAACCACCATTGGCAATGGTGGCATAACCTGTTGCCATTTGCACAGGAAGTACTTGTGGTGTACCGAGTGCAATGGTGAAGTTGCGTGGAATTTGGTCTTCTTGTAAGCCAAAATCCATCAATAATTGACGAGCGCGTTCCACGCCAACACTTTGTAATAAGCGTACAGAAACGGTATTACGAGAGAGGTATAATGCACGACGCAAGGGAATCATTCCTAAGTAGCGTCCATCCGAGTTTTTAGGTGACCATCTGCCAATACTGATCGGATTATCATTGACCATTGTATAAGGAGTCATACCTCGTTCAAGTGCGAGTGCATAAATGAAAGGCTTGATGGTCGAACCGGGTTGGCGCCAACCCTGCAAGGCACGGTTAAATTTAGAGTGATAGAAGTTATACCCACCCACGATGGCTACAATCGAACCATCATTAGGATTGATTGCAATGAGCTGTCCCTGTGCTTTAGGGACTTGTACCAATGACCATGCTGTTTTATTTTCATTTGGGCGTAAGCGCACAATATCTTTGGTGCTGACAATTTGAGAAGCACGACTTGGCGCACCACCAACAGCATTGGCATTAATATATTTTCTTGCCCATGACATTCCAGACCATGGCACAGTGACTGTTGAACCATCTTGCATCTTTGCTTCAAAGGAGTTGCTATTTACTTTTATTACTTCGGCAGGGAAAGTATTAGCATAGGCTATAAACTCTTTTAAAGGTTTATCATGGGCTTCTGCACCACGCCAACCATGACGACGGTCATAATCCTCTAATCCTTTTTGTACAGATTCTTCTGCATATTGCTGACGTTGGCTATTGATTGTTGTATAAACTTTATAACCAGAATCAACAGCTTGATCGCCAAATTTCTCAACCAACTCTGAACGAACCATTTCGCCTACATAGGGAAATTTATTGCTGAGTCCACGGTCAGGCATACTGAGATTGATTGGTTCAGCGACTGCTTTTTGATATTCATTTTGTTTTAAATACCCGAGCTGTAACATACGACCTAGAATCCAATTACGACGTTCTAAAGCACGTTCAGGATTGACTACTGGATTGTATTTTGATGGCGCTTTAGGTAGACCCGCGATCATCGCCATTTGAGCAACACTGAGTTGATCAAGGTTTTTGTCATAATAAATTTTTGCAGCAGCAGCAATACCATAGGCATTTTTACCTAAAAATATTTTATTGACGTATAACGATAAAATATCTTCTTTTGATAAGTTTTGTTCTATTTTTCGTGCCAAAAATACTTCGGTTAATTTTCGTTTTAAAGTACGTTCAGGAGATAAATAATAGTTTTTTGCCACTTGCATGGTGATGGTTGAACCACCTGTTTGCACATTTGAGCCTGTCACAGTTTCACTGACTGCGCGTCCTAAACCCTTAAAGCTGATCCCACTGTGTTCAAAAAAGGAGGAGTCTTCAGCCGCTAGAAAGGCATGGATGAAATGTGGTGGAATCTGATTGTACTCAACGGGCACAGAAAGTTTGCCACCATATTCAGCAATCAGTTGATTATCTGCAGAATAAACTTGCAAAGGTTTAAGCAATGGCGCCTTTTTTAAAGAGCTCATTTCTGGTAACGATGGGGCGATATATAGGTACATTCCATAAAAGCCCATCGGAATTGCGACTAAGATAATAATAATCAGCAAAAAAAAGGGATGAATATGACCTGAACAAGATAGCTTTTTCATAACAAGTAAGTTTTAATAATAGCTAATGGCAAACTAATTGATGGTCAGTATAACTTTTCATTTGACGGATTGTTAGATGGGATATTGTATCTGTAAAAAATTAAGACCAAATGCAGTCGGTTTGTGTTATTTATTGGGGATAAAAAAATAATAGGAAATGTATCGTGCTTAGACTATATCGTAAGCCAAATAAGGGGTTAATAGGAGTAGATATTAGTTCTACTACTGTAAAGATTTTAGAGCTCTCTGTTAAAAACGGTCGTTATTGGGTTGAAAGCTACGGATTAAGTCCGCTTCTTGAGGGGAGTGTGGTCGAGAAAAATATTCTTAATCCTGAAGCAGTTGCGGATGCATTGGAACGTGCAGTGAATCTTGCCAATCCACAATCGCAAAATGTAGCGGTTGCTGTACCTACGTCTATGGTGATTCACAAAGTCATCGAGATGGATGCAGACATGTCTGATGAAGAACGGGAAGTTCAGATCCGAATGGATGCTGAGCAGTACATCCCATTCCCACTCGATGAAGTTAGCCTAGATTTTGAAGTTCTCAATGATAAATTGGCAAATCCAAACCGCGTTAATGTACTCTTGGTTGCAACCCGCGCTGAGAATATTGAATCTCGCGTTGAAGTTTTAGAAATAGCAGGTTTATCGCCAAAAATCGCAGACGTCGAAAGTTATGCAATGGAACGAGCTTTTGCAGTTTTCTCAGATACATTGCCAATTGGTGCAAATCTTGTGGGTATCCTCGATATTGGTCATACCATGACGACTTTGTCTGTCATGCAAAATGGCAAAATTATCTATACCCGTGAACAAGTATTTGGTGGAAAGCAACTGACGCAGGACGTACAAAACCGTTATGGTTTGTCATATGAAGAAGCTGGGCGTGCGAAGAAAGATCGTACATTGCCAGATGACTTTGAAACTGAAGTGTTAATGCCATTTTTAGAAGCTGTGGTTCAACAAGCAGCGCGTTCACTACAGTTCTTCTTCTCATCTTCTCAATTCAATGAGATTGATCATATTTTATTGGCAGGGGGGAATGCCAATATTCCTGGTTTATCTAAATTATTACAACAAAAATTAGGCTACCGCGTCACGATTGCAAATCCTTTCTTGCAAATGGGATTCTCACCACAAATTGATTTGAAAAAAATTGAGAATGATGCGCCATCATTGATGGTTGCGTGTGGCTTAGCTTTGAGGAGTTTTGATTAATGGCAAAGATTAATTTACTCCCTTGGCGTGATGAGCTAAGAGAGCAGAAAAAGAAACAATTTGTCGCAGTTTGTGTTGGGGTTGCATTAGTTGCTTTGGTTTCAGTGTTATTGGCATGGTTTTATTTTGATCACAAACTAGAAGATCAAGAACAAGCCAACCAATTGGTGACCAGTACCAACCAAAACTTGGATACACAATTAAAAACCTTAGATGGCCTACAAGAACGTCGTAATGCGATTATTGAGCGCATGAAGTTAATTCAAGGTTTGCAAGGTCAGCGTCCAGTCATTGTTCGTTTAGTGGATGAATTAGTACGTGTTGTCCCTGCACAAATGTATATCACTAAATTTAGTCGTGCTGGTGATAAGTTCACGATTGAAGGAAAAGCTGAAAGTCCAAATACGGTAGCGGAGTTTTTACGTGGATTAGAAGCTTCAGAATGGTATCGTAATGCATTTATGAATTCATTCTTAGCTGCGGACGAAAATAAAAATAAGGCACCAACTTCTGTGATTCCACGAGTAGAAGAATCATATGGATCTTTTGTGGTGACTGTTGATTTGGGTGAAATCGCATCTAATGCAGATGGAGATGCAACGAAAGCTGAACAAGCTGCTGGGGGGGCAAAATGAGTCGTGAAGATTTTGAGCAATTAGATTCATCTGTTGATGCTCCAAAGAAAAATAAAATGACCGTTGAGAAGTTTTTTCAACAGTTTAATACGCTGGATATGAATAATTATGGTAGCTGGCCGTGGTCGGTTAAGATTACTTGCTGGTTATTCTTATTTTTTGTGGTTTGTGCAATAGGTTACTTTTTAGCAATAAAGCCGAAACTTGACGCGATTGATCAAGCCCGTACAGTTGAACAAAATTTGCTGAATGAATTTAAAGAAAAAGATTCTAAATTACGTAATTTGCAACAATATCAAATGCAACTACAGCAAATGGAAGCGAATTTTAATCAGCAACTAGAGCAATTGCCGAAAGAAACAGAAATTCCAAGTCTAGTTGAAGATATTAACGTGACAGGTGTCAGTTCAGGTCTGAAATTTAAAAATATTAGATTGGAACAAGAAGTTAAGCAAGAGTTCTTTATTGAACAACCGATCTCGATTGATGCGACTGGTGATTATCATTCATTTGGTAGTTTTGTCAGTAGTATTGCTGCTTTACCTCGTATTGTAACTTTGCATGACTTCACAATTTCAGGTGTGCCGAGCCAAGATAAAAAATCAGATGTGCCTGTTGTAGATTATACAATTAAAGCAAAAACTTACCGTTATGTTGGTGCTGATGGACAAGGGGCAGGTAATACCAATGCCTCAGCGACACCACCGCAAGGAGGGGCGGCACAATGAAAAAGCACATTAAACTAATTTGTGGTGCTTCATTTGCGATGTTATTGGTGGGATGTGATTCACGTATAGATGCTGTAAATCAAGAAATGGCAAATATTCGTAATCAACCCGCATTACCGATTGAACCAGCACCTGCATTTAATCCAGTACCAAGCTTTAATTATTCAGCTCAACAGTTACGTAGCCCTTTTTTACCAAGTTCATTGGCGAATGAACTAAAAATCATGTCAGGTAAGCGCGTATATCCTAATTTTTCTAGACAGCCGCAACCACTCGAAAGTTATCCTCTAGAGTCGTTGTCGTTGAAAGGGAGTATGAAGGGAGGTTCTGGGCAAACGGTTGGTTTGATTCAAACTCCAGATGGGGAAATTGAGCGTGTACAACGTGGCAATTATATGGGAATGAATCAGGGTCGTATTATCGAAATTACCCCTACTCGGATTGATTTGTTGGAGATTGTTCCAGATGGACGAGATGGATATATTGAGCGACCACGCAGTTTAGTTCTAATTGGTCCAGTGGATTAAAACGGAATAAAGGAATAAAAATGAAAAACGGTTTGAAACGTATCTTTTGTGGGGATGGTAAGTTTATGAATAGTCAGCTTCGCCAATTTACTATGGCAGCTGTTTCAATTGCAGTGATGCAGGTTGCGACGGCACAAACAACCATGACCAATGTCGTGCCAATGAAAATACCAGGGCAAGGTACAGAAATTCGTGTGATGTTCAATGGCTTACCTCCACAGCCTCAAGCATATCAACTGGATAATCCTTCACGTCTTATTTTAGACTTTGATGGTGCCAAACAAAATATTGCACACCCCTCAATTCCTGTAGCCAGTGATGAAGCTTCAAGTGTTGATGTTGCAGCAGATGATCAACGTTCGCGTTTAACGGTGAATTTAAATAAAAGTGGTGATTTTACAACCCGCGTTGAAGGCAATACGTTTATTTTAAAAATTAACAATGCCAATCAAGCAACAGCATTACCAAACTATCCTTCATCGAATGTGACCAAGCAAAGCCAAGGCATTTCTGATATTGGTTTTCAGCGTGGTAATGCTGGTGAAGGTCAGGTTGTCGTGAGTCTGGCAGGGGCAAATACGCCTGTAGATGTTCAGCAACAAGGCAGTAAAGTTGTTATTCGTACTTTAGGGAATAAAATTCCTGCACATTTGATTCGTCGTTTAAATGTCAATGATTTCGCGACACCAGCGTCAACGGTTGATGCTTATAATGATGGTTCGAATGGTGTGATCACGATTCAGACTTCTGGTAGCTATGAATATATGGCATATCAGGCTGAGAATAAATTAACTGTAAGTTTAAAGCGACCTACTGAAAATAAGATTAATCGTCCGAATTCAAGCCAATCGTATACAGGTAAGAAAATATCTTTAGATTTCCAAGATATTGAAGTACGTCGTGTGTTGCAGCTATTGGCTGATTTTACAGGCATTAATATGGTGGCTGCGGATTCAGTACAAGGTAATATTACACTTCGTTTAAAAGATGTACCTTGGGATCAAGCGCTTGATATTATTCTTAAAACTAAGAATTTAGATAAACGTCGTAATGGTAGTGTGATTTGGATTGCACCTGTTGCTGAGCTGATTAAAGCAGAAGAAGATGAGGCTAAGGCTTATGCTCAAAGTATCAAACTTGCACCATTACAAACAGAATATGTGCAACTGAACTATGCGAAAGCAGCGGATATTGAAAAGCTGATTGTCCAAGGGAAAAATAGTAATACATCTTCTTCAAGTTCTGGTTCTGGTGTAGATGCTTTAGGTGATAGTGTCGGCTCTTTGTTAAGTCCGCGAGGAACAATTTCAACTGATCCACGTACCAATATGCTGATTATTAATGATACAGCACAAAAAATTGATCAGATTCGTAAAATGATTGATCTATTAGATGTATCAGTCAAGCAAGTGATGGTTGAAGCGCGTATTGTTCGTGCGACGACTGATTTTACCAAAGAAATGGGCGTGAAATGGGGTATTCTATCCCAAGGTACTGCCCGAAATAATGATCTCTTGGTTGGTGGTAGTGAAACAACGTTGTGGGATTTAAGGGGTGATCCTGATGACAGTGGGAAATACTCAATTTCTCGTCCAGATAATCTTAATGTTGATTTAGGTGTATCCTCTGAGGGCGCAAGTAAAATTGCCTTCGGTCTAATCAGTATGTCTGATTTTATGTTAGATCTTGAACTATCTGCATTACAGTCTGATGGTTATGGTGAAGTGATTTCTACGCCAAAAGTACTGACAGCAGATAAGCAAAAAGCTAAAGTAGCTTCAGGTCAAGAAATTCCATATCAAACTACGTCAACTGCAGGTGGAGCAGCGACAGCAACAACCTCTTTTAAAGAAGCGCTGTTGAGTTTAGATGTGACACCAAGTATTACGCCTGATGGTAAGGTGCAGATGCAACTGAATATTACCAGCGACTCTCGTGGTGGAACAGCCCCAAATGGTGAAGTAATTCTGAATAAAAATGAAATCAATACCAATGTGCTTGTCGATAATGGTGAAACAGTGGTGCTTGGTGGTATTTTTGAACAGTCGACTTCCAATACACAAACCAAAGTTCCTTTCTTAGGTGATATTCCTTATCTAGGGCGTTTATTCCGTAGAGATGCGAAAACAGAGAGTAAGCAAGAGTTATTAATCTTTGTTACACCTAGAATTGTTAATGACAGTCGTACGAGAAATCATTAATATAGTTTTAATGAAAGCAATTCGATAGGTGACTCCTTGCCAAGCAAAGAGTTTGAAACCCTGCCAAATATTTATTTGGTGGGGCCCATGGGAGCAGGAAAAACCACAGTTGGTCGGCATTTGGCTGAACTGTTAGGGCGTGAGTTTTTAGATAGTGATCATGAAATAGAACGTAAAACAGGCGCATCTATCCCTTGGATTTTTGAAAAAGAAGGCGAACAAGGTTTCCGTACAAGAGAAACAATTGTCATCGATGATTTAACATCACAAAAGAACCTAGTGGTTGCCACTGGTGGTGGTGCAGTTACGCAAATCATGAATCGAGAATATCTAAAAAATAGAGGTATCGTGATTTATTTATATACCCCTGTTGAAATTCAATTATTACGTACGCATCGCGATAAAAATCGTCCTCTATTGCAAGTGGAAAATCCAGAGCAAAAGTTAAGAGACTTACTTAAAGCTCGAGATCCGCTTTATCGAGAAGTGGCGCACTATATTATTGAAACCAACCAAGGTGCGGCTAGAGATCTCGCAAATAAAATATTGCAACTTATCGTTTCGAAAGAAATTGCTTAATCAATAACTTAAATCGTAATTTGGCAGGATCATGCAAACTTTACATGTTGAACTGGGTGAACGTCGTTATCCAATTTTTATCGGTAGTCATTTAAATCCACAACAATTGCTAGAACCCTATATTCATGGGCGACAAGTGATGATTGTGACCAATACAACAGTGCAGCCTTTGTATTTATCACATTATGTTGAAGCGATAGAACAACTGGGTAAGCAAGTATCAGTTTGTGTGTTGCCAGATGGTGAAAAATATAAAAATATTGAACATCTCAATTTAATTTTTGATGCACTCCTTGAGGCAGGCTTTAATCGTGATTGTACTGTTCTTGCTTTAGGTGGTGGTGTGATTGGCGATATGGCTGGGTTTGCTTCAGCATGTTTTCAACGCGGTGTTTATTTTATCCAAGTGCCTACGACACTATTATCTCAAGTCGATTCAAGTGTTGGAGGGAAAACGGGGATTAATCATCCTTTAGGTAAAAATATGATTGGTGCTTTTCAGCAACCTCAAGTGGTTTTAGCTGATATGGCGCAACTCAAAACACTCCCTCCACGTGAATTATCGGCAGGTTTAGCTGAAGTCATTAAATATGCTTTGTTGGGTGATGAGGAATTCCTCGTTTGGCTTGAGCAGAATATGGATGGCTTAGTTGCTCAAGATCCTGAATTATTGGCAGAGGCAGTTTATCGCTCGTGTGCGCACAAAGCACGAATCGTCGCCAATGATGAAAAAGAGCAAGGTGAACGCGCACTGTTAAATTTAGGACATACCTTTGGACATGCTATTGAGTCTTATTTAGGCTACGGAGAATGGCTTCATGGTGAGGCTGTTGCAACGGGTATGGTGATGGCAGCTGATCTGTCTCAACGTATGGGATGGATTTCACAAAATGATCTAGAACGTACAAAAAAAATCATACAACGTGCACAATTACCTGTAGCATGTCCTAAAATTCCACTGGATGAATTTTTAGCTTATATGTCGCATGATAAAAAAGTATTAAATGGTCAATTACGTTTAATCTTATTGAAGCAACTCGGACAAGCCATCATTACTAAAGAGTTTGATGTGGAGTTGATGAAACAAGCGATTTTAGCGAATCAAATATAGTAAAGGTTAGTTTCACATGACAGCAATTCGTACAAATTGGCAAAATATTCGACAATATATTTGGTTGATTGGTGGATTGCTGTGCCTTGTTGTTGCATTTGTTTTTTGGATTGCCACAGATACCAAAGAATTGGTCACAGTTGCCAATCCGATTGAAGAATCACAGGTACAGATTCAACCTGAAAAAGTCGCTGCAACTGCACATTTAGGGGCTTTGATGGATGAAGTCCGTCCACTTGAAATGACTACACGTATGGTTGCAGCAGGCAGTCACGATCCTGAGTTTCGAGGTACTAAGTTTTTTCAAGACAATAAGAAAAATTGGACTGTAGAACTTTTTAAAACTTCCGATGAAGATGTTATTCGTAGTTTCTTACAGAAACAAATCGATCGTAAAAAATTTATTTATTTCCGTTTAAGTGGTGAGCACCAAACAGAACAATATGTTTTGGCTTATGGTTTGTTTAAAGGTAATGATCAAGCTAAAACGCAATTACAGCAGTTAGGTTTTAATTTACCTGCTTCCATACATCCGCAACCTGTACAGTTTGAAAAATATTTATCATTTGTGAATGATTTGGGTTCAGATGAAATGGCAAGTGCCAATAAATTATATGAAGTCAGACTTAAATCTGCGCCACTTCCTGTAGTAGATGAAACACTATTAGCGCAAGCGAAGTCTGCATTGGCTGCTGTAACAGGTTCAGCGACGACAGGTACGACAACGACAAAAACAACGATTACTCGACGTGATGCTTCTGGGAATGTTTTGGATGTGCAAAATTCTCAGTCTACGGCAACAGCACCAAATGTGCCCAAAGAAAGTTCATCAGATAAGAAAGTTACTGAGAAAAAACCGAATGATCATGAGGTCAGTGATCCATTTAATTAATTTTGTCCAGATTTGGGTTGTTCTTTGTTCTAAAATGGAGCGAAATAAGTTATATAAATATAAGATTGCACAATAATAGTGCTTTTTATAAGAGTTAGAATTTCACTATTTTAAACTGATGTCATAAATTCTCTATATTTTAGTTATTTGGTGAGGATAAATATAAGTTGGCATATTTTTTGCTTTATTGTTGCGCTAATTGAGTTGATTGTCCCTATTTTGGAGCGAACTGATTTAGTTAGTGAGCGATTTTGGTCTATTGAGATGCTTTATTTCAGTGCGGAACTGGTAAAACAATTTTGCAATTAAAGTAAAAAACAGACTGGTATACGATGCTGACTAAGTGTATTACTTGGTCTAGAAATACTGATAAATCGTAATTGAGAGTTTGAATGTTTTTCGCCCTTATGGGCCTATGTAAAAGAAGGGTACGCTATGCACATGCCATCGCCTAACACTGTAGCTCCCGCTCAAGGTTTATACCAACCGGATGAGTTTAAAGATAACTGTGGTTTCGGCTTGATCGCCCATATGCAGGGTGATGCAAGTCATGACTTAGTCAAGACCGCGATTCATAGTTTAAGTTGTATGACGCACCGTGGTGGTATTGCTGCAGATGGCAAAACCGGGGATGGTTGTGGTCTACTCTTGGCTATGCCAAAAGCATTTTTCCGTGAAGAAGCAAAAAAAATTAGTGACATTACGCTGAGTGAAATTTTTGCTGTCGGTACTGTATTTTTAAATTTAGATCCTGCTTTAGCTGCACATGCAAAACAAACGTTGACCAAAGAAATAGAAGAAGAAGGTTGTCGTGTGATTGGCTGGCGTGTTGTCCCAACCAATAATGGAGCATTGGGTTCGATTGCAATGCAGTCTTTGCCTGCATTTGAGCAAATTTTTGTTAACTGTCCAATGGGCGTGACTGAGGTTGAATTCAACCGTAAGTTATTGATGGCGCGTCGCCGTGCAGAAGAAAAATTAACAGCTGATCCATATTTCTATGTCACTACATTGTCTTCGAATGTGATCAGTTATAAAGGTTTGATGATGCCTGCATACATTGCAGAATTCTATTTAGACCTTGCTGATGAACGTTTGGATTCACATATTGTGGTGTTCCATCAACGTTTCTCAACCAACACTTTACCACGTTGGCCATTAGCACAACCGTTCCGTTATTTGGCACACAATGGTGAAATTAACACCATCACTGCAAACCGTAACTGGGCTGTCGCACGTACTCCAAAATTCGAAAACCCATTATTGCCAGGTATTACTGAGCTGAATCCGATTGTGAACCGTACAGGTTCGGATTCATCAAGTATGGATAATATGCTTGAACTTTTAGCATGTGGTGGTATGGATTTATTCCGTGCCTTGCGTATGCTCGTGCCGCCTGCTTGGCAAAACGTTGAGACTTTAGATGCGGACTTACGTGCATTCTATGAATTTAACTCGAAACATATGGAAGCATGGGATGGCCCAGCGGGTCTTGTGATCCAAGATGGTCGTCATGCAATCTGTATGCTAGATCGTAATGGTTTACGTCCTGCACGTTGGGTCATTACTAAAAATGGTTACATCACACTTGCATCAGAAATTGGTGTATGGGGATATGAGCCTGAAGATGTGGTTTCTAAAGGTCGTGTTGGACCTGGGCAAATCCTCGTGATTGATACGCACACAGGTAAAATGCTCGACACGAAAGATGTGAGTAATCACCTGAAAAAAATGCGTCCATACCGTGAATGGTTACGTGAAAATTCAGTACGTGTTCAAGGTAGCCCAGAACTTGAAGAATACCTATGTGAACAAGGCCTAAAAGGTGATGACCTAAAAGCTGCGCAAAAAATGTTTATGGTAACATTTGAAGAGCGTGATCAACTGCTTCGTCCAATCGCGGAAAGCGGTCAAGAAGCGGTAGGTTCGATGGGTGATGATACGCCAATGGCGGTATTGTCGCGTCAAGTACGTCATGTGACTGATTATTTCCGTCAACAGTTTGCGCAAGTAACCAATCCACCAATTGACCCATTACGTGAATCGATTGTGATGTCATTGGAAACTTGTTTTGGTCGTGAACAAAATGTATTTGAACAAGGCCCTGAACATGCCGATCGTTTGATTGTTTCAAGCCCTGTATTGTCAAATTCTAAAATGCATCAAATTCGTACCTGTGGTCGTAAAGGGTATGAAATTGCTGATCTTGATTTAAATTATCCTGAAGCGGAAGGTCTTGAGGCTGCGATTGCACGTATTTGTGAAGAAGCAGCACAAGCGGTACGCGATGGTAAAACATTATTGGTGATTTCTGATCGTAAGATTCGCCAAGGCTTCTTACCTGCTAATGCTGCTATGGTGACAGGCGCTATCCACCACCACTTGATCAATGCTGGCTTACGTACAGATGCTAACATCATTGTCGAAACGGCACTTGCTCGTGATCCACACCAATTTGCTGTGATCTTAGGTTTTGGTGCAACTGCAATTTATCCATACCTTGCTTATGATGTGATCAATGATTTGATTGCGAAAGGTGAGCTGTTGGGCGACCCAATTCATGCACAGGCCAATTTCCGTAAAGGGATTGATAAAGGCTTACTCAAAGTTCTTTCGAAAATGGGTATTTCTACGGTTGCTTCATACCGTGGCGGTCAGTTATTCGAAGCTGTCGGTTTGTCTGATGAAGTGGTTGCTAAATGCTTTACAGGTGTGCCAAGTCGTATTAAAGGTGCAACATTCGCTGACCTTGAAAATGATCAGAAAAAATTAGCTGAACTTGCGTGGAAATCTCGTAAGCCAATCGAACAAGGCGGTTTGCTGAAATTCGTATTTGATAAGGAATACCATGCATTTAACCCAGACGTAATTAATGCTTTACATAAAGCAGTACGTTCAGGTAACTATGCTGACTTTAAAGAATATGCACAGCTTGTAAATACTCGTCCGATTGCAACGATCCGTGACTTATTGAAATTGAAAACTGAAAACTCAATTCCATTAGAGTCTGTTGAATCAGTTGAAGAAATCTTACCGCGTTTTGACTCTGCGGGTATGTCTTTGGGTGCATTATCACCTGAAGCGCATGAAGCGATTGCGATTGCGATGAACACGATTGGCGGACGTTCAAACTCTGGTGAGGGCGGTGAAGATCCTGCACGTTATGGCACAATCCGTAACTCTAAAATCAAACAAATTGCATCAGGTCGTTTCGGTGTAACGCCTGCGTATTTAACTTCTGCTGAAGTATTGCAGATTAAAGTAGCGCAAGGTGCAAAACCTGGTGAGGGTGGTCAGTTACCAGGCGGTAAAGTGAATGGCTTAATTGCTCGTTTACGTTACTCTGTACCAGGTGTGACTTTGATTTCACCACCGCCGCACCATGATATTTATTCAATCGAAGATTTATCACAATTGATCTTTGACTTAAAACAAGTCAATCCTCAAGCAATGGTTTCTGTGAAACTGGTTTCTGAGCCAGGTGTGGGAACGATTGCCGCAGGTGTTGCCAAAGCCTATGCTGACTTCATTACCATTTCGGGTTATGACGGTGGTACAGCAGCTTCGCCATTATCGTCAATTCACCATGCAGGTTCTCCATGGGAATTAGGTCTTTCAGAAGCGCATCAGGCACTTCGTGTCAATGATCTTCGTGGTAAAGTTCGTGTACAAACCGATGGTGGTTTAAAAACAGGTTTAGACGTTGTTAAAGCAGCCATTCTTGGTGCAGAAAGCTTTGGTTTCGGTTCTACGCCAATGATTGCTTTAGGTTGTAAATATCTACGTATTTGCCACTTAAACAACTGTGCGACAGGTGTTGCAACGCAACAAGATCATTTACGTCAGGAACACTATATTGGTGAACCTGAAATGTTGATCAACTTCTTCCATTTCATTGCAGAAGAAACCCGTGAATGGTTAGCAGCATTGGGTGTGTCATCATTAAAAGACTTGATTGGTCGTACTGATCTACTTGAAATGTTGCCTGGTGAAACAGATAAGCATGCAAACTTAGACTTAAGTGCATTGTTGCAGTCGCATCCATCTGCTGAAGGTAAGGCGCAATATTGCCAAGTACAAGGTAATGAACCATTCGATAAAGGTATTCTTGCAGAGAAAATGGTGGCGGAAATGTTACCTGCGATCGAAGCAAGTACGGGTGGTGAATTCTACTTCACTATTGGCAACTGTGACCGTTCAATTGGTGCACGTGTTTCGGGTGAAATTGCAAAACGTTATGGCAACCTCAGCATGGAAGAACATCCAGTTGTGGTGAACTTGACGGGTACAGCTGGTCAATCCTTGGGTGTTTGGAATGCGGGTGGTTTGCATATCAAACTCGAAGGTGATGCTAACGATTACGTGGGCAAAGGTATGGCGGGTGGTCGCGTATCGATCTTCCCTCCAAAAGGTTCGCCTTTCCAAACTCAAGAAACTGCGATCATTGGTAACACATGTTTATATGGTGCGACTGGTGGTAAACTCTTTGCGGCAGGTACGGCAGGTGAACGTTTCGCAGTGCGTAACTCAGGCGCATTTGCTGTAATCGAGGGTGCAGGCGATCATTGTTGTGAATACATGACAGGTGGTATCGTGACTGTACTGGGTAAAGTGGGTCATAACTTCGGTGCAGGGATGACAGGTGGTTTTGCCTATGTTCTTGACTTAGATAATGACTTTGTCGATTACTATAACCACGAATTGATTGAATTAAACCGTATCTCTACAGAAGCGATGGAAGAACACAAAGAGTTCCTACTTCGTATCTTAGATGAACATATTGCTGAAACAGGTAGTGCTTGGGCGTATAAGATCCGCAATGAGTTTGATTTCTATAGCCGTAAATTCTGGCTAGTGAAACCAAAAGCAGCCAATTTGCAAACGCTTTTGAAAACAACTAAAGCAGATCCACAATAATTCCACTACTCAAATTTTAGGTAGGTGTGGATAACTTAGACGATATACACAACAGAAGTGTATGAAAAGTTATCCACGCTCACCCACGGAGAGAGACATGGCAGAGCGCCTAAATAATGACTTTCAATTTCTGGATGTAGCACGCCAAGATCCAGAGAAAAAAGATATTAATGTCCGCAAAGCAGAGTTTGTGGAAATTTATAAACCTTTTACAGCGGAAGTGGCAGCAAATCAGACCCACCGTTGTTTAGGTTGTGGTAACCCGTATTGTGAATGGAAATGTCCTGTACATAACTATATTCCAAACTGGTTAAAGCTGATTGCAGAAGGTCGTATTTTTCAAGCAGCTGAACTTTGTCACCAAACCAATACTTTGCCTGAAGTCTGTGGTCGCGTATGCCCACAAGACCGTTTATGTGAAGGCGCTTGTACCTTAAATGATGGCTTTGGTGCAGTGACCATTGGTAATGCTGAAAAATATATTAACGATACAGCATTTGCACTTGGCTGGCGTCCAGACATGTCACATGTCAAATGGACAGATAAAAAAGTTGCAATCATTGGTGCAGGGCCTGCAGGCTTAGGTTGTGCAGACATTCTTGTGCGTAATGGTGTGAAACCGGTTGTATTTGATAAACGTCCTGAAATTGGTGGTCTTCTAACATTCGGTATTCCAGAATTTAAAATGGAAAAAGATGTAATGAAACGCCGCCGTGAAATTTTCACCGGTATGGGCGTTGAATTCCGTTTAAACACTGAGATTGGTACAGATATCACTATTGATCAACTCCTTACAGACTACGATGCTGTGTTCATGGGTATGGGAACATACACTTATATGAAAGGCGGTTTTGCGGGTGAAGATCTAGATGGTGTTGTTGATGCACTTGATTTCTTGATTGCCAATGTCAACCGTACTCAAGGATGGGAAAAAGACCCATCAGAATACATCAGTGTTGAAGGTAAAAAAGTCATCGTGTTAGGTGGTGGTGATACTGCAATGGACTGTAACCGTACCTCGATTCGTCAAGGCGCTGAGTCTGTAACATGTGCGTATCGTCGTGATGAAGAAAACATGCCAGGCTCACGTCGTGAAGTGAAAAATGCACGTGAAGAAGGCGTTGAATTCCAATTCAACCGTCAACCGATTGAAATCGTGGGTGAAAACGGCAAAGTTACAGGTGTGAAATTTGTGACCACTCAATTGAGTGAGCCAGATAGCCGCGGTCGTCGTAGTCCTGAACCAATTCCAGGTTCTGAAGAAATTCTACCTGCTGATTCAGTATTGCTTGCATTTGGTTTCCGCACATCACCAGCAGATTGGTTTGCAGGTGCGAACATTAACCTTGATGGTTCTGGTCGTGTACTGGCTGCTGAAAAGCAACAATATAAATTCCAAACCTCGAATCCAAAAATCTTTGCGGGCGGTGACATGGTTCGTGGTTCTGACTTGGTTGTTACAGCAATCTGGGAAGGGCGTGAAGCAGCAGAAGGTATTTTGGATTACCTTGACGTTTGATTGGACGATAACGTTTAAACTCCAAAGACCCATTTCCAAAACCCGCAGCAATGTGGGTTTTGTTTTATCGGATGTTTGTAGGTTTTAGTGACAAAATGTGAATTATTTTACTTGTTTGGATGAGTTACTAAGATATTAATAAATAATGATTATTATGAAAATAATGACAACAATGAGATATAATTGATGTGGCTGAATTGACAATGTGAGCATTTTCGCCATTCTGTGATTTATTCTGCAATATACAAAAAAAATGAATCTGCCAAGATAGAATGGATTTCAGACAAATGTAGGATAAGACCGATGTCTACAGTTCAAGCGACGGCAGAAAAAAAATCATATTTAAACCGTCCTAAAGCCATTGGCATTAAAGTTCGTAAACCAGACTTTAATCCTAAAAAAATTCGCAGACATTTCTTTGCCAATTCACCTGTGATGTCCCATTTACTCACAGCACTGTCTTCGACATTTCCAATCGGCGAACAATTCTTTGTTCATAGTGTAAGAAATGTACGTGATAAAATTACCGATGAAAAATTGCAAGCTCAGATTGCGGCTTTTATTGGGCAAGAAGCGATGCACTCCAAAGCTCATACTGAGTTTAATGATGCTTGGCGTCGTGATGATTATAATTTAGATAGTTTCCAAGCATGGTTGGGACGTCGTGATGCATTTATTAAAAGTGTACATCCAAAGTTACAGCTTGCAGTAACCGCAGCATTTGAACATTTTACGGCTTTGCTTGGTGGTTATATTCTGCGTCATCCAGAAGTGTTGCAGACCTTAGACGACGATGCAATTAAACTCTGGGTTTGGCATGCGATCGAAGAAATTGAGCATCGTTCAGTGGCTTTTGATGTGTATCAAGCGTTGTATAAAGATGATCGTACTCGCCGTACAGTCATGCGTAATGTGACCACAGGTTTTGCGAGTTTAACTTTCTATTCTGCATCACGTCTGTTCATGCAGGACTGGAAAAAAAGCTTACCGAAAATTCCACAAAATATTTTTGGAATTTATATGATTTCAAAAATGTTGATTTCACTGATTCCTGAATATCTATCTTATTACAAAGCTGATTTTCATCCTGATGAAATTGATTATTCAAAAATTGTGGCATATTGGAAAGAGCGTTTAGCAGATGAATATGGGATGGAAAGCTTCCAGGAGGAAGTCCACCCGCAACTTTATAGTTGATTGATTTAATAAAAGAAAGCCAATGTTGATCATTGGCTTTTTTATTGGGAAATAGATTTTATTCCATTTTATTGTTTAATCGTTCATGGATACTTTCGAGTGTATCCACCATCGTACGGGTCATTTGATCAATTTCGTAATTCAACTTTCCGCCGATTTGTGCATTTTTAAATGTAGTCAATCGAAGCGTTTCGGGTATTAGATCAACTGAAATTTCATTGGTCTTACGATCAACACGGTTGACGGTCAAACTACAGCCTTGTAAGCCAATAAAACCTTTTTTAAAGAAATATTTGATATTGTCGTCAGGGATTACAAGATCGATATGCACGGTTTCACCTGTATGTACCACATCTTTAATGCTTGCCATGCCTTCGATATGACCAAATAGGTTATGTCCACCATTTTCCATCCCCGCTTTAATGGAACGCTCGATATTGACTTCATCTCCAATGTTTAAAAAACCCAATGTTGTTAATGAAGTGGTAAATGCACCCACATCAAAAGACACCATATTTAAAACAGGATCATAGCCTGTCGCAGTTAAACACGTACCATCAATAGCAACGCTGGCACCAATAAAAATATCATCAAAAAAATGATTTTCATTGGAGATGTATAAGGTCGTGAAATTGTCACCTTGTTGAATATTGACAACTTTTTCTAAGCCTTGAACGATGCCTGTGTACATATTGATACTCTTTATTTGGGGAGCGACTATTGTAACGATTTAAAAGTAAAGACAGAGTCTTAGTATAATTTAAATCTCATCTTTAAATTGTTTGATGACCTTTTGGCGTTGCCATGGCAATGGTCGATTAATCGCTTCAGGTACATCACCCGAGGTTGAACGTAAACGCAAATGAATCGCAGCTTGTGCAATCAAATTTGCAGATACAGGTGCCGTAATAAATGCGAGTAGTGTAATCAAAATCTCAGCAAAACCAAGGCGATGATTAAATGCTGCATAAATCATCCCCGCAATTAAAAAACTACCTAAACCTAAAGTACTTGACTTAGTAGGTGCGTGTAATCGCATAAACAAATCGGGTAGTTTGACCATGCCGATACCACCGACCAATGTGAAAAATGCACCGACGATCAAAAAGAAAGAAACCAAAATTTCCATGAGGAGTTGCATATTATTTCCCATGTTGATTCTCCATGATAGTTCTCCTTAATCGATTACATGACCCGTTGTGAAATAACGGGCAAGTGCAGCGGTAGAGACGAAACCAAGCATTGCAACCAGTAAAGCGCCTTCAAACATATTGGTACTCGCCCAATAAATTGCAAGGATAACGATTAAACAGGTGGCATTTAAAAACAAAGTATCGAGTGCCAACAAGCGATCAACAATCGAGGGTCCCATGACAAGACGAATTAAACACAATAGCATGGAGATGGTGACAGCAAGTAAACAAAGACCTAAAACATAAGGAAGAATGATCATGTGTTATCTCCTTGCTGAACATCAAAAATTTCAATCAATGGTACTTCGTAGCGTTGTTTAATCGCTTCAATTTCAGCATCTGGGTCACTACAACTTAAGGCATGTACAAGGATGTCGCCACGTTCTTGGTCAATCCCAGCACTGACAGTTCCCGGGGTCGTGGTGATGATCATCGCGAGTAAAGTGTTCACATGTTCATGGTCAGTTTCCAATGGAACACGAAACCATTTTGGCTCTAAGTTTTTGGTTGAACCGAGTACTTGTTTAGCCACTCTAACATTTGAAATGATAATGTCCCATAGCACCACAAAGAATAGTTTTATTGCAATATTCCAATGAATATTCGGCGTATTTACAATAAACGGCTGTATCAGTTTAGGAATGATTAAGCCTAGAACAATCGCAACAACAACATCAAATAATGCTGCGCTGTGATTCAACATTAACCAACTCATTGCCACAATTACCGAAACAAATGGATGTGGTACCATCCGAGCGAATAAAGAATTTTTTTGCATTTATTGCTCCATTGGTTTGAGTTGATCATTTTCAACTTGCTGTTGTTGCTCTTGTCCTTGGATCTGACGCTTTTTATATTCAGAAATATGCTCACCCTTTAAAGTCTCGGGGCTAATCAGATACGGAATATAATGTGCATTTGGATCTACCATTTCACCATTATATTTCGTTTCAGGGACATAGTTTGGATCGAATGGTTCAACACTAATGACCTGACCATGCTCATCTGTTTTTAAAATACTGTGTTGATACAATGGTGCATCTGTGATTTGAGCAGCTGTTTTTTCAACATAGCTTAAAATCGGCGCAGCACATGCAACATAGGCGATCAATCCAGCAAGTAATAAATAAATGGTTTTATCATTACGAGCAGGGGCTTGATTCGGCAATTGTTGATAGGCAATAAACGCTTCTTCTTGTGGGTTGCTTTCAGGTGTTGTTGCTCTCCAAAACAGGATAAAACCAGCACGTGTAAATGCAATGATACTCAATAAACTCACAATGAGAATAATCACAATAATCGTGATCTGAAAAGCATGATTGGCAGTTGCTTGTAGAAGTAGAACTTTGCCTAAGAACCCACTAAATGGGGGTAGACCTGCCATCATTAGCGCAATTAAAAAGAATGCAATAGAAATGGCTTTTTCTTGCTTCATTTTCGGTGCAACTTTTAAATGATCTTTAAACGCTCCACGTTGTGAGGTGATCCAGCCACACAATAAATAGAATGACGCTGCGATAATGGTACTGTGGACTAAATAATATAAGCCTGCTGCCCAAGCTTGCGTATTTGAGAGTGAAATCGCAACTAAGATAGTGCCTATTGAAGACAGTACCATGAATCCAACAAAGCGTCTTAAACGCTCTGAAGCCAATGCTCCAATGGCGCCATAAAGTGAGGTGAGTAAGCCGATCGGGAGTAACCAGGTGTTTAACAGCGATTGCCCAAGCGCATCATTAAACACCGTACCATTGACACGTAAAATTGCATAAATCCCAACTTTGGTCATGATGGTAAATATTGCTGCAACAGGCGTGGTCGCCACAGCATAGGTTTTTGGAAGCCAAAAACCGACGGGTAACATCGCGGCTTTAATACCAAATACAACGAAGAGTAGTAATCCACCTGCAATTGCCAAACGATGTTGATCATTTTCCAGTGTTGGCAAGATACGTGCAACGTCAGCCATATTTAAGCTACCGACACTGCCATAGATCATGCCAAGCCCAATCAGGAACAGCGCAGAAGCCAATAGGTTAATGGTGACGTAATGAATACCGAGTTGAAAGCGAGCTTTACCTTGTGCATGCAATAACAGCACATAGGATGCCATTAACAATATTTCAAAGAAAACGAATAGGTTAAATAAATCGCCTGTGAGGAACGCACCACATAGTCCCATTAATAATAAATGGAACATCGCATGGAAATATCGCCCACGCTCATCCCATTCTTTACTGGCAAACCATAAAATCGGTGCAGCAAGGGCGTAAGTTAGCACAAGCATCAGCGCAGAAAGGCGGTCTAAGACCATTACAATGCCAAAAGGGGCTGTCCATTCACTGAGTTGGTAAACAAAGATTTTTCCAGTATTGGCTTGAATCAGATAGCTGATCGCAGTGGCTAATCCCAGTAATACGGAAATTAAACTGATGCCTCTACGCCACGGCTGACGCCAATCCTGTTTTAAAGAACCTGAACCGGGATTGCCCAATAAAATCAGCACAAAACCTGTGAATGCAGGAATTAATATACTGAAAATTGGAGAATGAGCGGACCAAAAATTTAAAAAACTGCTCATTATGGCTCATCCTCACGCGGGTCAAAGTTACTCTGTTCTTCTTTGGCATCGACATGGTCAGTACCCGACTCAAAACGACTGCGTAGTGCCAATTGCACAATAAAAGCTGTGGTGGCAAAACCAATCACAATTGCAGTCAGTACCAAAGCCTGTGGAAGAGGGTCTGTCACTTTATGTGCTTGGGTGAGTATCGCAGGTGAATTGGTTTGTAGTCTTCCCATTGCAAAAAGAAAGATATTCACTGCATAGCCGATCATGGCCAAACCTAAAACTACAGGGAAGGTACGTGCACGTAGAATCAAATAAATACCCGTGGCAACCAATAATCCAATCCCAGTTGCAATTAAAAATTCTAAACTGATCATGAATTACTCCTTTGGTACAGGACCCGACATACTTGAATGTCGAGAATCGCCAAGAACAGAAATGAGCAACATGGTTGCACCAACCACTGTGCCATATACACCTAAATCAAATGCAGCTGCTGATGCAAAGTGGAAGGTATCAAACAGACTCGATTCCACATAAACATGCGCACTGGTCAAGAATGGACGACCCCAGAGCCATGCAGCAATACCTGTTAAGCCTGCAATAATCAATCCTAAACCGATCCAAACTTCATATAAGCGACCAGACTTGGCTTTGAGCATGTGCTCGGCTTGATCTTGTCCAAGTGCAATATATTGAATGATCAATGCCATAGATGTGATTAAGCCAGCAATAAAACCACCACCAGGATAATTATGTCCACGTAGGAAAATGAATAAACTCACGACGAGTGCAATCGGCAAAACCCAAGATGCAGTCATACGGAACATCAATGGAGATGGGTTAAAACGGTAACTTAGACCTTCGGTCATGGTTGTACCGTGCGCACGCATACCATCCATTAAACATAGTGCGCCAATTGCAGCGATACCGAGTACGGTGATCTCGCCAAAGGTATCGAAGCCACGGAAGTCTACGAGAATGACATTGACAATATTCGAACCGCCGCCGAGTGGAAGTGATTGCTGTACAAAGAACCACGAAATTGAATTGTGGTCGCGAGTCATGATCAACCATGCAATCCAGCTGATGCCTAAACCACCACCAATGGCAATGACAGCATCACGCCAACGTCGTGTACGACTTGATTCATATGGTGTCAGTTGTGGAAGTAGTGACAAGCTCATGAGTAGTAAAACAGTAGTCACCACATCGACTGTGATTTGCGTTAAAGCCAAATCAGGTGCAGATAAGGTCACAAAAATCATAGTGACCACTAAACCTACCGCACCACTGATTAAGACGGCTTTGATACGCTCATGATGAAACCACAACATCATCCAACATGCTGAGAAGAGGAGTAACCATAAGACAATTGCAACGAGTGGCGCGTGTGTCAGTTCTCGCGTACCTGTTGTAATATTTTGACCAATAAATGGTGTTGCAACCAATACAACACTAAACACTAAAATCCACAATAAATAGTTCTGCAAAGAACCTGTTTCAGTTTTCTTTTTAATTTTGCGCGAAATGAGTAATAGATTTTTGAGGAAATCTTCAAATAGCAATTTACCTTGCAAACGCCCTAAACTTGGGTCTAGGTCGATTTCACGGATGCGCCCGCCTTTGGCTAAGGCAAAGTAGAAAATCACACCACCGACTAATGCAATCGCACTCATCAATAAAGGCAGATTAAACCCATGCCAAATGGCTAAATGAACACCTTCAAATTGCGGAAGTTGTGTCGTTGCTTTGGTTCCTGCATTGACAATATTTTCTACCAAGAGTGCAGGAAGTGGTCCCACTAGAATACATAAAATTGCCAATAATATTGCGGGCGCACGCATACCAATGTGCGGCTCATGAGCATCTTTATTTGGAACATCACGACCCACATCACCATCAAAGAATACGCCGTGAACCAAGCGAACAGAGTAGGCAACAGCAAATAACCCCGCCAATGTCGCAACGATTGCTGCTAAAACAACATAGGCACCTGATAGATTTGCCAACAGTTCAGTAAAGAACATTTCTTTAGACAAGAAACCATTGGTCAAAGGAACACCTGCCATTGCTGCAGCAGTAATCATTGTCAATGTTGCTGTGAATGGAAGAAGTTGCCATAAACCACTAAGCTTTCTTAAATCTCGCGTACCAGATTCATGGTCAATAATCCCCGCGATCATGAACAATGCTGCTTTGAATGTAGCATGGTTAATGATGTGGAAAATTGCCGCAGCGACAGCGAGCGGAGAGCCGATTCCAAGCAAACACATGATCAGACCAAGATGACTGATCGTTGAATAAGCCAATAAACCTTTTAAATCTTCTTTAAAAATGGCAAAAAAAGCGGCCATACATAAGGTGAATAGACCAATCGTGGTCACAAGATTATGAAACAGTGTTGAGCCGACAAAAATAGGCAATAAGCGAGCAACAAGGAAAATCCCTGCTTTTACCATCGTGGCTGAGTGTAAATATGCTGAAACAGGCGTTGGTGCTGCCATCGCATTAGGTAACCAAAAATGGAACGGGAATTGCGCACTTTTGGTAAAAGCACCTAATAAAATCAGTAATAAAGCAGGAACAAATAAGGCGCTATTTTGAATGTGTTGCGCCATACCTGTGAGTTGATCAATTTGATACGTTCCCGCAATTTGCCCCAATAGAATAAAGCCACCGAGCATGGCTAAACCACCCATTCCTGTAATGGTAAGCGCCATACGTGAGCCTCTTTGGGCTGCATCGTAATTGCTCCAATATCCGACCAAAAGGAATGAGGAAATACTGGTGAGTTCCCAAAAAACCAACAAAATAATTAAGTTATTCGACAGCGAAATACCCAACATGGCCGCCATGAACAACATCAATAAAGTATAGAGTTTGCTGAGAGAGTTTTTGGGGCTGAGATAGTAATAGGCATAGATATAAATCAGCGTACCGATGCCTGTAATCAGCAACGAAAAGATTAAGCTCAATGCATCTAAGCGGAAGCTTAAATCAATTCCAACTTGAGGTAGCCATTGCCAGTGCTCTAAGATGGATTGACCATTCAATACGGGTTTGGCTTGAGTCAGGAGCAGGATGAAACTGCTTAAACTGACTCCAATTGCCCCTAAAGCTGTAATTCCTCGAGAGAATTGTTTTAGCCAGAGGACAAGGGTTGTGCCAAGTATTAACGGAAGTAGGATAATAATCGGTAGCACACGGATATCCATTGTCTTGAATAGGTTGTAAAACCTATGTGAATTTTATCTTTCAAGGATTTGAGGAGTGCAAAGAACAGTCCAATAACTTAAATCTTGAAAGCCGAATTAAATTAATAAGTAAAAAACAGTTGTGTTGCGCAACTTGAGAAAACGATTAGAAAATCAATTTAGATTGATAAAATCGAATCAAAATCGACATTTTCATCTTATTACATGAACAGAATAACATCAATTTATTTTGTCTTTTTTTACGCAAACATTGTGAATTATACGCGCTATCGCACGGTTATATTGTTTGAAAAATATTCATGAAGGGCATGGTGTGAGGATTAGGGTGAAAGGAGGGGAATATAAATGGTGGAATCTCAGTTGTTGAGATTTCACCATATGAGAAAAGATTTGTGAGAGCTGTGCTAACTAAGTTGATTTAACTCGCAAGCGCCACTTCGATTCCTTGCCGCATATTTTGAAGATCAGATTGAGTATTCTGCTCAATTTTGGCAAATGCTTTTGGTAAAATACGCCGTGCAATTTTATTAACACGCTTTTCTAACCAGTTCGGCATCGCAATCGCTAATGGATTGGTTTCAGTCACTGAAGCATCCGTCATGACACGTGTACCCATGATGTAATCAAACCATGGCTTAGTCACACACCAGTTGGCATTTTGATTGCTAGTCATGTGATGGTCATAATGCCATGGGATTCTTTTCTTTGCATATTCAGGGTCTAGATGCGACTTGGCATGAACTTTCCAATAATTCCAAATGCCATAATACAGACCAGCAGTGAAAAAAGGTGCAATTGGCAATAATGGTGTAGCAGCAACAGATAACGCAATCAATGCTGTTTTTTCATTATAAATTTCAGCATTTTTAAACATCGACTCAGCATAGCCTTCATCATGAAAAGCATTTAAACGAGCACGTTTATGATGTGCGATATGGGTGAAAAAAGGGCTATTGCGATATTTTGTTGGAAATTCATGTAACCAGACTTTATGAAAATACCACTCCATGCCATTGGCAACAAATAAACCCATTGGAAAACCTAGCATAATAACACCGTTTCATATCTTTAATTTTTATCAAGTTTAAGCAAATATTTATTTATTCTTTTGACTGAAATGACATGAAAATTTCTGCCTAATTTGTCAAATAAAGCGATTAAAGACTTCTATTTAGGTGCTTTATTTACGTGTTATTCATTTTCCTTTGTCGATAGGCTGTAGGTGTTTCACCTGTCCATTTTTTGAAAGCTCTTGAAAATGCTGAAGGTTCTGAAAAGCCTGTGAGATAAACGATTTGATCGATATTTTCTTGAGTATAGGCTAAAAGTTTACGGGACAACTTTTCACGATAATTGGCTAAAATTTTTTCATAACTGCTGTTAATTAACTGTAAATCCGCACGCAAGGTTCTTGGATTTTTTTGCAGTAGTTCTGCAATGTATTCTTGATCAAACTGCCCAGATTCGAGTACACCACTCGCCAGTATTTTTTCTATCTCATCAATCAACTGGTGTTTTTCTAAAATTTCTAATTGCTGTTCTGCAATATTCTCATGAATCTTTAATAAATTGGGTTCTGCGGCTGGAGATGGCAGATTGAGAATGTCCGAATCAAAGCAAAGTCGCCCTTGTAGATGACCAAACTCAATAGGACATTGCCATTGATGTTCGTATTCTTTGGCATCAATGTCTTTAGAATAGGGGAGCTGGATGTGATTGACTCGAAATTTTCCATCAGAGATATAACGAAAAAAATTCACTAATATGCTAATTGCACAATCTTGATAGTGTCGGACAGGGTGCTGAAAACCTGTCAGAAAAGCATGTTCATTATTCTTTTGTAATTCAAGATGAAATGCACTACTCAACACTTTTTGATATTTGAGTGTACGTTCAAGTCCCTCACCAAAGGTTGAGCTACTCAAAAATAAATATTCAATCACTTGCCCACGAAAAGTAGGCATGTTCACACCGACGTGTAAACCAATATAGAGATCATCACTAATTTTTTCAGCCGCTTGCCAAAAGCGTTGTTGGGTCGAATTTGCACGGCGAATGTTTTTATCAGGTGCTTGATCAGGTAAATGGACGCTTTGGAAAATAGCAGCCGCATCTAAGCCCATGTGTTGCATGGCTTGATAAGTCATCCATAGG
Source organism: Acinetobacter wuhouensis (assembly GCF_001696605.3). Lineage (NCBI taxonomy): Bacteria > Pseudomonadati > Pseudomonadota > Gammaproteobacteria > Moraxellales > Moraxellaceae > Acinetobacter > Acinetobacter wuhouensis. The sequence goes on along the minus strand of NZ_CP031716.1, from coordinate 3,448,766 downwards.
AAAATTCCTGCGTCACTACTTTTTGTATCAATCATCGACATCAACTGAATTTTTTACAACAAAGATTCTTGTGAAGAAGTGTCATCCCCTGATTGGATGAGCTGTCTTAATTCACTTTGTTGTTCTTTGCTTAAATGCTGATATTGTTGAAATAGTTTTTGTACATTGACCATTTGCATACTTGGTTCAAGCAGTTCTTGTTCCGAAGTTTCAGTGCTAGTTTTCAATAAATTTTCATAAATATCTTGATATTCTAACCATGTGGAATTGGCTTTGACTTCGTAGAGTTGTTTATTTTCCAGTTTAAAGCATTGATATTCATCTGCTTGATCAAGCAATTCTTCATGGCTCGCCGTAGCAATAATTTGCAAACGTGGAAAAGCTTGATTCAAACGTTCTAAAATTAATTGCAGCCCAAATTGATCTAAATCCACATCAATTTGATCAATTAACAAAATTCCATCACCTTCTTCACATGGGAATAAGCTAAGAGGATTGAGCAGACACATACGGCGTACAAGGTCACCAACAAGTCCGATCCAATTTTTTACCGTGTTGGAAAGTTGTTGATAGCAAAAGCTTTGATTTTTATAGGTCACCATCAATTGTAATTTGGGCTGATATTCTAGGAAAATATCAGTTACTTCTGGAATCACAATATTCAAGGTTTTTTTGAGCGCTTGTAAGCTAGGTGCATGGAGTTGTGAACGTGCATGGAACAAGATATTTTGTAAGCTTTCTACAGATGTTGGTTCTTGTTTTTGCGCTAAGATTGTCTGAAAAAGTTGTGCTGTTTGTGCATTTTCAATATCACAAATTTCTCTGAACCATTCAAAAAAACGAGCAAAAGTCGTATATGGAATTGGCACAAGTTCATAAGCATTGTGCGGATATAGAACAGCTGGGTTATTTTTGCTGAGTACATTGATTTCATTGACAAAGCGTTCAGCAGGATAATAGGCAATGAGTGGAAAACCTTGGATAGGATCATTTTTAATTGCTTGGTTATATAGCCCAACCACTTGTTCTAATTGTTGTAATTCAACTTTGCTGATACCGACTCCACTACTGTTGAGAGTTTTATAGAGTTGCCAATCACAGCGATTGAGATCTTTTTCAGCAGTTGTTTCACTTTCAGGTAATTTTCCAATTTCAGTCGGAAAGCTGATTTGAACATCTATTTTGGATTGTACCCGATCTGTCATGATGTCTTGGTCGGACATGACGACACCTGGGGTACGTAAATCCTTAAGGCGTGCAGGGAACCATGTCAGCGCTTGGTACATATTTTTAATGATTGCTGTTTTTCCACTGGCTTGATCACCCACAATCAGTGTAATAGGCTTATTTTTATAATCAAAATTTATTTTTAAGTCGGCAAAATGATATGTGTGCCGAAACTGAATTGCTTCTAATTTCATAGGATACCTATAAATCGAATGACAACGACGCTTATGCCGTTGCTTTATTTTTTAAGGGCGCTTTGACTTTCAATTGTTGTACGAGGTCATAGATATGGTGAATATTTAAGCTGACTTTGGCACGGGTACATGCCACATATAATAATCTTAATTCTTCATCACTGATTTTATGCTCTAAACCATTTATTTTAAATTGGTAATCATCTTCGATATGGACACGGTTCCACTCCAAGCCTTTGGCTTTATGTGCAGTAGAGATCACATAATCAGCTTGCTCTATCGGGGTGATTTTAGCAAGTGCTTTTTTGAGAGGTTCTGTACCATGATCATCGACCAATTTCACTAAAGGCTTGATATCACTGCCATCATTGGTTTCACAGTACTCATGCACATCATGCCAAGAGTTAAACCAAGCCAATTCAGGAACATCGACTACGCGCTTACCTTGTTTGAGCAAACTGGCTGCATCGACAAAGCGATTGAGTTTGACATGATCGGCTTGCAAACTGACTTTGTCACCTTGTACTAAACCTGAAAGGAGTAGTTCCATTGCACGGGCATTGGTTCGGCACAAAATTGCATCGCGCATTTTGGTATGGGGTTTATTCACCACACTCGACTTCATATCTGGATTACCCAATAAAGGGACAGTTTCATCAAGTGCGCTTAATAGGTTGTTTGCAACATCAGCAATGGCATCGCCAAAACGGAATGAAGTTGTAAGTCTTGATTCAGGCAGTGGCATTTGTTGCATCGCATTCACCGCACCACGCCATGCATAAATTTGTTGATGGGCATCGCCGACATAGATCACTTGGGTATTTCTTTGACGCAGTAAAATACCGAGCATGAGTGGATCGGCATCTTGGGCTTCATCAAATAGCACATAATCTGCGGGAATAAACGGATCTGATAATGCCCACAATTTTAAATAAATATCGTGTCCAATCCCTGCTTGGTGATTTGGATCAATCGATTCTAGCCAACGTCTTTCAACAGATTTATATAAATGGGTTTGTAAACTTTCCACATCATCAGGATGTAACCAACTCGGTGCTTGGATATGGCGAGGAGCAGGATACTGAGAACTGGTGGAACAGAAATAACTGACAGCATTTGCGACCAAACTGGCTAAACGACTTGGCATCAGCACATATTTTTCATAGCGTCCACCCATCAAGCGTCTAAGCGTGATGGGCTCTAGGCGATATTCTTTGGCAATAAAACTTGGGCTTAATCGTGGTAAGCGTAGTTTGTCTGTAACCCCACGCGGTATGCTACGAAATGCCAAGGAGTGAAAGGTACGACAATTTACATTTTGGTGAAATTTATTCTGTGCTTCAGATGCAATTGCCTTATTAAATGCCAAATACATGCCACGTCGTTCAGGCATTGCATCACTGATCAACTGAAGTGTGGTTGTTTTACCTGTCCCAGCATAGGCAATCACTTTAAAGGATTGTCCCTTTTTTGCTTCTGCAATGGCAAAATTTTGTTCATGAGTCGGGCTAAAAGAATGAGGCACAGTATTTATAAAATCTTATTCAGTTGAAAATTTAATCGAGCCAGAAGTATAGCAAAGTTTACTAAGCGCTTGGGTTAAATCTCTTTAGGAAATGACGGCAACAAAGCTCTCCAATAAAATTTGATACATTAGAATGAGAATCAAAGTATTGCTTAGTACTTCATATTTATCATGATATGAATTTTTTAAGTTTTTGTCTTGAAAGTGACTTAAAAGTGAAACGGAATTGTCATAACAGATTTTTACACTCAAGCAGGGAAAAATTCTAAAATATTGTGGAAATATTATGACAAATTCAGCCAACCAACACACACGTCGTGAAGTCCTTACATGGTTAGCCAGCATTCCTTTTCTTCCGCTTGGGGCAATGGCAACATCTGCGACATTAGCAGGATGCAATGATAGTAATGACACTACAACACCAGTGGTTAATCCTGCTAAATTAAAAACAGCAACATTTACACCAATGGCTGCTCCAACCACAGTTACTGTAATGGCGACGACAGCTTGTACATCTAAACTTTCAATCAGTTGGGATGATGGCAGTAAAACTGAATATCAATTGGGTTATAAGCCATTCTTCCTGACAGGTACCAAAGTACCTGATGGTAAAGGTGGTCAAATCATTGCGGGTGGTTATTATGATATTAAAAATCAACCGATTATCGATAAGTCTGTTACAGGTAAAGAACGTCAATTCTTTTCAGATTGTCCAGATGGTAGTTCTCTAATTAGCTTTAAACAAGCAACTGGTAAAGATTTTACGGATGCCGATAAAAAGACTTTGGGCGTAAAAGGTAACCCTGTTTTTCATGTCGTACAATTTGAATATTTGTCTAAAGACCAAGCAGGTGGAGATACGTATGGAAAGTTATCTTCTCCAATCGCAGTACTAACACTTGACCAAGATCCTAAAACTGGTCATTTATCACTAATCAAATACCATAATGTTGATACTTCTAGTGCACATGGTCTTTGGATTACATGTGGTGCGAGTCTTTCGCCATGGGGAACGCATCTTTCGAGTGAAGAGTACGAACCAGATGCATTTGACCAAAAACTAGGTCAATCATTATCGACACTCAAAGCATTTAGTAAAAATATATATGGTGATGAAACTTCTGCAAATCCATATAATTATGGTCATTTACCAGAAATCACAGTGAAAGCAGATGGTACTGGTTCTGTGAAAAAGCATTATTGCCTAGGTCGTATTTCACATGAGTTGGTACAAGTCTTTGCAGATAATCGCACAGTACTCATGGGAGATGATTATACCAATGGTGGCTTATTCATGTTTGTTGCGGATAAAGAAAAGGATTTATCTGCGGGAACTTTGTATGTTGCAAAATTCATTACACAGTTGACGGATACCACAGCTGGTAAGATTTCATGGATTAAGCTTGGTCACGCGACCAGTGCAGAGATTGAGAATCTGATCAAAAGTGGAATTAAAGCAACAGATATTTTTGAATCAGTTTTACAAGTTGTTAAATATCCAACCGATGCAACTCCTGCTGAAAAATCTGCAATTGATGCGGCTAATCCGACAACAGAGCAAAAAGCTTTGGCAGATGCGGCAAAAGCGCGTTTAAAAACACAACAAGCAACACAAAAAGCAGATTTAGAAGCGCAAGGCTTTAAATTTACTTATTTAAGTAAAACTGGTGTTTATCTTAAACTGAAAGACACGAGTGATAAGACTAAGCTTGCAGCAGCGTTTCTTGAGACTCACCGCTATGCAGCATTTGTTGGTGCTTCTATGGCGCTCACCAAAAATGAAGGCACCACAGTGAATGTTGCGGATAAAAAAGCGTATTCAGCTCTAGCAAACATTGTGGATTCAATGGTTGAAGGTGGTAGTGGTTATCTCGCTGAACACAATGTGAAGTTCCCGAAAATTACGGCAGGCGGAATTTTAGAACATAAGTTAACAAGTGGTCAGAAAGACAATACTAATACCGTAATTAACAGTGAGTGGGTACCTAGCGAATCCAGTTTATTATTACGTGGCGTCGATATTAGTTTTGATGGTTTTGGTAATACAGCTGACCCTGAAAAAATTGCGAGTCCTGATAATTTAAAATATTCAGAGAAACTTCGTACTTTGTTTATCGGTGAAGATTCTGGTAACCATATTAATAATTACCTTTGGGCATATAACGTTGATACGAAAAAATTAGATCGTATTTTATCTGCACCAGCGGGTGCTGAATCTACAGGTTTACATGCTGTGGATGAGGTCAATGGTTGGACATATATCATGAGCAACTTCCAGCATCCTGGTGATGAGTGGAATCGTTTCTACAAAGACAATGCAGATGGTTCTCGTAGTGGCTTAACAACAAGCTTACTTGCGGAATTGGATGCAGCAATTAATACAAACTATAACAATAAGTTTGCTGCAGCAGTCGGTTATATTACTGCTGATCCTGTTGCACCTTCTGTTGAAAAGAAATCTTCTTAATATAGATTAAGAGCATAAAAAATCCCGTGCAATTGCACGGGATTTTATTTCAAATGAATCAAAATTAATGATCGCGATTGGCTTTTTCAACCAAGCCTGAAAGCCCCTGACGACGAGCCAATTCATTTAAAACCAACTGCACATCAAGGTCGAAATAACCTAACATCACAATGGTATGGAACCATACATCCGCCACTTCGTAGATTAAATCGTTTTTATTATCTTCGTTGGCATGTGCTTGATATTCTTTGGCTGCAATCACAGTTTCAAAACTTTCTTCACCGACTTTTTCTAAGATTTTGTTTAAGCCTTTATGATAAAGCTTGGCAACATAAGATGATTCAGGATCGGCAGATTTACGTTCAGCCATCATTTTGCCTAAGTAATCTAAGACTTCCACTTGTTCAGATTGTACATTTGAAGAATTCATTGCCAATGTATGTGGATTGGTTGAAGCCTTTTCGCCATAAATTGCATTTGGGTCTTTGAGTTGAGCATCGACAATTTCCCAACCATTTGGTGTGAGTTTGCGATAGAAACAAGACTCACGACCTGTATGACAAGCAATGCCACCTTCTTGTTCGATTTGCAATACGATCACATCTGCATCGCAGTCTAAACGGATTTCATAAACGGTTTGAAAATGTCCAGACTCTTCGCCTTTGAACCATAATTTATTACGTGAACGTGAGAAATATACGCCACGCATTTTTTCAGCAGTGAGTTGCAGTGCTTCACGGTTCATCCATGCCACCATCAAAATACGCCCTGTTTGATGATGTTGTGCAATAGCAGGAATAAGTCCTTGTTCGTTAAATTTTACTTCATCGAGCCATTGCAAGTTGTTCATAGGATTTCACCAATTCATTGATTTAAAATTTTTGTGCTATTTCGTAGCGGTTATAGTTTACGTGATTTGAAATGATTTGCGGAAAATCTTGGAAATTATTTAATCTTTAGCACCCAGTGAAATTTTGAGATCATGTTTGGTGCTCTCGATTTCTTAGTCCATATATGTCAAAGCTGTTCAATTTTTTGATACAAATATATTGAAAATTTACGAGGTATTTTTTTTGTGAGTCCTCTATGATCGTTTATTTACGCATCTTAATTTAACAGGGTAGTGCATAGAAGACGATTGAATTAAAAAAAGAGGATGTTTGATGAATATATTTGAGGCTTTGCGAGAAAGCCATGAAATACAAAAAAAATTAGCAGAACAGTTGACGCAAACAGCAGGCAATACACCTGAACGGAAGCAACTTTTTATTTTATTGAAAAATGAACTATTTGCGCATGCAGTCGCTGAAGACCGTTATTTTTATATTCCTTTAATGATGACGGATTCTGGGTTAAACATTAGCCGTCATGCTTTGGCTGAACATCATCTTATGGATGAATTGTTGGAGCAACTTGCTGAGACTGATTTGAGTCATTCTCGTTGGTTAATATTAGCCAAGAAATTGTCTGAAACAGTACATCATCACTTACAAGAAGAAGAGCGTGGCTTTTTTCAGCAAGCTGGAAAGATTTTTGATGATCAACAAAAACAGACTTTGGCCAAGAAATATTTAACAGAATATAAAAAATATAAAGCAAAGGATAAAACCAGTTTAACGGGTTAATATTTTTTTGACTTAAACCGATCAATATCTTGATCAAAACATTACAAAAGCATGTTTAACTCAATCGCCTTGTTCGGTATTTTTTGCTCTAAATGTCACCCCTATCGAAGCAAGCATGATACAGACCAAAGCAACCATTTGCACAGTGGTGATATGTTCATTGAGCAAAAGCATTCCTGAAACAACTGCCAGTGCAGGGGACAAGCTAGACAGTGTTCCATAGCTCATTTTACTGAGTCGTTTTAAGGCAAGTAGGTCGAGTGCATAAGGAATTGCGGTTGCGAGCAGTGCGATGAGTAATGCTTTACCCCAATATTGGGTTTGTAATAAAGCATCGGGGTTGTGTACGGTACTGATCGGTAATAGCACCATTGCGGATAGAACAATGGCAATACTGAGCGCATGCATCCCGATATTTTGGCGAACAACCTTTTGACCATAGTAAATATAGATCGCCCAACAAACCCCAGCACCGAGGGCAAATGCAGCACCAATATAAGAAAAATTTTGCGCTGTTGCATCTTGCCAAGGCACCATCAGTGCAATACCAAAGATCGCTAAACAAACCCAGATATAGTCACTTTTTTGTTTGATCGAGAGTAATGCAAGGGTTAAAGGTCCTAAAAACTCAAGCCCTACGGCGATTCCCTGAGGCAATTTACCTAAAGAGGCATAAAACAATACATTCATCAAGCAGACTGAACCGCTATAGAATAATAAGTTTTTCCATTTTAAATAGGGTAAGCGTTTGATAATTTTCCATGAACGGAACATCAAGACAATTAAAATAGAAGCAAAACAAAGCCTAAGTGTAACGACCGTGAGAGGATCTAAAACTAGAAAAAGTTGTTTGGCAAATGATGCACTGATCTGATAAGACACCATCGATAAGACCATGAACAGTACAGCGATAAGTTGAGAATTTGGCATATCAATCGTGTAGAAAAGTGACTCAAAAATTTTAGCACTTTTTGCAAATTCTGTCGGTATTTTGAAAATATATGAATATTCAGGTGATATTTTTCTTTGTGATTCTCATAACACCTCTGTAAGATGGGGATAAATATAGTTGTAATGGCACATGTGTTAGGAATAGAAGATGTCAGGTAATACCCAAAAAATCGTAGAATTAAAGTCAAATGAATTAGGTCAAGCTGAAACATGGTATGTAGAAGTACTTAAAAAAGAACAACAGGGGTATGCACAGACCGAGCAAGAAGCTCAAGCACGTGTTGACTTATTGGTCAATGCATCAAATCAAGGTTTTGCACCAGCCAGTACTTTACTGGGGCAGTGGCATGTCTTGGGGCACTATGTCAATCAGAGCATTCAAGCTGCGATTTTATTTTTTCAACATGGCGCACAGCTCAATCACGGTTTGGCACATTTAGAACTCGCATATTTGGGTTTAAATAACTCTACGGATCAGTTGTCTCAAGCCCAAGGGTTGATGCACTTGCAACACGCAGTAGAGTTAAATCAGCCTGAGGCAATTTTTTTACATGCGCAGCATAAACTACAGCAAGATAAAGCTGCTGCTTATCAATTATTGGTGGAAAACTATATTAAAAATAAGCATCAAAATAGTTTGAAATTCTGCGTTGAATATCCAGGGTTTGATTCGATTAAAGTTCAAAATGATTTATTGATCATTGCTGAAAATGATAGTTTTGCAAGTGCGTTATTGGCATTCAGTTATTTAACTCACAATAAGGTAGATGCTGCGTTCAAATATGCCAACATTGCCCAAGAAGCCAATGACCCTTTTGGATGTTATGTACGCGCTTTGATCGAACAAAAAAGTGCCAATGGTGATGCTAAAATTGCACAAGAGTTTTTACTCAAAGCTGCAAAGAATGGGCATGTCGAATCCGCTTATCTTGCAGCAGTGACCTTGTTGAAAGATGCTGAAACAGTTAAAACTGAACAAAAACAGAAAGAATATACGACTTTGGCTTTTGAATTGTTGACGCATGCCGCAGTGGCAGGGAATGTGCCTGCGCAATATTCTTTAGCACAATGTTTACGTTATGGTATTGGTGCTGAGAAAAATATTGAGCAAGGTGTTTCTTGGTTAGAGCGTGCAGCCATGCAAAATCATACTGATGCACAGTTTGAATTGGCGATGTTATTGCCTTTGGAACACGAGCATCATTTACCATTGTTAAATGCAGCAGCAGATAAAGCCCATGTACAAGCAATGTTGTGTATGTCGATTTATCAACAACGTCAAGAAAATGCTGAACAAACATTGTATTGGTTAAATAAAGCCAAAGCGTTGAATGTCCCACGTGCTTTCTTTCTGTTAGCGCAACTTTACCGTGATGGTAAGCTGGTTAAAGAAGATTTAAAACAAAGTGCAACTTTATTCGTTGAAGCGGCTGATCAAGGGGATGTGGATGCATATTTTGAATTATTCAAAATCTATCGCGATGGTCTAGGTGTTCGTAAGAATAAGAAGACTGCTACGAAATATTTGGATTTAGCAAAAGAGAATCAACATATCGAAGCAGCTTCAATTGAATATAGGTAATCTCTGTTTTGAATTTTGCATCAGTTGAAAAATATACCCACCACAAAGGACGCTTATTTGTGGTGGGTGATTTGCATGGTTGTTATGATCAACTGATGCAAAAGCTTGCACAGATACAATTTAACTTTCAGCAAGATATGCTCATTGCTGTTGGGGACTTGGTTGATCGTGGCCCTGACAGCTTTAAATGTCTAAATTTACTGGATGAACCGTGGTTTAAAGCAATTTTAGGCAATCATGAGGAAATGTGTTTGCTTTCTCATGTTGAACCATCAATGGCAAATCTACATGCACAGCATGGTGGAAAATGGTTTTATCAACTCAGTATAGAACAGCAAAAGCAAATTATTGAAAGACTGCAACGTGTTCCGTTGCTTTTAGAAGTTGATTATCAAAATAAAAAATATGGTTTTGTCCATGCAGATATTGATCTGAATGATTGGGATAAATTCAAAGTTACCATTCAGTCTAAAAGCCGTGAGTCTGCTTTATGGGGCAGAGGACGAATTAAAAATCGTCGTTTCTTAAAGTATTCAACTGTATCTGGCATTGATCAGATTTTTCTCGGTCATACCGTGGTGGATCGTGTGACTCGAAAAGACAATTGTTATTATCTAGATACGGGTGCGTGTTTTGGTGGTGAATTAACGATTGTGGAAATAGATCAGAATTTAGCGATTGAAGAGCAAGTGCTTGTTATATAAATACTAAATAACTGATTTTATGAATTATAAATAAGATTTATTTTAAATGTTATTATTTCTACTTGGCGGAGTCTTACATCAAAAGTTTTGATTTAGGGGTTAGCCTTCGGCTCGACCGCACTTTTGTTTCGGCAAAAGTGGGCAAAACCATTGTCATCCGCAGAACTCGTCAGCTTCCGTCAAAATATTGAATACATCGCAGAAACATTTTTAGTCAAAAGTAGTCCTGCCTCAGACAATTGCGGATGACGTTATCGCGTATCCATTTTTTTCAAGATTCTAAATATGTATTTGATGTTACTACGTAACATCAGCTAAGTAGGTAATTTTAAATATCAGACCTTATTAGAGCTTTATTATCAAGCTACGCTTTTCTCGCTCTTTGTGTCGTCACCGTACAGCCAATCGACGCACTGATAATGGTTGCTAAAGCCAGCCATTGTGTCCAAAGCAATTGTTCACCTAAGAAAATAAAGCCTGAAAATGCAGCAATTGCAGGTTCTAAACTCATTAATGTTCCAAAGCTCAAAGCCGATAAATTTCTGAGGGCAATCATTTCTAAAGAAAAAGGCAGTGCACTTGCCAAAATAGCCAAAGCAATAAAATAAATCAGGTTCGAGGGTTCAAAAACACTCATTGGCATACCCGTAATTAAGGCAATAGGGATGAGGCATAGCATGCCAATAAACATTCCTAAACACACCGTATGATTGCCTGAAACGCCTGAAGGTCGTTGCCCTGCAATAATATACAGCGCCCAACATGCACCTGCGGCTAAAGCAAAAGCAATGCCGATGGGGTCTAAACTTTGTGAAGCTTGTTGAAATGGAAACAGTAAAACCAATCCTAAGATTGCCAATCCTACCCAGACAAAATCAAACTTTTGTCGTGCATGAAACAGCGCCACACTCAATGGGCCAATAAATTCAAAAGCAACGGCAATGCCCAAAGGAATCCGTGCAATGGATAAATAGAACAGGGCATTCATCCCAGCCAAAGCAAGACCATAGCTAATAATCGCTTTCCATCTCACTTGTTTAAAATCAGCCTGCCAAATTTTAAAGATGATCGCCAAGATCAAAGAGCCGAGTAATAAACGCATCGCTGAAATGGTCAGTACAGGAAATTGATCAAACAGGATTTTGGCGAGTGCACCACTACTTTGCATACTGATCATCGCAATGAACAGTAAGATCAAGGCTTGGAAATGTGGGGCATTTTTGAGATTTGGCATTGGAGTCTGATCAGTTGATATTTATTTAAAATATGAACGATATTGGAAGTTTTAATCAGTTTAGATCATACATTCTAAATCAGATGAATAGGTGAGAATTAGTGAAAATAATGATCATAATTTGACTCATTGTTAAAATTTAAACATAAAAAAACCACAGGCAAAACCTGTGGTTTTTAACATCAATGAGTCTTAGAACAATACGCGAACGCGGATTGTGCCTTCAACTTCATGAAGTGTATCAAGTGCTTCTTGAGATGCAGTTGCATCAACGTCCATCACTAAGTAACCGACATCACCTTTAGTCATTAAAGACTGACCAGAGATGTTGATACCGTGTTCAGCGAACAAGTTGTTGATCTTAGAAAGAACGCCTGGCACGTTTTTATGAATGTGAAGTAAACGGTGTTTACCTTCAGTCAATGGAAGTGCGATTTCAGGGAAGTTCACAGCAGATAAAGTCATCCCTTTATCTGAGTAAGCAACAAATTTTTCAGCAACTTCTAGACCGATGTTCGCTTGCGCTTCCATAGTCGAACCACCCACGTGAGGTGTTAAGATCACGTTGTCTAAGCCACGAAGTGGAGAAACAAATTCTTCACCATTTGCTTTAGGTTCTTTAGGGAATACGTCAACTGCTGCACCAGCAATATGACCTGATTTGATTGCATCAGCTAAATCTTCGATCACAACACAAGTACCTCGTGCAGCGTTCAAGAAGATTGAACCTTCTTTCATTTTCGCAAATTGTTCTTTTGCGAAGAAGTTCTTTGTAGAAGGAACGTCAGGAACATGAAGTGTTACCACATCAGCATTGGCAAGAAGTTCATCAAGTGAACCCACTTGGCGTGCATTACCCATCGGAAGTTTAGTGACTGCATCATAATAAATCACATGCATACCCATGCTTTCAGCTAAAACTGAAAGTTGAGAACCGATTGAGCCGTAACCCACGATACCTAAAGTTTTACCACGAGTTTCAAACGAACCTACAGCAGACTTGTTCCAACCACCGCGGTGAGTTGATGCTGATTTCGCAGGTACGCCACGAAGTAAAAGAATCGCTTCAGCAAGTACAAGTTCAGCAACTGAACGCGTATTTGAATATGGTGCGTTAAATACAGGAATACCACGAATCATGGCTGCATTTAAATTCACTTGGTTGGTTCCGATACAGAAACAACCGACTGCGATCAATTTATTCGCAGCTTCAAAGATTTCTTCGGTTAATTGCGTACGGGAACGAATACCAATGAAGTGTGCATCTTTAACCGCTTCTTTCAACGCTTCACCTTCAAGCGCAGTTTTACGGAAATCGATGTTGGTATATCCAGCAGCATTTAAAGTGTCGATTGCGTTTTGGTGAACGCCTTCTAACAACAAGAAACGAATTTTATCTTTAGGTAGTGAAAGATGTTGGCTCATTACGGCTCCGCTACAAAGGCCAAATTTAGTCGCAGTATGATACCATATACATGGTTCTATAGATATTTCGTTATGACAGTATCGACGGATATTTTATCTACGATTTCTGATAAGCATTATATATAAATCAAATAGATTACAGGTTTTTTTCTAATTTATTGATTTTTAATATTGTTGTTGAATTGATCATACACAAAGTGTGGATAATCAAATTCAAATCTGTGCTTTATCCTGAGCAGTCATTTGGCTAAAATGACTGAAAAATCGGTATTGTTAATGATTTAAACCATGAAAATTTGCGAAAAACTTTCATGTACTGGTTTAAAATATCGAAAGTTGTAGCGCTACAACCTCTCTTTTACTTCTTGCTAGGTCCGCAAAACGATGAATGCTCCAGTTACGATAGCACCCGAATTATTGACCCAATTGACGCAGATTGTTGGTGAAAACCGTATAAAAACAGATGCTGACAGTTTAGAAAATTGGGGTAAAGACCATACCAAGCATTTTGATCCAAATCCTTCGGTCATCGTTTTTCCATCGAGCACAGAACAAGTGCAAGCGATTGTTAAACTTGCCAATCAGTTTAATGTTGCGATTACACCGTCTGGTGGTCGTACAGGTTTGTCTGCTGGTGCTGTGGCTGCCAATGGTGAAATTGTCATTAGTTTTGACAAGATGAACCAAATTCTAGAATTCTATCCTGCGGATCGTATGGTGCGTATCCAAGCGGGTGTAGTGACTGAACAATTGCAAAATTATGCTGAAGAACAGGGTATGTATTATCCAGTGGATTTTGCATCTGCGGGTTCTTCTCAAATGGGCGGAAATATTGGTACCAATGCGGGCGGTATCAAAGTCATCAAATACGGCATGACACGTAACTGGGTACTTGGTCTGACTGTAGTGACAGGTAAGGGTGATGTACTGCGTTTAAACAAAGGCATGATTAAAAATGCGACTGGTTACGCAATGCAGCATTTATTCATTGGCGGTGAGGGGACTTTAGGTTTAGTCACTGAAGCTGAAATTAAACTTGAACGTGCGCCACATGATTTACAAGTTTTAGTTTTAGGTGTGCCAGATTTTGATGCGATCATGCCTGTACTTCATGCATTCCAAAGCAAAATTGATTTAACTGCATTTGAATTCTTTGGTGAATTGGCAATGCAAAAAGTTTTGGATCGTGGTCATGTTCAACGTCCGTTTGAAACTGAATGCCCATTCTATGTATTGCTTGAATTTGAAGCGCCGTATGAGCCAATCATGGATGCTGCGATGGAAATCTTCGAGCATTGCATGGAACAAGGTTGGGTACTTGATGGTGTGATGAGTCAAAGCCTTGAGCAAGTTCAAAGCTTATGGCGTTTACGTGAAGATATTTCTGAAACGATTGCACCATTTACACCGTATAAAAATGATATTTCAGTGTTGATTACGCATGTTCCTGCATTTATTAAAGAAATTGATGCAATTGTAGAAAGTAATTATCCTGACTTTGAAATTTGCTGGTTTGGTCATATCGGTGACGGTAACTTGCACTTAAATATTTTAAAACCTGAAAATTTATCTAAAGATGAATTCTTTGCTAAATGTCAGGTGGTGAATAAATATGTGTTTGAAACTGTGAAGAAATATGATGGTTCTATTTCTGCTGAACATGGTGTGGGTATGACGAAAAAGCCATATTTGGACTACACTCGTTCTGCTGAAGAAATCGAATATATGAAAGCGTTGAAAAAAGTGTTCGATCCAAATGGTGTAATGAACCCAGGTAAATTGTTTGATCTTTAACTTGTTTGATCTGCCAGTTATTTGATTCAAGCTTGATGCGGTTATTCATTTTGTAATCGCATAGATTTATGTTAAAAAGCGTATTCAATAGAATGCGCTTTTTTTCAGCTATTCGAAATCTAACAAAAATATTAAAAGAATATCACCATGGATAAAATAAGAATAAAGCTTGAAGCAGACCAATCCAAACAAAGGCGTAAAGCATTTGATCATTCTCTCAGATTGTTGTTACGTTATTTACCACTGACAGTATTTATGACGGCAGGTTTAATTTACTTTTTAGTTAAGTACAGCTTAAGTCCTGAAAGTTACCAAGATCAAGAAATTGTTCAAGCACATGGAAAGTGCCTGTATGCACTTGCGATTGGCTTTATCGTGATGAGCTGGAGTTGCATTATTTATTATTTTAAAGGCAATGGGGCGTTTAAAAATTATGGTCGTTGGTTGATCCTTCTTTCAAGTTTTCCAATCATTTATGAGGTGGTCATGCATTTTGACAAATTTGCTTTTGGGTTGCTGATTATTTCCTTTTATTGGTTAAAGTTTGCCTTTAAACCGCATGATTCTCTTCGCTAAGACTACAAAGTACGACTATTGTAAAATGAGGAATTAAGGCAAAATTTAGTCGTAAGTTAAGTATGGAATTTAAGAATATGAATCGTTTAGTTGTAATTTCTGCGCTGTGTTTGGGTGTTTTATCGGGTTGTGCGACGACTCAAAATTTAGTGAATAAGGTCGGTGGTGGCAGCACACCTTTAGATCAGGTTTTAAATGAGCGTTCTGATCTGCGTAAGAATTTGGCAACAGTTGAGTTACGTCAGTATTTTAACAAAGTAGAAAATCCGACGGTAGCGGAAGTGAAGTTGACTGAAACAGGCTTGATGGATGATTCGGTTCGTTCGATCCGTACAGTATATAGTTTTAAAAATGTTGATGGTCAGTGGAAGCGTGTAGATACACAAAAGGAATATCAATGCTATCGTGGGAAAAATACCAAGACTTTCCAAAAAGCGAAGTGTGCTTGATAGGTAATTTTTTAAAATAATTATTGTAAATTAAGTAATTATGTTTCATAAAAGTGTATTAATTTTGATGCACTTTTTCCATTTTTGGGGTTTTAGTAAATGAATTTGAATAAGAGTATTTCTGATGCGATAAAAGAAATATATGTCTCTTTAAATTTTTTAAGCGAGCAATATTCACTAGCTGAATTAGAAAATTATACGAATGTCATAAAAATTTTAAAAGAATTTGATGATCCAGATAAGAAATGGCGCTATTTCTATAAACTTGAAAGTAATACTGCATTATTTGACTTAGCTTCTATTTTTAGAAATTCTAAGAATATCTTTCAGGATAATCAATTACCTACAATAGATGAATTATGCAAAAAAATATTATCACAAATTGTCACTGTAAGATCGCAGTCAGCTACTTTTCAGGGATATGAAATAGATTTTGAAGAGGTTTTACAAAACAGATTAAAATATATTCACCTCTCAGAGGAATTAGCTATTGGTCTAAAAAATTCTCACAATGATCTTAGGAAAGTAAACAATCAAATTTTAGAAATTAGTCAAGAACGGCAAGAATTAATAGATTCTTATGAACAAGCTGCTAAAATGATTGAAGAATTAAAAAATAAGAAAGAAATATTAAATAAAATTACAGACAAAGTAACTAATGGCGAAATTGAAAAATTGTATGTGGATATTTATAAGGAAGAAATGACTATAGCGAATAATTATAGAAATTGGGCTTTATATATTTTCTGTAGTGTAGGAATTATTTTATTATTGTGCTTCTTCAATATCTCTATTCAAAATTGGAATCATTTAAGAGATAGTAACTTTATTGAGATACCATTTGGTATAGACAGTCTACTTCGTATTCTTATGCTCTTTAGTTTAACCACTCCTGCTTGGTATTTAACAAAAGAATCTTCAAAACATCGTAAAGTTGCATACAAAGCAAGGATGATAGGTACCGAACTTGCATCTTTTCCACTTTATGTAAGTGAACTCAAAGATGAAGATCGTCTAGAACTCCGTAAACATTTGGCTGATCGGTTCTTTGGACAAGAGCTTTATATTGAGTCTAATCAAAATTTTGATCATTCTGTCGAGCAAATTAAATTACTCACTGAAGCAAATAAGGCATTAGCAGAAGCTTTAAAAGTAAAAAAATCTATTGAGTAACTCTGGCATTCTAAATCTGCAACACAGAAACTCATAAAGCCTATCGAATCCAAAGACTTGATAGGCTATCTTTAAGAATCAAAACTCATCAGTATAACAATATGAAAACCCTTGCCTTTATCCATCGCAACGATACCCGCTTTGCCATTGGCGATTTTTATCCAGTGCTTTCAGTCTTTTCACACTATGAATTGGGCAATACCGTTTCACCATTCCTCTTACTTGATCACTTAGGTCCAGGCATTTTAAAACCAACCAATTTACGTAAAGGTGTAAGCGAACATCCACACCGAGGATTTGAAACCGTTACCTTAATCTTTTCAGGAGAACTCGAACACCGAGATTCAACAGGTGGAGGTGGAATTGTCTCAGCAGGCGATGTGCAATGGATGACCGCAGCTTCAGGCGTAGAACACAAAGAAGTCTTTAGCGAAGCATTCTCCAAGCAAGGTGGATACTTTGAAATGGTGCAACTGTGGGTCAACTTACCAGCCAAAGACAAAATGAATCCACCACGCTATCAAAGTCTGCGTAAAGCCAATATTCCCGTGGTCGAATTACCAAAATCAGCAGGAACATTACGCGTCATTGCAGGAACGTATGTGGATGAAAACAATGAAGTACATCAAGGGCCTGCAAAAGTACATTCACCACTCAATGTTTTAGATATTGAAATCCAAGCAGGGCAGACCATAACGCTACCCGCAGGGGCAGGTGATACTACGCTTGTGTATTTACGAACAGGCAAAGCACAATTTCAGCCAGAAGATGAAATATTTGAAGAACAATCACTTGCCGTGATGTCGAACCTTGAACAAGGCTTTGAAATTACTGCTTTGCAACACTGTAAATTATTACTTCTAACCGGCAAGCCATTACAAGAACCGATTAATGGTCATGGTCCATTTGTCATGAACACTTATGATGAAATACTGGAAGCTTTTGATGACATTAAAAATGGCACATTCATCAAATCCAAAGTCTTAGAAGATGAATAAATCCGTTAAAGCATGTGATTAGTGTAACCGCATGCTTTAAAAGTCATTTAAGTTTAATTAAGCAGTTGGATTGGCTTTATTTCTCAGAGCAATAAAACCTTTAATGATCATCGCAATACCTATACCGACACATAAACCTGTTAAGAATTTACCGAAGAAGCCTAAGCCGAGTTCTTGATTATTGGCAGAACTAATGGCTTTTGCTGTTGCTTCTGCTGAATTTGTACCACCAGCTTGAGCATCCATCATCGCAACAAAACCAGTGTCAGTTTTACAACTGCCAATGATAGAACTGGAACTTTCACCATATTTTTGTTGAACTAAACTTTCACAACGTGCTTGGTCTTCTGCGCTGATATTGGGCTTGGAGCTTGTGAAATAAAGACCACCACCAATAAGGAATAAAACAATACCAATAATGATCATGACGACAGGGTTTTTATTTTTCATTTAAATTATTCATATTTATTTATAGAGGATTTAGAATATCTTAAGAATAAAAAATGTTCAACTTTGACATGAAAAGCGCATGTGTTAGACTGTATTCACTGAATTTAGGATATATTCATTTCACAGTGTCCATTCAGTCAATTCTCACAAATATTATATGTTCTAGACACCTTGTGAATACGGTGTTCAACTCGCTTTCTCTCAAAGCAAACTCCACAATTTAATTTTAAAAGTTAGTGTTTAACACGCTTGTTTGCAGTGTGACGGTATTTTTCTCCCTGAAAATTGCTCAAGTCATCCAAACATGATGAAAGATATGTAGAAAGTCATGAAAAATTCAGTACAACAAGGACAAAACTTAAGTTTGAGTCGTGCTACGCTGATGTTTCCATTGGCCTTGGTATTATTCGAATTTTCAGTGTATATCGGCAATGATTTGATTCAGCCAGCGATGCTTGCGATCACCAAAGAGTTTGGTGTGAGCAGTGCGTGGGCACCGTCATCGATGTCATTTTACCTGCTCGGTGGCGCTTGTGTCGCTGGGATTATGGGGCCGTTGTCCGATCAAATCGGGCGTAAAAAAGTATTATTGGGTGGTGTGGCGTTCTTCGTCATTACCTGTTTACTCATTCTATTAACTGGGAATATTGAAAGCTTTTTAGTTTTAAGATTCCTCCAAGGTTTTGGCTTATCTGTGATTGCTTCAGCAGGTTATGCTGCGATTCAAGAAACCTTTGAAGAACGTGATGCCATTAAAGTCATGGCACTCATGGCAAATATTTCCTTACTCGCACCATTGATTGGCCCTGTGGTCGGTGCTGCGCTGATTGACCATGTGTCATGGCATTGGGGCTTTATTGGTATTGCCTTTTTGGCTTTTCTGAGTTGGTTTGGTTTAAAAGCCAAAATGCCGAATAATCAAATCAGTATTCCTAAACAACCGATGAGCTATATTTGGGATGACTATAAGAAAGTTTTTAAAAATAAGACTTTTCTCGGTTTAACTCTAGGCATGCCGATGGTGGCAATGCCACTGATGCTATGGATTGCCTTATCACCTGTCATGCTCGTCGAAGAACTTGGGCTAAGTAGTTTGCAATATGGTTTAGCACAGTTCCCAGTTTTGGGTGGTTTAATCGTTGGCAATATCGTACTGATTAAATTGGTCGATCGCTTGGCTTTGGGTCGCACAGTTTTGATTGGTTTACCGCTGATGCTACTTGGAACGGCAATTGTCGTTATTGGTACGATCTGGAGAGAATACTTTCTTTACTGCGTCATTTTAGGCATGACTTTAGTCAGCTTTGGTGAAGGGATTAGCTTTTCAGTGCTTTATCGTTTTGCGTTAATGTCTTCTGAGGTGTCTAAAGGCACTGTTGCCGCAGCAGTATCAGTATTATTAATGATGACCTTCTTTGTGGTGATTGAAATTATTCGTATTCTGTATGAGTATTTTCACCTGTGGGCATACGCGATTTCATGTTTTGCTTTGATCGCTCTATGGTTCACGGTTCCACGTGGAATTTTGAAAGGGATTATGCAACAGCGCAAAGCCAATGGTGAGTTTTAGTTTTAATACCTCACGTACTCCCTCTCCTTAGGGAGAGGGCTGGGGTGAGGGGGATATTTATTATTCAAACTTCTTTAATTTATGATCAAAAACAAAAGGTCCAAACGGTAAAATTGAAGCAATTAAACCGAAAATAAACATTTTAATAGACCATTTTTGCTTTTCACAAACAATAAATAAAACAGCAAGAAAGGCGATAAATAACACGCCATGTCCCATGCCGACGTATTTAACTAGCATAGGATTACCCCAAATATATTTTAAAGGCATTGCAATAAATAACAGGAGAAGAAAAGAAAGCCCTTCAAGAAAACCGACAATACGTAAGGTTTTGATATTCATGGTCACTTCGTCAAATGAGAATGAGCAATTGAGTCTATCTGAATAAAATGAAAAGTCGAATAATTTTTGCCTGAAATTTCATCTACATCCAACGAAATATAAAATATGATTTTGATGCTGTTTCAAACATCAATTATTTAATTTCCAAAGTCAACAGATTGGTCTTAAGTTTTAACAACTCAGGTAAAGTTTCGAGCAATAAACTAATTTGCTTGAGTACCAGTAATAATTCATCAGATAAATTTTCTTGATCACTGAGTAGTTGAATCTCGGACAATTTTTCATTGATCTCGGGTTCATTCAACAGATTTTGATTGAGTAATACATCATTTAAAGTCTGTTTACACCAGAGCATCAAGGCTAAAATATGTGGGTCTTGTATGGCGTCTCGGTGGCTACCTAGTGCAGAAATATAGCTGAGTTGGCTATGGCTATAGACCAAGTAACGGAAAGCATTGTGAATAAGATCTTGATTTGGATTCGGTTCAGTACTCAAACTCGAAATCATACTGGATAATTCAATCTGTGCATTATGCGCAGCACGACGAGCTTTACGATAATCAACACTGTTATTTCGTCCGTGTTGGTATTGTTCAACCACGGCATCAAAATAATCCAAAGTGGCTTTGCTGCTTTTACGAATATTGTTGGAAATATCACGAAAATTCCAATCTGGCCAAATAAAACTCACGGCAAACCATGCAATCAAACAGCCCAATAATGTATCGATAATTCTAGGTAAAATGATGGCATAACCTGCACCTTTTAAATTGAAAATCAGCAAAACCATCATGGTTGCCATGAGGGTAGCCATGGCATATTTTTTTGAACGCAAATAGAAAAAATACACACCAAAGATAATAGTGAGTACCAACTGTCCTTCAATACTGGGTACGAAATAGAGAATCGGAATCCCCAGTACCACACCCAACACTGTTCCTAGAGTTCTCAGTTTTAAACGACTTTTGGTGGCAAAGTAACTGATTTGGCAGACAAATAAACTGGTGAGTAAAATCCAATAACCATTTTTTGCAAAAGGCAGCAAGGAAATGCTATAGCCCACAGCAAAAACAAAAGCGATTCGTACGGAATGGCGAAACAACGCAGATTTTGGGGTTAAATGTTGCTTAATCTTGAGCCATAAATCTTGTACGCCGTGAATATCATCATCCAATAAATTCAAGTTATCTCGATGTAGGCTATAACTTTGTTGATAATTATTTTGCTCTATACTCAGGTTAATAAATTGATCTTGTACATTTTTTAGATTTTTTAACACCAAGAGTAGATTTTTAACTTCAAGATTATGTGGATTTTGCTGGATCCACTCATACATGGAACTGTGTAAATTTTCTAAAGCTAAGGCATTGTCTGGATTGGTTTGAAAGCTTTGTCGATTTAAAATAAATTCTGCCAATTTTAGACAATTAATGGCTTGTAAGCGGACATTTTTTTGTATGCGATAAATTAAATCGGTACGACTAAAATTCTGCTGAATTTTTTCATAATGTAAATAATTAGAAGTTGCTTGCTCATGAATATCTTGAGCGAGGAAGTATAAATTTAACCAGTAAATGGTATTTTTATTGGCACGTGAGGCTTTCAGGCGAGTGAGTAAGGATGCTTTAGTGCTATTTAAACTTTGTACCACAATACTGTTTTGTAAGGACAAGTCATATAAAAGTTGTTCAACATTTTGAGTATTGTCAGGGTCAAATAATTTCGCCTTGCACATGAGCAATTCAGAAAGGTGGCTGAAACTATTGGATAAATTGTCTTGTACTGCTTGTGTGGGTTTAAGTAAATAGAAAATAATCGAGCTAAAGCCATACCATAAAGCACCCATCACAAAATAAGTGGGCTGTTGATACCATTCAGAATATTCACCTAGCCCAAACATGGTGTAAATGGACAATAAAACCGTGCCAAATGAGATGGTTGCATAGCGTTGCCCCAGTGCACCCATGAGTATAAATAAGCCACTGGACAGTGATAAATAAATTAAAAATAAAATTTTATAAGGATAAAGAAAATCGAGAATACTACTAACAGTGAAAAATAGGATGCAGACAAAGGCGAGGTTTCTTAAACGAATACTGAGCCGGTCATCGAAATCGGTCAGCGCAGTGGCAATCGCACCTAGAGTAATTGGAACAATTAATTGGTGATAACCTAGAAAATACAGCCCAAGTGTTGTACCACTCAGTACAATCAAAATCTGTAAGCAATAAATTAAGATCGAATTGGACTTAATATTTTGAAAGATTTGATAATAACTATTCACAGTGAATGTTCGGTTGTTGGGCTGAGTCAGTATTTTACCTAATTCTGCATTGTAGAAATGCTTTATTGATTATCGAAATGTAAAAAGAAAGGATAAATAATCAACATTTTATATACAGTTTATCTCTTACGAAATGGCTCTAAAATATTCACAATAGGTTGTCGGAAATTTCCAAAATTATAAAAATGCCAAAATCATCAAGTCAGTCAAAATCAGAAATAAAACTACCTCGGTTCCGTGATGCAGCGTTGGTGGAACGTCGTAATTTAAAAATGGCGCGTTCTATTCATGCTTATGTACGAGGCAATACAGCGAAGTATTATGATTGGTTAAAACAAGCAGAAATTAGCTCAATTCCACAAGGACCTGCAATTTGGATTTGTGGGGATTGTCATACTGGAAATCTTGGACCTGTTGCCAATGCGAAAGGTCAAATTGATATTGAAATCCGTGATTTAGATCAGACGGTGATTGGAAATCCCGCCAATGATTTGATTCGCTTAGGATTATCACTAGCAACAGCAGTACGGAGTTCGGATTTACCTGGTGTCATCACTGCCAAAATGATTGAATCTTTATATGCGGGTTATGTACATGCCTTGGAACGTAATGGACGTTTGAGTCATAAGCTTGAGCATCCATTATTGATTCAAACTGTGATGAAGAAAGCTGTAAAACGGACATGGAAATGTTTGGCGGAAGAGCGTTTAAGTGGTTTAGAGCCAGAAATTACGCTAGGCAAAAAGTTTTGGCCTTTATTAAAAAAAGAACAAAGTGAAATAGATTTAGTTTTCCAGCAGCCTGAGCTTCAAGATCTTGTCACGATGATTGGAAAACGTGATGAAGATGCTAAGTTAAGGGTACTCGATTCAGCATATTGGGTGAAAGGGTGTAGCTCACTGGGTTTGTTACGTTACATTGTGCTGATTGATTCAATGGATGGCAAAGTCCAACGTGGCAAGGGGCTATGTTTGATGGATTTAAAAGAAGCCACTAAAGCGCTTGCTCCTCGATATTCAGATGCGCCTATGCCGAAAGACAATGCACTGCGTATCGTTGAAGGTGCGAGACATTTATCTCCATATTTGGGCGAACGGATGCGAGTAAGTAAGTTCCTCGATACCTCAGTGTTTATCCGAGAGCTTTTACCGCAAGATTTAAAGTTAGAGATCGAAGGGATGGGGGAACAAGAAGCGCAGAATTTAGCTTTCTATTTGGCATTTGTTGTTGGACGTGCGCATGTACGACAAATGGATGACGTTACTCGAAACTCTTGGATCAAGGAATTAAAACGCAATCAATCAAAAACGATTGATGCGCCATTTTGGTTATGGCGTAGTATTGTCGAGTTGATCAGTGTACATGAGGCAGGGTATCTAAATCATTGCCGTCTTTATGCTTTATCGCATCAAAAATAATGCAAAAAAAGTCCTAGATTAAAAATACATGTCTGAATTTAGATTCAAACATGTATTTTACTTTTATCTTGTAAATAATGTTGTAGTTCAAAGATTATGCACAATGCCTTTGCAATAAAGGGTACATAAGGACGTATTCCTAGTTCTGGGCAAAATTTACAATGGATCGCGCTACGGTCTAATCGGATGGCAATATTTGAAATGGTCTTTTTCAGTTGTGTAATTTGAATTGGTTTAGATGTATTCCTATTCTGAAAATCTACTACACCACACATTTTGAAATCATTTTTAAAGTCAGTTGATAGATGGTCAATAGTATTCGATTGAGGGTGTTTTTCTGAAATGACATTGAAAAGTTCGAGAAGAATTTGCATTGTTTCAAGCAGTTTATTCTGTATAAATTTAGAGTCTTGGCTAAGTTCTAAACTATTTGAAGTTTTAAAATAAGTTTTATTCAGTAATGTAATGATGATGATTAAATCGTGCTGAATTTTTTTTAATGAAATTGGATCATTTTGCATGATGATTAATTGTGGGCAGTATTATTTTTAAATTGTGGATAAAATTAATTTTATCCACATTACATCATTTAATTATTGAATAACCCCACAGGCGATACGTTCACCACCACCGCCTAAAGGTTTCGGAAGATCAGAATAGTTGTCTCCACCCGCATGAATCATGACAGCTAAGCCCTGAATATCAGCAAGTTTTAAACGCGGTGCAATAAGTGTCGTTTTTGCATTACCATTTGAATCGACATTCAGCACGGGTAAATCTCCCATATGCCCGTCATTTGGTGTGCCATGAGCGGATTTATGTGGATTAAAATGTCCACCAGCGGCTAAAGCAGCGCCCATTTTCCCATCTTTTTCAGCAGGTTCGCATGAACCTTTTTCATGGATGTGAAAACCATGATAACCCGATGGTAATTGACTTAATTCAGTATTAATTTTTAAGCCGTTTGGAGAGTCTTGAAAGTTAACAGTACCAATTTTTCCACCGACACCTTGAGCTGAAACAGAGCTTATATCAACAGTTTGTTGAGGCTCTGGTGATTTTTTTGTTGTAGGTGTAGTTGTACACGCTGTAAAAAAAGCAAGACAAGTACAAAGTACAGAAGTTTTAAAAATGATAGATGTCATCGGTGCATCCAATTGATTTAGTCAGTATTAAACAATATTCAAACAAAGCTTTAAATGATAAACAATATGAATTAAATATCTGATTGTATAGTTTTATTTAATGACGATTTTATTGGCACTTATTATGCTTTATGTGCTTGATAGGGGAAGACGATTCGCTAATGTGTATTTATTGCGAATCATCTTCTTAAAATGTTTAAAAATAAAACATGAAACATCTATAGTTTAGGTGAGTCATCATCCTTGATGTCATAGGCCATTGTTGCATCAGGCATGATCATTTTAGGTTCTTCAGTTTCATGTAACCATTCACGCCAAATTGCCAATAGAATCGCTAAAATCACAGGGCCGATGAATAAACCGACTAAACCAAAACTTGCCAGTCCACCCAGGACACCAAACATGATGAGCAGGAACGGAATTTTGGTTGCACCAGAAATGACCAAAGGACGAATCACATTATCTGCTGTACTGACAATACAAATACCCCAAGCCATGACACCTATTGCTTCGATGGTATGTCCTTTAGAAAATAGCCATAAAGACACCGTGGTATAAGCGACAGGGGGCCCAAAAGGAATAAGCGCAAGTAAGAATGTGACAATGGTCAGTACCATTGGATTTGGCACATCTGCAACAAAATAACTGATACCAGCAAGAATAGATTGTGCAACAGCAGTTAAACCAACACCATAAACAACAGCACGAGTTGTTTCAGAAATTGTATCTAGATAATGATGAATACGTGGACCAATCAGCATCTGAAGCGCTTTACTCACTTGTGCCAAAATTGTTTGTCCATCACGATAAAAGAAGAACAAAGACATGATGGAAAAGCTGAGTTTTACCAGATTTTTGGTAATTTCATTTAAAATGAATTTACCATAATTCATATGTCCCTGAATCCATGCACCTATCGTTTGAGAAAGGCTGGTCGGGTCGGCATTGATTTCACGGACAGTTCGACTGATTTCTTTGCCGATAATTGGAAGATCACGAATCAAATCTGGAACCGTTAAATGTCCTGATGACATTTGGCGCTGTAAGTCGAAATAGAGATTACGCCCTTCATGCTGCAAAATAAAAATTGCAAATGTCAGTGGAATTCCGATAACCAATACAACAAGCGTGATCATCAATGACGCACTAAGCGTCGGACGATTTTCACCCAATAATCTTAAAATGCGTTTGTATATTGGCCATGTCATATAGGCGATAATGCACGCCCATAACACAGGTACAATAAAGTACTTCAGAATATCGTAGCCTAAAAAAATCAGGATAAACAATAATCCGAATAATAAGATGCGCTGTAAATTCGACGTAAAATCTTGCACTGATCACTCTAAAAACGGTTGAGAGGCTAACTCAATATTAACTGAAAAATAAAGTCTGGCAAATTGAGCACCTATTTTATTTAGGTATTCTCAAATGACTTTAGAACCAATCGCTTGGGTCGTCTATTAAAGCATCAAGTAGCGGTTGCCATTGTTCTTGTATGGTTAAAAAGTTCTTTTGGTTTTTATCGAAAATACTGAGACCTTGCATTGCCAATTGACCATAAGCAGTACGTTCTGAAATCCAAGCTACAGGTTTTTGCTCAATTTTCTCAAAAAATTGCTGAATGTCTTTTGAACTCGAACTATTCGGTTTTACACGATTTGCCACCAAATGTACTGCAACCTTACCTTTACGAATTTTTTTAATGTCTTGGATATGTTTTAGAAAGCGCTTGGTACTGTCAATATCGAAGAAAGAGGGTTGTAGAGGTGTGACGACAGCATGACATTCGCTGATAAGCTGTTCAGCGTGTTCACCTGTTAAAGCACCTGGTGCATCAATAATTAAATAATCGAGATTTTTAGGCGCATCACCAATTGATTTTTCATGGCGCCAATCTAAGCTTTGAATTGTCGCCGCTTGTTCAGGACGCTGTTTTAACCATTGCAGGGCAGATTTTTGTGTATCAGCATCAGCCAATGCGACTTTATAGCCTTTTTGAGCTAATGCAGTTGCTAATGTTATTGCTGTAATTGTTTTACCGCATCCACCTTTTAAATTTGCAATGAGTATTGTTTTCATGAGTGATCTATAGATTCTGTCAAGATTGGGTTTTGTCTTACTGTAGCACTATTTTCAAGCGTATAGGTTACACATGACAAAACTTTAGTAGTTGTTTACATTGTGTAAAGCCTAATTTAGGTCAAATTGATAAGGGAAAAAGCATGTCCGTTGGGATGGCAATGTTAATCGGTGCTTGTATAGGTATAGTATTAACCACAATCGTGCTATCAAGCACACGTAATGGCAAAATTAAAGCGGAATATGAGCAATACATTTCTGAGTTGGAGCTCGAACATCAGCAGGCTTTGGCACATGCCCAAAAACGTAGTGTGAATACCAGTCGTGCTGTTTTAAAAGGGAAAATGGCAGAGCAACTTGCACCGATTATGCCTGAGTTTCGTTATTTACCGAGTGATGCGAAGTTTTTAGGCGATCCGATTGATTATGTGGTTTTTGATGGCTATACGGATTTTCGTGATGGTGATGGTTTAGCAGAAGATATAGAAGTGGTGTTGATTGATATTAAAAGTGGTGGTGCTCGTTTGACTAAAGGGCAGCAGGCGATTGCTCAAGCAATAAGAGAAGGGCGGGTACGTTTTGAAACGATTCGGATTGATTTTGAGGATTAAAAAATAGCATAGTTAAAATTGGATCATCACAATGATCAAACAACAAATTTTGAGTTTCTTAAATGAATTGGAAAATGACAAAATCGATTCATTTTTTAGATTTCTAATTCAGATAAAGTATCAACAACATCTTTCAAAGCAACAGCTCTACCAAGTTTTGATGGAGATTCTTCAAGATGATGTTCATGAGCAATCTTGCGCTTACAACATACTGACAGATACTTTGGATTATTTTGTGGGCTATCATTCGCCATTAGTACCAACTCACTTCGCCTATGCGTTTGTAAAAGCTTTAGGTGAATAATCTAATCATTTATCTCACATAATTACTTTTTAAATGTATGATGAGTTTAATATTTTTATAATTTATATCTAAATTACAATGTCACATCGCCTATATCTTTATAATTATTGTGCAGAAACGAGTGAGTTTTCATCTTATATTAGTGAATGGAAATATGTTGTTCCACTCCTTTTTATTCCTTTGCTCGCTGAGCCAAAAGCAAAAGGGAAAAGTCTGTATTTCAATAAAAAAATCGGTGTAGAACAACTCACGAAATTTTATAGCTTATTAGAACAACAATTAGATCTATTTCAACATCATGATTTTCAGGAGAAACGCAACAAAGTCCTTGAATATTTAAATGACTTAGCATTTGAGCATTTTTATATGGATGCAACAGATGTCTTTAATATGCGTGATGAGCCTAAAAAACAGCAAGCAAAAGATTTTGTAGAAGAATTACAGTTAAATCAACATGCTTTTCAACAAGCAATTGAAGCTAATTCGCTTGAACCGTTGAATCCAGTATTGGAAAGTCAATTTCATTTTAAAAGTTGGTTGGAATTACTTGAGCACGAATATGTCGATTACGGTTGGTATTTGCTCGAAGTTGGTCATCTTATGCATCCAGAAGTGCATATCATTTGTGAAGATGAACATTATGGTTTGATGAATGCAAAATCTAAAATTATTCTTCCTGCTATTTATAACGACATTCAAGCTTTTTCCTATATGGGGTATGCCATTGTTGAAAAAGATCAAAAGTTCGGTGTGGTTTATGCAGACGGGAAAATTTGCATTAAACCTGAGTGGGATGAGATTGGTGAGATCAATGATTTTGAACAAAAACAAGCGATTGTTGTTCGGGATGGTAAGCTTGGCTTAATTGACTTATTGAATGAACAGATTTTATTGCCAATCGATTATGAGGAAATCGACTTTCTTTATAATGGATATTTACAAGTTAAAAAGAATGGTGTGTTTCAGGTACTCGATCAGTCTCTAGGTTCGATCATTGAAAACAGTGATCAACCATTTGAGCTATGGTCTGAAAACTTTCTTACGCAGCCAATTGCTAAGTCGCCCTATTTAAAATTTTATAACCGTCTCGGTGAATATATTGGGGAGTTTTATCCTGAGAATTTACGTGAGTTAAATCATCAATATTTGCTGTTAAAACCTTTTAAGAAAAAAGCTGTTTTTTATCAGCTATATGATTCACATGGAATGTTAATTTTTGATGATATTGAAAAAATAAAATATACCAGTGAGAACAGTTGTATCGCGTTGCAACGTAATAAAGCGTGGATGTTTTATCATTGTGCTCTGCAAAAAAGTATTGAAATTGAAGATATTCTGAATATTCAAGATGACTATTTTCATCAACATACTGCGCTGAAAGATCATTATATTTTGACCAATACCAAGAATCTGTACGCATTGTACGATGCTTTAAATGATGATTATGTCTTTCCATTCGACATGCAAATTTTAAGCATTCAATATGTCAGTGATGATATTTTTATCATAAAAGACGCTCTGGGCTATCAATATTTTAAATTATCTGATCATTCTTTTAGTGATGAAAAGTATGACTATATTTGTGGATTTTTACAAAATGATTTTTATATTTTAGCGTATAAAAATAATCAGTTAGTGCATATAGACCAGACATTGAACTGTGAAGAAATGACGAATGAACAATGTGCAAAATTATATTTGAGCCGTAGTTACTTTGAAGGTGAGGATTTAACTTATTTTGAACGCTATGTTAAAAATTTAGAAGAAACACAAGGATTTAATTATTATCAATATTTAGATGATCGCCAATTGTCCTATTTAGGGATGGAAGAAGCTGAAAATGGCAATTTAGACGAAGCGATTAAAATTTATAAAATTGGTGTTGAACGACAACATGCAGAGATGATGTGCCAATTGGCATATATTTATACCGAAAATGAAAGTGTATTAAATATTGATGAAGCAATTCAACTTTATAAAAAATCTGCTGATCTAGGCGATGCCAATGCACAAAATAATTTAGGTTATCACTATATGACTGGGATAGGTGTTCAGAAAGATGTAGCACGAGCCATCCAATTATATTCCATGTCAGCAGCACAGAATTATGCTTTAGCCCTACAGAATTTGGCGTTTAATTACTATAACGGTGAGGAAGTTGAACAAGATTTGATACTTGCATTGGATTATTTTAAAAAGGCTGAAAAGCAAGGAATGTCTAACCCGCATGAAATGATCGAAATTTATTATCGAATTGATGATTATAAAAATGCGATTAAGTATTTAAAAAAGTCTAAAGATGAAGATTTTACCTATATTTATTGGGGAATCTTTTATCAATACGGTTTCGGTATCGATGTAAATCTAGAAAAGTCCAAAAAATATTATGAACGTAGCTTGGAAGTAGGTTCATATTCTGCAGCGTACATTGCGTTGCTTGAATATTATATCAAAAATGGTGCATTTGAATCAGAAGATGACTATGTTCGTGTTCTCGCACTCGCCCAAGAAAATGAAGCGGATCTTCCTGAGCATGTGCTTCCATCAAAGAAGTCGAAAGGATTCTTTAAGCGTTTATTTGGTCAGTCTTAAATCAAGTTGAGTAGCGATTAACTCAACTCCTGTGGATCAACATCAATCGTCACTTTCATCGAAGATGGCTTACTGTGTAAAAGATTAGCCCACCATTGACGTACATAGAAATGCATCTTGGCGCGATCTTGTGAAAGCAAAACAACATGCGATTGATAACGTCCAGCTTTACGTTCCATCGGCGCAGGAATAGGCCCCCAAATATCAATTAAATTTTCCTCTGAATTTTGGCGAAGTAACTGCGTCATTTCAGTGAGAAATTTTAAATTTTCTTCCTGATGTTTAGATTCACAACGGATCATGATGGCATAACGACAAGGTGGCATTAAGGCCGCTTGACGATCTTTCAAAGTCTGCTTTGCAAAAGCACGATAATCTTTATCAATGAGTGTATTTAATAGAGGATGATCGGGACGCAAAGTTTGTAAATAAACTTCGCCTTTTTTCTCACCACGACCTGCACGACCAGCTACTTGAATAATCAATTGTGCGGTTCGTTCTGTCGCACGAAAATCCACACTCAGCAAACCTGCATCAATATCTAAAATCGCCACTAAAGTGACATAAGGGAAATGATGACCCTTCGCCAGCATTTGTGTACCCAGTAAAATCGTTGGTTCACTCTTTTGAATTTGATCATAAATTTTTTGCCAACTGCCGACACGACTGGTGGAATCACGGTCTACACGTAACACTGGAAAATTCGGAAATAATTCATTTAAGGTTTCTTCAACTTTTGCAGTACCCATGCCAATCGGTTTAAGCTGGGTTTGATTACAACTTGGACAAGCATCAGGCATGCGATTGATCGTGCCACAATGATGACAATGCAAATGCTGATAAGGCTTTAAGTGCAACGTGAAATGCGCATCGCAATGTGGACAATTGGCTTGCCATCCACAACTTTCACAAATTAAAACAGGGGCATAACCTCGACGGTTGAGAAAAATTAAAACCTGTTCTTTTTTCTCTAAACGTTTTTTAATTTCGGCAATTAAACTATCGCTTAAGCCATTTTGTTTTTTCGCGACTTTTAAATCAATTAAATGCATTTTCGGCATCACCGCCGTGCCTGCACGTTGGTTCAATTCGATGCGAGTCAATTTGTCCTGACGTGCTAAATAATAACTGTCAATACTTGGCGTCGCTGAACCTAAAATAATCGGACAATTTTCCAAGTGCGTACGATACATCGCCACATCACGTGCATGATAACGGAAGCCTTCTTGCTGTTTAAATGAGAGATCATGTTCCTCATCTAAAATGATCAAACCCAGATTTGGTAATGGCGTATAAATCGCTGAACGTGTACCCAAAATAATAGACGCTTTACCCGTCTGTGCATGTTGCCAAGCTTGTAGACGTTTAGTGTCATTTAAACCTGAATGGAGCAGAGCAATATTGCAATGAAAGCGGGATTGGAAACGGCTAATAGTTTGTGGGGTTAAACCAATTTCAGGCACTAAAACCAAAACTTGCTTGCCTTGTTTCAATACCTCATGCATGACTTGCAAATAAACTTCAGTTTTACCACTACCAGTTAAACCATCGAGTAAATATGCATGATATTTATTTTGAGATTTTAAAATATTTTGAATAGCTTTCTTTTGGTCTTCATTCGGTGTCAGTGGCATCTGCGCCAACTGCACAGGCTCAGGCTTAAAGTTTTGTTCTTCTAAATCACAACGAACAATCTCTTTCTTTTCAAGTGCTTTTAACGTCGCTGTTTCTACACCGCTAAGATTGAGAATATTTTCCTGTGTCCCTTTGGGATGCAATTTTAAAATTTTATAAGCTTCTTGCTGTTTCTCGGAACGCTTTACTTTGTCTTCAGCATTTAAATCGAGTACTTTCCAAATACGTGCCAATAAATTGTAGGGCTTTCCTTGACGTAATAAGGTCGGTAAAGCAGTTTGAATCACTTCTCCGATTGGAAATTGATAATATTGCGCAGACCATGTCAATAAACTTAAAACTTTCGCATCTAAAATGGCCTGATCATCTAACAGTTCAGTAATGAATTTAAGTTTGAAATGTGAATCAATGGGCTCATCAATGGGGATTTTCTTTACAATGATGCCAATCAGATTTTGTCGACCAAAAGATACCGCCACGCGAGCACCGATCTCTGCCTGTGCATATTGTTCAGGACTGACTTGATAATCAAAGCAGTCGTTCAAATAGACAGGTACAGCAACTTGAACTCGGTAAATTGGTGTCGGCGTATCAATATTATTCGGCATATTTAAGATTCAAAGACTCAACGATGAAATTGTATCGTGTACGGATTCTGCTTGTGTTAGAGTGTAGCGATCATTTATAAACAAGAATATGAATGATTTATAGGGTTTGACGCAACAGCGTAAGCAAAAAATTTTGGAAAACTAGAGCATTATAATGCCAGCATATCAGTTTACTGCGATTGACGCTTCAGGGAAGCAGCAAAAAGGCGTGTTAGAGGGAGATTCAGCACGTCAGATCCGACAACAGTTACGGGACAAAGAACTGATTCCTGTGACTGTGGATGCTGTTGAGCAAAAGGATAAAACACAAAGCTCAGGCTTATTTCAGCGTAAATTTTCCGCTTATGATTTGGCATTGATGACACGCCAATTATCTGTACTGGTTGCTGCTGCAATTCCTTTGGAAGAAGCCTTACGTGCGGTGGCAAAACAAAGTGAAAAAGCACATGTGCAGAACTTATTGCTTTCAGCACGTTCTAAAGTACTCGAAGGGCATTCCTTAGCCCAAGCCATGCAACAAACAGGACGATTCCCCGATTTGTATATTGCCACGGTTGCAGCAGGTGAACGTTCAGGGCATTTAGACCTTATTCTTGATCAATTATCAGATTACACCGAAAACCGTTTTGCCATGCAAAAGAAGATTCAAGGTGCAATGATCTATCCAATTATTCTGATGTTGATGTCATTTGCAATCGTCATGGGCTTAATGACCTATGTCGTTCCGGACATCGTCAAAACTTTTGATCAAAGTAAACAAGCACTGCCTTGGATTACTGTGGTGTTAATGAAAACCAGTGACATTATTCGGCAAGCTTGGCCATTTATATTGGTTGCTAGTGTGCTCGGAATATTTTTATTGGTTCGATTTTTACGGACATCGGCAGGACATTATGCCTTTGATCGTTTAACCCTTAGATTGCCATTATTTGGTAAATTATCACGTGGTATAAATGCAGCACGATTTGCCAGTACCTTATCCATTTTGACCCAATCAGGTGTGCCTTTGGTAGATGCATTGAAAATTGGTGCAGCCGTGAGTAGCAATTGGGTGATTCGAGATGCCGTCAATATTGCCGCAGAAAAAGTCACGGAGGGTGGGAACCTTGCAACACAGCTTGAGCGTTGTGGTTATTTCCCACCGATGATGGTACAAATGATCAAAAGTGGTGAAGCGTCTGGGGAATTAGACCGTATGCTGAGTCGTGCCTCAGATATGCAAGACCGAGAAGTATCGTCTTTTATTTCGACCTTATTGGCATTGTTAGAGCCGTTGATGTTGGTGTTTATGGCGGGTATTGTTTTGGTTATTGTGATTGCTGTGATGTTGCCAATCGTCAATATGAACAATATGATTTGATTGATACGATTTAACCAAATTATTTTTATAAAGAGT
The DNA here is from genome assembly GCF_001696605.3 of Acinetobacter wuhouensis. NCBI lineage: Bacteria > Pseudomonadati > Pseudomonadota > Gammaproteobacteria > Moraxellales > Moraxellaceae > Acinetobacter > Acinetobacter wuhouensis. The sequence goes on along the minus strand of NZ_CP031716.1, from coordinate 3,414,405 downwards.
TTTTAGAGAGTAAGTAAATGCAACAGAAGATGAATAGAACTCGCCAAACAGGTTTTACCTTAATCGAAGTCATGGTCGTGATCGTGATTTTAGGTGTATTAGCCGCATTGATCGTTCCAAATGTCATGGGACGCGGGGAAAAAGCCAAAGTAGACACCACCAAAATTACTTTAAAAGGTGTAGCGGGTGCTTTGGATCAGTACAAATTAGACAATAGCCATTATCCAACCAGTCAAGAAGGTGGTTTGGATGCTTTGATCAATAAGCCTGCGACAGCAAAAAACTGGATGCCAGAAGGTTATGTGAAAGGTGGTTATCCAAAAGATAGCTGGGAAAACGATATTCAATATGTGATTCCAGGCTCAGAAGGTCGTAAGTTTGATCTGTATTCATTTGGTGCCGATGGTAAACAAGGCGGCGAAGGGAATGATGCTGATATTTATTACACACCTTAATTGAAAATCATTCTAAGTTATTGATGATGAAATAAATCACTTCACTTAATCGAATAAATAAATATTGAGTGAAGTGATAATCTTTCTTAATTATAAAAATAACATTAAATCATTGAAAAATATTACATTATAAAATAAATTTGATTTGAGATTTATAATAAGAATTATTCCCATATTTAATAGTTACAATAAAGTTAAATCATGGATAAAAATAGACTTTTTATTTAGTTAAAAGCTTGCATAATAGTTCTCAAGGCAACATGAATTGCTCAGGAGAATGAGATGAAAGCATTATTATTATCGGATGAAATTACCCAATTTCATTGGAGCATGCTCAAATCTGTTTTACTCATTTTGAGCCTGTTACCCATGAGCCAATTTTTTATGAATTTGTGGCAAGGCGCAGATGCCAGTAGCCAAATCATGATTGGTTTTATGGCAATCAGTGTGTTTAGTGCTGTGTCAATTATCAGTTTTTGTAGTGCTTTGAATTTTACCGTGGTGCAATTAAAAACAGAACTATCATCATTCGCTGAACAATATGCGGTAAAAATTTATCGTTATTTACCGATGTTATTCTTAGTCAGCATGATGTCTTACTTAGTGACTCAAATCTAAGATGTTCTGATTTAAGATATTCTAAAAATAAAAAAACCGAGGTTGCCCTCGGTTTTTTATGATTCAAAAAATTGTTCGATTTCATCCCAGTGAGGGAGATATTCATAGCTTTGTGGATTCATCGAAGTGCATTCCCAATTGGCTTTAGAGTTGACGCAAAAATGGAGCGTTTGAACAGGAGATAATTCACTGTCAATGAGTCCTAAAGGAATCCAGATAAACGTGGTTTGACCAATTTGATTGGGAACAGGTGAACCACATTTTTGACAAAAACAAGAAGTAAAGCCAGTGTCTTTCTTATAGGTGATAATATTTTCTTGACCTTGAATCCATTGAAAATATTGTGATTTGACCATGCTTGCATGATTGGCATGTGTCCCAGATTGTTTTCTGCATAAGCTACAGTGACATTGATAAATGATATTGATTGGTTTATTGATTTGAAACTGAATGGTATGACAGAGGCATTTTCCTGTTAGCATTTTTTATCCTTTGTTATTCTTCATTTTAATCATAAATAACCTCTTATATTTACGATAAGAGGTTATTTATATAGTCAAGATTAGCGTCTAGATTTGAAACTCACATCAACTTTTTTAGGACGATAAACCCATCCTAAAATCAGCAATAATAATGAGAAGATTAAAATTGGCCAATCGCTTAGACGCGTATATAAAGTTTCGCCTTGCATCGCGGGTAATTCGCCACGTAAAACAGCTTTTTGATCCACAGGTGCTTGTTTCACAATATGTCCATTGTGATCAATAAAAGCAGTTACTCCAGTATTGGTGGCACGAATAAACCAACGTCCATTTTCTTTGGCACGCATCTGTACCATTTGTAAATGTTGCAACGGCCCCGCGGTTCCAGTAAACCATGCATCATTTGAAACAGTGACTAAGAAATCACTATTGATTGCATTACGACGGGTTAAATTTGGATAAGCGACCTCATAACAAATCGCTGCGGCTAAATGGTGACCTTTAATGTTAAATGGTTTCTGATCAGAAGCACCACGTGAAAAACCACTCATTGACGGGTCATTTTGCAATGCAGGAAGTACCCAACTGAGTAAGCCAGAAAGGGGAATGTACTCTCCAAAAGGCACGAGTCTTTGCTTTTTATATAAGCCCGAACCTTCATCACCAGAAGCCATCATACTGTTGTAATACATTGGATAGCCATTCTGTTGTGATTCTTTTAAATCCCAATAGGGAATGCCAGTTACCCATGCTGTACCTGTGCTTTTGGCTTGCTGATCCATCATTTCCAAAAACTGTTCAATATCGGTTTGGAATAATGGAATGGATGATTCAGGCCAAACAATCAGGTCACGTCCCCATTCAGTACGGCTTAAATTGACATAAATTTCTAAGGTTTTAACTTGGTATTCAGTCAACCATTTTAAATCTTGTGGAATATTGCCTTGAATGAGGGAAACACTCAGTGGCTTCTCAGCTTTTGGTTGTACAAACTGAATGAATGAAGTGCCCCATGCCCCGAGCAAAAGTACAATTGCAGGGATTGCCCAAAAAAACTTTTTATTCAGAATTTCAACGAGCGCACAGGCAAGAATAATCACAACAAATGAAACAGCAAAAACACCAAATAAAGGGGCATAGCCATCTAAAAAGCGTTCAGTAAATGCATAACCTGCAAATAACCACGGAAAGCCTGTAAAGACCCACGTTTTAGACCATTCAAAAAATACCCAAAGTGGCGCGAAGGTCAAAGGTGTTTCTGGAAAAAAACGACGATATACCCAAGTTTGGACTGCGCTAAATAGCCCCATTAAAAGCGCCATGACCGCAATCATGAGTACGCTTAAAAAGGCATTGGTATCGCCATAGACATGGATTGAGGTATACAACCAAAAAGCCCCAACAAACCATAAGCCAAAGCCATAACTTAGACCTATCGCAAAAGCTTGTTTGGGTGTACGACCTTTTAAACATGCGTAGAGTAGGGCAGGTGATAAGATCGCCAACCACCACCAATAAAAAGGCGCCAGTGCTAAACTGAACACTGCGCCCGACATTAACGAAATCAGTAAAGGGAAAATGAAAGGTAACTGTTTTTGTTGTTGTGAAGAATTTAACAGCTTGTCAAAATATGCTCTCATTTACGTACAGCTCGAATCAGATGAATAGTGCGGGCATCTGCTTCAATAATGGTAAATTGCCAATCCTCAAGTTCAATGACTTGCCCTTGTAGATCGCTGACTAAACCAATTTCTTGAAGCAATAAACCACCCATAGTTTCTACTTCGTCATCAGAAAATTCAGCATCTAAAACATTGTTAAAATGTTCGATTGGTGTAAGTGCTTGTACAATCCACGTGTTGGCTGTGTTATGACTTTTATCGGGAACAATAAATTGCGCTTCTTCATCAACATTGTCATGTTCATCTTCGATTTCGCCAACGATTTCTTCAAGAATATCTTCTAAAGTCACCAAACCTGCTGTTGAACCATATTCATCAATCACAATTGCAATATGCGTTTGGGTATTTTTCAACATCCTCAATACTTGGTCAGAACGCGCACTTTCAGGTACAAATAAAGGTTGACGCATCAGTGCGTGTACATCGACATTGGATGAGCGATCGGTTAAAAATGGCAATAAGTCTTTAGCCAGCAAAATACCCACTACATTTTCAGGTTGATCTGCTGAAAACACTGGGAAACGTGAATGCGCAGATTCAATTAGAACATGCAAAATATCAAGTAGTTGGTCATCTTCTTGCAAGCTAACCATCGCTGTACGCGGCGTCATCACTTCACGAATTTTTGTTGCTGGAAGGTCTAAAACGCCCTCTAACATTGCAACGGTATCTGGTTCTAAAAAACGACGTGAATCTTGTACTAATTTTAGCAGTTCATCGCGGGTTTCTGGTGCTGTGCCTAGCCATTTGCGTAATCCACGCATTCCCCACGATGTGCCTGATTCCTCGTGCATGATCTTTCCTAAAGACGCTTAATATCTGGTAAATGAATTTTTATCATACCGAAGAAAATACAGATGTCTATCTATTAAATGAGGTAAATAGATGAAAGCATGAGTCATCTTGCCAAGAAATAGTAAAGCTTATTGATTATTTGAGTTTGTGTTAAAATTTTGATTTACTTTAGTTGTGTTTTGAGAGTTGAAAATGTCAGATCAGTCTATTACACCGAACATTCAATTGAATACACGTGGATTGCGCTGTCCTGAACCCGTGATGATGTTGCATCAAGCGATTCGTAAGTCTAAATCAGGTGATGTGGTAGAGGTTTTTGCCACGGATAATTCAACGTCTTGGGATATTCCAAAATTTTGTATGCATCTTGGGCATGAATTGATTTTACAAGAAGAAGTACAAGATGCAGAAGGAAATAAAGAATTTCATTATCTGGTCAAAAAGGGCTAGTTTGTTAGTAAAATAAAAATAGAGGAATGAATAACTTGAGATTTATTCATTCTTTTTTACATAAAAATAATAAGTTTTAGTTACTTTTTTGATTATAATCTAAACATATTTTTAATAATAATTAAATATTCGAATGAACAGCTTAGTGAATAGTATTAATAAAATATTGGATCAACTTGGACTTACCGCCCAAAAACGTGCCATTCATATCCAATTTACAAATACAGACTTAAACCAACAAGTCTACTTACAACGCATCGACGGACAACACGCGTTGAACCAAGGCGTGTCTGCTGAACTGATTTGCCTATCAACATCTGCAACGATTCCTCTGAAACAATTCATTGGTACACAAGTTGCAATTGATCAAGTCACCGATGCAGGACAACTGTTCCGTACTACAGGAATCATCACCGAAGCAGCCCAAGGACAAAGTGATGGTTCACTAACGATTTACAAACTCAAACTTCAAGATGCAACTTCACTATGGAATAAACGCCGTAATAGTCGTGTGTTTATGAATAAATCGGCAGTTGAAGTCATCGAAACCATCTTTAAAGAATGGCAAGACAAAAGCCCTTTATTCGCATCAAGTTTAAGTTTAGATAAAAGCGGACTCAAACAAGACTACGACATTCGTCCATTCATCATGCAAAGCAATGAAAGCGATTATGACTTTCTAACTCGCTTGATGCGCAGTGAAGGCATCAACTGGCTCATTGACGAAGCACAACTCCAAGTCCCAAACAGTGCAACACAAATCCAAGCACAGAAACTTCGCTTAATTGATGACAATAGCCAATACAAAGCCCTAGATCGAAGAAACATTCGTTACCACCGAAGCAGTGCTACAGAAAAACAAGACAGCATCACCAGTTTCATTGGACAACGCAGTATCCAACCCACAGCCGTCCACGTCCAACGCTGGCAAGCCGATGTACTTGAACAAGAAGAAGGCGCAGGTAGTGTCCAAAGCAAACACCAACACAGCAACAACCAAGACAATGCAAGTTTAGGCTTAGAACAAGCATGGCATATCAGCCCTGCATGGATGCAAGACCTCAATGGTGAAGACCAAGCTACAGCATCCAACAACAGCCAAATTGAAAAACTGAATCAAAACCTCAGTGACTACTACAACAGCCAATCCAAACAATTTATTGCCAACTCAACCGTACGCGATGCACAAGTCGGCTACTGGTTCAAATTCACCGAACACCCAGAGATCGACCAACACAGTGGCTCAGATCAAGAATTTCTGATCACCGAAAAAAACTACTACAACCAAAACAACCTACCCAAAGATCTAACAGAACAGATCAACAAACTGCTACAAGAAAGCAATTGGGTACCGAAACATACCCAACAAAGCACAACTCAAAATACAAATAGCACAGACAACACAACAGCAGAACGTCAAGCCAATAGCCTAACAGTACAACGACGCAACATCACCACCGTACCCGAATACAATCCACTCCAACACCGCCCAACAACCCATCCACAACGTGCCAAAGTAGTAGGACCGAGTGGAGAAGAAATCCATGTCGATGAATGGGGGCGTATTAAAGTCAGATTCCTCTTCACTCGAACAGAAGATCATGGACACGATGGTGGTGCGGGCACAAACGACAACGATACCGACTCAGCATGGGTAGATGTCCTTACTCCATGGGCAGGCGAAGGCTACGGAGCAAGATTCCTACCCCGTATCGGTGAAATCGTAGTTATCGACTTCTTTGATGGCAATATTGATCGACCTTTTGTGGTTGGACGCATTCACGAAGCCCAACGAAGTCCGACCCAATTCGACAAAAAGGGACAGCTGCCTGATACCAAAAAACTCGCAGGCATTCGCTCCAAAGAATACCAAGGCGAAGGCTTTGGACAACTCCGCTTTGACGACACCACAGGACAAATATCCACACAACTGCAAAATAGTCATGGTGCAAGCCAACTCAACCTCGGAAACATGAGTCATCCCAAAGACAAAGAGACCAGTGATGGACGAGGCGAAGGTTTTGAGTTGCGTACAGATCAATGGGGAGCAGTCCGTGCAGGGCAAGGCTTACTCCTTTCCACCTATAAACAAGACCAAGCCAGTGACACACACCTAGATGCCAAAGAAGCCAAACAACAACTTGAAAATTCACTCAATAGTTCAAAAGCCTTAAGTGAAGTTGCTAAGAATCAGCAGACGGATCCTTTAGAGGTGATTGATAATTTATCTGCATTGCTCAAAGGACTTGAGGTTTCAAAAGTTGCTGCCATTACGAATTTAGTGGGTGATTTTAAATCTGGGCTTACTTCAAATCCGCTTGGTACACTTGGAAATTTAGGTGGTTTTGTTGAAAAAGTAGGTGGAATCAAGGGTGATGTTAAAGGTGTCATTCAGCAATTTAATGATTCATTCAAAGACGTAAAGCAAACCATTCAAGAGTTTGAAGGTTTTGTTAAAGATACTGGACAGCAATTAGAAAATTATAAGGATCAATTTCAGTCACTAAGAAGTGGTTTAAGTGAGAATCCATTTAAAGCGTTAAAAGATGCTAAAGGTCTATTCAGTGATATTCAGAAAACATCAAATCAAGTCCAATCCATTGTAGGTTTTGCAAAACAAGGTTTGTTGAACCCGCTTGAAGGTTTTAAAGGCTTGAGTGGCTTTATGGATAATTTGAGTGCGAAGTCCAAATCTGATGCTAAATCTCAAGCTGAATTTAAAATTTTCCAAGATGCGATGATGGTTCTTGCTGCACCAAATAGTATTGCTATGACAAGCAACGAAGATATTCATATTTCAGCGGATCAACAGATTTATGAAACTGCGGGTGAGAGTATTCAGTACAGTACGCAGAAGAATTTAATCACGCATGCTCAATCTGATCCTAGACAAAATAATGGACAGCACGTCCCTCTAAAGATAACGTAACTTTAATCTTTGGAGATTCAAGAAATGGCTAAACGTTTTAGTCCCGAATTTAAACAGCAAGCGATTGATTATGCACTTTCAAACTCACACGAGTCTGTAGCTGCAATCGCCCAGAAATTAGGTGTGGGTTATTCAACATTAGATAAATGGATTCGTGAAACCAATCCGGCAGGTTCAAGCAAACGTCAACTTTCACCAGAACAACAGCGGATCGTGGAATTAGAGAAAGAAGTCAAACAGCTCAAGGAAGCCAATGACATCTTAAAAAAAGCGCATGTGTACTTTCTAACAGATCATGCCAAGAAAAGTACACGGTAATTCAAGATCTAGATATGAATGAAGTCACCGTATCTTCTGCCTGTAAATACCTAGGTGTCAGCACTTCAGGCTATTATGCCTGGCGAAAACGTCAAGCCAATACGGCACAGAAATATAATGACTTAAAAGCCGTATATTGGCAGCATCATGCACGATTGGGTGCACCTTCATTAGTACATGACATGCATGATTTAGGTTACAACATGAGCGAACGTACTATTGGAAGGATGCTAAAAAAGCTTGGTTTACGTAGCAGGATTGCGCGTAAATACAAGCATACGACTGATTCAACCCATCGTTTGCCTACAGCACCCAACTTGTTGGATCGCCAATTTACAGTTACTCAGCCTAATAAAGTCTGGACAACAGACATTACCTATATCCGCACTAAAGAAGGTTGGTTGTATTTATGTGTGATGCTAGATTTATTTAGCCGTCGTATCGTGGGGTGGCAAACCAGCCATCGAATAGACCGCCAGTTGGTGTGTGATACGTTTAACTATGCAATGGCTCGTCAGGGTTATCCAACTGGTGTTATGGTTCATTCGGACCAAGGCTCACAGTACTGTAGTCGTGATTTTAGAGCGCTGTTACTGAAAAATGATTGTACTCAGAGTATGTCTAGACGTGGAAACTGTTGGGATAATGCAGTGACTGAAAGCTTCTTTCATACATTAAAAGGTCATGTGGTACATGGCAGTGTGTTTTCGACTCGAAAAGAGGCGAATGCGGTCTTGTTTGATTATATTGAGATTTATTACAATCGGGTCAGAAGGCATTCTGCAAACGGCTGGTTAAGTCCAGAAGCCTTTGAACAGAAATATTTCAAGAATTTAGAGGGATCGATTGTCCACGATACTGTCTAGGATCAGTCGAAGATTAGTCTTTTTGCTGCGCAAGATGGTGCTAGGTTTTATGCAGGTAAGGGTAAGGTTGAGATTCAAGCACAGGGTGATGGTGCTGACTTGATTGCTCGTAAGGGGGTTCAGGTGATTTCAACTGAAGATAAGATTGAGATTAAAGCGAATAAGAAGATTGTTTTGATTGCTGGCGGTTCGCAGATTGAAATTAGTAGTGGCGGTGTTTTGCCGACGACACCTGCGAAGTTTGAAGCAAAGGCGGGGCAGCATAAGTTTGTGGGGGGGGCAGAAAAACATATCCAATTAATTGAACTTCCAACCTTTAATTTTACAAATAATCTAAAACCAATTGAGTGTCCAATTAAATCTAAATTAAATATTACAACAGAAAATATGAATTTTAATCAGCTGGGCGAGTCGGTTAATTCTGATGGCAATATTTCACAAAATCATCAATGCACAAGTTTACTTAAGAATGTTATAACTTTAAATTATTTACCTCCTAAATTATCAGGGAAGATTCTTAATTATGATAAAGCAGGGAAATTAATTTTAAAAAAATTAGAAAATAGCGATGTATTAAGCCCAAATGGTGTGATTTATACAGATCCCAAAACTGGGCAAAAATCAGAAGTGCTAGAATATGATTTTTCAGAATTTAATGAAAAGTTTGATCTAGCTTTTGATCAACAAACTAATGAAATTATAGCGACTACGAAATTACGTTACATTGGTTTCAGAAGGGTAGTTTTGGATAAAAATGATAATATTGTTAAAAATTTAAAAGGTGAAGATGTAGAGTTGCCATATGATAGTACATATGTCTTTAACGAGAAATTTTATAAGGTGTTAGATGAGGAGATAGATAATCCTAAATGGCTAAATGATTCAGATGTTAAAAGTATTGTGGAAAAAAATCTAAATAAAAAGCAATTCTATCTAGCACCAAGAAACTGTAGTACAAAGGGGTGTATCTGCAAAATAAAAATAAAATTAAAGATTGAGGAGGATAGAATTTCGGATAGAAAAATTTATTTACATAAATTTGCTGTAAGACCCAATGCAGATCACTGGGGGGCTACAATAACTAAAAGTTATTTGAATAAAATTAAGGCATCAGATTTTTATTCATTAATAGATGATGGTTCAGTTGATTTTAGTCATTACTCGATAGAGAGTTGGATACCAGAACCAAATTGGAAAAATGAAAATGCATTTACGCACGAGGTAGGGCATTTGTTTAATTGGGTTGATGAGTATTTTGATTATGGTGGCTCTGTTCATAAGATGTATATTAATACAAATTCAAACCCACCAAATCAGATAGATTTTAAGAAAGTTGAACCCAAAAATGATTGGAAGAGGCTTTCAACAGAAAATTTAATGGGGAAAGGAGCTTTAACTGAAAATCCATTGATGCAGAATTATTATATGAATCAAATCCGTGATTGGTTCTCAGATGAAACAGGGATAAGTTGGGGTGTTGAGTCTTAAAAATATAATATTTATTTTAATTGTTTTGGGATGTTCTAAAATGTCATATGGCGATAATAAGATTGAGTTTTATACATATTCTCCTCCTAGTTTATATGGTAGCCCAATTGTTAGAAAAATTGGTATAAATAAAAAAGAAAAATACTATTTAAAGAACAATTATGTGGATATAGGTGATAAAAGTGAAATCAGAGGGATAGGTTTAGTAGAAAGTAAAGCCAGTGATGAAAACTGGTTAGAGTTTAAAAGTAAGTATAAAGAACTTTTAAATCTGTCAAAAAAAAATGATCAATTTATGAAAAAAGCGGATAAAATTATTGGTCGATATATTGAAAATAGTGTTGAGCATATTGTTTCTGCACCAGTTACTTCTGCTGCTTATAAAGATAAAAATGCGAAGGAGTTTGAAAATTGGTTTAAAGAAAAATTTAAAATTTATGATGATATAAATGAGTTTAAATTAAGCAAAGGTTTTTATGTGGAGGATAAAATTATAAAAAAAAATGGTAATTATCTTCTAGTTATTAATTTTGTTAATCCAACTAATTTCAAAGTTGGAATAAATAATATAAAAGCTTGGGGTGGTTATGAAAATTCAGATGAAAGCACTATTAGTTCACATTTGTCAATATATAATGGTTTGGATTTTTTTAATGTTGATTTAACAATAAATAATATAATATCCGGAGATGATAATCAGGATACACTCTATTTAGATTCAGGTAAAAGTAAGGAGTTTATTTTTTCTATAGATAATAAAAAAATAAAAAAAATTAATGATTTTTTCAAGGAAAACCCTAATGTTAAATTGAAATTCAATACTAAATTTAACTTAGAGTTTGTTTATCCATCCGAAATTTCAGGGAAATTTAATTACGCAACTCAAGCGAAAGATTTTATTTTATAGCAATTAAAAAACCCGCACTCAGCGGGTTTTTTTATCTCAATAGAGAAATTACATATTAGGGTAATTAGGACCACCGCCACCCTCAGGTGTTACCCAAGTGATGTTTTGAGATGGGTCTTTAATATCACAAGTCTTACAGTGAACACAGTTCGCCGCGTTGATTTGAAAACGCTTAGAACCATCATCATTTTCCATGATTTCATAAACACCAGCAGGGCAATAACGTTGAGCAGGCTCATCCCATTTTGGTAAGTTTACATTTACAGGAATAGATGCATCAGTCAATTTCAAATGCGCTGGCTGATTTTCTTCATGTACTGTGTTAGAAACGAATACAGAAGATAAACGATCAAAAGTCAATTTACCATCTGGCTTTGGATAGTTCGGTTTAAACGTCGAGGCATCTACAGTTTTTAACGCACTAAAATCAGGGATTAAGTCATGTAAAGTGAATGGTACTTTAAAGATGTTTTGATCAATAAAGTTAAACGCACCACCCATCCAAAGACCGAATTTATGCATTGCAGGGCCGAAGTTACGTGAACGATGTAACTCTTCTTTTAACCAGCTGTTATTGAATTTGTCAGTATAAGCAGTTAATTCTTTCGCAAAGAAATCTTCGCCTTCAGTTACGCGGGCAACAGCCAAATCACCGCCTTTTTCTACACCCGCAGCAATCGCTTCAAAGACAGCTTCACCACATAGCATGCCTGACTTCATTGCCGTATGAGAGCCTTTGATTTTTGCAAAGTTTAAGAAACCTGCATCATCACCGATCAAACAACCGCCTGGGAATGTCAATTTAGGCAGTGAGTTTAAACCACCTTTCACAACTGCACGCGCGCCGTAAGAAATACGTTTACCACCTTCAAGATATTGCTTGATCAGAGGATGTGTTTTCCAACGTTGCATTTCAGCAAATGGGTACATATTTGGGTTTTCGTAAGACAAATCAACGATCATACCCAAAGTCACTTGGTTGTTTTCAGCATGGTATAACCACCAACCACCAGAAGAACCAGTTTCAGCTAAAGGCCAGCCCGAACCATGCATCACTAAACCAGGTTTATGTTTTGCAGGATCAATTTCCCAAAGCTCTTTAATACCGATACCATAGTGTTGTGGATCAGCATCTTTGTCTAAGTTAAATTTAGCAAGTAGGCGTTTACCGAGGTGACCACGACAACCTTCTGCAAAAATTGTATATTTTGCATGAAGTTCGTAACCAGGAGTAAAGTTGTGAGTCGGCTCACCATCTTTACCGATACCCATATCACCCGTTTGAATCCCTTTTACAGAACCATCTTCATGATAAAGGATTTCAGAAGCAGCAAAGCCTGGGAAAATAGAAACTTCTAACTCTTCAGCTTTAGTACCCAACCAACGAACCACGTTACCTAGTGAGATCACATAGTTACCATCATTGTGCATGGTTTTTGGCACCATCCAATGTGGCGCTTCTTGTGATTTTTCCGCAGACATTAAGAAGAATGTTTTATCTTCAGTCACAGGCACATTTAAAGGCGCGCCTTCTTCTTTCCAGTTCGGGAAAAGTTCATTGATTGCACGAGGTTCAAGTACAGCACCAGAAAGGATATGCGCACCAACTTCAGAGCCTTTTTCAACCACACAGACGCTAAGGTCAGAAAGATTGTTTTCAATAGCCAATTGACGAATTTTAATCGCAGCAGAAAGACCCGCAGGGCCTGCGCCTACGATCACTACGTCAAACTCCATCGATTCACGTTCGATGTGTTCCATGTAGGACTCCTCATATTTCATAGGGTGGCAACCGTGTGCATTTATTGAACATTAATTTGAACAAAAATCAGTCGGTGCTGCCGTGAGTGTTCTAAAAATTCCGTGATACGAATTAACGCTCGTATCGATAATATATTTTGCGCTAGTATAGTTATAAACCTTGATCTAGCCAATTGGCTGAGTCGTATTATTTTTTAGTCAGCAAGGCATAAACCATGGTAAATCAAAATAATTCAACATCAGTGACTGAAAATCAGCCTGTTTCTGATAATAAAAACTTAATCAGCATTACACAATACTTAAAAGATGTACACTCCGGTCACAAAAGGTCAATACCCCCTTTAGAGCAGTGGCATCCAAAGCATTGTGGCAAAATGGATTTGAAGGTAAAAGCCAATGGAGAATGGTGGCACGAAGGTCAATTGATCAAGCGACAAGCCCTTTTAGACCTCTTCACCAAGGTGTTGTGGAAAGAAGACAATAAATTTTATTTAAAAACGCCTGTTGAGCAGATTGAAATAGATGTAGAAGATGAGCCTTTATTGGTTAATCAAGTCGATCAAATTGAACTTGATGGTCAAACTTATCTTCAAGTGACGACCACCAATCAAGACATTGTATTGGTTGATGCTGAGCATCCAATTTTCATGCGTGAATATCAGGGCGAACTTCGACCTTATGTACATATCCGATTCGGCATCAATGCTTTAATTCAACGCAATGCTTTTTTTCATCTGATCGAGTACGGCTCTTTGCTTGAAAATGAGCAGGGCGATGCTATTTTATCGTTACAAAGTGGTGATTTTCACTTGCAATTAGGCACTTGAGGTTTAAGCTTTATTCATTGTTTTTGACTCATACATATAGTGGATCAAATGAGCGCCATTCTTCCTTTATATCCTTTAGAAAATCCGATGCCTAAAGCATCAGCTGATGCCCCAATCGGTATTTTTGATTCGGGTATAGGTGGATTGTCAGTAGCTCAAGAGATTGCAATGTATTTGCCCAATGAACGTATTGTTTATTATGCAGATACTGCACATGTTCCTTATGGTCCTCGTACAGATCAGGATATTCGTGAATTAACAGCCCATGCGATTGAATGGCTCTATCGTCAGGGATGTAAAGTTGCTGTGGTCGCATGTAATACAGCATCTGCATTTAGTTTGGATTATTTACGTGAGCATTATGGGGAAAATTTTCCGATTATTGGTTTAGTACCAGCATTGAAGCCTGCTGTTTTGCAAAGCAAATCTAAAGTTGTTTCAGTTTTAGCAACGCCTGCGACTTTTCGCGGTCAATTAATTAAAGATGTCATGACACGTTTTGCTGAGCCTGCCAATGTTGATGTCATTACAGTGACTAATCTTGAATTGGTGCCATTTGTTGAATCTGGTCGATATAACAGTTTGGAGTGTAAGCAAAGCTTACAGAAAGTTTTAGATCCAATTGTAGAAAAAGGTTCTGATTATTTGGTTTTGGGATGTACACATTATCCCTATTTAAAACAAAGTATTCAGGAACTTTATGGTGATCAATTAAATCTCATTGATTCAGGTTTAGCCGTTGCACGGCAAACGGCACGAATTTTGATAAAAAATGGACTGGCTTCAAGTTCTCCGCAAAATGATGGTGTTCGTTTACAATGTTATGTGAGCGGAGGAAATGCAAATGCGTTAAAAATAGTCTTAAATCATTTAATACAAGAAAAAATTACATGGTCTATCGAAAATATTGCTGAAAAACTGGGCTAATTCGTTCAATATCAGGTATATTTAATGTTTTTATAAGTGTAGGGCACATTAAGCTTATAGTGATTTAGGGTTGATCTTAAGTGTGATGTGACAAGAATGGGTTTACCTATGCTCGACAAACGGTATCAAGTTTTTATTACAACATCTGGCAAAGAAATGCAGCCAGAGCGCATGGTTATTACACAAACGCTCATCGGGATGGGTTTTTTTTCTTGGGGCTTAGAACAGCGTACACCTTTAAGTACGGCATTTGCTCGTCGTCAAATTGATGATTGTGATTATGTTTTATTATTGCTGGGTAGCCAATACGGTGAGCAGTCTGTTTCTGGTGTGAGTTATTTACATCTTGAGTATATTTATGCAGTGACCAAGCAGAAACCGATTATTGTGTTTATGCATGAAAATCCTGAGTCACGTGAAGCACATTTAAAAGAAGAAAAAACCATTTTGATTGAAAAATTCAACGAGTTTAGACATCAATTACAAAAAGAAGTTGAACAAGTAGTGACCTATAGAACATTGCGAGATTTAGAACTTGCTGTACGTTCTTATATGCCACAAATGTTAGAACGTTATCCTGTTGTGGGTTGGGTGAGACCACAAAATATCCAAGTTTTACAAGATGAAATTGACAGATTAAAAGCAAAATTAGCACAAGTTTCGATTGAGCAAGGCAAAAAAGAAGCAGATCCTTTTTTAACTTTGCCGAAAGTGTCTTTGCATGAAGTATTTAATTTTGATTATCGAATGCATGCTTATCAAGATGGTAATTTTAAGGAATTGTCTCCGATCAGAGAAATGACATGGGCGGAGTTGTTGAAAATTTTATCTGTAGAATTTCGTCAACCGACGCCAGAAGATTTCTTTTCAAAAGTATTGAATGAATATCTAAATAATACAGGTTTAACCGATGCTCAAGTGGTGATGCCAAGAGCACATGCGGTGTCACGTGCGCAGATTAATGTACGTTCATTGCATACCATTAAACAGCAAATGCGACAAAACGAATGGATTATTCCTGTTGGTCGGGATGATCGTCAGCGTATGTTATGGCAGATGACAGATAAATGTCTAAAATTACTTGAGAACTCTCAACGTATCAGTAATCGTTCTTCTATGTTTTAAGTGATCATCATTGCAACACTAGATAAAAATTTTGTTTAGATAAAGACTCTGTTAAGCTGATACAAAGAGATCATGATATTGAGCAGATCGAGTTAAAATGTCTTTATCCAAACCTAAAGTACTGATCATTGTTGCCAATTTGGGTACACCTGATGCACCGACTGCGCCCGCAGTTCGTGCCTTTTTAAAGCAGTTTTTATCTGATCAGCGTGTCATTGAAATTCCTAAATTTTTATGGGCAATTATTCTAAATTTGTTTGTTTTACCATTTCGACCCAAACGAGTTGCTGAAGCTTATGCACAGGTGTGGTCAAATGATTCACCGATGCGTGAAATTTTGTTGCAACAAGTGGCTCAGACTCAGCAAACACTTGAGCATTCAAATACAAATTTTGATCTTAGCATTGTTCCAGCGATGACCTATGGGCAACCAAGCATAGACGCGATTTTGAAAGATGCTGAAACTCAGCAATTTGATCACATTATACTTTTTCCTTTATTTCCCCAATATTCAGCAACCTCAACAGCACCACTATTTGATGCACTTGCAAAATGGCTGTTGAAACAAAGAAATATTCCCGGTTTAAGTTTGATTCGTGACTATTATCAGCATCCTCTCTATATTCAAGCATTGGCAAACAGTGTACGTGATTATCAACAGTTACATGGGCAGCCGACAAAGTTATTGATGTCTTTCCATGGTATTCCTCAACCTTATGCGGACAAAGGCGACCCTTATGCAGATCGTTGTCGTATCACCGCTGCGAAAGTTGCTCAAGCGTTAGGATTAAGTGATGAGCAATGGGCAATTAGCTTCCAATCACGTTTTGGTAAGCAAGAGTGGGTGAAACCTTATACGGATCAAATTTTAAAAGAATGGGCTGAACAAGGCATTCAATCTGTACAAGTTTTAAGTCCTGCATTTTCAGCAGATTGTTTGGAGACGCTTGAAGAATTAGCAATTCAAAATGCTGAATTATTTTTAAATTCAGGTGGTCAGCAATATGCATATATTCCAGCGTTAAATAGTCGTTCGGATCATATTGATCTATTGGCACATTTATTAGAAGCTCAACTCGATGCTTTGAAATCGCAATTACAGGCTTAATTTTTATTCCTAAGCTTGGGTTTGTTTTAAGGAAATTAATATGTTGCAAGTCAAAATTGTTCCCGTAACAGCATTTGCTCAAAACTGTTCGATTGTCTGGGATTCCGAAACCAAAGAGGCTGTGTTGATTGATGCAGGTGGTGATCCTGAAAAATTAAAACAAGAAGTTGAAGCATTAGGTTTGACTGTAAAAGCATTGTGGTTAACGCATGGGCATTTAGATCATGCTGGTGCTGTTGGTGCATTGGTGAAAGATTGGAATGTGCCTGTGATTGGACCACATAAAGAAGATGCATTTTGGTTAGATATGATTCAAGAAGTATCTGCACGTTATGGCTTTCCTGTTCCAGATCCAGTGAATGTGGATCAATGGTTAAATGGTGGTGAGACATTAACTTTAGGCGAGGAAGAGTTTGAAGTTCGTTTTGCACCAGGTCATACCCCAGGGCATGTGATGTTCTATAATGCAAAATATGGCGTGCTGTGGACTGGAGATGTCTTATTTAAAGGTTCTATTGGTCGGACAGATTTTCCTAAGGGCAATCACCAGCAACTTTTAGATTCAATTCAACGAGAATGTTTTAGTTTGCCTGATGAAACTCAATTTATTTCAGGTCATGGGCCAATGAGTACAATTGGCTATGAAAAACAATACAACCCATTTGTTGCAAGTAAAGCTGGGTAGAATGTTTTTAAGTAAGTTAACGGAAAAATGAGAAAAGAAAGTTATAAAATAAAAAACGTTTCAATTCGAAATGAATTGAAACGTTCTTATTTGTTTTGAGTACTAAGCGAAAGGATCAAATAAATGATCCTTCATTTCGAGTTGCAGAATAAACCCTGCGACTGCAAATAAGCATCCAATTGAAATTAATGCGCGATCTAAACTATAAAAACCAAGTGCAAGAAAGATTACACACAGGACGATAAAGAAACTTAGCATCGTTTTTAAAATTATGTACATTTTCATTTTTATATCCACTTTTTGATAATCAATTAGTTTTTTTGTATCAAAGTGTGGAATTATACATACTTAATTTTTTAAAACAATTGTGTTAAGTTGGTCTATATAATGTGCTTAACCTTTCATAAAAGGGTTTGTGAGTTGGTTCTGTGCTTCTAATACAACTAATACTATGGAAACAGCAAATAGAATACCAATTGTAATTAGTGATGGATCTAATGCGTATACACCTACGAAAGTAAAAAATACGCAAAGAGCAGCCAACATCGAAATAAAAATTTTAATACCAATAAACATATGAATGATCCTAGACAAAATAATGGACAGCACGTCCCTCTAAAGATAACGTAACTTTAATCTTTGGAGATTCAAGAAATGGCTAAACGTTTTAGTCCCGAATTTAAACAGCAAGCGATTGATTATGCACTTTCAAACTCACACGAGTCTGTAGCTGCAATCGCCCAGAAATTAGGTGTGGGTTATTCAACATTAGATAAATGGATTCGTGAAACCAATCCGGCAGGTTCAAGCAAACGTCAACTTTCACCAGAACAACAGCGGATCGTGGAATTAGAGAAAGAAGTCAAACAGCTCAAGGAAGCCAATGACATCTTAAAAAAAGCGCATGTGTACTTTCTAACAGATCATGCCAAGAAAAGTACACGGTAATTCAAGATCTAGATATGAATGAAGTCACCGTATCTTCTGCCTGTAAATACCTAGGTGTCAGCACTTCAGGCTATTATGCCTGGCGAAAACGTCAAGCCAATACGGCACAGAAATATAATGACTTAAAAGCCGTATATTGGCAGCATCATGCACGATTGGGTGCACCTTCATTAGTACATGACATGCATGATTTAGGTTACAACATGAGCGAACGTACTATTGGAAGGATGCTAAAAAAGCTTGGTTTACGTAGCAGGATTGCGCGTAAATACAAGCATACGACTGATTCAACCCATCGTTTGCCTACAGCACCCAACTTGTTGGATCGCCAATTTACAGTTACTCAGCCTAATAAAGTCTGGACAACAGACATTACCTATATCCGCACTAAAGAAGGTTGGTTGTATTTATGTGTGATGCTAGATTTATTTAGCCGTCGTATCGTGGGGTGGCAAACCAGCCATCGAATAGACCGCCAGTTGGTGTGTGATACGTTTAACTATGCAATGGCTCGTCAGGGTTATCCAACTGGTGTTATGGTTCATTCGGACCAAGGCTCACAGTACTGTAGTCGTGATTTTAGAGCGCTGTTACTGAAAAATGATTGTACTCAGAGTATGTCTAGACGTGGAAACTGTTGGGATAATGCAGTGACTGAAAGCTTCTTTCATACATTAAAAGGTCATGTGGTACATGGCAGTGTGTTTTCGACTCGAAAAGAGGCGAATGCGGTCTTGTTTGATTATATTGAGATTTATTACAATCGGGTCAGAAGGCATTCTGCAAACGGCTGGTTAAGTCCAGAAGCCTTTGAACAGAAATATTTCAAGAATTTAGAGGGATCGATTGTCCACGATACTGTCTAGGATCAGAATACTCCTACCTATGCTCAGTAATTTTGAGACATGATTTTTAATTTTTTATATTTAAAAGTGTGAAATAGAACACATCTTTATAATATAACTTTTATTGTTAAAAAGTAGACGATTATTGTGAAATATATGTGTATATTGTTTTAATTTTTTTTGAATTATTACGTAAGTTTACGTTTTTCAATGAAAATATCACTGTATTTAATTGTAAGAAAACTTATGAGTCTTCTTCAGGAGGAGAGTCTTCAGTCGGAAGCTTATAATCTTCATTTGCCCAAGCGCCGAGATCAATCAATTTACAACGATCTGAACAAAATGGACGAAATTCATTATTTTCCCAAGTGGTCGCTTCACCACAACGTGGACATGGAAATGATTTAGGCATGATGAATTCCTGATTTAAATAGACAATCTAAGAAGCAAAAATAACGCAGACTTGTTAAACTTGCGCTGATTTTTCTTAGTTTGATCTGTTTATGCCAATTCGTCAATTTCAAGCACATCGCATGCGCGCTCCTCGTGATTTCCAAGCCATTGAGAATCATCCTATTTGTATAGAAATAGGTGCAGGTAAGGGGAAACATGCTTTGTTATTTTCAGGGCAACATCCTGATTTGAAATTGATCGCCATTGAACGGACACGTGAAAAATTTTTAGCGATGCAAAAGCAACATCAACTCGAAGGGCAAAGCAATTTAACCCCAATGCATGCTGATGCTTTGCCGTGGGTGGTGCATGCTTTATTCCCACAACAAGTACAACAATTTTTTATACTCTATCCAAATCCTGAGCCACATAATCCTGCTCAGCGTTGGTTGAATATGCCATTTTTTGAGTTTCTCATCTCAAGATTAGCTGTGAATGGCACTATTACTTTAGCCAGTAATATTCCTGAATATATTGAAGAAGCGGAACAACAACTAAAACAGGTTTGGCATTTACCTTATGAAAAGCAGGTGATCGCATCAGATTCAGCACGCACTCATTTTGAAGTGAAATACTTGGAACGGGGTGAGTTGTGTCAGCAGTTAATCATTTCTAAACCTGAAAATTACACAACTCGCTTTGATGATTTTCAGCCTTTGCAAGGTCAAAATACGCAAATGACTGAGTCTAAAGATGCCGAATAAACGCATTGCGATTGTCGGGGCAGGTCCTGCGGGTTTGATGGCTGCGGAAGTGCTGAGTGCGCATAATTATGAAGTGCATATCTTTGAGCAGAAACCTTCGGCAGCACGCAAATTTTTGATGGCAGGTAAAACAGGGTTAAATATTTCCCATGCTGAACCGCTTGAACAATTTGTACAGCGTTATGATCAGGTGGAATGGTTAAGCCCGTGGGTCAAACAATGGGATGCCAATTGGATTCAAGCGTGGATGCAGAATTTAGGTATTGAATCCTATATCGGTACTTCGGGACGGATTTTCCCAATTGAAATGAAAGCTGCGCCGTTGTTACGAGCTTGGCTGAAACGTTTGGCTGAGCAAAAGGTCACATTTCATTATCGTCATCAAATTTTGGATTTGAGCAATCAAATTTTAAAAATTCAGGATTTGAAAACGGAACAGATTTTTGAGCAAGAGTTTGATGCAATCGTTCTTGCTTGCGGTGCAGTGTCATGGTCACGTTTAGGCAGTGATGGCGCATGGCAAAAATGGCTGAATGCGGAAGAAATTGAGCCATTTCAAGCCAGTAATGCAGGTGTGGAAAAAGCATGGTCTAGGTTTATGCAAGCTGTGTTTGGGCAACCTTTAAAACGTGTTGAGGCATGGGTAGAGCATGCATCTAAAACACAGGGTGATATTGTCATTACACATTATGGTTTAGAAAGTGGGCTGATTTATAAGCAAGGACGAGCGTTAAGACAGCAACTGAAACAGCAACAATCTATGTGCTTATATTTGGATTTGTTGCCTGATTTGACGGTGGCACAATTGGCGCAAAAATTACAGCCTTCAAAAAAGCAATCGACTGCGAATATTTGGCGTAAAGCGGGCTTGGATATTGCTAAAGCCAATTTAGTCCGTGAAGTGGTGGATAAATCACTGTGGAATCACGCTGTAAAGTTGGCGAATGAAATTAAACATTTAAAAATCGAGCTATCAGGTTTTCGTCCAATTGAGGAAGCGATTAGCTGTGCAGGTGGTGTGAAACAATCTGTATTCACTGAGCATTTACAACTGAAATCCAATCCTCATGTGTTTTGTTGTGGGGAAATGTTGGATTGGGATGCACCAACGGGCGGATATTTACTGACTGCGTGTTTTGCGACAGGTCGTGCAGCAGGGCAAGGTGTGCATCAGTATTTAACAAAGTGAATAACGGAAACAACAATTTCATAAGATTAAATTTGGATTAACGCTTGTAAGATGTGCTAATTTTAAATGGTTTTATATTTTAGAGTTAAGTCATGTCTGCTGAAAAACTATATACAGGAAGTTGTTTGTGTGGTGGGATTCGCTATGAAATTCATGGCGAAATTGGCGATATTATCGAGTGTCATTGCCGTCGTTGTCGTAAGGCAAATGGTAGTGCTTTTGCTGCCAATGCACCCATTCAAAAAGCAGATTTTAAAATCGTACAAGGTGAGCAGTTACTGAAAAAATATCAGTCTAGTGAAACCACACAGCGTTGTTTTTGTGGTGAATGTGCTTCACCGATTATCAGTATTAAAGCTGAAACACCTGATACTTATCGTTTAAGAATTGGAACTTTGGATACACCACTCGAGCAAAAGCCAACCATGCATACATTTACCGCTTATAAGGCGGAGTGGGATACGATTTGTGATGGTTTACCACAGTACGATGAACGACCTTAAATATTGAGAAATTATTCGTATGATTTTTAATACGTCAGACTTGGCAGCAAATGAAATTTATCGTTTGCTTGTAGGTGGCGTCACGCCTCGACCAATTGCTTGGATCAGTACTTTATCTAAAGATGGTGTTGCTAATATTGCACCCTATTCGTTTTTTAATGTTGCCAGTTGCAATCCACCGATCTTATGGTATTCGCAAGTCAATCCAAGAGATGGGCAAAATAAAGATACACTGCGAAATCTCATCGAAACTCAACAATGTGTGGTACATATTGTAAATACAGCTTTGCTTGAGCAGATGAATTTATCTTGCGTTTCACTGCCTGCGGAGCAAAGTGAGTTTGATTTTGCACAGATTGAAACTGAGCCGAGTCAAACAGTTCTAGCGCTCGCTGTGAAACATGCACCTATTCGTTATGAATGTCATCTAAGAGAAGTAATTGAACTAAGCTCACTTCCATCAGGTGGTACAGCTGTCTTGCTGGATGTGAAATCAATTTATGTCGATGACCAGCTTTGGGACGGTCGTGTGATTGATCAAGAAAAGCTACAGAGTGTGGGCAAAATGGGTGGAGATTTTTATAGTCTTAGCACTGATTTAGCCACATTAGCGCGACCTTAGACTATAGAGAAACTTTAGACTATAGACAAAATACAGAACAGACCTGCTTTATATTCAGAAGGTCTGTTCAATATTCAATTATTTTGCTGTTAAAGCGTTACCTTCAAATTTGATTCCATCCCAACCATGTTGCATAAACTGGCGAATGTTCTGATGATCTGTTGCTTCAGGGTTTGCCAATACAGAAGCATAATGTTCCGCAAATAGATTTAAAGTTTGTTGTTGATCTAAATTATTCAATTGCGCGAAAGAAAAGACTTTAGCACTGCCTTGGTTTTCAGTCGCTGCATTGTGTTGTTGACCATTTTGAAATGCAGTTGGCATGTGCGTATAATGTGCTTCAATAAAAGCAATGACATCGGCAAATTGAGCTTCACCTGCTTGCAGTTGTTTTAATAAATCTTGAGCCACGATTTGAATTCCTGATTTAATTGTGCGCTTATCATAGCTGATTCATTTGAAATCACGTAATGCCTATTTATGTTTTATTGTTGCTCTAGTTGTGATGTTTATTTGCATAGATTTGCTAGAATAAATAAAACAAAGCAATAACAAAGAGCGTTATGAATCGACATCAAATTAAAAATAAAGATTTAAATTGGATCATGAAATTCATTGCTTATTTGATGCAAAGTTCATGGCTTTTAAATTTGCGCCGTGCGTTGATGCGAGTTCTACCATTCTTTAAATTACAAAGCCGAGTCAAAAATATTGTTTATTTGTCATGGTTGGTTGATATTGAAAAAGTACGTTCACGTTATCCAAAACATGTTCAGTTATGGGAAAAACAAGGTAAAACCATTTTTACCATATTGACCTATCAACATGAGCATTTTGGCTTTGCTTTCTTAGGCTGGTTTCGAAAATTGATGCCATCACCAAAACAAAGTAATTGGCGCTTTTATATCGAACCACAACAGCAAGACAAAACTGTGATTTTTGAACACGTTGTGGTTGATCAAAAGCTCTATGTATTGAGTGGACGGCTTGCCAGTGATGCGATGCCTGCACAATTTGCACAATCATTTATTCATCAAAAAAATAATTCACAGATTCATACGCAACTTCATGTTGATGAAAGGTATCAATTGACCAGTACAGTCGAGATCCATACAGATCAACAATTACCAAAAACTTGGCAAGATTTATTTTCATCATGGGATGATGCTATTCGCTACTTGGTCGATCAAGATCATGCGTGGGTAGAGTGGGTTGATCAGCCTGAAAAAATGTCGCAAGGTGATATTGAAATGCCTTTTGATTTTAATCAAATCCAAGCAGCAAAAGTATTGGATATTCATTGTCCATTGTTAAAAGATTGGGGGGTAAATGAACAAAAGGTATTTGCTTTTGTTGTGCCTGAATTGGACTTTTATGTACGGAATGAATCAGTGCTGAAATTAGATTCTTAACAACTCAAGTGGTATTCTGTGGATAACTTCAATGTTATTCACACTTAGTTATTTACAGTGTTTTAAGTGATGAATAAATGTATTTCTCTCCAAATCTAAGGACTCAATAATGAATTGGCTGTTGGTCGCATGTGGTGGGGCAATTGGTGCAAGCTTGCGTTATGGTGCGGGATTTATCATTTCCAAACCGCACAGCCTTTTTCCGTGGGCAACATGGTCAATCAATATTCTCGGGTGTTTTTTAGCAGGTGTATTCTTTGCATTTACCCAACGTTATCCAGTATTGCAAAATGAAACACGCTTGTTTTTAATGGTCGGAATTTTAGGTGGATTTACCACATTTTCGAGTTTTGGCTTGGAAATGTTCCAGTTGATTCGTCAAGGGCAATTACCTTTAGCTTTGGCGTATACCGTTTCGAGCGTCATTGTAGGCGTGATTTTTTTAGCGATTGGTTTTTATATTTTTCAAATGATTTTATCTTCAAAATAAATAAAAAAAGCCTAAGTCGGAGGATAGACTTAGGCTGGAAAATACAACAATCATCAGTAAGTTTTAACTTAGCGTTTGTAACGAGCAAAGCGCTTGTTAAAGCTCGCAATACGTCCTTCATTACTTGCTTGACGAATCTCACCTGTGTAAAAAGGATGTGAGGCACTTGAAATATCTAAAGTAATGTAAGGATATTCTTTACCTTCATACTGTTTGGTGTTATTGGTTTGAATGGTACTGCCAATGATGAAATAAGCATTTGCATTGGTGTCATGAAATAAAACTTCACGGTATTCAGGATGGATATTTGTACGCATGATATTTCTCGAAAATTGTTAATTTAAAGAAATGTTATAACATAACAATTAATTTGTAAAGTCACTTAAGTTCTAAAGTCAATTTACGAATTTGTGTATTCTATTGAAGAACAGAGAATTTGAAATAAAAAGAAGCCGAAGCAGGAGGATCGTTGCTTCGACTTTGAATATGTCTTGAACACAGTTTTAATTTAAATCTGTAGGCTTAAAATAAAATTAAGTGTTCGATTTAAAGATCAATCAATCTTGAGGCGGTACTAATTCTTCAAATAAATCGTTGAGATTATCTTTAACTTTTAATTGGATTAAGTTCCAGTATTGTCCTGAAATGGTTCGATTGACCATGAGTGTATCGGGTGAAGGTTTGAATACATCCCAATATTTCAATGATTTTTTCACCAATTTAACACCGTCATGATGCGCAGAATTTTCAGCAAAATCATATTCAGTGGTGAGTGGGCGAAGCAAGACTTCTAACCATGATTTATACAGTTCTTCAGGGAATTTCCCTTTTTCTGCAAGTGCATCCAAAGCGGTCAATTCATTTTCAATGGTAGAAATATCGGCTTTACGACCTGCACGAACGAGCGATTTGAAATGAGTAATGATTTCATTCGAAAGGGTTTTTACGCCCCCAAAGTCATAAATAATCACGCTACCATCTTCACGGAAGGCAAAGTTGCCTGGATGTGGGTCACAATGAAACCGTTTTAAAAAGAAAATTTGTTGCCCTAAAGCCAAAATTAAGCGACGACCAATTTCATTACGTGTACTTAAATCCCATGTACTCGCAGTTTCAATACTTTCACCTTTTTCAAGGCTTAAGGTGAGAATGCGACGACTTGAATATTCAGTAAATACTTTAGGAATAATGATTTTTGTATCTAAAGCTTGATGAAAGGTTTTAAAAACTTGTAGGTTTTGCGCTTCAATTTCGTAATTGAGCTCTTCATGTAAGCTGTCTTGAATTTCTTTAAATAGG
The DNA here is from genome assembly GCF_001696605.3 of Acinetobacter wuhouensis. Taxonomy (NCBI): domain Bacteria; kingdom Pseudomonadati; phylum Pseudomonadota; class Gammaproteobacteria; order Moraxellales; family Moraxellaceae; genus Acinetobacter; species Acinetobacter wuhouensis. The sequence goes on along the minus strand of NZ_CP031716.1, from coordinate 3,388,517 downwards.
CGATCTTGCAGTTTTTTATCAACCTTTAGCACGCCCATCAAACGTAAGGCTAAACGAACTTGTTTTAAATCACTTTCACACGCTTCATCCACACCTGGATATTGCACTTTAACGACGACTTCGTTGCCATTGGGTAGAGTCGCTTTATGAACTTGTCCAATCGAAGCAGCAGCAAAAGGTTGTTCTTCAAAATGACGAAAGATTTGTTCTAAAGGCTTACCAAGTTCTTTTTCGACTTGTTTTTTGATGTCTGCAAAGGGCATTGCAGGGGCTTGGCGTTGTAATTTGGCAATGGCTCTAGCCACTTCGGGCGGAAAAATGTCTTTATATTGAGAGGCAATTTGTCCAACTTTCATTACAGCACCTTTCATTTCTCCTAAGGTGTCTGCAATTTGTACGCCAATATCCTGAAATAATTTACTGCGTGCTTCATTCTTTTGTTCTTCATCCGCATTAAAGTTACGAATAGAATTCGATACCGTTTTTGTCGCGATACTTGCCGTCATACTGGCAAGTTTCATAAAGCGGCGACCGGGTGTGCTGGTATTTTTCGACATTCGTAATCATCCTTTTATGTGGATTAAATGCTGGATTGTTTTGATCATAGGCGACAATTGTGGTGCTGCCTACTGTAATTTGTTAAGCGTTTGTTTCTTCTTGGCTATTTTATATTATTTTGAATATTGCATCGTTCAGTACAGTATAAGCACCTTTGCATGAATTTTGGATTAAAATAAAGGTAAGATTTAAGGTGTTATAGCAGTATGAAAGTCTATCGTTATTTAACCGGTAAAGATGATGTGAATTTTTGTGCAAGAGTCACAAAAGCGTTAAATGAAGGTTATGAACTCTATGGCTCACCGACCATGACGTTTAATGGAACAGATGTGATTGTCGGGCAGGCGATTGTGAAAGATGTTGCAGATGAAAGTGAAGTCCCGCAAGGGTTGAAGGATGCGATGAATCAACAATCTTCTCAGTAATACCATGTTATGCACCGTCTTAAACCAAGATCATTTAAGACGGTTTTGATCAATTTGAGTGATTAATTACCTAGGCTCAAACGTTTATTATTCATAAACAACCGCATAAGTAATAACACACAAGCAATACTTAAGCCGATAATTAAACCAATCCAAACACCAGCTGCCCCAAAATCTGTATAGCGTGCTAGATAGATCCCGATCGGGAAAGCAATCACCCAATAGGCAAGCATTGTGACCCACATTGGACCTTTGGTGTCCTGCATACCACGTAAGCAACCTGCCGCACTGACTTGCCATGCGTCCATCAGTTGATAAGCGATAGCGAATAAAACTAAATATACTGCAATCTGAGCGACTTCATAATCTGAGGTATACACAGCCACAATTTGATGACGCAATAACCACATCAGTAACATGGTAATAAAAGCAAAAAGTGTGGCGGTCATGAGCCCAACTTTTTGGACTTGTCGCATTGCCACCCAATTTTTTTCACCATAATAGGTTCCTACTCGAATGGTGAGTGCGAGTGCCAATGACATTGGAATCATAAACAATTGTGATGTGACTGAAATTGCAATTTGATGCGCGGCAATGGTGACTTCACCTAAAGTACTAAGGACAATTGCGCCTGTACTGAAAATACTCACTTCAAAAAATATTGCGAGACCAATCGGCAGTCCAAGTTTAAGAATTCGTTTAATAAGGACAGGATTGATTTTTTCAAAATGGGTCAATGGTTGAGTCTTTTGATAGCGCTTTGCTTTGAATACATAAATCGCTAAAACAATAAACATGAGCCATTGCAAAATTGCAGTTGCAAAGCCACAGCCTGCGCTGCCTAAGTGAGGAATTGGTCCAAGCCCATACATAAAAACAAAATTCAGTGGAATTAAAACCACTAAGGCAACCAAGCTCAGTAAAGTGACAGGGCGTGGATAACCTAAAGCTTCAGAATAATTACGTAATGCAGCATACATGGTCACCGCAGGCATCCCAAACGCAATTGCATGTAAAAATAAACTGGCTTTGGGAAGTAAAGATTCAGGCACACCAAATAATGGTAATAGCAGAGGCATTGCCTGTAAAACGAGCATGGCAATGATGCCAAGTACTAAAGCAACCCATAGTGATTGGCGAACAATGGATGGAATTTTTTCAGGTGTACGTGCGCCATTGGCTTCAGCAACCAATGGTGTAGTTGCAATCATAATGCCACTAAACAATAGCATCACAGGAATCCATAAGCCTACACCGACTGCAATCGCTGCAAGGTCTTCAGCAGACATATGTCCTGCCATAATGGTATCAATCAGTCCAAAACCTGCATAAGCAAATTGCGTGACTAAAATTGGAAGCATTAGATGAAACAATTGCTTTAATTCAAAGCGGGTAGTTGTGGCTTTTAAAGCATCAGACACAGGATTTACTCGTTTTAAATGTGCTTAGAATAAAAATGGTTAGCGTTGTAGAGTGAGAAGCACACCAATAAAAATCACCACGCCACCTAAAAGACGTTGCCAGTTGAGCTGTGTTTTTTCGACACCGAGCCATCCAAAATGATCCATGAACATCGACAACATGATTTGCCCAAAAATGATCAAACCTGACAAAGTGAGAAAACCAAGTTTAGGTGCAGTATAAATACTCATACTGATTGCATAGACACCCAAAATTCCGCCAAGCCATAAGTACCAAGGAATTTGCCCTAAATCGTGTAGACTGGGTTTTGATGTCGGTTGAAAAAACACAAAAATAGCAAGGACTATTGTACCAATTAAAAATGACAAAAGGGCAGCTTGTAAGGGCGAATAAAGATATTCACGTAATTGTGAATTAATCGCTGTCTGAAAAACCATGGCAATACCAATGCCCATCGCTAGGGGTAATAGGAGGATAAATTGGCTAGAGAGTTTCATCATCTTATTATCATGCATCTTCTTGGTTGAATTTTAGTCTAATAGAAATTCATGACTTGTTCTAATCGAAAGTGAGAAGTCATGCTAAAATCCTCATTCTCCATACTGTTCTGAGCTTGTTCCTTGGCTGATTTAAATCCCCAAAATATTCCATTGTCCCTTTATATTCATATGCCGTGGTGTGTGCGTAAATGTCCGTACTGTGACTTTAATTCGCATGCTGTGCCTGATGGAAAATTATCTTTGGCATTGGAACAAGAATATTTACAGGCATTGGTTGAGGACTTTAAAACCCAAGTTGATTTTGCGCAGGGACGTGAAATTCATAGTGTGTTTATTGGTGGAGGAACACCATCACTGATTTCAGCGCAAAGTTATCAATGGTTATTTACACAACTGAAAGAACTTATTCCCTTTGAAAAAGACTGTGAAATCACTTTAGAAGCCAATCCCGGAACGGTGGAACACGATCCATTTGCAGATTATTTAGCTGCGGGAATTAATCGCTTATCCATTGGTGTACAAAGTTTTAATACTGAACATTTGCAAAAATTAGGACGTATTCATTCCAACGATGATGCGATTTCAGCAATTCAACATGCCAAACAAGAAGGTTTTGAACGGGTCAATGTGGATTTGATGCATGGTTTGCCTGAGCAAAGCATAGAACAAGCTTTATTGGATTTAAAACTCGCCGTGGAAAGTGGTGCAACGCATATTTCATGGTATCAGTTGACCATTGAACCGAATACAGTATTTTTCCGTACCCAACCGATTTTACCTGTCGATGATGTGTTGGCAGATATTCAAGAACATGGCGAAGCTTATTTAAAAGCACAAGGCTTTATCAATTATGAAGTATCTGCTTGGCGTAAAGAAAAGCCATCGGCACATAATTTAAATTATTGGCAATTTGGCGATTATTTGGCGATCGGTGCAGGGGCGCATGGCAAAGTCACTCAGCCTGATGGTGTGTATCGTTTTCAAAAAACTCGCTTGCCAAAAGACTATTTAGCCAAAGTGCCTGCGGAAAATTTACAGTTCAAGCGCATTGAAAACGAAGATATGCCATTTGAATTTATGATGAATGCCTTGCGTTTAAATGAGGGTGTGGCTTCTGCAATTTATGCACAACGTACAGGTTTGGATTTGGCGCATTTGGATGAATTATTAAACTCACTTCGTCAGCGTCAGTTGATGGTCGATGATGAAAATATTCTCAATTGTACAGATAAAGGACATCTATTTTTAAACTCAGTGTTGGAAGAATTCTTATAAAATTGTTTTAAATTTTTGTTTTTAGATCACCAATAAATGTAACAATTTATTGGTTTTGATCAAATTGATTACGCATAAATTCTCTTTCTCTGATCCATGTACCATATTCACGACACATTAAAATGAAGCGATCAAGATATTGTCCTTCTTCAGTAAGAGAATATTCTACTTTTAGAGGCTTTTCAGAATATACCGTTCTTTTTATAAAACCTTTGCTTTCCAAGAAATTGAGTTCTAAAACAAGCATTCGCTGTGAAATATTAGGTATGCTTTTTTTGATCTCATTAAAGCGTTTAGGTTCTTCTAAAAGAAACGATAAAATCATCATTTTCCAACGTCCACCTAATTGAACAAAAACTTCTTCGACGGGACAACCTGAGTGATTTTGCTTCATAAACTCTCTGCTTTAGGTACCAAAAACTATACTTGAGCTCAAAAATGTAAGATATATACAAATTAAAATAGTGGCGTAGATTGAGTTATTCATTCATTTTGTATGTCATTAGTATGGTTAAAACTCAAAATAATTCAAATTTTTTGGCAGTGTATTTTATTGCGATTGGTGCATTTTCTTTAGGCATGTCATCGTATATTACAGCAGGTTTATTACCGCTCATTCAACATGACTTTAATGTATCAATTACTTTAACAGCTCAGCTAGTGACCGTTTTTACACTGGCTTATGGTCTTGGTTCACCTGTTATCGTAGCATTATTGCCTGAAAATAAACAAAAACTGGGTTTATTATCTGCGCTTTTCATATTTTTTATCGCTAATTTTATCAGTGCATTGGCTACGCATTTTTCCATACTGTTCATTTCAAGGCTATTTGCAGGTATAGGTGCTGGCGTTTATTTGGCTATCGGTATTGCGATTGCGACTACTGTGGTCAATCCTCAACAGAGAGGACAGGCTATTTCGATGATTATGGGAGGGATGGCAGCAGGTACGGTACTTGGAGTACCGATTGGATTACTCATTTCAAATCAGTTGGGCTGGCAGGCATCTATGTATATGATTTCAGTCTTAGGTGGCTTAGCTTTTATTGGTTTATATTTTAAATTACCTCAAGTTCAGGGCTTTAAAGTACAGAGCTTAAGTGAAAAACTGAGACTTCTACAAGATCGAAGTGTTTTGAAAATATTGTTCATATCACTTCTTGCAGCAGTTTCCAGTCTTGGTTTTTATACCTATCTTTTCCCTTTTCTCAATTCAGCTGATTTTGGTGCTGTACAAAATATCACGCCATTTTTATGGTTTTGGGGTGTGGGCGGGATATTGGGAAGCATCTTGGTTGGTTATGTTGCTAAGAGGGTGTCTAATAAGCGATTAACCTCATGGATTATGTTAATTCTCAGTATCGTATTCTTGTTGATCCCTTTTCTGGCAAAGTGGAATCCGTGGTTGACCTTAGTCCCAATTGTGTTATGGGGAGCTGTGGGCTGGGCTTTACAAGTTCCTCAAAATGAACAGTTGATTATTGAAAGAGAACAAAAGGGCGGTGGAGAATTAGCGGTTGCCTTAAATGAGTCTGCATTGTATTTGGGCAGCGCGATCGGTGCGGGGATGGGTGGTCTGATTTTTTATTTTAATTGGCCGTTGTGGTATTTACCTGTATTCGCCAGTTTCATTGTTTTTCTAGGTTTTATTTATCAAATGAAAGGCAATTGAGCATTTAAATAATGCACAGAAGATTACTTCTATGATAAATAAAAACCCGAGTTGCGATGTAAACTCGGGTTTTCAAAACACTTTATTCGGCCGTTCTTAAAAGCATCTTACTGTGCTTGCGCAGCTGCAGCAGATTGTTCGGAATCTTGAATAGGCATTGTTAAATAGTTGCTATTGTCTGGATTAGACTTCTGAACAAAGCAAAGATCACGATAGAGAACACGTTCACCATTCAGTAATGTAAGTGTTGTTGTTCTTGCTGCTGGATCGGTAGATGCTTCTGAAGTAGCAAAAGAAAATTTCTGACAAACTGCTGTAGTTTTATGGTTTTGCTTATAGCTTTCGATCACTTTTTCATCATTGATCGGCGTTAGGGTTTTCAGCCCATTTGCACGATCTGCAATCAAATCAAGTTTATGATCTGGAATAATATTGAGTGCAGTTTTTGATGGGTTTGAAATATGCCCTAAGTTTCCTACATTGGCACATGCCGAAAGTGCAATACCTGCAATGATTAATAATAGTTGAGTTTTCATTTAATAATTCCTGTTGATCATTTCGTTTTGGATTTTTTTTCAAGGAAATGAATAATCTATTTTGTGATAAAGTAATATATAATAATTTAAAATGCAAAATATTTATCATATTTTATTTAAAAATGTAATTTGATTAACGTTTTGTGTTGAGGATTTTTTGAGCTTTCATAACAAAAAGACCGCCGTAGCGGTCTTTTATTTTCTAAGCTTAAATATTTAAATTAAAAACTTAGTAGTCAAAGCTAAAATGTTCTGCTTCAAGTGCCATCGTGGTTTTAGATGGGTTCACCATAGATTCTGCATGACCTTGTGCACGTGGCAACAATTGGTCAAAGTAGAAATCAGCAACTTTGATTTTTGCTTTATAGAATTCAGGGGTTTCTGCACCTGTACCCGAAGCCAACTTTTCAGATGCTACTGCTGCTTGTTGTGCCCAATAGAACGCCATCATTGAATAACCAGAGAACATCAAGAAGTCTACAGATGCAGAAGACACGATGTCACGGTCTTTACGTGCAGCAAGCATGATACGAACAGTTAAAGCATTCCACTGTGCACATACTTTAGTTAAGTCCCATGCAAAACGACGCATGTATTTATTACGAGCATGTTGACCACAGAATTTTAAGATTTCAGCAGTGTATTCACGAACCACTTTACCTTTAGAAGATAGAAGAACTTTACGACCAATTAAGTCGAGTGCTTGAATACCCGTTGTCCCTTCATACAATGTTGAGATACGTGCATCACGAGCAATCTGTTCCATACCGTGTTCTTTGATATAACCGTGACCACCAAAGACTTGCATACCTAAGTTTGCAGACTCAAGACCCATTTCAGTCAAGAAACCTTTCAAAATCGGCGTATAGAAACCAAGTTTATCATCATATTCATCAAACTTCGCTTGGTCACCTTGTGCAAGTGCATCCGCCATTTTATCTGCAAGCTGAGCCGCATGATAAATCATCGAACGACCACCTTCAGCAAAGGCTTTTTGAGTCAATAACATACGACGTACATCAGCGTGGTGAATGATCGCATCTGCTACACGATCAGGATCTTTTTTACCTGATAATGCACGCATAGACATACGGTCTTTTGCATAAGGTAATGCACCTTGGAAAGACAATTCAGCATGTGCAAGACCTTGAACCGCAGTACCAATACGTGCGGTGTTCATGAAAGTAAACATTGCATGTAAGCCTTTGTTGATTTCACCGATCAAGAAACCAGTTGCTTCATCAAAGTTTAACACTGCAGTTGCAGAAGCACGGATACCCATTTTGTGTTCAATTGAACCACAAGTCACAGGGTTACGCTCACCGACACTACCATCTGCATTTGGAATGAACTTAGGTACGATGAACAGTGAAATACCTTTAGTACCAGCAGGTGCATCTGGTAGACGTGCAAGTACGATATGTACGATATTTTCAGTTAAATCATGTTCACCTGCAGAGATGAAGATTTTTGTACCCGTGATGGCATAAGTACCATCTGCTTTCGGTTCTGCTTTGGTTTTAACTTGACCTAAGTCAGTACCACACTGAGGCTCAGTTAAACACATCGTACCTGACCAAGTACCCGCGGTAAGTGGTGGCATATACAGATTTTTTTGTTCTTCTGTACCAAATTGTAGAATCGTGTTCATACAACCCATGCTCAAACCTGGGTACATGGTAAATGACCAGTTTGCAGAACCCATCATTTCTGATTTTACAAGGTTGAGTGACATTGGTAAGCCTTGACCACCAAACTCTTCAGGGTAAGACAAACCTTGCCAACCGCCTTGGATAAATTGGTTATAAGCTTCTTTGAAACCTTTAGGCGTTGTTACTTCGCCATCTTTAAAATGACAACCTTCTTCATCACCTGATTGGTTCAAAGGAGAAAGTACATTTTCACAAAAATCTGCAGCACCTTCTAAAATCATATCAACCGTATCTGCATCGGCATTTTCGCCAATAGAGAGAGTTTTATAGTGAGCAGGGTAATCAAATACTTCATTCATTAAAAAGCGAATGTCACGGAGTGGGGCTTTATATGCTGGCATGTGTTTAATCCTAATTTAGAAATAGTTGTGGATTTAAAATCTATAGTTTCATTATTCATAACCATATGAGAATTGCATTGATAAGTCTGGCTAAAAAAAATGTCAGAAATGCGAATTTGAGAGATTCTGCACATGCGAAATTGTTTAATTTTTGATAGTCTAGAAAGGATTGTCTTTTATTATGTTTTTATACTTTTATTGATATAAAAATATTGACTATATTGGGTGGATTAAAATGCGGCGAATTCAAACATGAGGTGCGACAGTTTCAAAAGCCATATGATAATCAACAAGCTGAGCAAATTTCTCTAATGGTGTAAGCCAATCTAACGCCTTTCTAGGACGAGTATTCAGTGACATGGCAACTTGATTTAAATAATGCTGATCTGCCTGATTTAAATCAATCCCTTTAGGTAAATATTGCCTAATTAAACCATTCATATTTTCGCATGTGCCTTTTTGCCAGGGTGAATGTGGGTCACAGAAATATACATCTATGCCTAAATCTTCTTCGAGTATTTTATGTTCTGACATCTCACGTCCACGGTCATAGGTCAACGTTTTACGCAGTTCTGCAGGTAAATATTTCAGAGCTTCAGTTAAAGCCTTGCGCACTGATTCTGCCTTTGCATCAGGTAATGTTGCCAAGATACAGAGCCGTGTATTTCGTTCAATAAGTGTTGCTATCGAACTTTTATTGTCTTTACCTTTAATTAAATCAGCTTCCCAATGACCCGGTATTTTTCTTTCTTGAACTTCGGCTGGGCGCTCATGAATAGTTTTAATATCCTGTAATATAGAATCTTTTTTAGGTTCACCGTTAGCTTTTCGCTTTTTATTTTCATGACGTAGACAGGATAATAAGTCTTTTTTCAACTCACCCTTTGGTAATGCTCGTATCGTTGAATAAATCGTTGTATGGCTTACATTCATTGTTTGATCCAAATCAGGAAATGTCTTTAAACGCTTTGCTATTTGCTGAGGAGACCATAAACAACGGATCGCTTCAACAATAAATTTCCAGAGGATTGAATCGATTTTGAGTTTTCTGTGACCACGTCTACGTCTAGCGAAGGTGTTATCAGAAGCATATCGAGCTTGATAAACGTCATTGATGCTATTTCTTTTAAGCTCACGATAGATCGTACTAGGATGTCTTTTAATGAGTTCAGCAAATTTTCTGGCTGAAAAGCCTTCTTTTCTTGACTCAAGCATTAATGCAGTACGATCTTCAAAGTTAAGATGATGGTATGACAATTTTATATACTCCATAAACCCTTTAAATTAATTAGGTGGTTTATGTCGCACTTCAAGTTTTACTCTGCCTGCATTTAAAAAAAATTACATTATGTCTCATGGGACTAAGTTTATCAGCTTGTTCAAGTCATGTGATAAAAAACAATAATTTAAATGATAATAAAAGTACAAGTCAACGTGCTATTCAAGGCTTTAATGCGTTGTATGAATATCCAAGTTTTGATTATCGCGGGCAAGTTAAAGTTCAATTTGCATCTGAACAAAAAGAGAACAAAGCCTCAAAAAATGAGGTGAAAAAGTTAGATAAAGTCGTTGAACAAAAGGTCAATCAATATTTAAAAGAACAAAAAATAATGATTACGGAGGCACAAAGAAAAGATCTTTATCATGCAATTGCATCGCAAAATAATCCAAGCTTCCGAGATTTCTTTGGCAAAGGCGCAGATTATATGCAGAGCATTTTAAATGATCTGCAAATTCAATATGATGGATCTGTGAATTATCGTCAGAAAATTGCCTCATTTAATTTGGATACAAAATATAAGAAACCAAATTTGTCTGTTGAAATGCGGATTCCAACCATTATTGATCTGAATAACCAGCGTTTTTATACGCATATTTTTTCTTTGATGCCTTATTTGGCAAACCCTCAAGATCAGGATAAATATGCTTATTTAGATTTTTCAAAATATAAAGATGATATTGAGAGAGTAAATGCTAAGGCTTTACTTGAGTTTTTAAAGCAATCTGGTGCAACAACGTATCTATTGGCTTCACCTGATCAACTTGAAACGATGTCGCTGAATACTGTAGAGAAACAATCTGGGATTGTTGAAAAAATTCGCTTAAAGACGAGTCTTGAAGAATTATTTTTACAAGGCAACTTATATACATCGGTGAATCGTCAATATTTTATGACTTCGGTACTGGGTTTTAACTCATCGAATCTGGCGAAAAATGTTGATGAGGCAGAAGACTCAAAATCAAAATCTACAAGCGCAGCAACAGAACATACTGAAATTGATGCAACAAGTGCCATGTATCAGTTATATGAAGCGATTAATCGCACAGCGCATAGTGAACTAGAAGAAGAGGGCGAAGACGATTTAGTTACACAAAATCACACGGATAATGAGCGTGAGACTGTTGATGAAGAAACAGAAGCTACGGATGATTCTGAAAATACAACGCAACTTTTGACAGAACAGCAGTGTGAAGATTTGGCAAAAGCAAAATCGAATGTACGTTTTGGCGATGTTGAATATTGTCAGGCTCAACATGAAATTGATGTATTAAGTGATCCAGCGGATCAAGGTGAGTTGTTGGTAGAGAATACTCAACAAAAACAAAATCGTACTGCATTGACCCAGAAGTTTACAGCTTTAGCGCAGGATCAACTGGTTGATGCTGCACAATTTAAGCAATTGTGGGATCAGCATCAAAGCGAAATTGATGCTAGTTTACCACCTAAAAATCAACGAAATCCGATGATTGTTGACTTGTCTCTAGATGCTCAAGGTCGCGTTGTGAAAGCCGATTATGATATGGGGATGGATTTTGGTAAATATGACCGACAATTGAAGATCAAAATGGATATGCAGATTTCCAATTATGGAAAAGCAACAGCTATTGATCAACAGGCTTTAAAAGAAGCAAAGCCATTTAAAGAAGTGTTTAAAGGCAGCTTTATGGAAAAGGCAGTCGGTGGTTTTGCAGGTGATTTATCTACTTCAGACAAAAAATCAGATCAAAAAAATCTGAGTTTAGATGAGCATTTTCAACAATTAGCCACGCAAGTGTATACGCAAACCAATTCTTATGAAAAGGCCTATAAAGCAGTCTTTATCGCTAAATTGACTGCGGAAAAACCTGTTTTAATCAAACAATATTCTGCAAAAGATTTACAAGAAATAGCAGCAATTTATGCATATTCTTATTCAGATGAAGAGGTCTATAACCCATCAGGTCCGGTGCTGAAACAGATTGAAGCTCTGAAGACGAAACATCATTTAGAAGAAGATGAACAATATGACGATGAGCTGGGCAATGCCATTGATGGCATCATTACCCAAGCGATGACTAGCCAAAAAAGTACTGCGGAAATTCTGAATTTAGCGAAAAAGTATAAAACAGCGGAAGCTGTGTTCGCACAATATTATATGCAGCAGTTTGAACTTGAAAATACAGTCGAAAAAGATCAACGGACTAAGTTGAATAAAACTGCACAGATTTTAGCAAAGTCTTATACAGCGTTTAAAAACAATCAATTTAATAATAATGTGGTTGCTGGTTTGGATGAAAACGCTGCAGAATTTATTGATTATGATTTGTATAAAAAAACCTATCAAGTTGTGAATGATGCAAAGCTGAAATAATAGGTTGAGTGATTCCGTATTTTCAAAAAAAAGAACCTCATCTGAGGTTCTTTTTTATTCATTCAAAACTTATAAAAAGTCTTTTAAATTCGGACGGACACCATTCCAAATTGCAAAAGCTTCAATCGCTTGACCGACCAGCATGCCAAAACCTTCTGACGTCGGTACACCACGTGCTTTGGCTTGATCTAAAAAGCTAGATGGTTTGCCATAAGCCATTTCATAAGCATGATCAAAGCTTAAGTTTTCAGGAAGAATCAACACATCACCACTCAAACTTGCAGATGTCGCATTGATTACAATATCAAATTGACCATCTAACGTATCTAAACCAATTGCAGAAAGTTCTGCTTCAGGTACGGCATCTTTTAAATCAGCAATCAATTGTTCTGCACGTGCAAGGGTACGATTGGCAATAACAATCTTTTTCGCACCTGCCTTGACCAGCGGATAAATCACGCCACGGGTCGCACCACCAGCGCCAATAATCAGAATTTGGCTATTTTTAATATTCCAATCGAGGGCTTTGATCGCATCGACTAAACCTTGACCATCGGTATTGTCTCCATGCAAAACGCCATTTTCCATCCATAAAGTATTCACTGCTTTGGCAATTTTGGCACGTTCGGTGAGTTGTCCGCAGAGTGCAAAAGCTTGCTCTTTAAACGGAACAGTGACATTCATACCGACACCATTTTGCGTAAAAAAATCATTTACACTGACTTCAAAACCGTCCAAAGGTGCAAGGCGTTTTGAATAATGCAAATCAATACCTGTTTTTTGTGCAAATGCATGGTGTAATTCAGGTGAACGAGAGTGTTCGATTGGGTTGCCAATGACTGCGAATTGTTTACTCATGTCAAATGTCCAAGTATTGAGTTGTCAATTTTAAATGTGGCAACAATATACGACAAAAAAGATTTGGACTAAAGCATAGCGCTAGAATGATTATTTTAATTATTATGGGTTTAATTATTGTCGGTATTGATAGTTAAGGGTTACAAATCCTAAAGATCATATTAATAAACATATATGAGATGTTGATGCAAAGTCCAATGATTGCTACTGCCATTAAGCCAAAACCAAAATGATCATTGAATGCACTTTCAGAAAAGATCGTGGTGCTAATTGCTGAACATAAGGCAATCAGTAATGTCCCAAACATAATCATGGTGGGATTTGTTTTTTTATAGAGCATGAATAACTTCCTTGATGTTGTGAATGACATAGGATCAATAGTGGAATTAAAATCTCTAATGCTCATTACTGCAATTAGTTTACGTGAATTCATTTGGAAAGGGATAGTTAATTTAAATTTAAATGTCACAAGCTATGTACATTGACTTATCGATTTTTTATTAGATATTGTGAATAAACTTTAAGTTGAATATTGAGTAAAGTCTAAGCGTGAAAGCCCTAAATAGAGTTTAGGGCTTAAATTTATGTGATTATTCTGTCATTTTTACAAAATCTTTAACCAATCTTTAGGTTTGAGATAATAGTCCGTTAAGCGTTTCTCAGCACTATTTTCATCCCATTCAGGACGATATGACCATCCTGCAAGTGGTGGCATACTCACAAGAATAGACTCAATACGTCCGCCTGTTTGTAAGCCGAATAAAGTGCCACGGTCATAGACCAAATTGTATTCGACATAACGCCCACGACGGTAGAGTTGGAAGTCACGTTGCGCTTCGGTATAAGGTTTATTTTGATTGCGTTGGAAAATTGGAAGGATAGCTTCTAAGTAGCCATTCCCTACGGCTTGAATATATTCGAAGCATTTTTCAAAATCCCATTGATTTAAATCATCAAAGAATAATCCACCAATACCACGTTGCTCATCACGATGCTTTAAATAGAAATAATCATCGCACCATTGTTTGTGTTTGGCATAAACATCTTCGCCAAAGGGTGCACAAAGATCATATGCTGTCTGATGCCATGACAATACATCTTCATCATTGGGATAAAATGGGGTGAGGTCAAAACCACCACCAAACCACCAAATGGGTTCTTGTCCTTCTTTCTCTGCAACGAATAAACGGACATTGGCATGTGAGGTGGGTACATTTGGGTTATTCGGGTGAATGACCAATGAAACGCCCATGGCTTGGGCTTTTGCACCTGCAATTTGTGGGTGACGCTCTGTAGCAGAAGCAGGCAGCTTGGAAATATTGATGTGTGAGAACATCACACCACCTTTTTCAATCACTGTGCCATTTTGTAAAACTCGTGAGCGACCACCGCCACCTTCAGGACGTTGCCAATCATCAATTTCAAATGTCGCTGTGCCACCACCAAATTTTTCTTGTTGTTCTAAGGCTGAACAGATCCGTGTTTGTAAGTCAGTGAGATAGTCGCGGACACGTTGTATATCATTTGAAGTCGGATTCTGCATGACATCCTCAAAAGGGAAAATGAAAGGGCTAGGTACATCAAAACATAAAATGGTTTAAAAGGAAAATATCTGAGGATTCAAGTGCAATTCCGACTTTTCTACTAGGTTGAAATCTATGTGCAAGCTCCGCACAATGCGCATGAAGCTTCGTAATTTCTTGAATGGTTAATTGAGCGTGAATATGAGTTGTTCTCTGATTCAAAAATACAATGTTGCAGGTCCACGTTATACCAGTTATCCCACTGTGCCGTATTGGGATGAAACAACATTTTCACTTGAGGCATGGAAGCTAACGCTTAAGCGCTCATTTGATGAATCAAATGTAACAGAAGGTATTAGCTTATATATTCATCTGCCATTTTGTGAAAGCTTATGTACTTTTTGTGGTTGCCATAAAAAAGTTACTAAACGCCATGAAGTAGAACAGCCGTATATTCAAGCCGTTTTAAAAGAATGGGAATTGTATTGTCAATTATTGGGCGATAAACCCAATATTAAAGAAATTCATTTGGGTGGTGGAACGCCAACTTTCTTTTCAGTTGAACATTTACAACAATTGATTCAAGGGATTCTAGCCAAGGCGACAATTGCAGAAGGGCATGAGTTTAGCTTTGAAGGGCATCCGAATAATACGACAAAAGAGCATTTACAAGCCTTGTATGATCTCGGTTTTCGCCGTGTTAGTTATGGGGTTCAGGATTATAATGAAAATGTGCAAAAGGCCATTCACCGTATTCAACCTTATGAAAATGTTGAGCGGGTAACACAATGGGCACGTGAAATTGGTTATGAATCTATTTCGCATGATTTGGTTTTTGGTTTGCCATTTCAAAATTTAGAAGATGTTTTAAATACCATTGATCTTACTAATGGTTTAACCCCTGATCGCTTGGCTTTTTATAGTTATGCGCATGTGCCTTGGATTAAGGGCAATGGTCAGCGTGGTTTTAAAGATCATGATGTGCCAAAAGATGATGTTAAACGCACTTTATATGAAGAAGGTAAAAAGAAGCTTTTAGCGCATGGCTATCATGAAATTGGTATGGATCATTTTGCTTTGGCAAATGATGGTATGTATCAGTCTTTCCAAGCGGGAACTTTGCATCGTAATTTTATGGGCTATACCTCATCTAAAACGCAAGTGATGATTGGTTTGGGCGTATCTTCGATCAGTGACAGTTGGTACAGCTTTGCCCAGAATGAAAAGAATATTGATGTGTATTATGAATGTCTTGAACGCAATGAAATTCCTGTGGTGAAAGGGCATGTGTTGAGTATTGAGGATTTAAAAATCCGTCAGCACATTTTGAATCTGATGTGTACGTTTGAAACCTCTTGGGCGGATTCGACTATGGATTTTCCTGAGCGTGAGCAGGTGATTGTTCAGCTTGCAGAAATGCAACATGATGGTTTGTTGCAGATTGAACAGGATCGGATTGTGATTACTGAGCAGGGTAAGCCTTTTGTACGAAATATTTGTATGGCGTTTGATTTGCTTTTGAAGCGTCGTAAGCCTGAAACGCAAATTTTCTCGATGACGATTTGATTTATTAGCTGAAGCTGGTTATCCAAATAAAACTTAATAAATTTAAAAGTGCTTAAATTGTTGTATAAAAATATTATTTATAAGTTTGCATAGCCCCAGTTATCTTGCAAAATTTAAGCTAATTTGTGTAGGCGATGCCTCACTTTTGAAGGATCAAAAGTGACAAAAATCCTCTGTTGGGTCAGAGGTTCGTCCTGAACCCCGACCCAACGGCGACATCCATGTCGCCAATCGCGATAGTAATAATTTCTTGAGAATTTTTATTGGGTATTTGGTCAATCAAAAAAATATTTAAAAATCATCTTTCTCATACATATGTGACATACGATCATGTTTGGTTTTTAAATAATCTTCATTAAATTTATTTAAACCTACAGTCAAGCCGACACGTTTAACCACATCAATGCCTAAATCAGTCAATGCCTTTAACTTTAAAGGATTATTGGTAATTAACTTCACTTGTTTAACCTGTAAATGATCGAGCATGATGCTACACATATCATACGTGCGTGCATCAGCAGGCAAATTCAATAACAGATTCGCATCCACCGTATCGTGTCCTTGATCTTGCAATGCATAAGCACGGATTTTATTGGTCAAACCAATACCACGACCTTCCTGACGCAAATATAAAATTACACCTTGACCTGCATCATTCATCATTTTCATGGTGTTGTGCAGCTGTGGACCACAATCACATTTTAAAGAACCAAAGGCATCGCCAGTTAAACATTCTGAATGAATACGAACAAGAACAGGCTCAGTGGGCGCAGTGTCCAAACCTTTAGAAAGCGCAACATGCTCTTCGCCAGTTTTAGGATCTTGAAATACAGAAATTTTAAAATCACCATAAGCAGTTGGTAATTTAGAAGTGGCAACAAACGCTATTGGCACAGAATATTCCATTTTTGTTGAGCAATTGGTTAAAGTATAACGCAATGCTTGGACTTTAGTAGAATCGTGTATTGTGATTTTATTGTGAAGTCAGGGATAAAAAATTTCTTTTTTGTGCAAAGCAAGCAATAATAGTTGATATATAGATAGATTATTCAGGATAATTGACGCTACGAACACGCTTGCGAATTTGGAAACCATCCAATGACGCATCATTATAAATGTGGCTGATCGAATGTGATATGATTCAGTCTCACGATCATGCTAACCCGTGTACCTAGCTTAGATTTGCCAGGCTTTAGAAGGCTTTGCCACATATGTTGTATACCGAAATACCTAGTCAACGTCCTGTAACGCCTTTGTTGGATGCGATTGATCATCCTCAACAATTACGTCAACTTGAGCAAAGCCAATTGCCACAGGTCGCAGACGAATTGCGTCAATTTATTTTGTATGCTGCCGGACAAAGTGGTGGGCATTTTGGCGCTAATCTTGGCGTTATCGAACTCACTGTTGCATTGCATTATTGTTTTAATACGCCAGAAGACCGTTTGGTGTGGGATGTCGGTCATCAGGCTTATCCACACAAAGCTTTAACAGGTCGCCGTGAACAGCTTCGTACGATTCGTGCTAAAAATGGTTTGGCGGCTTTTCCTGCACGTGAAGAATCTGTATTTGATACCTTTGGTGTGGGGCATTCATCGACTGCAATTTCAGCAGGCTTGGGCATGGCTTTAGCCAGTCGTTATCAAAAATCTCTACGTGAAGTGGTTGCCATCGTTGGTGATGGGGCGATGACCGCAGGTATGGCATTTGAAGCGATGAATGATGCGGTTGCTCACAATGCGGACATGATGGTCGTACTGAATGACAATGATATGTCAATTTCGCAAAGCACAGGTGGCTTTGCCAAGCATCTAGCTTCAATTTGGGAGCAAGGGCAGTTCGTCAATATTGATGCGCAAGGTCAAGCTTTTGTACAAGATTGTCCTGAATGGGATTACACCTCTCGTTTGCATGAATCTGCAACTGATGCTGCCGATAATCTATTTAAAGCGATTGGTTTTGACTATTTTGGTCCATTTGATGGACATGATGTCGAGCAATTGGCACAAGTATTCAATGCCTTAAAAAAACGTAAAGGTCCACGCCTGATTCACATTTATACGGTGAAAGGTAAAGGTTTTGGGCCTGCGGAAGCAGATCAAATTAAATATCATGCGATTAGCAAATTAAACGCAACATCTTCAAAAAATCCAGCACCAAAGTATTCTGACGTGTTTGGGCAATGGCTGTGTGATGAAGCTGCGCAGGATGAGAAACTTTTAGCGATTACCCCTGCGATGTGTGAAGGCTCGGGAATGGTTAAGTTTGCACAACAATTTCCTGAGCGTTATTTCGATGTGGCGATTGCAGAACAGCATGCGGTAACACTTGCCGCAGGCATGGCGTGTGAAGGTTTAAAACCTGTCGTTGCGATCTATTCGACTTTCTTACAACGTGGTTATGATCAACTGATTCATGATGTTGCTTTGCAAAATCTTGATGTGACTTTTGCAATTGATCGTGCGGGCTTGGTCGGTGAAGATGGTCCAACCCATGCAGGTGCATACGATTATGCATTTATGCGCACTGTACCGAATATGGTGATCATGGCACCAAAAGACGAAAATGAATGTCGTCAAATGTTGCACACTGCTTATTTACATCAAGGTCCAACGGCGGTGCGTTATCCACGTGGTAATGGCTTAGGCGTTGAAATTCAACAGCAACTCACAGCACTCGAAATGGGTAAAGCTGAAATCGTTGCTGAATTTAATCTTGAGCATGATGAATGTATTAGTATTCTTGCTTTTGGTAGTCGTGTCAGTGTTGCTGTAGAAGCTGCAAAACAACTTGCGAGTAAACTTGATCTTGCTGTACGTGTGGTCAATATGCGTTTTGTGAAGCCATTGGATGAGCAAATCATTCGCGATTTGGCAGACAAAACCAGTTTATTCGTGACAGTAGAAGAACATGCCGTGATGGCGGGTGCGGGCAGTGCTGTTAATGAATTTATGGCACAAGCGCAAATTCTCAAGCCAATATTAAATCTTGGTTTGCCTGATGAATTTTTGCCACAAGCCAGTCATGCTGAAATGTTGCAAGATTGTGGTTTGGATGCAAAAGGCATTCAAAATTCAATTGAACACGCTTGGACAAAGTTGGTTCAGCATATTTAAATCTATCTGCTAAACTGATGTAAATATTCATGAAAAATGAGTCACACTAAAATTTAGCAACAAATTTCCCCTAAAAGCCTCGATATTTGCTAAAATGTCGGGGCTTTTATGCATTATTCTTTATCAGTATCTTCAAATTTGTAGTGGGTGTTCAATGGAACCTATGGTGGTGATGGCTGCGCGTGCGGCTCAATTAGTTGGTCAAGAGCTTTTAAAAGCGCATCAAAATCGTCATAAACTCGATCTACAAGTCGAAGAAAAAGGTATTGATGGTCCTGTAACACGTGTAGATCGCTACATTGAACAGTTAACTATTGATACGCTTCGTAAAAGTTATAAAAATCACAGCTTCCTTGGTGAAGAGTTTGGTCTGCAAGAAGGTAAAGGTCACGACGCTGATTGGTGTTGGGTGATTGATCCTTTAGATGGTACTTTAAACTTCATTAACGGTTTCCCTCATTTCTGCGTATCTATCGCTGTTCAACACAAAGGCATTACTCAACACGGTGTTATTTATGACCCTGTGAAAGATGAGTTGTTCTCTGCGAGCCGTGGTCGTGGTGCAATGTTGAATCAACGCCGTATCCGTGTAAATGTTAAAGACAGTCTTGAAAATACTTTCATGGGTGTTGGTCATGCATTCCGTAAAATCCGTAATGGTGAAGTGGTTTCTTATGCGAAAAACCATTTTGATTCATTATTGAATGTCACAGAAGCGGGTGCACAATATCGCCGTGCAGGTTCTGCAGCATTGGACTTGGCTTATGTTGCTGCGGGTCGTTTAGATGGTTATTTTGAACTTGGTTTGAAACCTTGGGATATCGCAGCAGGCGAGTTGATCGTGAAAGAAGCGGGCGGTACTGTCGTTGATGCACGTGGTGGTTCAGATTCTATGGAAAATGGTCAAGTGATCGCATGTTCTATGAAAATGTTAAAACCATTGATGCAACAAGTTGTTCCTGCTTGGGGTGAAGCTGCGAAATAATTTTTAATTATTTGTGTAGATTGAGTTTTGAAAAGCCTTCATGTGAATGAGGGCTTTTTTATGCGGATGATTTTTATATTTTCGGTTATATATCTTTAAGTTTTTTGTTTTGAAATGTATTGGATGTCCCTTCTTCTGAGAGGAGAGGGAGAAGGGCTTTATGAAAATCTCGTTTATTCCTTTGTCTTGTATAGTTTATTAAAACAATCCTAATCCACAATTCAGTACTTTAGGCTCCATAAGATAATCAGCTTTAATCAAGCGAATGATCACTCACAGGAAAAAACAATAAAACTTCGTGACATTATTTTAAATTCTGCTATACTCCGCGCACGCACTAAATTTCGTTCATTACCTGAACATTCCTTCTATATTGTGTATGCGCGTCCGGTCCCAAGAGAGGACATTATATCGCGCCCCACCCAATCGCTAAAGCGATTCCTTCAGGTTGCGGCTGTAATCAAATGTGCGTTATACGCATCGTCGTTCTCGGATCGCCGCTGATTCTATATTTTCAGCGATTATTGCTGTGCCGCTTTTTGCCGATGTCCATCAGACCATATATATTTAATGGAGCACCCACATTCGGGTGAATATCTCTATGAGCAAAACTTTTGCTGATTTTTCTTTAGACGAGTCTTTACAGAAAGCACTTGAATCTCTTGGCTTTACTACGCCTACTCCTGTTCAAGAACAATCTATCCCTGCGGCTTTAGAAGGTAAAGACCTTTTAGTATCAAGCCAAACTGGTTCAGGGAAAACTGCTGCATTCTTACTTCCTACGTTAAACGCTTTAGCTGGTCAAGAAACTTTTGTACCGTTTAAAGAACGTATGAAAGCAGTTACACAACCAAATATCTTGGTAATTTCACCTACACGTGAACTTGCACAACAAGTGTGTCAAGACGCGATTGCATTTGTACGTCACATGAAAGGTGTACGTGTTGCTGCAATCATGGGTGGTATGCCTTTCGGTAAACAAATCCAACAATTAAAAGGCGCGCAAGTCGTTGTTGCGACTCCTGGTCGTTTACTTGACCTTGTAAACCGTCGTCAAATCAAACTTGATAAAGTTGATGCTTTAATTGTCGATGAAGCTGACCGTATGCTTGACCTAGGTTTCTCTGAAGACTTAGAAGCTATCAGCGATTTAGCGTTAAACCGTAAACAAACATTGATGTTCTCTGCAACATTTGCACCACGTATCATTAACCTTGCTGAACGCATGATGAATGATCCAGAACGTATTGCAATTGAAACAGGTCACTCTACCAATACTGACATCACCCAAACTTTACATTGGACTGATGGCTTTGAGCATAAGAAAAAATTGCTTACCCATTGGTTAAATGAAGAAGATGTTGATCAAGCAGTTGTATTCGCTTCAACTCAAGAAGACACAGATATGCTTGCAGAAGAACTTTCTGAAGCAGGTCTTTCAGTTGTAGCACTTCACGGTGCAATGCCACAAACTGTACGTAACCGTCGTTTACGCAGTATCCGTGAAGGTCGTGCAAAAATCCTAGTTGCTACAGATGTGGCGGCTCGTGGTCTTGACGTACCAACAATTTCTCACGTGATCAACTTCGGTCTTCCAATGAAGAATGAAGATTATGTACACCGTATTGGTCGTACAGGTCGTGCGGGTCGTACTGGTAAAGCAATCACTTTAGCAACTTACCGTGAACGCGGTAAAATCCGTGCTTTAGAAGATTACTTAGAAGCGCGTTTAAGTGTTTCTGAAATCGAAGGTTTAGAGCCATCTCCACCTCCTGCACGCGGTAGCCGTGATGGTCGTGGTCGTAACGGTGGCGGTCGTCGTGATGGCGGTCGTGGCGGTTTCGGTGGTGGTCGTCGTTTTGAAGGTGAATCAAACTTCAAACGTCGTGAAGGCGGTGATGATCGTCCACGTCGTAGCTTCGATGATAAACCACGTGGTGATCGCCCATCTTATGGCGATGATCGTCCAAAACGTACGTTTGGTGAAGATCGTCCACGTCGCGAATTTAATAATGACCGTCCACGTCGTGAAGGTGGTTTTGAAGATCGTCCACGCCGTGAGTTCAACAATGATCGCCCACGCCGTGAAGGTGGTTTCGAAGATCGTCCACGTCGTGAGTTCAACAATGATCGCCCACGTCGTGAAGGTGGTTTTAATGATAAGCCGCGTTTTAACTCAAATGATGACAACCGTGGTAACAGCGTAGACTATAAACCACGTCGCGAAGGTAACTTCAACGATCGTCCGAAACGTTCATTCGGTGGTGAAGATCGTCCACGTCGCGAGTTTAATTCAGACCGCCCACGTCGCGAATTTAACAATGACCGTCCACGTCGTGAATTTAGCGAAGATCGTCCAAAACGTACTTTTGGTGATGATCGTCCAAAACGTGAGTTTGGTTCAGATCGTCCACGTCGTAAATTTAACGACTAATCGGATAAAATTTAAAAAAACCAGCCTTAGGGCTGGTTTTTTATTGCAACATAGAAAATATTTGCTAGAATAATTGTGAATTGGTTCAATTTTTTTTAAATAATCGTTAAATGTGGTTTATAGCATGTTGAATTTGGCAAGCACTAACAATATTTTTGGAATCGTGATGCTATATATTTTTTCTACTTTATTGGTATCGAATCTTTGCTATCTTATTTATAGCCTTATTTTAGCTTGAGAGATTTTTTGATTTCCTATCTAACTTATTTTTTATAATCTAAATAAAAAGAAAAACACGCTAAATGACCTAAAAATAGATCAGAATACGTAGATTTGATCCCTCCCATTATCTTTTAATTACAAAATAATAGCCATTTCAGAGTATAGTATGTGTGCTGATAAATGCAGGAAAATGTTCGGCTATGAATAAGCAAAGTTATGCCGAAGCTGAAGCTTTAATAGAAGTCAAAAATCTAAGCTTTAACCGAGGTGAACGCGTTATCTACGATAATGTCAGTTTACAGATTCGTCGTGGACAAATTACCGCAATCATGGGGCCATCGGGTACGGGTAAAACCACTTTACTGCGCTTGATTGGCGGTCAATTGACGCCAGATTCGGGTGAAGTGCTCCTTGATGGAAAGAATATTGCGTCAATGTCACGTGGTGAGCTTTTTGCCGCGCGTGCGCGTATGGGTATGTTATTTCAAAGTGGTGCATTATTTACAGACATGACAGTCTATGAAAATGTAGCTTTCCCAATTCGAGCGCATACTAAACTGCCAGAAAATTTAATTGCAGAATTAGTGGCGCTGAAGTTGGAATCAGTAGGTTTACGTGGTGCTGAAAAACTGATGCCTGCTGAACTTTCAGGTGGGATGAATCGTCGCGTGGCTTTGGCCCGTGCGATTGCACTTGATCCAGATTTGATCATGTATGACGAACCTTTTGCAGGGCAAGACCCGATTGTGATGGGGGTTTTAACGCGGTTGATTCGTTCATTACGTGAAGCCCTAGATTTAACGACGATTATTGTGTCGCATGATGTTGATGAAACATTATCAATTGCTGATTATATTTATGTCGTTGCAGAAGGCAAAGTACAAGGTGAGGGCACACCAGAAGAATTAAAACAACATGCTTCTCCGTTTGTACAACAGTTTTTAACGGGTTCAATTGAAGGGCCTGTAGATTATCAATTTAGTCATCAAGCCTATTTAAGTAATGAGGTCGGTTCATGAATGCAATTGCCTTATTAGGTCGACGCGTTCTAGAACGTGTAGAGGGTATTGGTGTTGCAACACTGATGTTGTTGCGCATTTTATTTTCAATGCCCACATGGTTAGGTGTAAAACTTTTTATTTATCAAATGTATCGAGTCGGCGTACTGTCGTTCTTGATCATTGCCGTATCGGGCTTGTTCATTGGTGCGGTACTCGGCTTGCAGATGTATAACATTCTCGTCACTTTAGGCAGCGAGGCAATGTTGGGTGCGGCGGTATCGTTAACCTTATTACGTGAGCTTGCTCCAGTTGTTGCGGGCTTACTATTTGCAGGTCGTGCAGGTTCTGCATTAACTGCAGAAATTGGCTTAATGAAAGCCACTGAGCAATTGTCTAGTATGGAAATGATCGGTGTGGATCCTTTAAAACGTGTGATTTCACCACGTTTATGGGCAGGCATTGTAAGTTTACCGATGTTGTCTGTGATCTTTGCTGCTATTGGTATCATGGGCGGTAAAATGGTCGGTGTCGATTTTCTCGGTGCAGATGAAGGGTCTTACTGGAGTGGTATTCTCAGTAGTACCCAATTTATGAAAGATGTATTCAACGGTACCATCATCAAAAGTTTGGTATTCGCTTTAATTTGTACTTGGATTGCGGTGTATCAAGGCTATGCCTGTGAGCCAACGTCTGAGGGTATTGCAACATCTACGACACGTACTGTTGTGTATTCGTCTTTATGTGTTTTAGGTTTTGATTTCGTGTTGACTGCGGTCATGTTCGGAGGTGTTTAATGAAATCACGTACAAGTGAGTTGGCCGTAGGTGTTTTTGTCATCATCTTCGGTATTGCGCTATTTTTCTTGGCTATGAAAGTCAGTGGTTTAGTTGGTACAAATTTAAAAGACAGTTATGAAATGTCCGCAACATTTGACAATGTCAATGGTTTGAAGCCTCGTGCCAAAGTGACCATGAGCGGTGTGAAGATTGGACAGGTTGACTCAATCACACTTGACCCTGTAAC
Organism: Acinetobacter wuhouensis; assembly: GCF_001696605.3. Taxonomy (NCBI): domain Bacteria; kingdom Pseudomonadati; phylum Pseudomonadota; class Gammaproteobacteria; order Moraxellales; family Moraxellaceae; genus Acinetobacter; species Acinetobacter wuhouensis. Next base: position 3,363,717 of record NZ_CP031716.1, on the reverse strand, counting down.
ACGTCAAGCGACTGTGAATTTCTCATTGGATGGCTCGTTGACTTCTTTCAATGCGAAACAGCTTGAGAAAGTGAAAGAAAACCTTATCGGTGATTTGCGCTATAGCGCAGACTATCAAGCGGCAACACCTGAGAAACAAAAAGAAATGGAAAAGCAACTGTTAAGTAACATGAGCTCCATCACCAATATTGATGAAGATGCTTATATTATGGTTGCGACAAATGGTTTGTTGGGTGAGAAATACCTCAAAGTTGTACCAGGTGGTGGATTGACTTACATCAAACGTGGTGAAAGTGTTGCCAATACACAGGGTACTATGGATCTGGAAGATCTGATTAGCAAATTTATCACGGGTGGTGCAGGGAAATCATCGGATAAAGCAGATACATCTGAACAAGATCATTCTGCATCTACTGAAACAACTGATGCACAAACGTCATTCGTTGAATAAGCATTAGAGGAGTTATTTGAAATGAATATGCTTTTAAAACAAACTTTTACAGCTAGTATTTTGGCTACTATGGTTGCAACTGCTGCTCAAGCTGCGCCTGCTGAAGCTCCGCCAGCTTTTGTTAAACGTGTTGCTGATGGCTTAATTACGCGTTTGAAAGCAGATCATACAAAATTACAAAGCAATCCGGCATTAGTGAAATCCATTGTACGTCAAAACCTTGATCCTTATGTTGATGGTCAAGCATTCACTCGTATCGTAATGGGGACTTATGCAAACAGTAGTACACCTGCGCAACGTGCTCAGTTTGAACAAAACTTCCGTAATACTTTAATTGAAAATTATGGTAGTGCATTTGCGAAGTATTCAAACCAAAGCTATACCATGCGCCCTTATAAAGCGACTACGAGCAAATTTCCTGTCGTGACAATTGATTTTAATAACAAAGGTGAAAAAATCCCTGTGTCATTCCAATTGTCTGATGCGGGTAACCAGTGGAAAGTTCGTAATTTGAATGTGTCGGGTATCGATCTTGGTTTGCAATTCCGTAATCAGTTTGCTGCGAACGTAAAACGTAATGGCGGTAACCTTGATAAAGCGATTGCAACATTTGAGCCAGATGCAGATGCAGCTGTAAAAAAATAAGCCCATAATTGAGATAGGTGTACGCGAGTGATTGAGTTTAAAAATCAAGAACTATATGTCAGTGGTAAAATTGCTTACGAAAATGCTGAGAACTATTATTTGAGTGGTTTGAAGATAATTCAAAGTGAAAAGAGTTTTCCGCTTACAGTAAACTTATCTCAGCTTGAACATGGAAGCACTTTGGCATTGTCGGTATTTGTCCAATGGTTGAGACAGACTCCTAATTTGCAAGGCTTACAGTTTAAAGCAGTGCCTGAAAAAATGATGAAGATCATTCAAGCCTGTCATTTACAAGATGATTTAAATTTAATCTGACTGTAAAAATAAAAAAGCACTGAAAGGTGCTTTTTTATTGGATTTAAATTGATGTTTAATAAATAAGGTGCGTTTCTTGCGCTGTGCTTTGAAGCAATGCTTCAAAGCTTGCTCAAATCCATTTTTTCCATCTGAAGTAAATCAGTGGTCCAACGAAGAATGCAACTAGAATTGTAATGACGACATAAAAACTGGTCGTGCCATGTGCAAAAGGTAAAACCTCCGTGTTCATCCCATAAATACTGGCAATGAGCATCGGTGGCGCAAGCATACTTGGAAGTATGGAGAATCGACGAATCGTATCGTTCTGTTCAGTGTTAATGAATCCAGAAGTGGTATCGAGTAAGAATCGCACTTTTTGGAATAAGAATGCATCATGCTCAACCAGTGATCGTACGTCTTCACTGAGCTCTCGGATGTCCGCGTCATAGATGTGACTACCTAATGCACGTGGGCGCGATAAAAAGGTCAGTACACGGCGTAAATCGATCAAACACAGTTGTGCTTTACCGAGCATGTCTTCTTTCTGTGCTAAACGGGTAATCATGTCATCCAAATCTAAGATTTGTTCACGATGACGTACGTTGAGGACTTCAGTTGAGTAAGATTCTAAGTCTCTGTGGATATCTTCCAAGATATCCGCAAGCTCATCTAGCTTTGCTTCAAGTAAGCCTAATAGAATCCACGTAGGGTCTTTATAATCGATTTCATAATCATTGCGACGTGCGCGTGCACGGAATGCACGAAACGCAACGAGCTTTTCCCCACGTAGGGTAAACAGTCGATCTTTATGAAGAATGAACGCTACTGTTTGTACATTGGCAAGCATATTAGAGGTGTCTTCAGGATCACCTTCAACTTGGTAATTTTTATTTTTTGTTAAAAAATAGGTACTGATATGTAGAATACCGTCATCATCGCGGTAGAATCGAGCTGATGAAGAAATGTCTTCTAAGGATTTTAGCGTCGGTAAGTTTTGCTCATAGGCTTCTAAAACCCACTCTTGTTCTTCTGATGAAGGCGCAATAAGGTCAACCCACACCAATTCAGGGTGTAGATCAAATCCTCCATTAATGGTTGCATCTTCTAAGCTACCGCGCTCAGTGGCGTAAAAGGCTTCAAGCATAGTGTCTTTTCTCCCTTGCGCAGTGTAGTGTCAATTTGATGTGTGTATTTTAGACAAGGATTTTAGGAAAAACACTGATTACATCGCTCTTTTGTAAAAAAAATCTTGATCGCTTGTCTTTATTTGTAACATGGTTAAATTAAACTTAGGTTAAATTTATGAATTCTATTGCTATTTTTTGTGGTTCATCATTAGGTACTGATCAGATCTTTGCTGATATAGCGAAACTGACTGGTGAAACTATCGCCAAGCAAGGGAAAACATTGGTTTATGGTGGTGGTCGTTCAGGGCTAATGGGACTGGTTGCTGACAGTGCGTTGGCAAAAGGTGGTAAGGTCATCGGTGTTATTCCACAAAACTTGGTGGATGCTGAATTGGCCCATCCTCACCTCACTGAGCTGTATACAGTGAAAGATATGCATGAGCGTAAAACCAAAATGTCTGAGTTGGCAGATGGTTTTATCGCTTTGCCTGGTGGTCCTGGAACTTGGGAAGAGATTTTTGAACAATGGACTTGGGCGCAATTGGGCATTCACTTAAAGCCTTGCGCATTTTTAAATGTGAATGGTTTTTATGATGACCTATTTAAATTTATCCAGTTAAGTACAGATAAAGGATTCACCAAAAGTCGCTTTACCAACACTTTAATTCAATCTGATTCAATCGAGGTTATTTTAGAACAGTTAGAGCGTTTTGTAGCGCCTGAGCCTAAATGGGGTGCACAAGAGCGTGAAATTCTGGATAAATTGGCTTAATGATAGAATATAGGTAATGCTTAAACACAATATATTGAATATTTTATGAATTAATATCACAATATATTGTGTTTTAATTTTTTATACATCTTATGAATGTCATTACTGTTGCTGCTGCCATTATTCTCAATCAACACAATCAATTACTACTCGTACGTAAGAAGAATACGCAGTTCTTTATGCAAGTCGGTGGAAAGCTTGAGCCAAATGAAGCACCTGAGCAGACCATGATTCGTGAAATTGCGGAAGAGATTAGTGCACAGGCTGAAATTGAGCAATTTGTTGGGCGTTTTGAAACACGGGCTGCCAATGAAGCAGGACATCAGTTGATTAGTTATGTTTATCAGGTCAATCTCGATCAAGCACCGCAGATTGATGCTGAAATTGCAGAAATGAAGTGGATTGATTTGGATGATCAGCAGACTTTACTTGCACCATTAACCAAAGAAGTTGTGATTCCGTGGTGTAAGGCAAATCTAGCTTAATTATTTTCTTGTGCATCGATTTCTGATTCTTCAAGTTGAGATGATTGTTTAATTCCCCCTGCTGCAATACATGCGGTATAAATCTGCTGACAGCCGAGTTTTTCTAAAGCTTGGCTCAGTGCATGAATCGAACTTCCTGTTGTGACTACATCATCAATGATCAGTACTTTTTTATACTTACGTTTTTCTGTAGTTATGATCTGAAATTGGTTTTCAATATTTTCCAGTCGTTCAATCCGACTTAAGCCTTTTTGTGAATGTTGTGCATCACGAATCACGGGTTGCCATACAGGGATTTTCAGTTCTCTTGCCATGATTTTCGCAATGATTAACATTTGGTTATAACCCCGTTCTTTGAGTCGTTCCGTGGAAATAGGCATAGGGACAATGGCGTGAACTTTGGGAGTTCTTAAATTCAGTAAGCTGTGTGCGAGCAGATTCTGATATTGCAGTTGCTGTTCGTATTTGTAGGTTTGGATAATTCGATCAATCGGAAAATCGTAATGATGTGCGCAAAGGATGCTGTGTTCATGACGTTCAATGTGTTGTTTGTACCACGGCAATTGTTCCCAGCAATCGTTACAAAGTGAATGCTGTTGTTGGCGGTCGATGCCACAGAGTAGGCAAGGGGAGATGCTTTGTACGCTTTTGTGGAGTACTTGGTTGATGAATGAGAGCATTTTTTATTCTGATTTTTTATGATTTGACCATTCTAATAATAGCTATACTGAACTTATAAATCTATTCTTGAATTTGAGGTATATTGATTGATAATGAATTAGCACAGCCACATATTTCAGATAAAAGTTGAAGTGTATTTGTGTAGGCGATGCCTAACTTTTGAAGGATCAAAAGTTACAAAAATCCTTTGTCAGGCAAAGGGGATATCCATATCACCCTTGCCTGACGGCGACATCCATGTCGCCTTACGCGATAGCAAAATTACTCGAGGTTTCTAATATTAAGTTCTGTTTGTTAAATCACACATACGCATATCTCGGTGCTTCAGGTAACCAACGTTTCAATAGTGCTTCAGCATTTTCAGGATAGTCTTTTAAAACTTGTTGTGCGACATGGTGGGCTTGGTTGAGTAAGTGATCATCTCGCTCAAGTTTGGCGACACGGAAGCCCATATCTCCCGTTTGCTTTGTTCCAAGTAATTCACCCGGTCCACGTATTTCCAGATCCTTCTCCGCAATGATAAAACCATCGTTGGTTTCACGCATGATGCGTAAACGCTCCTGACCATTTTGCGACAGTGGATTTTTATAAAGTAAGGCACAGAAACTTGCTGTTGCACCACGTCCGACACGTCCACGTAATTGATGCAGTTGCGAAAGCCCCAGACGCTCGGCATTTTCAATCACCATAATGGAGGCATTCGGTACATCAACACCCACTTCAATGACTGTAGTTGCAATCAAAAGCTGTAATTCATTGTCTTTAAACTGTTGCATGACCGATTGTTTTTCATTAGCTTTCATTTTTCCATGAACCAAGCCAATATTGAGTTCAGGAAAACGACCTTTAATTTCTGCATAAGTGGCTTCAGCAGCCTGAGCATCCAGCGTTTCAGATTGCTCGACAAGGGTACAGACCCAATAGGCTTGTTTACCCTCAGCGCAGTTTTTGGCAATGCGTTGTAAAACTTCTTCACGACGATCAAGTGGAATGGTCACGGTTTGAATCGGTGTACGTCCAGGCGGTAGTTCATCAATCACCGAAGTATCCAGGTCACCATAAGCAGACATGGCTAAAGTACGTGGAATGGGTGTAGCCGTCATGACCAGTTGATGTGGGGTAGTATTGTCCACGCCTTTATTGCGTAATGCTAAACGCTGATCTACCCCAAAACGATGTTGTTCATCAATGATCACTAAACCGAGTTTGGCAAATTCGACATTGTCCTGAAAAAGTGCATGTGTTCCCACGATGACATTTGCCGTACCATCTTTAATGGTTTGTTCTGCTGCGGTACGTGCCTTGCCTTTTTGTTTACCCGAAAGCCATGACACATTTAAGCCCAATGGCTCAAACCATTTTTTAAAGTTTAGATAATGTTGTTCCGCTAAAATTTCCGTTGGTGCCATCAGTGCGACTTGCCAACCTTCTTCCAAAGCATGACAAGCTGCTACACCTGCAACCAATGTTTTCCCTGCGCCTACATCACCTTGTACAAGGCGTAACATCGGTTTGTTCTGTTTTAAATCTTTGGCAATTTCATTCGACACACGTTTTTGAGCATTGGTCATTTCAAAAGGTAGGCTTGCTAAAAGCTGTTTAGCAAAGCTTTTGCTATAGGAAAATGATGGCGCTGCGATTTGCTGAATATAAGCACGGCGGGTCAGTAAACTGATTTGATGTGCGACCAATTCTTCAAAAATTAAGCGTTGCTGTGCAGGATGCGAACCTTGCGACAGTTGCAACATATTGGCATCCACAGGGGGATGGTGAATATATTCCAATGCTTGATTGAGTGCATAACCATTAGTGAATTTTTCAGGTAACAGTTCAGGCAAATCATCTGCATGATGATTCAGTGCTTGTTTGACGTATTCACGCAGTTTCGGCTGAGTTAAACCATCCGTTGCAGGATAAATGGCGGTCAATTCGGTTTGTGGTAAAGGTGTATGTTCGGTAATGAGCTGTATTTCAGGATGATACAGTTCTAAACCACGCGCACCGACACGGACTTCACCAAAGATTCTTAAGCGGTTGCCTGCTTTGGCACGATCCATCAATGCTTTATATATATGATAAAAGCGTAAGGTGACTTTGCCGTAATCATCCTGCAATAGAATCGCCATCGACTTGCGTTTTCCGGGTGGCATGTCAATGGATTTGACCACGCCTTCCATGAGATAACTTCGCCCAACCTGCAATTGGTTCATGGCAATGATCGTGCTACGATCTTCATAGTCACGGGGCAGATGAAACAATAGGTCGTCTGTGGTGAATATATTCAGTTTTTCAAGTAGCGCAGCGGCGGCATTGCCAACCCCTTGCAATTGATGGACGGCAGCCATGTCCCCTCAACTTTGGTTTATTTGATCGTCATAGATCAGTGTTCAGAATAGGTCGTTTGATGCATATTCTATTTATCGGTTATGGTAAAACATCGCAGCGTGTTGCTAAACAATTATTTCAACAAGATCACCAAATTACCACAGTGAGCCGTAGTCCGAAAGTGGATGATTTTACGGAGCACTTGATTCAGGATATTCAGCAACTTGATTTGTCACAGATCAAACCTGTTGATGCGGTTTATGTACTCCTTGCACCATCTCGAAATACGACTTTAAGTTCAGTTGAAGCCTATCAACAGACTTATGTGGATTCTGTTCAGCCGATTGTACGTGCTTTAAAAAATCATCCTGTTAAACGGATTGTTGTGGTGTCATCGACTCGTGTTTATGGTGAGAATAACGGTGAGATGATTAATGATGATTCGCCAGCGATTCCGAGTGATGAACAAGGGAAATTACTCTTGAAAATGGAGCAATTGTGGCAACAGGCTTATCCTGAACAATGTGTGATTGTACGTCCGACAGGGATTTATGGTACTTCGACTGTGAGAATGGTGAAGCTTGCGGAAACTACGAAAAGTTATCCGAATATTCATTGGTCAAATCGGATTCATATCGATGATCTAGCGAGTTTCTTAGCGCATTTGCTTCACGTGGAACATCCTGAAAAATCTTATATTTGTACCAATAATAATCCTCAACCTTTACATGAAATGATTTTAAAGATTCAAAGAGAGTTGGGTTTACTTGAGTTGGTTTTGGAGAGTGAAAGGGAAACAGGGAAAAGGATTTTTTCGAAGGAGGGTGGTGGTGGATAGGTTTGGGCAAAAAATAAATTACTTAATTCTTTTTTTATAAGTTATTCCATATACTTAGTTAATTTTTAATGATATATAGTGGTTAAAATCACATCAGTTATTGTAAGGTAATATGGCTAAAATTAAACAAATTAGAGTGGACTTTTTCAAAGTCCATGTAGCGCATGGTGGTAGGATTACTAATGCCTATGACGGTTTCTTAGAAATGATAAATGGCGCAATATCAACGGTGTTTACCAATAAAGGTTATACAAGAGAATTATATAAATTATCTGAAACGACAAGTGGGGGGATTTATGGTTCATTTAGAAAATTTCGAGATGATGATTTGCCTAGAATTAGTGCAATTGGGGGAGATGAAGAAGATTTAGTTTTGCAAGATGGGCAAGGTATTGTGGAACAAAATTGTTTCATTTTTTATCCAAATTCAAATGTTTTGGCTATGCACTTTAATGTTCATGCGAATCATTACAGTCGTTTAGCTGAAACTCTTACTTCACTATGGGGAAGTAAAGTTGAATTATCAACTATGATAAATTCTGATCAATTTAGGAGATTAAATAATCCTAATTCTACATTGGTTGCTTTTTCTGCAAAAATTCCTAAACCTAACAATCCTGATCTATGATCCTAGACAAAATAATGGACAGCACGTCCCTCTAAAGATAACGTAACTTTAATCTTTGGAGATTCAAGAAATGGCTAAACGTTTTAGTCCCGAATTTAAACAGCAAGCGATTGATTATGCACTTTCAAACTCACACGAGTCTGTAGCTGCAATCGCCCAGAAATTAGGTGTGGGTTATTCAACATTAGATAAATGGATTCGTGAAACCAATCCGGCAGGTTCAAGCAAACGTCAACTTTCACCAGAACAACAGCGGATCGTGGAATTAGAGAAAGAAGTCAAACAGCTCAAGGAAGCCAATGACATCTTAAAAAAAGCGCATGTGTACTTTCTAACAGATCATGCCAAGAAAAGTACACGGTAATTCAAGATCTAGATATGAATGAAGTCACCGTATCTTCTGCCTGTAAATACCTAGGTGTCAGCACTTCAGGCTATTATGCCTGGCGAAAACGTCAAGCCAATACGGCACAGAAATATAATGACTTAAAAGCCGTATATTGGCAGCATCATGCACGATTGGGTGCACCTTCATTAGTACATGACATGCATGATTTAGGTTACAACATGAGCGAACGTACTATTGGAAGGATGCTAAAAAAGCTTGGTTTACGTAGCAGGATTGCGCGTAAATACAAGCATACGACTGATTCAACCCATCGTTTGCCTACAGCACCCAACTTGTTGGATCGCCAATTTACAGTTACTCAGCCTAATAAAGTCTGGACAACAGACATTACCTATATCCGCACTAAAGAAGGTTGGTTGTATTTATGTGTGATGCTAGATTTATTTAGCCGTCGTATCGTGGGGTGGCAAACCAGCCATCGAATAGACCGCCAGTTGGTGTGTGATACGTTTAACTATGCAATGGCTCGTCAGGGTTATCCAACTGGTGTTATGGTTCATTCGGACCAAGGCTCACAGTACTGTAGTCGTGATTTTAGAGCGCTGTTACTGAAAAATGATTGTACTCAGAGTATGTCTAGACGTGGAAACTGTTGGGATAATGCAGTGACTGAAAGCTTCTTTCATACATTAAAAGGTCATGTGGTACATGGCAGTGTGTTTTCGACTCGAAAAGAGGCGAATGCGGTCTTGTTTGATTATATTGAGATTTATTACAATCGGGTCAGAAGGCATTCTGCAAACGGCTGGTTAAGTCCAGAAGCCTTTGAACAGAAATATTTCAAGAATTTAGAGGGATCGATTGTCCACGATACTGTCTAGGATCACTACTACCTGAAGCTGATGATTTTGCGAAAGATTCTTTGGAGTTGTTAGATAGGATGGATGGTGATTATCTTGATATCAAAATAGCTGTTGATAGAAGATTTAATGGTGGAATAAAGCGACTTCAAGGAGCAAAAAATGCTTTAAGAACATTTAGACAATATGATCCACAGAAGTTATTTGCAATAATTGATGAAGGTGGAGTCATTAGTCCAATTGATTTAATTGCTGAACGAATTAAGCGTACTAGGAAAATTGAAACTTCAGGAAGACATATTCCACGAGTGTCTTTATATAAATTAATACATGATGCTTACCTAGATGCGGAGGTAGATATAAATGAGTACCTCAACATTCACACAGATTAGGAAGTTAATACCTTTTATTGTGTCATTAATTTGTGCTGTATTATTTTGGATATATGGTGCAGATTACCTTACTTTATTGAAAGAGAGTAATGGACCATATGAATTTATTAAAATGTTAGCAGGTATTGCAGGAACTTTGTTAGGCTTTTTAATAGGTGCTGTAAGTTTATTAACTGCAGTTATGGATAGAACACTAATTCAAAATATGAGGAGTAATGGGCAATATGGTGTATTAGTTAGCATCACTTTTAGAGCATGTTTATCACTTTTAATATTATTGGTAGCCTGTTTCTTAACTTTTCTAATTAATGTACTTTACCTAAAATTCTTATTTACTTGTATTATATTTTTATCGGTCTACTCAGGGTTATTAGTTGTTTCTATTGGTTCAAAATTTAAAAATATTTTTGTTGTTATGAGTTAATGTAGTAGTTTCATTTAGGGAGAAAATAATATGATAACCTCTCCCTAGCCCTCTCCTAAAAGGAGAGGGAATTTACAAGGATTTACTTCTTCTTCCGCTTCAAGCGTTTCTTCGCTTGTTGAGCAGCCAAAGCATCTAACGCTTCTTTTAACTCATCATCGGTAAATGACGTGATATGTTGCAACATTTGCAAAGTGACATCATCCAACACCAAGTTGGCATACTGCGCCACATTACGGAACTGGGCATCAAACACAATCGCATGATCTTCATTGGTCTTGATATAACCTTGCTCAGTCAACACTTTCACAAAGCTCTGGAATAAGGCTTTATCAAAGAACTCAGGCGAATTGAACTCATACAACACAGACAAACGCTGACCGACCAAGTGACTCAATTCTTCAACTTGGCGAATTGAAATATTGCCTGAACCACGTTGCGTGATTAATGCCAAAGTCATGTAATAACGCTCAAGACTTTGACGTACAGGTGCAGCCAATACTTTCAACTGATTATGATCTTCCGAATTTGGTGCAGGGCAGAAAATCAAATCTTCATCATCGACAAAAATTAAATTCGCTTGTGCCAAAGCATCAATATATTCAGAAACTTGAGCATTGATTTCACTGTCTTTCCATTTTAAGAACAATTCAGCTTTTAAGAATGGATATAAAGTACGAATCACATTGAGCAAATCAGCCTTACTGATCTTACCATTATGTTCAACCAAAGCAGCAATGAGCGATGGTAAAACAAAGGCATGTAAAATGTTATTGCGGAAATAAGTCAGCAATACCGCTTGATTATCTTCAATCGCAATAATGTCGCCCAATACGTGTTGTACACGCTTGATCAATTTCAGTTTTAAACCATAGGCAATGATTTCTTTACCTGAAAGTGGTGTGACTTGCGTACGACCATCATACGGAATCGCAGTCAACAAATTACGATAAGTATCGAGCTGTTTTACGCAAATATCTTCATCTAGCGTATGCTTCGGTGTTGCCAATAAAATTAAAGACAATAACGAAACAGGGTTGATCACCACAGCACGGTTGATATTTTCCAAGATCGCATTGGCTGAGCTATTCACAGCATCCGAAATTTCTTGCGGAATTGGATCATCATTATGTTCAATTTTGATTTGATCTGCGCCGTGTTGTTTTAATAGATCATCTAAGAAAACAGGTTCACCAAAGTTAACATGCACACGACCGAAGATACGTTCAATCTTTTTCAAGGTTTGAACAATACCCCAAATCGACTCAGACTCTTTGGCTTTACCATTCATCTCACCGACATAGGTCGCGCCTTCCATCAAACGCTCATAACCCACGTAAGTTGGAATAAATACAATTGGCTTTGCTTTTTCACGTAAATGACCATGTACGGTCATTGCCAGCATACCCGTTTTAGGTGGAAGCAAACGACCAGTACGTGAACGCCCGCCTTCGATGAAATATTCAAGCGGTGTATTACGTGACAGAATGTTAAATAAATATTCTTTAAATACCGAAGTATAAAGCGCATTGCCACGGAATGAACGACGAATAAAGAATGCGCCACCACCACGTAAAATTTGCCCTACAAATGGCATATTTAAGTTATCACCCGCAGCGATATACGGCACCATCAAGCCACGTTTATAAATCACATAAGACAATAATAAATAGTCGATATGGCTACGGTGACATGGCGTGTAAATCACTTCATAGTCTTTGACGAGCTCACGGACTGTATTGAAGTTATGTACTTCTACACCGTCATAGAGTTGCGTCCATAAACGTGTCAGCGCACGTTCAGCAAAACGAACCGTTGAAGCTGAATAATCAGAAGCAATTTCATTGACAAAGCCAATCGCTTTACGCTCTGCATCAATCATGCTGATTTTTGAACGGACGCTTTCCTTACGAATCGCGTCTTGTACATCAGGTGCTTTGATTAAAGACTGCATGACATTGCGACGGTCAGACAAGTCAGGACCTAGAATCACCTCACGTTGACGATCAAGGAAATCATTCAGTTGATTGACAATACAAGTGACAGGCGAAACATTTGGATGCTTTTCTTGCGCATCGCCAACCAACTCACGGAGTGATTTTGCTTCATGAAATTCAATAAATGATTGACGACCATGAACGCCTATATTCACCAACTGCTTAACCTTACTTGGCGTTGCCCAAGTATCGGTAAATAAAAGTTTAAATAGTGAATCTTCTTTATCTGGTGAGCGTCCCCACAACATCGTCACAGGAACCAACTCGATGTCTAAATCTGGGTTTTGATCTAATGCTTCAACTAAGCGCAATAAGCGTGGTGGAAAACTATGTGTCGGTGGGTTGAAATAATTATTTTCATCTTGATGCTGTAGGAAAATCACCGCTGCCTTTTCACGATTGTTTCCAATCATAAAAGAATCCAATGCAGGCGGTAGTTTTAAACGACGTGTTTCACCATCGACCACCAAAGCATTACTACGAGAATGATTTTGCAGTACATAGCAAACAATTTTTTGCTTACTTGTATTTACTTCAGTATTTTCAGCTGTGTTGTCTAGAGGTGGAGTTTCTGTAGGAACCTCTCCAAGAACATGTGGTGTTACCACGAGGTCAAGTATTTTACTCGAAAGTCGACGATACATTTGACCAAAGCCACTCTTGGACATAAATACTCCTAGCCAATGGTGAATAACGCGATAAAGCGCATAAGGTGATATTTTCTATAATTTAACCACAGAACAGCATGTCATTTTCAGACAAATTGACTATCTCTGGGTAGATTTTATCTTTTAAAAACTTATTTTAAACAATCTGACTGTGCATGAGAAGTGACATGAGCGTCTATGAAACTTTAGTGTATTGCTCAGAATTTATGGCAAAATAGAGCCATTCTCTAGAATATGAAAACCTTGTTCAACTCGCTTGAACATCGTCAGCATACTGAAAGGTCATTTATGAATGCTTTAACCCAAGAGCTTGTAGAGCTGTTAACCCTTGAAAAACTTGAAGAACATATCTTCCGTGGACAAAGCCGTAACCTTGTCGGTAAGCGTGTTTTTGGTGGGCAAGTTTTAGGTCAGGCATTACGTGCGGCATCTTATACCGCTGACCGTCCAGTGCATTCTTTACATGCTTATTTCTTATATGGCGGTGATATTAATGCACCGATCATTTATGAAGTGGATCGTTTACGTGATGGTAAAAGCTTTTTAAGCCGTCAAGTGCGTGCCATTCAACACGGTCGTACTATTTTCTCAGCAATGGTGTCATTTGCAACACCAGAAGAAGGTTTGGATTATCAAATTGCTGAACCTGAATATCCTGCACCAGAAGAATTAAAATCAGAGCAAGAACTGAAAGAGAATTTAATTAGTTTTATTCCTGAAAATGTGCGTACTGCATTTATGCGTCCACGCCAAGTCGATATTCGCCCAATCAATATTGGCAATCCTTTTCAGCCACAGCCTGAAGCGCCGTCTAATGCTTATTATATGAAAGCTTATGACAAGCTTCCTCCAGAATTGGCGAATGATGTGGCATTGAATCAAGCGATCATTGCGTTCTATTCAGATTATTCATTTATGACCACCGCTTTGCGTCCGCATGGCGTGAGCTATTTAACTCCAAGTTTACAAATCGCCAGTATTGACCACGCAATTTATTTCCATAAGCCAGTGAAAGCAGATGAATGGATGTTGTACGACATGGAAGCCACGGTGACAGCAAGTTCTCGTGGTTTGAGCCATGGTCGTATGTGGCAAGGTGGTGAGTTGGTGTGTAGTACAGTTCAAGAAGGCTTGATGCGTACCCGTGAAATTGAACCAAGATAAGTTGTGATTCTATTTCACTAGAACTAAGCCATCTTTCGAGATGGCTTTTCTATTTTAAAGCAGAGCTTGTGACAAAAAAATGCTCGATTCTAAATAACTTCAATGGCATAGTTTAAAAACTGAAAATAAATATAGTTATTGTCCGTGAAGATCAGCCTAAACACCCAAATTTTTGTTGCCGCCATTCTTGGTGTTGCCTTTGGATTTTTACTTAATCAATTTCCAAATACACAATTTTTAGAGAACAGTATTTATGGTTTAAGCATTGCCAGTAGCATTTTCATTGGCTTATTGAAAATGCTATTAGTACCACTGATTTTCAGTTCAATCCTAGTTGGTGTTTCTAACTTGGAAGCAGGGCATCAACTGAGCCGAGTTTGGAAAATTACTTTGGCGTGTTGTGTGACCACAACCACTTTGGCATTGATTCTAGGTTTAGCATCGACACATCTATTCAACGTTGGGCAAGGTGTTGATATTGCATTATTCCAAGAAGCAATGAATAACCATAAAAGCCCAGATACACTGACACCGAGTTCCTTTTTAACAAACTTTATTCAAAATACATTGATCAATCCATTTAAAGCATTTAGTGAGGGGAATGTCCTTGCGGTGGTTTTATTTGCATTGTTGCTTGGTTTGGCTTTGGTGCAGGGTGGTGAGCGTTTTAATGGTATAAAACAGTTAGCACGTCAATTTTTCGACATCATGATGATGCTCGTCGGTTGGGTAATGAAAGTTGCCCCGATTGGTATTTTTGCCTTGATGGCAAAATTAATCGCCACTGAAGATATTTCGATTCTCAGTCGTTTGGCTGAGTTCGCCGTTGTGGTGACAGGTACGACGATTTTTCATGGCGTGGTGGTATTGCCGTTGTTGCTGTGGATTTTTGGCAAAATGAATCCAATCACTTTTTTTAAAGGCACGCGTGCTGCGTTGATTACCGCATTTGCCACTAGTTCAAGTTCGGCAACCATGCCTTTAAGTTTGAAATGTACTCAAGAAAATCTAGGTGTACGTCCGCAAATCGCAGGTTTTGTGATTCCTTTTGGTTCACAGTTGAATATGGATGGCACGGCACTCTATGAAGCGGCTGCTGCTCTATTTATTGCCAATTTAATGGGGCTGGAATTATCCATTACCCAACAAATTATTGTCTGTTTAACCGCAATGATTGCCTCTTTGGGTGCACCAGGGATTCCAAGTGCAGGGATGGTGACCATGATCATGGTGCTACAGTCTGTCGGTTTGCCTGCTGAAGCGATTGCGATTCTCTTACCGATTGACCGTATTTTAGATACTGTACGAACCGTGGTGAATGTCCAAGGCGATATGATGATCAGTGTAGTAGTAGATCGGAATACGCGAGATATGGGAGAGCCGTCTTAAATGGTTCAGAAACTAAGTTGTTAATTTTTATTGGATAGGAAGAATGGAATAAGTCTCTAATGTGTAAACTTATTTCAGGATGGGACACAGAATCGCCATAAAAAAGCAGGATTGAATCCTGCTTTTTTGATTTGTCTTAAATTTTTTTAGTTAAGGCATTTACTGAGTATTTGAATGATCAAAGCTAGATTTAAGAAGGGTGGTATAAAGGGTATAAGTGATTTTCTTCGCTGTTGATTCGTTGAGCCAATACAACACCAATAGCATCATATTCCTCTCGAAATGCTTGAGCGTTTTGTGCAGTGATCACATCACTTTGCCATTTCTTAATAAATTTAATAAATGCATGTGAGATGCCATTCATCTCTTTACGATAGTCGCGAATGGTTTCCATGTGATTGGCATCATCAGCAAACTGCTGTTCTAAATAACAATAAAAACTGACGTTTTCTTGCATGATGTGGCGGTTAAATTCTGTTTTAAGTGAACTGAGGATATCCTCGATTTCTACATAGCGTTGTGTGTGCAGGAGGATTGAAATTTTACTGTATAATTCTACTAAATTTTGATGATCATGCTTTAAAGATGGGATGAGTTGAGGTGAATAAGAAATGCGCTGTTCATCCGTTGAAACTAAGGGTTGCTTGCTTGTTTCTTGTGATTTATGCGAGTTAAAGTTGAAAAACTTATTAAATAACTTGAGTATAAATTTAATCATTATGCTTGCTTATAAATTAAGGCGATTGGATTTTAAGCATAAAATATAGTCAATGTCACACTGTTTTTAATAAAAAAGCCCTAGACGAAGCAGTTTTCGTATAGGGCTAATATGATTGATTAGTAGCGTTTTATATTAAGCAACTTTTGGTAAGGCACGCTTAGCAGCAGGAGACTGATCTAAATATGCAATAGCATCTTCAGTCTTCGCTTCATGAACAGGATCATACCACGGCATTAAATAACCCAATTGCTGTGATACTAACCAAAGTGGGTGTGGCATGATGCGATTGTCTTTCTGTGCAATTGCTGCCCACTCACGCCAAATCCACGGCTTATAAAAGGCAGGTTTCTTATCTGCAAAACGTGGGTCTTGCCCCATGATATGTGCAGCACCATCGACCCATAAGCCCAAAATAGCAATGATTGCGATGACACTTTGATAATAACGCGAAATATAACCACCACCTAAGTGACGATATAAATCAAATGCAACTGTACGGTGTTCAATTTCTTCTGCACCATGCCATTTGATCAAATCAAGCATATTCGGATCTGCACCTAACTTTTCCCATTCGGTATTATAAAGAGCATATTTTCCAAGTACACAAGTCATGTGTTCTACGGTTGCTACAATACCAACACGGAATAAATCCCATTGATGATCAAGAACTTTGGGAACATTAAGACCAAATGGCTTATCTGCAAGTAATTTACCAAAAAGGAAATCCATCACATCTAAGTTACGTTGAATATCGATGTTACGTACAGTGAGGTATTCTTTATTTGCAGAAACATGGGCTTGAGCATGCATCGCTTCTTGGCGAATGAATGCACGAACATCCTCAGCCAATTTTTCATCGGTCACTTTAGGCAATACGCGGTTGTATAAACGGCAGAACCAAAACTCACCCGCAGGTAGAATGTTGTTAATTTCATTAATGAAATAACTGGTAAATGGCTGATTTGGAATCCAATCAATCGGGGTATCTTGCCATTCAAACTTCACTTTACGTGGTTTGATATGATATTGAATAGACGATCCAATCTTACTGTTTTTTAATTTCGATAATAATTTCATCACAGTGTCCTAATTTTTCTATCTTGATTTCACACTCTATGTTTTAAGTATAAAAAAATGTCCTAAATAGTTATTAGCAATTTAGGACATTCGAGTATCAATATGTGATGAATTTTGTTAGACAATGCACATTTTATTTATTTGTTTGCATTTTCATCCACGATTTGTTCTGAGTGTGATGCTTCATCAAGCACATAGTCTTGCTCAAAAGCGTCTTCTTCAACATCATCTGCACTGGCTTCTGGAATAGAATCAAGGTCAAAACCGATGGTTTTGTCTAAGGTATAGTTCAAACGACCTGCCATCACCGAAGCCAGTTCTTCTAAACCTTGTTTATTAAGTGATGAGAACAATTGAATTGAGAAACTCAATTTCATTTTCTTCAATGCAGCTTTCACTTCTTGTAATGCAGTAGATGCGGGACCACGATTGAGTTTGTCAGCTTTGGTTAAAAGGACATGGACAAATAAATGACGAGAATGTGCCCATTCCAACATCATCACATCGAAGTGTTGTAATGGATGGCGAATATCCATGAGCAATACCAGACCTTGTAAGCTCTTACGATGGATTAAGTAATTCTCAAGTTCTTTTTGCCACACGATTTTCATGGCTTCAGGTACGGCTGCGTAGCCATAACCAGGTAAGTCGACTAGGCGTTGATCGGGATTGCCCAAACTGAAAAAGTTAATCATTTGGGTACGACCAGGACGCTTTGATGCACGAGCCAATTGCTTTTGATTGGTCAGGGCATTAATCGCGCTTGATTTACCTGCATTTGAACGACCTGCAAAAGCAATCTCATAACCTGTGTCTTCTACACAAAGGTTGAGCTTTGGCGCACTCATAAGGAATTCAGCTTTACGCAACCAGTTCAAAGATGAAGTTGAGTATTCTGAAATCGCAGGATCAGCCTTTTTTTCATAGCTAATCTTTTGTTTAGGGGCATTTGAGGTCTTACTGTTTTTAGACTTTCCACTGCTGCGATGCATACTTCAACTTCAATTAAACGGATGAACATAGTGCATTATAAAGGAAGTCGAAGATTCAAGCGAATTTTGCAATGTTTTATTGAGGAAACTTCGGAAATTTATAAGTTTAAATTTGGAATCGGCGAGCTGACTTGTTTTTGTTGTTGCGGTGGCGTTGCTAAAACTTCAGCAACTGTGTATTTATCTAAGCTTTTATAAAAATCTTCAACAGCATGATCCAGAATGCCTTTCAGACCACAACGCGGGCGTAACACACATGGTGGTGTATTGCATTCAACGATGTGTTGATCGCCTTGTAAAATACGCACAACATAGCCTAAGCGAAATTCTAAAATTTCAGGATTTAATTTTAATCCACCACCTTTACCGCGTGTGGTGATCAGCCAACCTTGTTTACCCATAAAATGCACAATTTTCACTAAATGGTTTTGTGAAACTTTTAAATCCTCTGCGATTTCAGCAATGGTATAAGGTATATCTCTAGGTTGTGAGATATACATCAAAATACGAAGTGCGTAGTCGGTAAATTTGTTGAGTTGCATAAGCTTAAATAAACTTTGAAATGTACATTTGAATAACAGTCTTGAGTGTAAATGCTGTTAAGAAAAGAAATTTTTAAGAGATTAGCATGTTGGAGAGTGTTTGTCTTATCAATAATCAAAGAGATGTTTTGATAAGTCACCTAAGTAATGGTTAATGAGAACTTTGATGAATTAAGGCTGTGTATTGCGTGAAATGATTAAATTACCGTTTCAAACTGCTTCGAGTACTCATTATGCTGAGATAAAAAAGGCGATATATGAACGAGGGTGATACATATACCGCCAATTTTTAGCTTGAGTTAAGTTTGTATGCAAACTTATTTGGCTTGAGGTGCAGTCACTTGTACTTGATCACCCACTTTATAGTTGTCGAGAAGAATATTCGATACTGAATATTCAGTATGGTCGACTTCAGGTTTTACTAAGAATTGATAAGTATTCTCTGTATTTGCAGACAATGTATATTGATGCGGTTGCTCAATACCTTTGTTTGGTACTTTTACTTTTACAGAAATAAACTCATTGTTGTCTGCTTGAGCAGTTGCTTGTTGATCCGCACTACGAATGGTAAAGAGTTTGCCATTTTCAGCCACTTCAATCTCAGTGATTTCAAATGCTCTCCAACCTGCCCAGCCACCTTGTTGTGCAGCCAAGTTTTCGTATTTTTGCTTTTCAACACCAATCAAGATATCAGCCAATTGTAAATATGCTGCTTTCCACGCTGCGATCAGTTCAGAATCCATAGGAACATCTAAAACTTCACTAATCGAGTGCAATAGATTCTCGCCAACAATTGAATATTGATCAGGCTGAATGTCTAAGCTGACATGTTTTGTAGTGATATGTTCAACTGCTTTTGCCAATACAGACGGATTTTCAATATTTTCAGCATAAGCCAAAACTGCCGCAGCTAAAGCACGTGGTTGACGACCAGAATTTTGACTATCAAGGTTAAATACATTGTTTAAATCAGGATTATTCCCCAACATTCTTTTATAAAAATAGCTTGTCAATGCAACGCCATTTTCACGAAGGACAGGTACAGTAGATTTTACGAGTTCGATATGTTGTGGAGTCATTTGGCTAGACCTTTTTATCTGGCTTTATAAGATATATTTAAAATACATCTATTAATATGTATTTGCAATACATCTTTTAAATAAATCCATATTATTTTTATGGTTAATTTTATATCACGATTAAAATGATAATGTTAGATGGTTTTGAGAAAGGTGTCATTTACACCTTCCTCATGTATAGATGTTGTTAGGAGGGAATTACTTATTTCCCACCAAACAGTGAACCCAATAAACCGCGAACCAATTTTTGCCCTGTTGGTCCACCTAAAGTACGCGCAGCACTTTTCGCAAAAGTTCCAATCACATCTTGAGTGAGCTTTGCACGTGCAGCAGCGGCTTTGGCTTCTTCTTTAGCTTGCTGTTCTTGTTCTTTGGCAATTTGCTTATTTAGAGCAGCTTGTTGCTTAGTCATTTCTTCAAGCTGTTTGGCTTGTTGAGCTGCTGCTTCGAAAGCGATTTGTTGTTGCGTAGAGTCATCCACTTTACGTTGTAGCATTTCATAAGCACTGTCACGATCGACTTCAGTGTCATATACCCCTGCAACAATACTTTGTGCCATGAGTGCTTTACGTTCATCGAGTGTAATTGGGCTAAATGACGAGTATGGAGGCATGACCATGCCACGCTCAACCACTTGTGGCGTACCTTGTTCATCTAAGCAACTAATGAGTGCTTCACCAACAGCCAGTTCAGTAATCGCTTCGGCAACTTTAAATTCAGGATTGGCACGGAAAGTATCAGCCGCAGTTTTTACTGCTTTTTGATCTTTAGGAGTAAATGCACGTAAGGCGTGTTGCACACGGTTACCCAATTGTCCAAGAACACTTTCTGGAATATCCAGTGGGCTTTGGGTAATAAAGTAAATTCCGACACCTTTAGAACGAATCAGGCGGACGACTTGTTGAATTTTCTCTTGTAGTGTTGGGCTAGCATTGTCAAAGAGTAAATGTGCTTCATCAAAGAAGAATACGAGTTTTGGTTTGTCTAGATCACCCACCTCAGGGAGTTTTTCAAAAAGTTCAGACAACATCCATAAAAGGAAAGTTGCATAAAGTTTAGGGGTATTCATCAATTTGTCGGCAACCAATAGATTGATATAACCATGACCATTGGTATCCGTTTGAATGAAATCCATAATGTCTAAGCTAGGTTCACCAAAGAAGCGTTCACCACCTTGATCGCCTAAAGCGAGTAAATTACGTTGTATTGCCCCCAAGCTTGCAGGAGAAAGGTTGCCATATTCTGCTTTTAAATCGGCTGCATTTTCACTGACATAGGTCAGCATGGCTTTGAGATCTTTAAAGTCAATTAATAATAAACCTTGATCATCCGCCACACGGAATACCGCTGAAAGTACGCCTTCTTGGGTGTCATTTAAATTCAGCATTTGCGCCAAGAGGAGTGGTCCAATTTCCGACATCGTTGTTCGAATGGGATGACCTTGCTCACCAAATAAATCCCAAAACGTGGTTGGTGAACTTGCAAAAGGAACACTCTCAATCCCTAAGCTTTTGATACGTTCATCGAATTTAGGGTTACTTGATCCTGCTTTGGCAATACTAGAAACATCGCCTTTGGCATCAGCTAAAAATACAGGTACGCCGATGCGTGAAAAGCTTTCAGCAAGGACTTTGAGTGTGACTGTTTTTCCTGTCCCTGTTGCGCCTGCGATTAATCCATGACGGTTAGCAAATTGTGAGTGTAAAACAATATCTTGTGATGTATCTGATGTTTTTTTTGCAATGACGATTGGCGTTGCCATAAATAAACCTATTTCTAACTATAAACTTTGGAATTATTGCTTTAATTTTTAACATAGAAAGAATGCGTTGTGCTTAATTTTTATCTATTTTTACAATGCTCAGACAAAGTAAGATGAATTCTAAAATTACTGAATTTATAGTGTTTTAAATGTTTAGGGAATTTAATGGATGCCGAGTAATAAAAGTTTGATAAATAAGTTATAAAAAGAACAACAGGCTTTGCTATGCATGTTGTTCTTAAGCGATATTTAAAATATTGCCTTTGATTTACAAAGCTTTTAAAGCCTGCTGAATATCCGCAATCAGATCATCAGCGTCTTCCAAGCCGATACAGAAACGAACCAATACGCCTTTTTGTAAATGTGAATGATCTAAATGGCGCATGTCATCCAATTTATATAACATCACTAAACTGACAGGACCGCCCCAACTGAAACCAATTTTAAATAACTTTAAGTGGTCACAGAATTTCCGAATCGCGGTCATGTCATATTCAGCTTTAAAGATGACACTAACTAAGCCTGCACTTTGTTTAGTTTGGCAAGTGTCTTTCCAATATTGATGACTGATATTATCAGGATCAGCGGGGTGGAGCACTTGAGCAAAAGCCTCTTGGGTTTTGAGCCATTGTAGAACGTGTAAGGCACTGTTGGATTGATGCTGATAGCGGATTTGCATAGATGCCAAACTGCGCTGGACTTGTGCGGCATCATCCCCTGAAATTGCAATGCCTTGAATGGCATGTGTACGAAACAGTTTATGGTGTAAGGCTTTAACGCGAGTGACCACCGAACCCATCAGAATATCACCACCACCACTTGGGTATTTAGTCAGTGCATGGACAGAGACATCTACACTTAAATGCTCATCACTAAAATCAAAGGCATTAAAAGCTAATCCCGCACCCCAAGTATTATCTAAAGCAGTGAGTATATGTTTGGATTTGGCTTTTTTCACTAGATTGATCAAATCTGGAAATTCTAAAGTGACCGAGCCTGCTGCTTCTAACCAAAGCAATTTGGCTTTTTCACTGGGTTGAAATGAATCAGCATCAATCGGGTTATACACTTTTACATCAATACCATAACGCGTTTCTAAATTACGCAAATGTTCCATATTTGGACCATAGATGTTGTCTGCGACCCAAACTTCATCGCCATGACTTAAAAAACAAGAATTGACGAGGTTAATTGCTGATAATCCACTTGGTGCAAGCAAACAATATTTTCCACCTTCGATTTGGGCAATATGATCGCCTAAAGTAAAGGTTGTTGGCGTGCCATGCGTCCCATAACTATAATCATAGTCATCTGTCCAATGGCGGTTAAATAGTGCATCGGTATTTTCAAAGATGATCGTCGATGCACGAAATAGGGGAGCTTGTACAGTATTTATAAATTGTGGTGCTTTACGTGGCGCATGAATTAAAGCAGTTTGTGGTGTTAGTTTCACAAGAATACTCAAATTTAAAGAATCAATAATATGCCAATAAGCAGAACATAATTGATTCATGACGGAAAGCGATAATTTGTGAAAAATAATAAATAAAACCGATATTGGCTTCATTTTTGCTTCTATACACCTGTGTTTTTTTGATTTGTAGCGAAATAGATACAACAAGAATAGGTGATTATATGAAAAAACTTAAAGTGCATTATTTTCAGCATATTGCAGGTGAGGGCTTTGGCAGTTGTTATGACTATTTAAAAGCCATGGGTGCTGAAATAACGGCAACAGAATTTTTTGCTTTGCCAACGGATTCTACTATAGATATAGACGCTTTACCGCTAGTGAGTGATGTGGATTTGCTGATCATCATGGGGGGCGAGATGAGTGTCAATGATGAAGCAAATTATCCTTGGCTGAAAATAGAAAAGCGTTGGATTCGACGCTATTTGGCTTCTGAGAAACCTGCGATTGGTCTGTGCTTAGGTGGACAATTGATTGCCAATGCTTTAGGTGCAAATGTAAAGCGCAACCCTCAGCAAGAAATTGGCTGGACACTGGTGAATAAAAGCAATCATATTCCAGAAGCGTATTTTCAGTTACCTGAAGAATTAAAAGTGATGCAATGGCACAGTGAAACCTTTGATATTCCGAAAGGTGCGATTCGTTTGGCTGAAAATACAGCCTGTGCAAATCAAATGTATCAAATTGGTCGAAATGTTCTGGGCTTTCAATTTCATCCAGAAATCACCCCACATAGTTTAAATATTTTTATAGAACATGAAGAAGAAGATTGTGTCTTTAAAGAAGCGTATACACAATCATTATCGAGTTTAAAAAAAACACAAAAATTGGAATATTCAATGGGTAATCAGCTTTTAAATCGCGCCATTGACTATGTTTTGCAAGTATAAAAATAAGATTATTTTTTAAACTGTGCAGGTTACAAATAATTCAGTAAAAAACAAGAAAAAGCCTGAAATAGGTTTGCTTAAGCGTTAAACAATCGTTATAATGAGCGACCCTTCGATATGGAGGGGTGGATAGCGAAGAAAGTTATCCAGATCGTTACAGTCGTGGCATCGATCACGACCTTAGTGATTTTCACTGCTCTTGACACTTGCCTTTTTAGTGGGGTGAGATGCGTCAGGAGTGATTCTTTATATATTTGGCTTGGAGTTAACTGGTATGTCTAACCAGAGAATTCGTATCCGTCTTAAGTCTTTTGATCACCGTCTAATTGATCAATCGTCTCAAGAGATCGTAGAAACAGCAAAACGTACTGGCGCACAAGTTTGTGGTCCAATCCCGATGCCTACTCGCATCGAACGTTTTAACGTTTTAACATCACCACACGTTAACAAAGATGCGCGTGACCAATACGAGATCCGCACTTACAAACGTTTGATCGACATCGTTCAACCTACAGACAAAACTGTAGATGCATTGATGAAATTAGATCTTGCAGCTGGTGTTGATGTTCAGATCGCATTGGGTTAAGGCTTTCGGTTAATTAACGCTCTAAGTTAATTAGGCCGCTTTTTTAGAGGTTTATGCACATGGCTATTGGTTTAGTCGGTCGCAAGTGCGGTATGACACGTATCTTTACAGATGCTGGTGTTTCTGTACCTGTAACAGTGATTGAGGTTGATCCTAACCGTATCACTCAAATCAAAACGCTTGAAACTGATGGTTATCAAGCGATTCAAATCACTACTGGTGAACGTCGCGAATCTCGCGTAACTAACGCTCAAAAAGGTCACTTCGCTAAAGCGGGTGTTGCTGCTGGTCGTTTGGTTCAAGAATTCCGCGCTACAGAAGCTGATCTTGAAGGTCGTGAAGTTGGCGGTACGTTAACTGTTGACTTGTTCACAGTTGGTCAAATCGTTGATGTAACTGGTACGTCTAAAGGTAAAGGTTTCCAAGGTGGTGTTAAGCGTTGGAACTTCCGTACGCAAGATGCTACTCACGGTAACTCGGTTTCTCACCGTGTTTTAGGTTCTACTGGTCAAAACCAGACTCCTGGTCGTGTATTCAAAGGCAAAAAAATGGCTGGCCATTTAGGTGCTGAACGTGTAACTACACAGGGTCTTGAAATTGTTGCTATCGACACAGAACGTTCAGTTCTTGTTGTTAAAGGCGCGATTCCTGGTGCGACTGGTGGTGACGTAACTGTTCGTCCTACGATCAAGGCCTGAGGGGAAATAACGTGAATTTAAAAACTGTTTCCGGCTCTGCTGTTGAATTGTCTGAAGTTGCGTTTGGTCGTGACTTTAATGAAGCTCTTGTACACCAAGTTGTTACAGCTTATTTAGCTGGTGGTCGTCAAGGCTCAAAAGCACAAAAATCACGTGCAGACGTTTCTGGCGGTGGTAAAAAACCATTCCGTCAAAAAGGTACTGGCCGCGCTCGTGCTGGTTCTATTCGTAGCCCAATCTGGGTTGGTGGTGGTAAAACTTTTGCTGCTCGTCCACAAGATTGGTCTCAAAAAGTGAACCGTAAAATGTACCGCGGTGCAATGCAATGTATCTTAGCTGAACTTGTTCGCCAAGATCGTCTTGTATTAGTTGAAGAGTTTGCTGTTGAAGCGCCTAAAACTAAAGAATTGCTTGCAAAACTTAACGACTTGAACGCTACTCGCGCATTAATCGTTACAGAAGCTGTAGATGAAAATCTATATTTAGCTGCTCGTAACCTTCCACACGTTGATGTGGTTGATGCTGCTGGGATCGATCCTGTTGGCTTGATCGCGTTCGATAAAGTTGTAATGTCTGTTGCTGCTGCTAAGAAAATTGAGGTAGAACTCGGATGAACAACGAACGTATCTATCAAGTCCTAAAAGGACCTGTATTCTCAGAAAAAGCACAAGTTTTAGGTGAAACTGCTGGTGTTCAAGTATTTAAAGTTGCACTTGATGCAAACAAACTTGAAATCAAAAAAGCAGTTGAACAATTGTTTGGTGTAGAAGTTGTTAAAGTTAACACGACTATCACTAAAGGTAAGACTAAGCGCTTTGGTCGTACATTAGGACGTCGTTCTGATGTTAAAAAAGCATACGTCACCCTGAAAGCTGGCCAAGATGTTGAAATGGCTGACTTGGGCGATACCGCTGAAAACGCAGCGGAATAAGGACGAGAATTATGCCTATTCAAAAATGTAAGCCAACGTCTCCAGGGCGTCGCTTTGTAGAGAAGGTTGTTCACAATCATCTTCACAAAGGCGCACCTTATGCTCCGTTGGTAGAAGCAAAAAAACGTACTGGTGGTCGTAATAACAACGGTCACATTACTACTCGTCACGTTGGTGGTGGTCATAAGCAACACTATCGTATCGTTGACTTTAAACGTAACAAAGATGGCATTCCTGCGACTGTAGAGCGTATCGAATACGATCCTAACCGTACTTCACATATTGCACTTGTGCTTTATGCTGACGGTGAACGTCGTTATATCATTGCGCCTAAAGGTCTACGTGCTGGTGATAAAGTACAATCTGGTAACGATGCTCCAATTCGTCCAGGTAACTGCTTACCACTTCGTAACATGCCTATCGGTTCTACACTTCATAACATCGAGCTTAAAATCGGTAAAGGTGCACAATTAGTGCGTTCTGCTGGTACTTCTGCTCAGTTATTAGGTCGTGACGGTTCTTACGCTATCATTCGTCTACGTTCAGGCGAAATGCGTAAAGTACACGTTGAATGTCGCGCTGTGTTAGGTGAAGTATCTAACTCAGAAAGCAACCTTCGCTCACTTGGTAAAGCAGGTGCAGCACGCTGGCGTGGCGTTCGTCCTACCGTTCGTGGTATGGCGATGAACCCAGTAGACCATCCACATGGTGGTGGTGAAGGGCGTAACAAAGGTATTCAACCTGTAAGCCCATGGGGTCAAAAAGCTAAAGGGTACAAAACACGTACCAACAAGCGTACGACTAAGATGATCATTCGCGACCGTCGCGTTAAGTAACAAGTAAAGGAATCTGACAATGCCTCGTTCTCTGAAAAAAGGCCCATTCGTCGATGCGCACTTGTTCGCTAAGGTTGAAGCGGCAATCGCGGCTAATAACCGTAAGCCGATCAAAACTTGGTCGCGTCGTTCGATGATCCTCCCAGATTTTGTTGGTTTAACAATTTCTGTACACAATGGCCGTAACCATGTTCCAGTGATCGTATCTGAACACATGGTTGGACATAAATTAGGTGAATTCGCGCCAACTCGTACCTATCGTGGTCACGGTGTTGACAAGAAGTCTAAACGTTAATAGGTGCTATGATGGAAGTAACTGCTAAATTACGCGGTGCCGCTATCTCGGCACAAAAAACTCGTTTGGTTGCAGATCTAATCCGCGGCAAATCTGTTGCGCACGCTTTAAATATCTTGAACTTCAGCAACAAAAAAGCTGCAGTTTTAGTTAAAAAAGCATTGGAATCTGCGATTGCAAACGCTGAACATAATAACAGTTTAGATGTAGACGATCTTAAAGTAACTACGATTTACGTTGATGAAGGCATGAGCCTTAAACGTATTATGCCACGTGCTAAAGGCCGTGCAGATCGTATTACTAAGCGTACTTGTCACATTACCGTTAAGGTAGGGGTTTGATATGGGTCAGAAGGTTCATCCAATCGGTATCCGCCTTGGTGTTGTAAAACGTCATAACGCCAACTGGTATGCGAGTCCGAAACAATACGCTGAATACTTGCTTAAAGATCTTCAAGTTCGTGAGTTTTTAACTAAAAAACTTAAAAGCGCGATGATCAGCAATATTCTTATCGAACGTCCTACAGGCGCTGCTAAAGTAACTATTAGTACTGCTCGTCCAGGTATCGTGATCGGTAAAAAAGGCGAAGACATTGAAAAATTACAGCGTGAACTCACTACAATTATGGGTGTTCCAGCGCAAGTAAGCATCAACGAAATCGATCGCCCAGACTTAGACGCTCGTTTAGTTGCTGAAGCTATCGCTTCTCAATTGGAAAAACGTGTAATGTTCCGTCGTGCTATGAAGCGTGCGGTTCAAAACTCTATGCGTGCTGGTGCTAAAGGTATTAAAGTTGAAGTTTCTGGTCGTTTAGGCGGTGCTGAAATTGCACGTACTGAATGGTATCGTGAAGGTCGTGTACCTTTGCATACACTTCGTGCTGATATCGACTATGCAACTATGCGTGCTGAAACTACTTACGGTACGATTGGTGTTAAAGTTTGGATTTTCCGTGGCGAGATCTTAGGTGGCATGAAACAAGTCATGAACCCTGCTCCTGCTGAAGAACGTCCAGCTAAACGCGGTCGCGGTCGTGGTGAAGGTCAAGAGCGTCGTGGTCGTCGCAATGATCGTTCTGCTGAAAAAGGAGAATAATCCATGTTGCAACCTAAACGTACTAAATTCCGTAAAGTGCAAAAAGGCCGTAACACTGGTCTAGCGCACCGTGGTAGCACAGTATCTTTCGGTACAATCGCACTTAAATCAGTTGAACGTGGTCAAATGACTGCGCGTCAAATTGAAGCTGCGCGTCGTACAATTAGCCGTCGTGTTAAACGTGGTGGTAAGATCTTTATCCGTGTTTTCCCAGACAAACCAATTACTGAAAAACCATTAGAAGTTCGTATGGGTAAAGGTAAAGGTTCTGTGGAATACTGGGTTTGCCAAATCAAACCAGGTAAGATCTTGTACGAAATGGATGGTGTGAGTGAAGAATTAGCTCGTGAAGCGTTTACGCTTGCAGCTGCTAAACTTCCGTTCAAAACCACTATCGTTACTAAGACGGTGATGTAATGAAAACTAAAGATCTACGTGAAAAGTCGGTAGAAGAGTTGACAGCTTTGCTTGATGAGCAACAGCTTAACCAATTCCGTCTTCGTATGGCGAAAGCAACTGGTCAATTGGGTAAATCGCATGAAGTTGCGCTTACTCGTAAGACAATTGCTCGTATCAAGACCCTCCTTACCGAAAAACAGGGGAACGCACAATGAGTGAGCAAACAGTTCGCACGTTAACAGGTAAAGTCGTAAGTGACAAAATGGACAAGTCTATTGTTGTACTTATTGAACGCCGCGTTCAACACCCGTTGTATGGCAAATCAATTCGCCGTTCAACTAAATTACACGCTCATGATGAGAACAACACAGCTAAAACTGGTGATGTTGTAACCATCAAAGAAAGCCGCCCAATCTCAAAAACTAAAGCTTGGACTTTAGTGGAAGTTATTGAAGCTGCTGCTGAGTAATTAACGTTCTTGTTGCATCATCGGTCAATTTCGAGTACTCTTTGAGCCTTTCGAAATTGCGACCGGTGATGCTCGGTTTTGGAGTAGGGCAATGATTCAAACCGAAAGTATGCTAGACGTAGCAGACAACAGTGGTGCTCGCCGCGTACAATGTATTAAAGTACTTGGTGGTTCACATCGTCGTTATGCTTCTGTTGGCGACATTATTAAAGTTACTGTAAAAGAAGCTATTCCACGTGGCCGTGTTAAAAAAGGTGACGTGATGAATGCTGTTGTTGTACGTACAAAATTCGGCATCCGTCGTCCAGATGGTTCTGTTATTCGTTTCGACGATAACGCAGCTGTTATTTTGAACAACAACAAAGCACCGATTGCAACTCGTATTTTCGGACCAGTGACTCGTGAACTTCGTACTGAACAGTTCATGAAAATTATTTCATTGGCTCCTGAAGTTCTATAATAGAGGCAATCATGGCTAAGATTAGAAAAGGCGATCAAGTAATTGTGATCGCAGGTAAAGAAAAAGGCAAACAGGGTACTGTGTTGTCTGTTTCAAATGACCAAGTTAAGGTTGAAGGCCTTAACTTAGTTAAGAAGCATCAAAAGCCGAACCGTGCAACAGGTGCTGAAGGCGCTATCGTTACACAAGAAGCTTCGCTTCATATTTCAAATGTAGCAATTTTTAATGCTGCAACCCAAAAGGCTGACCGTGTTGGTTACCAAGTGACTGAAGGCGTGAAAACTCGCGTTTACAAGTCAAATGGTGAATCAGTGGCGGTAGCGAAGTAATAGGTTGAAATAGGCTATGGCCAGACTTAAAACGCGTTATAACGACGAAATCCGAGCTAAGTTAAAAGAAGAACTTGGTCTAGGTAATGTGATGGAGATTCCTCGCATCACAAAAATCACTATCAACATGGGTGTTGGTGATGCTGCTGCTGACAAGAAATTGTTAGATGGCGCTCTTTCTGATATGCAAGCTATTGCTGGTCAAAAACCAGTGCTTACTTTAGCTCGTAAATCAATCGCTGGTTTTAAAATCCGTGATGGTTGGCCGATTGGTTGTAAAGTAACTTTACGCGGCGAACGTATGTACGAATTCTTAGACCGTTTGATCTCTATCGCGATCCCTCGTATTCGTGACTTCCGCGGTTTTTCTGCGAAATCATTTGATGGTCGTGGTAACTATTCAATGGGTCTCAAGGAACAAATCATGTTCCCTGAAATCGATTTTGATAAGATCGATCGTATTCGTGGTATGGATATTACTATCACTACGACTGCTCGCACCGATGACGAAGGCCGTGCACTTATTCGTGCATTTGGCTTCCCGTTCAAATAAGAGGTCGATATGGCTAAGAAAGGTATGATTAATCGCGAATTGAAACGCGAAGCAACAGTTGCTAAATACGCTGCAAAACGTGCTGAATTAAAAGCTACGATTGCAAACGTAAATGCTTCTGATGAAGAACGTTTCGATGCGATGATGAAGTTACAAGCATTACCACGTAATGCATCTCCAGTACGTCTTCGTAACCGTTGTGGTTTAACTGGTCGTCCTCATGGTTACTTCCGTAAGTTCGGCTTAAGCCGTAACAAATTACGTGACACAGTAATGCAAGGTGACGTACCGGGCGTTGTTAAGGCAAGCTGGTAAGGAGCGACTATAAATGAGTATGCAAGATACCGTTGCCGACATGCTAACACGTGTTCGTAACGCACAAATGGCAAAGAAACAAACTGTTTCTATGCCTAATTCTAAGTTGAAAGTTGCAATTGCAAACGTACTTCAACAAGAAGGTTACATTTCAAATGTAGAAGTTGCTGAAGTTGAAGGCAAAGCTACTTTGACAATTACTTTAAAATATTTTGAAGGCAAACCAGTTATCGAAACTGTGAAACGCGTAAGCCGTCCAGGTCTACGTCAGTATCGCGGTAAAGATGCACTTCCGAGCGTTAAGCAAGGTTTAGGTATTGCAATTGTTTCTACAAGCAAAGGCATCATGACTGATCGCGCTGCACGTTCTGCGGGCGTTGGTGGTGAAGTTATTGCTTTTGTTTCTTAATAGGTGATTCCTCATGTCTCGTGTGGCTAAAGCCCCAGTAACTGTACCTAATGGTGTAACAGTTACTCAGAACGGCCGGCAGGTCGAAGTGAAAGGCAGCAAAGGTACGTTGTCTTTCAACCTGCATGCGCTGGTCGAGCTTAAACAGGAAGAAGGTCAACTTCATATTGCTCCAGTTAAAGAATCTCGCGATTCTTGGATGCAAGCTGGTACTGCTCGCGCTGTTCTTAATAACCTTGTAAAAGGTGTTAGCGAAGGTTTCGAACGTAAGTTACAACTTATCGGTGTTGGTTATAAAGCTGCGGTTAAAGGTACTGTTGTTAACCTTAACCTTGGTTTCTCTCACCCGATTGATTACAACCTTCCTGAAGGTGTAACTGCTGAAACTCCAACAGCGACTGAAATTATCCTAAAATCTGCTGATAAAGCAAAATTAGGTCAAGTTGCTGCGGAAATCCGTGGTTACCGTCCGCCAGAGCCTTATAAAGGTAAAGGTGTTCGTTATTCTGACGAAGTTGTACTTCGTAAAGAAGCTAAGAAGAAATAAGGCGCGAGGTTCTTATGAACGAAAAGAAACAATCCCGTTTGCGTCGTGCGAAAAGCACACGCTTGCACATCCGTGCATTGGGTGCGACTCGTTTGTGTGTAAACCGCACGCCGCGTCACATCTATGCTCAAGTTATTTCTGCAGATGGTGGCAAAGTTTTAGCGCAAGCTTCAACTTTG
The DNA here is from genome assembly GCF_001696605.3 of Acinetobacter wuhouensis. NCBI lineage: Bacteria > Pseudomonadati > Pseudomonadota > Gammaproteobacteria > Moraxellales > Moraxellaceae > Acinetobacter > Acinetobacter wuhouensis. The sequence goes on along the minus strand of NZ_CP031716.1, from coordinate 3,331,590 downwards.
GATGCATCACTACGTAGCGGTACTACAGGTAATGTAGATTCAGCTACTAAAGTAGGTGCTTTAATCGCAGAACGTGCAAAAGCTGCTGGTGTAACTAAAGTTGCATTTGACCGTTCTGGTTTTAAATATCATGGTCGTATCAAAGCCTTGGCTGATGCTGCTCGTGAAAACGGCTTGGAGTTCTAATCATGGCTAAAGTTGAACAAAACGAAGGTCTTGTTGAAAAGCTGGTTGCCGTTGATCGTGTAGCCAAAGTTGTTAAGGGTGGTCGTATCTTCTCTTTCACAGCATTGACTGTGGTTGGTGATGGTAATGGTCGTGTAGGTTTTGGTCGCGGTAAAGCTCGTGAAGTTCCTGCTGCTATTTCTAAAGCACTTGAAGCTGCACGTCGCAACATGATCACTGTTGATCTTGTTGACGGTACTGTACAACATCCTATCAATGCTCGTCATGGCGCTAGCCGTGTTTACATGCAACCTGCATCAGAAGGTACTGGCGTAATCGCTGGTGGTTCTATGCGTGCAGTTTTAGAAGCTGCTGGTGTACGTAACGTATTGACTAAGTGTTATGGTTCTACTAACGCAGCGAACGTTGTAAACGCGACTTTTAACGGTTTGCGTGATATGACTTCTCCTGAGAAAGTAGCTGCGAAACGTGGTCTTTCAGTAGAACAAATTTTAGGGTAATCAATCATGAAAACGATTAAAGTTACCCAGACTAAATCTTCTTCACATCGTTTGAAAAATCACAAACTTTCGTTGAAGGGTTTAGGTCTGCGTCGTATTGGTCATACAGTAGAAGTGGTAGATACTCCTTCTAACCGTGGTATGATCAACCAAGTCTACTATATGGTTAGTGTAGAGGAATAAGCCATGACTCTGCGTTTAAATACAATTGCACCTGCAGAAGGTGCTAAGCGTGATAACCTTCGTTTAGGTCGTGGTATCGGTTCTGGCGTTGGTAAGACTGGTGGCCGTGGTGTTAAAGGTCAAAAATCACGTAAAAGTGGTGGCGTTCGTCCAGGCTTTGAAGGCGGTCAAACAGCGTTATATCGCCGTTTACCTAAATTCGGTTTTACAAGTCAATTGGCTTTGAAAACTGCTGAAGTACGTTTGTCAGAGCTTGCTAAAGTTGAAGGTGATATTGTTTCACTTGAAACTTTGAAAGCTGCGAATGTTGTACGTAAAGATATGTTACGTGCTCGTATCGTTCTTTCTGGTGAAATCACTCGTGCATTCACTGTTCAAGGTGTTGCATTGACTAAAGGCGCTAAAGCTGCTGTTGAAGCTGCTGGCGGTAAAGTCGAGGAGTAATCGCGAGTGACTATGTCTCCTAGTTCTTCAGGTCATGTTAACATGATGAAAGGCCAACCATTTCATGTGAAATACCGTGAAATTATTCGCCGATTAATGTTTTTAATTGGTGCATTGGTGGTTTTTCGACTAGGAGCGCATATTCCTCTGCCGGGTATCGATAATGTCGCTCTAGAACGTTTTTTCAAAGCTAATGAAGGTACTTTTTTAGGTTTGTTTAATATGTTCTCGGGTGGAGCATTAGAACGAATGTCCATTCTAGCGTTAGGGATCATGCCTTACATTTCTGCGTCGATTATCGTGCAGTTAATGTCAACAGTGGTTCCTTCGTTAGAAGCTTTAAAGAAAGAAGGCGAGCAAGGTAAGCGTAAGATTAATCAATATACGCGTTATGGCACGCTCTTACTTGCATTAGTCCAAGGTATTGGAATGTGTGCTGGTCTAATTAGTCAGGGGATTACTTTGACTTCAGGACTGGCTTTTTACGTTCCAGCACTAACATCGTTAGTTGCAGGTACTATGTTCTTGATGTGGTTGGGTGAGCAAATAACTGAACGTGGTGTTGGTAATGGTATCTCAATGATTATCTTTGCAGGTATTGTTGCTGGCTTACCAAACCTAGTGATTCAAGCATTTACTTCGGTAGATAATGGTCAATCAAGTTTAATTGGTTTGGCTGTATTTGGATTGCTATCAGTTGCTGTTTTAGCAGCAATCGTGTTTATTGAGAAAGCTCAACGTCGTATTCCTGTAAACTATGCTCAAAAACAACAAGGTCGTCGTGTATTCACTGCACAGCAAACACATTTGCCATTGAAAATTAACATGGCAGGGGTTATTCCAGCAATTTTCGCAAGTTCGTTATTGTTGTTCCCTGCAAGTTTAGGTCAATGGTTGGGTAGTGCTGATCCAAATGCAGGAATTGTAAAACGTAGCCTTCAAGATTTGGCATTGGTATTATCGCCTGGACAACCGTTGTATTTGGTGCTCTTCGGTGCGCTCATCATATTCTTCTGTTATTTCTATACGGCGCTTGTATTTAGCCCGAAAGAAGTATCAGAAAACTTGAAGCGTAGCGGAGCTTATGTACCTGGTATTCGCCCAGGTGAGCAAACTGCTCGTTACTTAGATCATATTCTTAATCGTTTGACGTTTATTGGTGCAATTTACATCACTGTGATTTGTTTGATGCCGATGATTCTGCAAAGTTCATTTGGTATTCCGTTCCACCTTGGTGGTACATCATTGCTGATCGTAGTTGTAGTTGTGATGGACTTTATGGCTCAGCTTCAAGCTCATCTCACATCTCATCAATATGACAATCAATCGTTAATGAGAAAAACGACTGCTCATCCTAAGGGATAAGCGCACTTAGAAGGTTTCATCATGAAAGTACAAGCTTCTGTAAAGAAAATTTGTGGTAACTGTAAAGTTATCAAGCGTCATGGGGTTATTCGCGTAATTTGCAGCGCAGAACCTCGTCATAAGCAGCGTCAAGGTTAATTTAATTAAGACCTGTTGATTTCAGTAGGCTAATTAGGTTATTATCCGCCCCTCAAGATTTTTGTGGGGCGGTTGATTATCTCTACTGCCTTTTTGGAGAAATTTGAATGGCTCGTATTGCCGGTGTAAACATTCCGGATAACAAGCATGCTGTTATCTCTCTCACGTATATTTTTGGTATTGGCCGCCACACTGCTAAGAACATCTTAGCTGCTGCAGGTATCGCTACTACTACTAAAATCCGTGAATTAGATGATGCTCAGCTTGATGCGATTCGTGCTGAAGTTGCTAAGGTTCCGACCGAAGGTGACTTACGTCGCGAAATTTCCATGAACATTAAACGTTTAATGGATTTAGGCTGCTACCGCGGTCTTCGTCATCGTCGCAGCTTGCCTGTTCGCGGACAACGCACCAAAACTAACGCACGTACCCGTAAAGGTCCGCGCAAACCTATTAAGAAATAAGATTTCTGGAAGCTAAAAGATGGCTAAAGATACTCGCACACGCAAGAAGGTCACTCGTACCGTCTCTGAAGGTGTTGCACACATTCACGCTTCTTTTAATAACACCATTGTTACGATCACAGATCGTCAAGGTAATGCATTGGCTTGGGCTACTTCAGGTGGACAAGGCTTCCGTGGATCACGTAAATCAACTCCGTTTGCTGCTCAGGTAGCTGCTGAAGTTGCTGGTAAAGCTGCTTTAGATTACGGTTTGAAAAACTTGGACGTCCTTGTAAAAGGTCCTGGTCCAGGTCGTGAATCTGCGGTTCGTGCATTAGGTGCAGTGGGTTATAAAATTAACAGCATTACCGATGTGACTCCGATTCCGCACAACGGTTGCCGTCCACCTAAAAAACGTCGCGTGTAAGGAGAAACATTCATGGCTCGTTATATTGGTCCAAAATGCAAACTCTCTCGCCGCGAAGGGACAGACCTGCAATTAAAATCTGGCGTTAAACCTTTTGACGTCAAAACTAAAAAAGCTGCTAAAGCTCCTGGTCAACATGGTCAGGCGCGTGGTGGTAAACAATCTGAGTACTCACTACAATTACGTGAAAAACAAAAAGTACGTCGTATGTACGGTGTTTTAGAGCGTCAATTTAGTAACTACTATAAAGAAGCTGCTCGTGTTAAAGGCGCAACAGGTGAAAACTTGTTGAAATTGCTTGAAAGCCGCCTCGATAACGTTGTTTATCGTATGGGTTTTGGTTCTACACGTGCAGAAGCTCGTCAGCTTGTATCTCACCGTTCAATCACTTTAAATGGTCGTCGTGTTAACATCGCGTCTATCCAAGTTAAAGCGGGCGATGTGATCGCAGTTCACGAAAGTGCTAAACAACAATTACGTATCAAAAACGCAATTGAATTAGCTACTCAACGTGGTACAGCTGCTTGGATTGAAGTAGATCATTCAAAACTTGAAGGTACATTTAAATCTGCACCTGATCGTTCTGATTTACCAGCTGAAATCAACGAAAGCTTGATTGTAGAATTGTATTCTAAATAATCCTTGAGGTAGCAATAATGACGCGTACTGCAAACGAGTTTCTAACTCCGCAAGCGATCAAGGTCGAAGCGGCAAGCGGGACCTCGGCAAAAGTGATTCTTGAACCATTAGAGCGTGGCTTTGGTCATACTCTAGGTAATGCTTTACGTCGCATCCTATTATCTTCTTTACCTGGCGCTGCTGTGGTTGAAGTTGAGATAGAAGGTGTCGAGCACGAGTACAGTACTTTAGAAGGCTTGCAGCAGGACATCGTCGAGCTCTTGCTGAACCTAAAAGGATTGTCTATTAAGCTGTTCGATCAAAACGAAGCATATTTAACATTAGAAAAACAAGGTCCTGGTGATGTTACTGCCGCAGATCTTCGTTTACCTCATAATGTTGAAGTGGTTAACCCTGAACATTTGATTGGCACTTTAAGTGCTTCAGGCTCATTAAAAATGCGCTTGAAAGTTTCTCAAGGCCGTGGCTATGAAACTTCTGATTCACGCTTCCCAGAAGGCGAAACTCGCCCTGTAGGTCGCTTACAGTTAGATGCTTCTTATAGCCCGATCAAACGTGTGTCTTATACCGTTGAAAATGCGCGTGTAGAACAACGTACTGACCTTGACAAGCTTGTCATTGATCTTGAAACAAATGGTACTGTAGATCCAGAAGAAGCAATCCGCAAAGCGGCAACAATCTTGCAACAACAAATTGCAATTTTTGTTGATCTTCAGAAAGATCAAGCTCCAGTTGCTCAAGAACCACGTGAAGAAGTTGATCCAATCTTGCTTCGTCCAGTTGATGATCTAGAGCTTACTGTTCGTTCTGCTAACTGTTTGAAAGCAGAAAATATTTACTACATTGGTGATCTTGTACAGCGTACAGAGGTTGAGCTACTTAAAACGCCTAACCTTGGTAAAAAATCGCTTACAGAGATCAAAGATGTTCTGGCTTCTAAGGGCTTACAGCTCGGCATGCGTTTAGAGAACTGGCCACCAGCTAGTCTCCGTATGGACGATCGTTTCGCCTATCGTAGCCGTTAATTAAGTAGGACTATCACCATGCGTCATCGTAATAGTGGTGTGAAATTAGGCCGTACAAGCAGTCATCGTAAAGCGATGTTCCAAAACATGGCTAACTCTTTGTTCGAGCACGAGTTGATTAAAACAACTGTGCCTAAAGCAAAAGAGTTACGTCGTGTAGCTGAGCCTTTAATCACTTTAGCTAAAAACGATACAGTAGCGAACCGCCGTTTGGCATTTGCTCGTACTCGTTCAGCAGCAACAGTTGGTAAATTATTTACCGTTCTTGGCCCTCGTTATAAAGAACGTAACGGCGGTTATCTACGTGTTCTTAAAGCTGGTTTCCGTGCAGGTGATGCTGCGCCGATGGCTTATGTAGAACTTGTGGATCGTGAAGTAAACTAAGTTTACTCACGCCATAGAACAATCGGTTGTTCGAAAAGGTCGGTATTTTACCGACCTTTTTTATGCTTTAAAATTAACAATTTTGTCTGACAATCTGTTATTTTGTCCTGAATTGACATGAATTTCGTCAGAAATATGCAAACTTGACATTGCGTATTGTCAAATTTGTGCTTTAATAAAAATGTACTTTTAAAAAGGTTATAAAAAGAAAATGGAAAAGCAAGTCGATATTCTCATCGTTGGCGCAGGCATCTCTGGTATTGGTGTTGCTGCTCATTTATCTAAAAATTCACCACAGCGTTCGTTTGAAATTATTGAGCGTCGTGAAAGCTTTGGTGGAACTTGGGATTTATTTAAATACCCAGGGATTCGTTCAGATTCAGATATGTCTACATTTGGCTTTAATTTTAAGCCTTGGCAAAAAGCTAATGTTTTGGCTGATGGTGCATCGATTAAAGGTTATGTGGCTGAAGTTGTTGATGAATTTAAATTAAAAGAGAAAATTCATTTTAACCACCGTGTTCGTACAGCAAATTATGATTCTTCGATGAAGAAATGGGTTGTAGAAATTGAAGATCCGAATGGTAAATTGCAAACTTGGGTTGCCAATTTTGTTGTAGGGTGTACTGGCTATTATAATTATGATCAAGGTTATCAGCCAGATTATCCTGGTAAAGAAAACTTTAAAGGTCAATTTATCAATCCACAATTCTGGCCAGAAAATTTAGATTATACTGGCAAAAAAGTGGTGATTATTGGTAGTGGTGCAACAGCAATTACCTTAGTACCTGCGATGTCAAAAGGCGGCGCAGGGCATGTAACGATGTTGCAACGTTCGCCAACGTATATTGCTTCGATTCCTTCGGTTGATTTTGTGTATGACAAGATGCGTAAGGTATTGCCAGAAGATATTGCTTATAAATTAACTCGTGCACGTAATATTGGTATGCAACGTGGTATTTATGCTTTAGCTCAGAAGCAACCTAAAGTCTTGCGTAAATTGTTATTAAAATCGATTGAAATGCAGCTTAAAGGTAAGGTGGATATGAAACACTTTACACCGAACTATAATCCATGGGATCAACGTTTGTGTGTGGTTCCTGATGGTGATTTATTCAAAATTTTACGTTCGGGTAAGGCGAGTGTTGAAACAGATCATATTGAAAAAATTACTGAAACAGGTATTCAATTAAAATCAGGTCAGCATTTAGACGCAGATATTATTGTTTCTGCAACAGGTTTGGAGATCCAAATTTTAGGTGGAATCAAAGCGACATTAGATGGTAAACCACTCAATACTTCTCAGCATATGTTGTATCAAGGTGTAATGGTCAGTGATGTACCAAACATGGCAATGATCATCGGTTATATTAATGCATCATGGACATTGAAAGTGGATATTGCTGGTGAATATATCAGTCGCCTTGTGAATTATATGGATAAAAAAGGCTTTGATGAAGTCATTCCACAAGGGGATGCGACTGAATTGATGGAAGATACAGTAATGGGTAGCTTATCGTCAGGTTATATTGCTCGTGCAGCAAATGTGATGCCGAAACAAGGTAAGCATGCGCCATGGAAAGTGACCAATAACTATCTTGCTGATCGTAAAGAGCTTAAGAATGCTAAGTTTGATGATGGCGTGTTGAAGTTTCATAAGCGTGAAGCTCAAGCAGCAAAAAAGCCTAAATTAGTTTCTTAATTTGCTCAAAGCAAATATAGGGAACATTAAAGGAGCTTAAGCTCCTTTTTTTTATTGGTGTGATTGTTCAGAGTCGTGATAGTAGTTTTTTTCACCTAAACCGATTGTCCAAAAATGTTTAGCTTTATCCAAATCCACCAATAACCAATCCTGATTTTCTAAATATTCGTTATTTTTTTTCATTTCTGTAATATTTTCCATAACGTCTTGTTCTGTGTACTGTCGCCAAATGCCGACAGAAATATTTAAAAAAGTAAAACAATGATCAGCTTCGCTAAGATCAACATGACCATTATTTTTTTCTGTGAGCAGTTGGATAAGATTGTTCGCATCAATTTGAAATGGATCAACACCATAAATAGAAAGTTTAGTTTTTTCTGGATAAGGTCCGTTTATAAACTCAATAAATTCAATGCTTTTATTTTGATTGAGATCAATACGCAGTTCATATTGATCATAATATAGTTGCACAGCATCTGAGTGTTCAGCAGGCTGTCCAAGCAGATGGATAAGCTCTGTTTGAGATTGCCCTAAAGCAATATGGCCAATATTTTCAATATCGATACCATGAAGCGGGATCATGTTGATTTTGATCATTTTGTGTAAACCTTAAAATTTTAGTTTTTCATTCAGCCATTTTTATTGTCTATAGATAATAATACAGTCAAATGTGGTGTGCTGATCGTTCATCGTATATTTTCAGTATTGGATTGAATTGAAGCGCTTGAAAGTGAGATTGAGTTTTAAGTTATATAGAACATCAATGGTATTTTATACTGCATAAATAGCTCAACTGATTCAGCGAAAATACTGCCTTGGGAATTGACTGGTATTTTGCCTAGACCAAGAAAAAGGAGCGTTAGCTCCTTTTTTATTTTTTATATAAGGGGAGGATGATATTGTAAAATTTGATCACGAGATACCTAATAAATTTCATCTCGGACATGAATAATATGCAAAAGCTTGAGTGGTGATTTTCGCTTTATCGCTCAACTTTATTTGTATTCAAGAGAAATACATGGAACGATCAATTTCCATGCAGATTTTGCTAGATCTTCAGCCATAGGGCGCTGATCTTGTGGTTGTTGAAGTGCTGAACGCATGAGTTCTCGCACACCACCCAAGACAAAAGTAGCAAGATCATGTGCTGCTATATCTTGACGGATTACGCCTTGTCGTTGACCTTTTTGAAAATTACGAGTTCCTTCTTCAATCTGTGCGGTTATTCTGGCTTGCTCTATATCAACAACGATAGATTCTCTTCGTAATGAGCCAAGTATTACCGTTGACAGGGGATTGCTCTGATAAAAAATTGCAAGATTTAAAGTACGTTCCCATTCACGCTTTAGCCAATCAGATTCATGTGATACTGAAAATAAAACTTCCGCATCGAGTTTATCGTAAAAGGCTTCTACAACTGCTGCGATGAGACCTGCTTTAGAGCCAAAGTAATGATAGGCTAAACCAACTGAAACTTGAGCACGACGCGCAACTTCAGCCATTTCAATATGACCATTACCTTCGATCATAATTTCATTTGCTGCATTTATAAGGGTTAACGTGCTTATTGAAGCATCCCTAACCCTGCTTTTTTTAGGTTTATTCATCGGTATTTTGATGTTCCAGTAATCTTTTAGGATGCATGCCATCCACCATCCCAAAAAACGGTGGGAAAATACTATATCCCATCATACGTAATAAATCTTCAGACAGTCCCTTTGCTGTTTCCAGTGGCACTTCCATCATAAAATTTTCTTGTTGACGCAACCAAGGTTCACAATATTGGCATGTAAAACCTAAACGCGCAGCGTTTGAATGGTTTGCTCCACCACCATGCCATAAGGTGCCTAGAAATACTACAACCGATCCCGCGGGCATTACACAAGGAATAGCTTCACTTTCGAGAGGCGTTCTTTCCCCATCCCAAAGATGGCTGCCTGGGATGACTGAAGTTGCACCATTACTTGTGGTAAATTCATCGATTGCCCAAACTGTTGCAGCACCAATAGCATTCCTCGGGCGGGGCACAACATATTGCCCATCATCTGTATGTAATAATTGTGCGTTTTCACCTGGTAAAATTTTGATGACTTGCATCTGAGATAACAAATAGTTTTGCAATAAAATGCGATCAAGCAAGGCTAAGACACGTGGATGCTGTGCCATTTTGTCAGCTGCTCTAGTTTTGGCAAGAACATTATATACACGCTGAGTTTTAACCCCCTCAAATGTATTTCGTCCTGTGTGATTCAGCAGGGGATTTATGTTTTGTTTTATCTCCTCTAGTTCTTCATGCGTTAACAGGTTTTGAATAATGACATAACCATCCGTTAACAAATTTTTTAGATCATTTTCAATGAGTACAGGATCAATCTCTTCAGTCCCAGTGCTTTTCGTCCATGTGTGGCGACCGGCTAAGTCTTGACTTAATTCATTGAGGTTTTTAACTACTTTTGTCATTTTAAACTTCCTTCTTGTTTTGAATTGAATTTAATTCAATTTGAAATAAAATACAAATGGGGTATGTAAAATTTTATGTAAAGTATTATTTTTATAGCTAATATAGATGAATTTAACGAAACTTGATTACAGTGTGGTTTATTCGTTATAGCCTAAATTGATCTGTTAAAGATAACGGCGGATTACGAAAAGCAGATGAAGAAAAAGGAGCTTTCGCTCCTTGATCTATTTTGAATTTATTTACAATTTTTTTACATTGAACGTGAAATGAGCTCTTTCATGATCTCATTGGTGCCTGCATAAATACGGTTCGCACGGTTGTCGATATAAGCACGGGCAATCGGATATTCAAGCATATAGCCATAGCCACCGTGTAATTGTAGGCACTCATCGACAACTTCTGAGAATAATTCAGAAATTTTATATTTAGCCGCCGCAGCTGCATCTACGCCTAAATTACCTTCAAGCTGTAGTTCCATACAGCGATCTAAATAAGCACGGCAAAAATCAATTTCTGTACGCATTTCAGCAAGTTTGAAACGGGTATTTTGGAAAGCACCAATCGGCTTACCAAAAGCCTTACGGTCTTTAGTGTATTGAACAGTGTGTGCTAAAGCTGCTTCAGAGCCTGCTTGGCAAATGATCGCAACCAACATACGTTCCCATGCTAACTCTTTCATGAGCATGATGAAGCCCATACCTTCCATACCGAGTAAATTCTCTTTCGGTACACGCACATCTTCAAAGAACAATTCACAAGTATCTTGACCTTTCATCCCAATTTTATTGAGCGGTTTACCTTTGGTGAAACCAGCACGATCTGCTTCAACAATAATTAAAGACAAGTTGGCAGAACCTTTGTCAGAATTACCTGTTTTACAAACCACGATCGCCATGTCACATAAGTAACCATTGGTGATGAAAATTTTAGAACCATTGATGACATATTCATCACCATCTAAAACAGCAGTGGTACGTACACCTTGTAAATCTGAACCTGTACCTGGCTCAGTCATCGCAATTGCAGTGACTGCTTCACCAGAGACCATTTTTGGAATCCAATGTTTCTTTTGTTCTTCATTACCAAAGTTATTGATATAGTTCGCAACGATGTCTGAATGCAAAGAAAAACCTGTTGAAGAATCCATGGCATAAGCTTGTTCTTCAATCAAAATCATACTGTAAAGACGGTCTACACCATAACCACCATACTCTTCAGGCATGGTTGCACAGAGTAAGCCCATTTCACCCGCTTTATTCCACAAATCACGATCTACATGTTGTTGAGCTTCATATTTGGCAATATTGGGAACGACTTCTTTTTCATAAAATTTACGTACAGTTTCACGAAATGCTTCATGTTCAGCATTAAATAATTTACGTGGTAACATATTTGCTAAAGGTCGGATTGCACCTGATTGCATTTTTATAATATCCATATGAGTTTTAGTGCTTTGAAATTATGTGAAAAAGAATAGACTCGCAATGAGATGAATGCTCAAAACCCATTTTTAAATGATGAATTTGGTCATTTGGTAGAATTTAGCAAGAAATTTGTAGGGAATCAGGTAAACTAATGCAGAATTTACCATAGGGGAAAATGATGTCTGAAGAACTAACTTTAGAAGAACGTAAAGTGATTTATCGCGCACGTCGTGGTTTAAAAGAAATCGATGTATATTTTGACCCTTATGTAAAACAGTATTACTTACAGGCAGATGCTGAAGAAAAGTTACTTTTTAAAGAATTGGTTGATCAAGAAGATCCTGATTTATTGGACTGGTTTATGGAAGTGTCAGAACCGCCACGTCCTGAGTTACGAGATTTGATTAATAAACTCAAACACTATGTTCATGGTTGATTCTGATGAATCAATTTTTAAGTGAATTGATGTGAGTATGCATCAGCGCTATGCGTTAAAACCCAGTCGTGTTGCACTGGGTTTTCAGCTTTTTAGTCTCTTGTGTATCACTATTTTATTGTCTTTTTTATTGAATATATGGTTGTGTATCCTTTTACTGGGCATTGCTTTATTGATATTAAAATTATTTAGGAAGCAATCTACGGTTATTTGTTTAGAACAACTTGATCATGATGTGTGGAGTTTACAACAAGCTGATTGTAGGTTGATTCAACAAGTGAAAGTCAAAAAAATACTCAATCACTCTTTATATATTGTGATCACTTTTCAAAACAAAGAAGACCCAAATTTAATCATTTGGTGTGATCAATTATCTAAACAACAATGGAAATCGATGCAAACACGTGCAAGATTGAATTGATTGTTAAACAATTCTAAATTTTTGATAAGAATAATAAATATTATAAAATAATTACTTATAGAAAAATATGTCTAAATAATAAACATTGTTAGACGAGATCGCATGAAAATCACAGCAAAATAGAATTGTTAGACAATTTTCATGATGAATAATTCATTCTACAGGTAAATTAAACCTACCAACAGCGAATGAGGAATTTCCAAATGGGTGAAATTCATACGTATTGGTTTCTAATCGTCGCAATTGTACTTGCGATTACTGTAGGAAGATTAGGAACTATGCTGAGGGAACAGATTGAGAAAGCGGACAGTAATACATTTATTAGCCGTAAATTTAGAAAACTCAAAACAAATAAGCTCTCTTAGAGTTTACCGTTTAATAAGCAGCATGTGCCGAACCGTCGCTATGCTGCTTTTTTTTGCCTAAAATTTTTATAAAAATCACATTGGGTCAATTGCACAACATTTGAAGTATGGCAAATTGTTGAGATAAAATTAGAGCTATTACTCTTTTATTCAGATGTAGCTTCTGATATTGTGAGTGAAAAAGGATATAAACACAATTATATAGAGGACAGGAAGTATGTCTAAGGTCCACAAATTTGGTCAATTGATGCTGACCGCAGTTGTTGCCTCATCTGTTTTATCAGGTTGTTCATACGTCGTTAAATCTGGTGCAAATGTAGCATTAGGATTCAGTGAAAAGCACATTGTTCCACCTATTTTGGCAGGTAATGATACAGACATGGCTTGTAATTCAGGTAGTGCTTTAACACCTGCAATTATGGCAACCAAAGATATGGGTGCAGACCCTACACGTATGGCGGTATTGCTCTATTCAGCAGCGGGTATGTGTGCTGAAAATCGTGCGCTCGATGCGGAACTTAGATATTTACGTGCCTCAAAAGACGGTAAAGTGACAGAAGCTCAGGATGCCCGTGTAGAGCAAAAACGCTGGGCTGCGCTTGCTGCAGAGCGTCAATATGCAGGCTATCAACTTTTTGCAGAACGTTGGCAAGCAAAATATAAATATACGCTTGGCGACTCTTGTCCAACCATGCGTAAAGATTTAGATCAGACGATTTACCTGATTGGTATGTTGAGTGGTTTACAAGCCATGACCAATGACATTAACTCGGGTGGTGCTGTCAACGTGCCAAAAGATATTGCCGCGATTGTTGAACGTGGTATGGCATGTTTGGACAATAATAAATTCTGGGGTGCGCCAATGGCGACCCGTGCAGTGATTTGGATTCTATTACCTGGTGCGGGTGATGGTAAGCCGGATCCTTATCAAACATTACAACAGTCGATGCAGATTGCTGAACAAAAAGGTGTACGTTTAGCTTTTGCAATGAATGCGGTAGCAGCACAAGCCAGTGGTGATGATGCTAAGTTAAGAGGCGCATTGAAATCATATGCGGCATCACGTGCAGATGATAAGCCGATCAATCCTGAGTTTAGATTATTGGATGGTATGGCAGGTCAAATGATTCAAGGTATCGCAGATCGTTATTGGACTGAGCATACTGGGGTTCGTGCTGCGGATGATGGTATGACAACATTCTGGGACGAACAAGCTTCAAGTGGTGATGATGAGTTATTTAATGACTTGCCTGCGCCAACAGGAGGTGCTGGAGATACAGCAGCGCCAGCTGAAGATACAACTGTAGCACCTTAACTTTAGGTGATGTTATGCAAGCGCTGATCGATAAAAGGTCATTAAGTTTGAAGATGAGTTAGAATCAAAGAAGAGCGATCGCTCTTCTTTTTTTACATTTTCATGGTGGGAAATGATACAAGTTAAGCAAAATGACACAGTATTGTTTATTTTCTTCAGTCTGATTTTTTTTGCGGTACTGCAATGTTTTCAGGATCATTTGATTTATCGACATGATTTGTTTTGGAATCAGCCTTGGCGTTGGTGGACAGCGCATTGGGTACATGTAGGATGGATACACTACGTTTTAAATGTGCTGGCTTTGATGTGTTTGCCATTTTTATTTCCGCAGATCAATAAAAAAGCTTTATTAGGTTTGCTGATTGTTTTACCACCATTTTTGAGCTTGAGTTTTTATTATTTTTATCCTGAAATTTATGCCTATGCAGGACTATCAGGCATATTGCATGGTTTATTTGTTTTTTCTACATTGATGAGTTTAAAAGAAAAGTCAGAAAGACATTTTGCTTTGATTATTTTACTAGGCATCATTTTAAAGCTTGTTTGGGAACATTTTTTTGGAGCATTACAAACGCAGCAATTGATCGGGCATCCAGTCTTAACACAAGCTCACTTACTTGGCGTGATCTATGGGAGTTTAGCCGCTGCGTTGTGTTTATTTTTTCAAATCAATGTTTTTAACACAAAACCACAGACTTCAAAAAAAACGCACTTTGACTGAAAATGTTGAAATGAATGATGTGATGTGGGGAGTTTAATTGTCATATTTCCAAAACACAAAGAAAGTGTATTGGATTGATTCTACTTAGTTTTATTTAAAACAATGAGAAGAAAATATTTACAATAATGCATTTTTAGAGTTAAAACCTGAATTTTTATTAATTTTTTCGTGATTAATGAATAATCAGTCACTATTTATATTGATTCATTTGAAATTCAAGGTATTTTAATAAGAATAAAAGATAGGCATAAGATGATGTGTAGACATTAATTTTTAAACTAAGCGATGAGTTGACAAAATACTCGCCGAAAAAATAAATCTTTGTCATGTTTTTTTTAAGAAAATTACGGCACCTTTAGAGTGTAATGATAGGAATGGGTATTGGTAAAGGATTTTACTATCACCTAATAATAAAGATGAGCTGTACATGTTTGTTGTACGGTGGGCATAAAAACTGGAATAACAATGCAAGATTCTGTAAATAATAGATCAGGATTAGGTCTACTCAGTTATATCTGGAATGAGTGGATCTCAACCTTTGTCGTCCTTGTTCTGCTTCTGTTGACTTTGATCATTGGAACAGGGGATATGATTCATGGACAGATGCTTCGTTTTGGTGAGCGTCTATATGGAGATGAGAAAATAGGAATGCAATATTCCTATTTACGTGCTGAACCCACCAAGCCATCGTGTGACCGTAATATGGACATCGATAAGCTTGTAAAAGAAAAAATGGAGCAGGAAGCAAAAGATCCGGATGCAGCGTTTTTCGGTTTAACCCCAGAGGCTGATGTTCGTGCTTCATTTGTTTCAGCTCAATCAGACTGTAATCAAAAATATGCTTTTTATGATAAAGCCAATAAGCATATGGAACAGCATTCAACGATTCGTAGCTATCGTTCGATGGAAACGGGTTTCTTCTGGATACTCAAATGGGGTACAGAGAACCGCGTTCTGATTCTTATTTTAATGGTGGTGATTGCTTCAATTACAGCTTCATTGAAAATGCACCACATTGGTTTGCGTCCTGCGCGTACCAAACTTGATTTCAAAGTCTATAACATCGCAATGGTAATCGGTAATGCCTTACTGAGCTATTCAGTGATTAGCCAATACCGTTCTGTTTTAAATTCTGGTGTGGAGTCTACTCACGAAACCATAGGTGTGTATTGGCTATGGATGATTTTATTTGTCATCTTGACCATTATCAGTTTGTTTAAATTGTTCCGTACACCTGCAGATGCTGAAGAGGGTGGTAACTTCGGACTCGCAATGTTGAGTATTCCGTTATACGCATTCATGGCGATAGTCACAGGTATTGCATTTACCTTCTTTATGGACTATCCAATGGGGCAAGGAATTTACCTTGGCTTGTTGACTGAGTTCTCGAATATCTTCTTGAATTTAGCATTGTTCATTTGGGCAGGTATGTTGTTGACGCAAACACGCGTCATGGATTTATTCTTAGCGATTTTACGCCCATGGAATCTTGCGCCAGAAACATTGACTTGGATCATTTTGATTGGTGCTGCAATTCCAACTGCTTATACCGGTGCTTCTGGTATCTTCGTCGTTGCAGCGGGTGCGATCATTTATAAAGAAGTTTGGAACTCAGGTGCGCGTCGTCAATATGCATTGGCTGTATCTGCAATGTCAGGTTCATTGGGTGTCGTACTACGTCCATGTTTGCTTGTTATTCTGATCTCGATGCTCGATAGCCGTCATGTGACTTCAGATGAATTATTTGATCATGGTATCTATGTATTCTGGTTAACTGCATTTATTTTCCTTGGTGTGTCTTTATTCCTTGCTGAAGATAAATTCCGTATTAATTCACCGAAAACAGCTGTACCTGGAATGCTACGTGCTTTAGTACCTGTGATTCCTTATGTTTTAGTGGTTATTGCAGTAATTGGTTTCTACCAATATGGTTTAGACACTAAAATGGATGAGTTTACAGCACCTGTAATTCTTCCAATTATGCTCTTGGCATTTATCTTATTTGATAAGTTCTTTGGTGATAAGTTACCAGTACCTGAGAATCCAAATAAAGCACTTGCATTGCAACATGAGCAAGATTCTGAATATTTACGTGAACATGGAAATACAGCTGAGAAGAAGCGTGGTTTTGCAGGTTCAGTTTGGTTCTCAACCTCTGAAAGTGTGGGGCATATTGGTGCTTTAATTATCTTGATGGCGTTATCTGCAAGTGTGGGTGGTCTGATTGAGCGTAGTGAAATCGTGACTATGGTTCCAACGCATTTGGGTAGTATCCTGATCACACTTGGCTTCATGGCATTATTACTCGCGATGATCGGTATGACTACAGATCCATTCGGTGCGGTGATTCTTGTTGCTGCGACAATTGCGCCTGTTGCCTTTGATAATGGTATCCATCCAATCCACTTCTGGATGATTGTATTGGTTGCATTTGAATTCGGTTATGTGACACCACCAGTGGCACTGAATCACTTGCTGACGAGGCTCTCCGTCGGTGATGCGGAAGTCGCCGCCGCCGATGCAGAAGCGAAAGCCAAATACACAAGCTTCTATTATCGATATGAACGTTGGATCTTGCCAATCGTGGTGTTGTTCTCATCACTGCTCTTGGTTACTTACGGTCCATACTTGTTTAATCTGTTCGACTGGTACCCGAACAAGTAGTTGAACTAAAATATAGTGATAGATGAAAGCGCCTTCGGGCGCTTTTGTTTTTTGCTGAGTTATGGAAGAAGAATGATTGAGAAATGATGATTGATAAAGTGAAAGAGAGAAAGTTTAGTGTTCAACTGATTGTAATAAAATATGGGAGGATTCACGGGTATTTTATGAATACTCTCTAAGCATGAGATTAGGGTTTAAATTGATTTAATTTCTTCTGTAACATTGGATTACACAGAATGATGGCAACTAAAATAAAGCCGAAACCGATTAGGCTATAGTGATCGGGTATTTCACCCCAAAATAAAAATCCCCATGTCCCTGCAAAAATAATCGCAATATAATTCACTGGACCAATTTGTCCCGCAGGCGCAAGTTTGTAGGCATAGGACATAAACATTTGACTGATATTCGCTAAAAGCCCAGCACCAATTAAAAATGCTAATTCTTTAACTGTATAAGGACGAATCATCCAGAACATCGGAATTGCTGAAATGACTGTGCCAATAAGACAGAAATAAAATACGATGCGTTCAGGCGGTTCTGTACTGGTCAACGCACGAACGGTGACAAATGCCATCGCGGCTAAGAAACTCGCACTCAAACCAATCATTGAAATTTGATTGAACATTCCGCTGTCAGGTTTAGCGACACAAATGACACCAAATAGTCCGAGTCCAGCAGCAATAAGCATCGACAAGGTAATTTTTTCTTTGAGAAATAACCATGCAATCAGTGGGATAAAAATCGGTGAAGAATAAGTAAAGACCATGGCATTGGATAATTTAAGATGTGCAATGGCGTAGAAAAATCCATACATCGCCGTGAGTCCCACAAGCGCACGCCATGTATGCATCCATAATTTTTGGGTTTTAAAAAAACCAATGCCTTTATTAAAAATCAGTGGTAGAAAAATAAAAATCCCAACAAAATTACGGAAGAACACGATCGTATAATTATCTAGAGTATATGATGCATAGCGGATACAGACGCCCATGATTGAAAATAAAAAAGCAGAGAGCATGAGTAAGCCGATTGCAATCAAAATATTGTTATTGGGTGATTCTGTGTTCATGATGGATGCATTGGCGAGATTTATGTTGAATCTTAGCAAATTTTGAGCGATTAAAATTCAGAGGATGATTGGTGTATTTTTAATAATTTAAAGTTTTTAATTCTTAACAGTATATTTAAATTTGAAAAAGCTTTAACTATTTGAGTTAAAGCTTTTATTAAGCGTGGATTATTGAGTTTGCGTAGCTAATTGCTGTTCAAGGATTTTGATTTGTTCTTCTTTTAGCTTGATCAGTTGGTCTGCATCAGCATGTTGAGATTTTAAACTTTGTTGTTGTTCACCCAATTGTGTTTGGATGTCATCAAGTTTGGCAACTTCTTCTTTGGCAAGACTCGCATTTTCAGGAACCTTATCTTTTAAAATGGTTTCATTCACCAATTCAATATGAGTCGATTCAGATGCTGCTGTTTGTTCAATTGCTTGTGCAACAGGCGGTGTAACAACTTCAGTTTTTTTCGTCGTTATTGGTGTGTTTAGTTGATCATTGGTTGCGGTTTTATTCGATGGATTATTCAACCAGAAGAAAACAGCGATAAGTAAAATAACAACAACTAAGCCAGCCGCAATGATCCACATTAATTTTGGATTATTCCTTTGATCTATTTGCATTTTTTTGTGATCCAATCTACTTTGAGGAACGAGGCTTGAATTGAATTACCCCAATTTCATCAGGTACGGCAGGCTCTTCAGGTGCGTCTATGTGGGTAGGACGATTTTCAGAGTAGCCACACTCGATGCATTCAATCCATTCAGCATCGTTTTGGGTGAGCATAACAATACGATCCATCGCTTCACATTTAGGACATTTTGCACCAGCAATGAAACGACGTTTAATATTCATACACCCACCACACTTTAAACAATTTTAAAGCTTAGTTTAAGCGCTTTTAGCGTTATTCGTCCAACCCTGATGTCGTAATAATGCATCTATTTTAGGCTCACGCCCACGGAAATTGATAAATGCGTCAAGTGCTGTATCTTTTCCGCCAACTGCAAGGATTGCCTTACGGAATTCCTGACCAGTTTGGGTGTTAAAAACGCCCTCATTCTCAAAACGATCAAAGGCATCGCTGGCTAAAACTTCTGCCCATTTATATGAATAATAACCCGCAGCATAGCCCCCCGCGAAAATATGACTAAAGCCATTTTGGAAACGGTTATATGGTGCAGTAGCTAATACCGCATATTTATTGCGAATATCATCCAATGTCGCCTGAATTTGCTCGGCATTTAAAGCAGGTGTTAGTTTGTGAATGGTCAGGTCGAATAAGGCAAACTCGATTTGACGTAACGTTTGCATACCTGATTGGAAGAAACGTGCATCCAGTAAAGCTTTAAGCAAGTCATTTGGCAATGTATCTTTAGATTCGATATGTTCGCTGATTAGGGCGAGGCTTTCAGTATCCCATGTCCAAAATTCCATAAATTGACTTGGCAATTCCACTGCATCCCACGCTACGCCGTGTGTGCCAGCAACAGAAATATTATCCACCTCAGTCAACATGTGGTGTAAACCATGTCCAAACTCATGGAACAATGTATTCACTTCATCATGAGTGAGTAGGGCGGGTTGGTCACCAACAGGTGGTGTGAAATTTCCGACCATATAACAAATCGGTTTTTGTAAGCCTTCATCTGTTTGCATACGTGAACGGAAACCACTCATCCATGCGCCACCACGTTTACCGCTACGTGCATAGAGATCGAAATAGAAACCACCAATCACAAAGCCTTGATCTTCCAATTCATAATAATGCGCATCTGCATGCCAAAGCGGTGCCTCACGTTCAACAACTTTGATGCCATATAAACGATTTACAACATTGAATAAACCTTGAATCACTTTCGGTGCAGGGAAGTATGGTTTTAAATCTTCTTGAGAAAGATTGAATTTTTGTACTTTAAGCTTTTCAGAATAATAGGTGCTGTCCCAAGGTTTGAGTTCTTCAATGCCATCTTGTTGCGCAATGGCTTTCAGCTCTTCGATTTCTTGTAGGGCAGGCTTACGTGCATGCTCAGCCAAATCCACAAGGAATTGATTCACAGTTTCAACATCAGGTGCCATTTTTGAAGCCAGTGAATATTCTGCATAATTATCAAAACCTAGAAGTTTCGCCATTTCTTGACGCAAACTTAAAATTTCAACCATCACAGGGGCATTGTCATACTGTGTATCCTGCGCTTGATCAGAAGCGCGAGTCACATAAGCGTGATAGATTTCTTCACGTAGGGCACGGTCTTCTGCATAAGTCATGATCGCCAAATAAGATGGAATATCTAAAGTGGCAACAGGCTGATCTAACTCACGTTGTTGACCATACTGTTTTAACAGTTCAATACTGCTTTGTGGCAAGCCTTTGAGTTGATCTTCACTTAATGGTTTGTGATACGCCTGTGTTGAATCTAAAACATGGTTGGAAAAGTCAGATGACAGTTGTGAAAGTCGTGCTGAAATTTCTGCATAACGTTTTTTCGCTTCACCTTCGAGTGCCACACCTGAAAGTTTAAAGTCACGTAAAGCCAATTTGATGGCACTTTGTTGTGCAGCAGGCAAGTCTGCAAAAATTAGATTGTCATGAATATTTTGATAGGTTTGGAATAGCGGAACATGTTGTCCAAGCTGGGTGTAATATTCGCTTAAACTCGGTAAGAGTGATTGGTAAATTTCACGTGTTTCAGCATTGTTCATCACCGCATTGAGGTGTGATAACACGCCCCAAGATTCGCTCATATTATTTTCAAGCGTATCTACTTTTTCTAATACATGAAGTTGTGTTTGAATGCTTTCAGGAACTTGTGTCAGTTCATTTAAAAAAATCTGCCCATCTTGAATGGCGTGTTCGATATTTTGTTTGAGTTGATCTAAGGTGATTTGATCGAATTGTGGTACAGGCAAAGTCGCCTTTTCTAATGTCATTGTTTCTAAGGTCATGGGTGATGCCAAAATAATGTCCTGAATTATCTATAGATGTAGGGCTTCTGGACAGGGAAATCAAGCTTTGGCAATAAATTTAAACAGTGCTATTGGATTTTCTTGGTTTTTAGATCGAATTCAAATGGCACTGAATAGACACCTGCATCAAAACTAATTCCTAGAATGTTCTTTTTAAGATAAAAACCATCTGCATTTTTTAAATCAATTGTATGCGGATCTTCTGCATAATCTCGATATAAATATTGCAGATCAGCACTATTACATTCTTCGGTGATTGGTATTTTGGGTATGATACATGGTTCGAGTTCTTCACCAATTTGTCGTGAAATATTTATTGCTGAAAGCTGATATTTTTTAATAACTTGATCTTGTGTCATGAGCTTTTTATTTTTAAGATTAATCACAAAATATCGGCTTCGATAATACGTATGACCACCTGAAATTTCTTGATTCACCCGAATACTTAAATAATCATGGTCTTGATAAATTTTGTCACTTTCAAAGTCAATCGGTACTCCCTCATCCTGTAAAAGTTGTTGTTGAATTTGTTGGTTGATCTTTTTAAAGTCTTTAGCCTGAATGTAGGGAATATTACCTGTAAATGAGTTGAATTTTTTAGGAATAGGGTGAGTAGTAAATATAGATTCTGCATAAAGATTTGTGGAAATAAGCAGAGTGAACAAAATTAAATTTTTCATTGATGCATCATCTTTTTGTTTTATATTCAAACTGTAGCATGAACTTCATGCAATTTGAGAGCCGATTAATGATTCTTCTCAGATATACGAATATGATCAATCGAGTAAACAATTGTGCCAAGTGAACTTTTTTGACAGGTGATTTGCAAAACGACTTTTTTATTTTTATATCGCTCAAATTCATCTTTATTGATTTTGAAAATAGGTAAGCAGGAGTATTTGTTAGATAAGCAATAAGTTGTATTTCCTTTAAAGCTATGTTCTTTTGTATGTGCTGCTAAAATTTCAACAGATTTGATTCCTGATACTTTCGTATAAAACATAGGAAAAAACTGAGAAAAATTAAGCCAGAATACAGGTATAAAACAGATGGGAAATATGATCAGACAATAAAGCAAAGGTCGTTTCTGAAAATTCTTCCATGAACGCGGAATGATCCATTGTTGCTTACGATATAAAAAGAAAAAATATAGAATGATGGCACAGTAAAGAGTAATTGAAGCACAAAGAGCAAAGATATTAACCGCTTTTGTTGCATGAAAATTAACAGATGAAACCCCGTAAGTTGCACTAATGAGTGAAAGAAACAGAATGAAAATCACATAATAATGGTAATAATATTTAGAAATTGAACTTTTTGACATGGCAAATTTTATTTTAAAATTTAGATAATTATAAACAAAAAGAGCGCCGAAGCGCTCTTATTTAAAAACTAAACTATGTACTTAAAAAGCTACTCATCCTTTGCTTTTGCATTAGACTTTTTCTTTTTCGGTTTAGCCTTTTTCTTCACTTTATCTTTAGCCTTTGTTTCAGGCTTCGTTGCACTGTTTTTACTAGACTTTTTACCGTAAGAACTAGGCTTTCCTTTTGATTTTTTCTTTCGAAAGGGACGTTCTCCATCGTCACTGACATTGTTATTGTCAGCATCCGATTTAACACGTGTAGGACGATCAGAAAAAACTTCTTCTTTTGCTGTTGGTTTCGCAACGCGTGGCGCACGACTACGAATCACACGACCTGCATGAGAAAGTTGTTGTAACAGCTCAAAGTCGATCTTGCGTTCTTCAATATTCACACCAGCAACTTTGATTTTTACTTCATCGCCTAAACCAAAGACTTGTCCGCGATTTTGACCGACAAGACTTTGACTGACTTGATCAAAGACAAAATAATCATCGCCGAGTTGACTCACATGCACCATACCATCGACATACAGGTCTTTCAGCGTCACGAATAAACCAAATTCAGCAGTCGCACTAATCACACCGACAAATTCTTCACCAATATGCTGCTGCATATAATGACATTTCAACCAAGAAGTCACTGAGCGAGAGGCTTCATCGGCACGACGTTCGGTTGCTGAGAAATGTTCACCTGCTTCATCCAAGGCTGAACCTGAGAGCGGATATTTCTTAGTCGTTAAACTGGCTTTGATCGCACGATGCAACAATAAGTCAGGATAACGACGAATTGGCGAAGTGAAGTGCGTATACGCTTCATAAGCCAAACCATAGTGACCAACATTTTTCGGACCATAATAGGCTTGCATCATTGAGCGTAATAAGACGGCATGAATACTTGGTGCATCAATACGATCTTTGGTTGCTTCAATGACTTTTTGATAATCGGCTTGTGTCGGCTGATCAGGGAATGGCAAACCAAGCAATTTCACAAAATCTTTAACTTTTTGAATGCGTGAAAACTCAGGTGCTTCATGTACACGGTACAACATTGGCACTTCATTTTTTAAGCAATATTCAGCGGCTGCCACGTTGGCAAGCAACATACATTCTTCAATCAGTTTATGTGCAACATTACGTGAACGCGGTAGGATTTCTTTAATTCCACCTAACTCATCAAATGTCATATAGGTTTCAACAGTTTCGAATTCCATTGCATGGCGTTCAGCACGTAAACCTTTGAGTGTTTCATACAATTGATAAAGTGTATTTAACGACTTACGTACATCACGATCCTCAGGAACCGTTTTGCTGTCACCATCTAAGTATTGAGCGACTTGGGTATAAGTCAAACGTGCTTTTGAATGCATGACTGAAGGGTAGAATTCAAATTTGGTCACACGACCTGCACGGCTTAAATTCAAATCACAGACCATACACAAACGGTCAACATGCGGATTTAAAGAACACAAACCATTCGACAGTGCTTCAGGCAACATTGGCAAGACAAAATGTGGGAAATACACGGATGTACCACGTTCTTGCGCTTCGTCATCCAAAGGTTTACCAATGCGGACATAATGGCTGACATCGGCAATTGCCACGACAACACGATAACCGCCACCTGGACGTTTTTCAGCATAAACTGCATCATCGAAGTCACGTGCATCTTCACCATCAATGGTGACTAATGGCAAATCACGCAAATCAATACGACCTGCACGGTCTTTTGCCGAAGGTTCTTTGAAACTTTCAGCTTCTTTTACAACTTCTTCTGGAAATTCGTACGGTAAACCATATTCTAAAATGGTTTGTGGAATAATGATTTCTGTATCCGCTTTATCCGCCATGGATTGGATGATATGACCTGTGGCAAATTCATCACGGGTTGGATAATCATCAATTTCGACACGAATTGAATCGCCAACTTTAGCTTTGGCATGCTCAATCAGTTCTTTTTCTAAGGTAATCGGCTGATGTGCATTGGGATTTGAAGGTTGAATAAAATATTCATCTTCAAATTCAGCGACTTTACCAATCAGTTGTTTTACACGGCGCTGTGTCACTTCAGTGATATAGCCCCAAGCTTTACCTTTACGGTCAACCGAAGTTTGTTGGACTTTAACACGGTCGCCGTGGAAGACTTGGCGCAGTTCACGTTCAGGCAGTAAAAATTCTTCTTTTTTACCATCAATACTGGCAACACCTAAGCCTTTTGAGTTGACATAAACAGTCGCATCTAAAGTTGGTTGGTCTGCCATGAGTTGGTATTTAAAACCATCCTTCATCAGTTGACCATCACGCACCATTGCGCTTAAACGATGGCTCAACGCATCTATACTTTTTTGATCGGCAATTTCAAATGCTTCCACTAAATCAGCATGTGATAGTGGTTCTTGTTTTTGTTCTATCGTTTCAAGGATAAGGGTACGACTTGGAATAGGATTGTCGTAACGTTCGGCTTCAGCTTTCGCTTCAGGATCGACCCAATTTTTCATCATGTATTTGGTTTCTATTCAGAAGATAGGATTAGCATAAGTCATACAGGCAAATACTGCACGTAATTGATTGCAATATTGTGTTTTAAATTTTGATTTACGATTAATCTTTGAATTTTTTTAGCTAAATACTTATTTTGCAGCATAAAAAAAATACAAAATGATGAAAATTGCTTAAAAAGTATTTAATTGAGTAAATTTCTCTATTTTTTTTAATGTCATCCCTTGCCGAATCGGCTTTTAGTTTGTATTATGGCGGCTCGTTACGGTGAGATGGGTGAGTGGCTGAAACCACATCCCTGCTAAGGATGCATACGGGTAACTGTATCGAGGGTTCGAATCCCTCTCTCACCGCCAACGAATACTTATGATGCGCTCATAGCTCAGCTGGATAGAGCACTTGGCTACGAACTAAGGGGTCGGGAGTTCGAATCTCTCTGAGCGCACCAATTTAAATAAGTATTCGAAAAGTGACGAAGCCTTTATAGGCAATCAGGTACGCGCTCATAGCTCAGCTGGATAGAGCACTTGGCTACGAACTAAGGGGTCGGGAGTTCGAATCTCTCTGAGCGCACCAACTTGATGAAATTAACCGCTTAATTGCGGTTTTTTTGTGTCTGGGGTTTGGTTAAATTAAAAATAAATCATGGCTGTTTTATAGAGTTTGAAAAAGTAATAAATAACAATCGTTAAAGAAATAAATACCCTAAATTGGATGGGTGTAAATTTAAGTGTTGAAATCCAATAAATAAAAAATAAGGAAAGAAGAGTGCCACCAATTAATATTGCCCAAAGTTTTTTTGAATTTTTACTTATTTCTGACTGTGCATTTGGGTGCGAAATAAGTGTATTAATTTTTGATAATTGATTATTTCTATCAATATATTCAATAGTTTTTAATCTATAAACTTGATTCTTTGCGTGTTTAAGTTGAGTGTGATAATACTCAACACTTTTTAATACTGTTGTATGTTGAGCATATTCATTTTTGCAAAAAATGAATAGTTTTCCATGGCAAGTAAAGGTTTCTTTTTCTAAATGATTTATAGGTAAGGTGATTTTATAATGATTACGTGGGCGACTGACTGAATAAGAATTTACATTTATGTTCGGTATGGTTTTTATTTCCCATGAATAATTTCTTGCAAGATCAGTTTGAAAGAGGGCATTACTATGAAAAATTGTAAATATGATCGTAGTGAAAATTGTTAAAAAAAGACAGTAAAAAAAATTACTTGCATCTTCGGAAAATGTTTTTTCGTGATTTAAAGACTCTGAATTTTTAAGCATAATTTTTAAAAAGTAAATGTTGTAGTTTATTTATATTTTGATTCATTTAAAAGAGCACTCAAAGCCGTGATTTTATAGGATTGAACACATTATGAGTGTAAATAATATTATGACTATGCTGATTAGAAAAAATGATATTTTTAATCTATTGGACTTATTTTTTGAGATTGACTGATTTGGGTATTTGCTTTCATTTTGTATTAAATTTTGATTAAGTAGCTCATCAAGTTCAGGATAAGGCAATAACTCCTCACCAAAACCATCTATATCTAAATAGCGATCTTTAGGGATTTCTAACTTAAAATTTGTAGGAAGCCACATTTTTGATGGTGAGATATAATTCGGATTTTTTTGTTTCTCATCAATAAAATGAACCATATCAATCATGCATTCTTTAGCATCTTCACTAAAGGGGTCAATCGACATTCCCATAATATCAGTGACATTTAATTCAACGTTAAAGGTTGGAATACGTTCGAAATACGCTAAGAAAAGTTTAGCCAAAACTTCAGCTTTATCATTGTTATAAAGCGTAGACCAAATGTTTAATCTTGATTTGAATGTATCGCAAGCCTTTAAAACCGATGCGCTGAATGTGTAGTAGGTTGAATCGTCTTCATCTTTAAGTGTGGTAATGTCTTCAACGGTAAATAAAGCAATCCAAAACAGTGGAATGGCATATTTTACTTCTAGATATTCATCGGTTTCTTCATTGTATATTCCTTTGTCTTTCGCAACCCAAAGTGTTGAATAGTTTCCCATTATTTTTACTTTCTAAGTTTTTATATTCTACTAAAGTAAACGATCTTTCATTCTAAAGGAATAGAGCGACTATTTTTGTCGCGTTGTGATATTTCTAAGCGCTAAATGAAGATGAAAAGCTTTAAAATAAAGAGAAGAATAGAAGTATTGAAAGAACATGAAAAAATATACAGACGGATATTATATTTACCAGCATGTTGATTTTGTTTGTCATTTCAATCTACATCAATGTGATGGCTGTAATCGAACAATGACAGGCTTTGTTTATGAGCTTCAGATTCAAAGTTTTGACAATGAAGCTATTATTTTCTGTGCTGAATGTATGGAGCAGTTGGAGTTGGTTGCAACAGACTAACGATGCAATCTAACTGTCGAATTATATTTTTAAATTAAACAATATTCATTCATTTTTATAGAAAAGCTTATCTGATAACAATATTTATTGAGGAAAAATAAGCACTGTAAGATCGTCCCAACTCACTTTTTTTGCTTTAGAACAAAGCATAACAAAAACATTTGGACGAATTCTTTGAACTGGCAATATATCTACAGTGTGATGCCACAGTTTGTTTCAGCAACTCTGACGACACTCAAAATTTCAATGATTAGCATCATACTTGCCATAGTGGTTGGTTTAATTTGTAGTGTCTTAATCACTTATAAAATCAAGATATTCGACAAAATAGCCAAAATTTATATCGAAATATCACGTAATACACCGCTACTTATTCAGCTCTTTTTCCTCTACTACGGTCTACCAAAACTTGGCATTAAAATTGATGGTTTTACTTGTGGAGTGATTGGGCTGACTTTCCTTGGTGGAAGCTATATGGCAGAAGCTTTTCGAGCAGGTTTGCAAGCAGTTGCAAAAGGGCAAATAGATTCAGGGGAAAGCATCGGGTTAAGTCCAGTACAAGTTTTTCAATACGTTATTTTTCCCCAAGCTTTAGCTGTTTCGATTCCTGCGATTGGTGCGAATTGTTTATTCCTCATTAAAGAAAGTTCTGTGGTCAGTGCTATCGCTGTAGTGGAATTGCTCTTTGTCACCAAAGACTTGATTGGTATGGATTACAAAACCACGGAAGCATTATTTCTACTGATTATGTCTTACCTAATTATTTTATTACCTGTGTCCATTCTCACCAGTTATTTGGAATATCGTAGTCGGAAGGTGAGCCATGGAGTTTAATTACTTATTTCAGCCAGATCATCTCTATCGCTTGCTACAAGGTTTATGGATCACTGCAAAAATTGCTTTTATTTCCGTATTTTTTTCAGCGATTTTTGGCACGGTTTTCGGGGTAGTTATGACCTCAAAAAATCTATTCATTCAAAGTTTGTGTCGTCTGTATTTAGAAATCATCCGAATTATTCCTATTCTCGTTTTGCTGTTTGTCTTCTACTTTGGTTTTGCCACTTGGTTCAATTGGCAGTTTTCAGCAGTGGTGGTATGTATCGTGGTTTTTGTACTTTGGGGCACTGCGGAAATGGGGGATTTGGTTCGAGCTGCGATTACCTCTATAGATCAGCATCAGCGAGATTCCGCGTATGCATTGGGATTAAGCCAGAATCAAACATTATTCTATGTGGTTTTTCCGCAAAGCCTGAAACGGGTTACACCAGGGGCAATTAATCTATTCACACGGATGGTAAAAACCAGTTCATTGGCAGTACTGATCGGGGTGGTGGAAGTGATTAAAGTCGGACAGCAAATCATTGAAAATTCATTGTTAATCGTCCCGAATGCTTCGCTGTGGATTTATGGTTTGATCTTTATTTTATATTTTCTGATTTGCTATCCCTTATCACGTTTGGCGACACATTTAGAAAAAGTTTGGGAGTCACCATGACTTTGTTATCTATACAAGATTTACAGAAATCATTTGCAGAAAGTCATATTTTACAAGGCATTGATTTGGACGTAAAACAAGGTGAAGTGGTGGTGATTCTCGGTCCATCAGGTTGTGGGAAAAGCACCTTATTGCGTTGTATTAATGGCTTGGAGAAAATTCAAAGTGGGACGATTCATTTACAAGGCTCTGGTGTTCTAGGTACAGATTTACCTTGGGTTAATGTTCGTCAAAAAATCGGCATGGTGTTTCAAAACTATGAACTTTTTGGGCATATGAATGTGATTGATAACATTCTTCTTGGTCCGCTTAAAGTTCAAAAAAGAAGTCGTGCTGAAGCGGAAAAAGTCGCAGATGAGTTGTTAAAGCGGGTCGGATTGTATGAGCGAAAGCAAGATTATCCACGACAACTATCAGGTGGACAGAAGCAACGAATCGCCATCGTGCGTTCATTAGTGATGCAACCGCAGGTCATTCTTTTAGATGAAATTACCGCGGCTTTAGACCCTGAAATGGTACGCGAAGTTTTAGACGTGGTTTTAAAACTTGCCCATGAGGGAATGACCATGCTGATCGTTACGCATGAAATGTCATTTGCTCGAAAGGTCGCAGATCGGATTATTTTTATGGATAAGGGCAAAATTATTGAACAAGCTACGCCTGAGCAATTTTTTGAGCATCCACAAACTGAACGTGCCAAAGCCTTTTTAAATATGTTGAATTATTAGTTTTATCGCGAAACCGATATTGTAAATTTTGTGTGAATAATAGGAAGAAAATAATGAATTTATCTTTAAAAAATCTTAGTCATGTATTGGCTGCAACAGTTTTGAGTTTGGGTTTGGTGGCATGTAATAAAAATGCACCGACAGCGGAGAAAAAAGCTGAGACTGAAACAAACGTATCGAGCATTGAGCAAATTAAGAAAAATGGTGTGGTACGCATCGGGGTATTTAGTGATAAACCACCGTTTGGTTATTTGGATGCACAAGGTAAAAACCAAGGTTTTGATGTTGAAATTGCCAAGCATGTTGCTAAAGATCTATTGGGTGATGAAAACAAAGTTGAGTTCGTACTCACTGAAGCGGCAAACCGTGTGGAATATTTAAAAGCCAATAAAGTTGATATTATTTTTGCCAATTTCACGGTAACGCCTGAGCGTAAAGAAGTTGTTGATTTTGCCAAACCTTATTTAAAAGTATCTTTGGGAGTGGTTTCTCCAAAAGCCAAGCCGATCACGGATATTGCACAATTGAAAGATCAAACCTTGTTGGTGAATAAAGGTACAACAGCAGATTCATTCTTCACAAAATCACATCCTGAAATTAAGTTGCAAAAATACGAGCAAAATACCGAAACCTTTGATGCACTGAAAGATGGTCGTGGCGTGGCTTTAGCACATGACAATCTTTTGGTTCTTGCTTGGGCAAAAGAGAATCCCAACTATACTGTAGGCATTACCAGTCTAGGTCAGCATGACTTGATCGCCCCTGCGGTGAAAAAGGGCGATAAAGCATTGTTGGATTGGCTCAATCAAGATTTAGAAAAATTATCTAAAGAAGGCGTTATCCAACAAGCCTATGAAAAAACATTAAAACCAGTTTATGGCGATACGATTGATCCGAAAGATTTACTAGTAGAATAAATTTGAATGGGTTTAATGATGTTTTGATGGATTTATCTACGATATTTGGATTGGGTGCTTATTTCCTAAACATACAGTCTAAAAAGAGAGATAAAAGACTTTTCAATAAAGTGAAAAGGCGTATAATGCGTCCCATCAAGACGTCGCGCTCATAGCTCAGCTGGATAGAGCACTTGGCTACGAACTAAGGGGTCGGGAGTTCGAATCTCTCTGAGCGCACCAACTTGATCATCGAAAGATGTAAAATTGACAAGAAACCGCTTCATTGCGGTTTTTTTGTGTTTAAAAATTATAAGATTATTCAATCAGTATCATTCAACTTTTTCTAGCTGATCTGAATTTTCAAGTGCAGGTGGCTGATATTCTTTCGCATGTTCAAGCTGAGAAATATCCATTTCAATATTGTCTGCTAGTACAACACTACGCCCAAACATTCGTCCAAAAATGACACGACAGGAAAGTTCTTTAGGCAGGGTTTTTAATTGCTTAAACTCATAGACACAATTCAGTTTCGATGCATCATTTTCAGGACAAATGCTAAATAAAACATCATATTTAAAATGATGATTCTCATAAACGATCGGATTATCTTCAAATTCATTTGCAGCAATAGAGCCCGTGACTTCAAATTGGTCATTCACAGGGCAACGAAAATGCGCATAATGAAAGCGATATTCATCATAAATTTTATGTAATGGTTTTTCACTCAAGGCTGTGGTGTTAAACATGAGATAACCATGTTCATCTAATGCCTCGATTTTTTGTGGTGGGACATAGGTATATTCGGGTTCAAGCGTAATAGGAACTTGATATTCAGGCATTTCCTCACATGCAACCAATAAAAATGTGCATGTACTGACTAAATATTGGCGGTATCCCTTTAACATATAATCCTTGTCTATTCTTAACTCTACGGTTTAATTTTCTGCGCAAATAATGCATTGGCTCCAACCGCAGGCAGCATTTCATGATATGGCAAACTACGTGCGGCTCTAAGCAGGAAAGGTGCTTTGTCATCAATTTTCATTGCTGTGGTCATTTTTAATAAAGCATCACCATTGCCATGTGCAACAAACTGAATCTGTCCTTTTAAATAACGCAAGTCCCCACCATTGGCATAAAAATTATTTTCAGTTGGTTTTGGATAGGTAAAGTGCATTTTAAAATCAAACGGAATACTGATTACACCTAAGCCGACACTAATTTTAAACTCAGTATCTTGCCCCTGAGCAGTGATCGGTTCAACTTTAATATTTTTAATTTGATTGGGCAATATTTCCTTATAAGACAAAGGTTGAGTCCACTTTTGCAGTTGTTGCGGTGTGGCATTGTAATATTGATATGTCGTGGTGAATCTTAGTGCTTCTCGACCGTGCGTATAAGGTACAGTTGTTGGATTCAGTACCAAACTTACAGGTTGTTGTGAACTCGCACTGACTTGTGCAATTTTATTGATTTGTGCTGTATTCAGTTGAGGGCTTGGTAATTGTCCTGCATTCAGTGCAGTGACTTTTTTAGCTGTGTATTTATTCTTTAAAGCCTCCATCACAAATGCGCCTGAACCGCTAGGAATTGAAAGTTTGACTTCAGGGAACGCATTTAAAATTTTCTTAAATAAAAAGCCTTGTGGCTGATTTAAGTCACCCCATTGGGTTAGGGTAATTAAGGTCTTGTTTTCACCTAAACTAAACCATTCAAATTTACCTAAACCATAGGGAATAGGACCACTGATGACCATGGTTGAAATACTGTTTTGCCCAATTTGATGTTGCATCACCACATCTTCATTGAAATTTAATACTGGAATTGGGGTAGGAATCGAAATTTTATATTTGAGCTGACTGACATTGCCTGCTTGTTCTAAAACCTTAGCAGATTTAAGCGTCGGAAATAATCCAACATATTGATTATAATTACTTAATGTTTTAGCAACTTCTTGGGTATTCACAGGAATGACGATTGCTGCGGTAGAAAATTTAGCTGTGGGCTGAGGATTTTTAACCAATGTAGGGAGCGAGGTTTTTATAGCAGGATGTGAATAAATCAAAATCTGATCTTGTGCTATGGATGCAATTTCATGGGCATTATTATCAAATGGTTTTAAGGCACTGGGAATATTATCTGACCAAGTGACTAGTTTTGCCAAACTCAGTGGACTAATACTTGCTAAAAAAATCAGGCAGATAGGCGCAGAAAAATGATTCATTGCAATTCCTTTTGTATACTTTCAATTGTTTTTATTTGAGGGTTTTCTACAAGCAACATATTTAAATGATTTAGCTTTAAAAAATAGAGGTGTTGTGTAATTTGGGATGAAAATCATCATGTCAACGCACAATCTGGTGTACTATTTGGGCATCGAATTTTTTGTATTGAAGCACTATGTCAGACAGTAAGCCTGCATTATCTGCACGTTATTATTTAAATTTAGAAGAATCACAAGATGGTTTTAAACTAGCAACTTTTGGTAAAAAGCAAATTACTCAAATGCTAACGCCTTTAGTGAGTGTGGGGATTATCATTTGGGGGATTTATCTTGTGATCAATAACAGCAGTGTGGGTCAGTATTATATTGGTCTAGGTGCTTTTTTTCTGCTGTTACAAATGTTGATGCGTTATTGGTTTTTACCGATGATGTTTAAACGCCAATTTGTGAAATATCAATTTGGTAAAAGCGAGCAAGGTATTGAACTGTTTCAAGAATATCTGGAATTGTTCAGTAGTGGTCGTCCAAAGAAAATTCATCACTATACTGATGTGGCGAAATTCGCTGAAGGCAAATTGACCTATATGATCGAACTTAAAGATCGCACTGTGGTGATTGTGCCAAAACGTGCATTTGAAAGCTCAGAAGATAAAACACTTTTTGTAAATACATTTAAAAAACCATGATTTTAAAATTCATGTAGTTGTTGTTTTGATGATAAATAGGAAGGGAAGAATATGAGTACACGTCCATCTAAAATTGTCTGCGTCGGTCGTAGCTATGCTGCACATATTGCTGAGTTGGGAAATGCTACACCAGATCGTCCTGTCTTATTTATTAAACCACCGAGCAGTCTAGTTTCTTTGCAAGAGGGAATTTCTTGGAATGAAAATTGGGGCAGTTTGCACCATGAGTGTGAAGTCACTTTACGTATTGATCAGCCACTAAAAGGTGAAACCAATCCTGAGAAAGCGTTGGAAGCGATTGGTGCTGTGACGCTCGGTTTAGATTTGACCTTGCGAGATCTTCAAGATGATTTAAAGAAAAAGGGTCAACCTTGGGAACGCGCAAAAGCCTTTGATGGTTCATGTGTACTGGCAGACTGGATCAGCGTAGATGAAGTTAAGTCATGGGATGCGATCACTTTTGAATTTGCTGTAAATGATCAAGTGCGTCAAAAAGGCGACACGTCTTTATTGATTTTTGATATTGGTTATTTACTTGCAGACATTAGCCAAGTGTTTGCGTTAGAGCCTGGGGATGTGGTGATGACAGGCACACCAGCAGGCGTAGGTGCTTTGGCTTCAGGCGATCAATTAACCATGACATTGAATGGTCAGAGCCAAGATTTTGTTTGGAAAACTTTTGTGAAATAATAGATTTAGAGTGTGTCCTTTAAGTTATTTAAATGACTTAACTGAAGCTAGGTATTTAAAGTATGTTTAAAACTGAGCTAGCACAGCCCCATCTATCTTGCAAAGTTTAGTTCAATTTGTGTAGGCGATGCCTAACTTTTGAAGGATCAAAAGTTACAAAAATCCTTTGTTGGGCGAGGGGTATATCCTATACCCCCGCCCAACGGCGACATCCATGTCGCCTAACGCGATAGCACCACTGAGTTGAAATCTTAATCACTAATTATTTTTTGATATTCATTGATGATAATCAGCTACTCATACATTAAAAGTGTAGAGGTATCCTAAAATATACTTCCTGCGTAACATCTGTGACCTAATTTAGTCAGGTTGTTTATTCCATCAAAAAAATATTAAAAGCAGATCAAATATGTCTTTGATCTGCTTTTTTTATGATTATTAAAAATAACTAATTGAAATATTTAGAAACTCTTGTAACAAATTATTATTCATTTAATTGATGATTTTGGCTAACCTAAATCTATTTTTGTGATATGGTGTATTTTCTTTGTATGAGTTTTATTCTTATTTAGAGATATTTTGTTGCATAAATAATGTGCTTTTCTCTAAGAACTCATATGCATTTGTATCAGCATCCTAATTTGAACGATGATGTTTATCCTAGAATTAAGATTCTATTCTTTCTTATTTTTTTCAAAATAAAGATGATTCTTATGGAGTTTTACTTCTAGCAGACTCGTCGATCTTTAGGAGCTTTTTTCAAAGAACTCAAAACTAATGGAGATAGCAATGACGAGAATTGCAATTGTCGGAGCAGGCCCAAGTGGCATGGCTCAACTAAGAGCATTTCAATCAGCAAAGGCCAAAGGTCTGCAAGTTCCAGAAATTGTATGTTTCGAAAAACAAGACGATTGGGGCGGACTATGGAACTACACTTGGCGTACAGGTGTAGATGCACATGGCGAAGCGGTACACGGAAGTATGTATCGTTATTTATGGTCAAATGGACCAAAAGAAGCATTGGAGTTCGCAGACTATACGTTTGATGAACATTTTAAAAAACCGATAGCATCCTATCCTCCACGCGCCGTGCTTTGGGATTATATTAAAGGACGTGTTGAAAAAGCAGGTGTGAAAGATCAAGTCCGTTTTAATACGGCAGTTCAACAGATTGATTATGATCAACATACTGAACAATTCACGGTTCAAGTCTGCGACCATGCACAAGATCAAGTGTATTCAGAACAATTCGATTATGTTGTTGTCGCATCTGGACATTTCTCAACACCGAAAGTGCCAGAATATGAGGGTTTTGATCAATTTAATGGTCGGATTCTACATGCACACGATTTCCGTGATGCTGTTGAATTTAAAGGCAAAACGATACTCATCGTTGGTAGTAGTTATTCTGCTGAAGATGTCGGTTCACAGTGTTATAAATATGGTGCAAAACAGATTTATAGCTGTTATCGCAGTCAACCGATGGGTTATAAGTGGCCAAAAAACTGGTCTGAAAAGCAACAACTGTTAAAAGTCGATGAAAGCAAAGCATATTTTGCTGATGGTAGTTCTGCCAAGATTGATGCCATTATTCTTTGTACAGGTTATTTGCATCATTTTCCGTATATGGCGGAAGATTTAAAGCTTAAAACCCACAATTGCTTATATCCACAATCGTTATACCAAGGCGTAGTTTGGGAAAATAATCCAAAACTGTTCTATTTAGGTATGCAAGACCAATGGTACACCTTCAATATGTTTGATGCGCAAGCATGGTATGTGCGTGACATCATTTTGGGTCAAATTGATTTGCCTGAGCAAGCGGAAATGCAAGCCCATTCACAAAAGTGGATTGCACGAGAAAGCAAGCTAAAAACGTCTGAGCAAATGGTGAAGTTTCAAGGTGAATATATCAAGCAATTGATTACTCTAACCGACTATCCAAGTTTTAACATTGATGCGGTAAATGAAATTTTTATGCAATGGAAAAAGCATAAAAAAGACAACATTATGGGCTTTAGAGATAAAACGTATCGTTCAGTGATGACAGGGAAAATGTCGAAGCCACATCATACGCCGTGGTTATATGCACTGGATGATTCTTTAGAAGCGTATCTCGATACTGAAAACAGAGAACAACAAGCCATATAGTTTCATTTGGCAATTCATGTAAATGGGTCGCTGAATAAAATATTGATCAATATTTTAAAATCCAAAAAGAGCTGTAGTTTTGCAGCTCTTTTTTATTGACTTTTAGAAAGTGAATAGAACAGGACTTTTAAAAGGGATGCGAAACATGATATATTTCATTAAACGTTCGTTCAGTGAAAATATTGATGGCAAATTTACGTCAAGACCAAGCGCAAGAAACTAAAGAGAAATTATTGGTACAAGCAAGAAAATTATTTGCTGAAAAAGGCTATGCCAATACGTCGATTCGTGCCTTGGCGAAGTCTCTAGATATGTCGGAAGGGATTCTCTACCATCATTTTTCAGGTGGAAAGCGTGAAATTTTAGCAGTCATGGTGCAACAAGGTCTGGCTGAAGTGTTGATGACCTTGAACCAAAAAAATCACAATTTAGAACAACAGCCCTTAGCCATTGTTTTAGCAACACTTTATGAAATGTGCGAGCAACTTTTTAATCAAAGCCCTGAATTATTGAAAATTATCATGCGTGAAAGTGATGTGATGGGGCTTGAAGAAGTACATATTATTCAAAATGTGATTCGTTCGCGGATTGAATGGTTGGCAAATCTATTAAGACAACGTTGTGCTTTGGGTGAAGTGCGTGAGATGAATTTTGAATTGTCTGCACAACAGTTTCTTGCCATGAGCATCCAATATGCTTTGGGGAAATTATTGAATATGAATGTGGGTTACTCATTGTCAAAGCAACAAGATCGTCAGGCGATTGTTGAGCATACTTTGATGCTTTGGGCACCGATTTCTTAAATTTTTTAATTTTTAACTGAACGTTTGTTCAGTAAGTTTTATTCATTCATGAGGTATTCACATGTATTTTGGACACTTTGCAGTAGGCATGGCATTAAAAGCCAAATATCCACAAACACCTGTTTTACCTGTCATCTTGGGAGCAGGGTTTTTAGACTTAATTAATGGGACTTTGGTGGCGACAGGCATCGAAAAAGTTACGCCAAATTTGGATGCTTTACCTTATTTATATTTTGATTTGACCTTTATTGATTGGGATCATTCTTTATTGATGGCAATCATTTGGTCGCTCTTTTGGGGTGCGTTATTTTTAAAAAATAAGCAAATCGCCATCATTGCGACCTTATCTTGTTTTCTGCATTTTATCGCAGACTTGCCGATGCATAATGCTGATATGGCATTGTATCCCTTTGCGCAACAACATCTAGGTTTGGGGTTATGGGGCAAATTGGGAATAGGTGCATGGGTTTTAGAAATTGTATTTTCAATTGTTCTATTGGCTTATGCATTTATTCAGCATAAAAAGCAGGGCGAGAATATCTTCTGGCAAGTGGTTTTGATTGGATTGTTGGCTGTGCAAATGTCACCGTGGACATCGCCAATGAAACATGTGGCAATGCTACCTGAACCAAATGCTTCAATCACTCATGGTATTTTTGTGGCGATTGGATTTGTGATTCCAACCTTGATTTTGGCCGTATTATATCGCCGTAGTGGGCAACGGAAATTAAAACTTGCGGCTTAAATCAGACTTCAAAAGATTTTCTAAATTGATCAGGCGTCACTTCCATCCAACGCTTAAACATTGCAATAAAAGCCGAGGCATTGGCATAACCCAAATCTAGTGCAATGCCTTCAACGGTTTTTCCCTCACTTAACATGCTCATGGCTTTCATGACTTTTAAGCGTTGTCGCCATTCATTTAACGACATGCTCAGTTCTTTTTGTGCCAAACGCGCAAGGGTGCGTTCTGTGGTATTGATCTGCATAGCCAGTTCAGACAGAGCACTTTGATCTGCTGGATTGTCATGTAGATAATTCAAAATTTGCTTGAGTGTCGGATGATCGGTATGTGGTAAATAACTTGCCACATATTGTGCATGGTGTAATTGATCAAGAAGCACTTGTAAGAGTCGTAAATGTTCGGCTGTATCCGTAATCGGGTGTTGTTTTAAATGCAATAAAATCACACTGACCAAAGGTGCGGTTAATAAGATCCCTGCCTGTTGTGGCAGTTGTTGGCATAATGATTCGTGAATATACAAGGTTGCATGGGATACCGAGGTACGGTTTAAACCACTATGTTGCAAATTCGGGGGTAACCACAAGCCATAAGGGGGTGGGGTAATATAGTTGGTCTGGTCAATATTCACCTCCATCACACCATTAAAGGCATAAACAAATTCTCCCCAAGCATGCCCATGAAGTGGATAAATAGATAATGCAGGATCATCTCGAAAATCAATCCAAAGCGGTGCTTCAATTTCATCATTGGTCAATAATCGAGTGTAATTTTCAGCTTGTAGGGCTTTTTTATTGATTTTATGGGGCATCTGAAATTTGCCTGAATTTGATGATGAATTGTCTGTCTTGGAGTATATCTTATAAAAACGACAGGATTATAGTGGTGTTATTGTTCTGTTGAGATAAATATCGTGGATATGCGTAAAGCTCTTGATGCCAAAGCATCAGGTTTAATGATCATGCTGTGTATGATTTGGGGCTTGCAACAAGTGGTTTTGAAGCTTGCAGCCGTAGATATTGCACCAATCATGCAAATCGCAATTCGATGTGGGCTTTCTGCATTGATGGTTTATCCATTGATTCGACTTCCGCAAGGTGTCGGCTTATTCTCCAAAGATTATTTACTGGCAGGGATGTGGTTGGCATTTTTATTCTCAGCCGAATTCTTTCTCGTTGCAGAAGCTTTACGTTTTACTTCTGCATCACATACCGTAGTTTTACTCTATACCGCACCGATTTTTGTCGCATTGGGGCTAAATTGGAAATTTGCCTCTGAACGACTTTCTGCTTTGCAATGGACAGGAATCTTCATAGCCTTCGTGGGGATTGTCGTTACTTTTATGGGCAAAGATAGCCAAACTGGGCAATTCTCCAAAGTGCTTTTGGGCGATGCGATGGCTTTACTTGCAGGGATCATGTGGGCGCTCACCACCATTTCATTACGTTTAACCAAACTTGCCGAAGCGCATCCGACACAAACTTTGTTTTATCAGTTGATGGGCGGTTTTATTCTACTCATGCCTATGGCTTTTGCTTTGGGGCAAACTGAAATTCGTTGGACAATGTTAACCTTTTCAAGTTTGGTATTTCATACTTTGATTATGTCTTTTGCTAGTTTGATGATTTGGTTTTGGTTATTGAGAAACTATCTAGCTAATCATCTTGGGGTATTTTCATTCCTCACACCGCTGTTCGGGATCGCATTCGGTATTATTTTCTTAGATGAAAAGCTTGAAGTAAATTTTATGATTGGTACTGCTTTGGTGATGTTGGGAATTTTAGTGGTGAGTTTACAAGGATGGATTCAACGTAAAGTATTGCACATTTCTGAGTGATCTTATTTTCAATGTATTATGTGATGATTCTCAAGTGCAAGGTTCTCAAATGCAAAATTCTCAAGTGAAGCATGCACTTGAGAATCGTATTATTTATTGACAAATAATCAGCTATTTATCATCTAAAATGGTTGAAAGCGGAATAGATAACTTCGCTGCCAAATATTCATCAGATTCGATCAATGTTGGTCCGATATGCTTCATCCACACATCATCGTCATGGACATGTTCGACATCCTTACGGCGTGGCAAGGTATATGGCAATGAGGTATAAAATGACCAAAAATCAATTTCATCAAGATTTCTCACCAAAACATACTCATTATTATCAGTACGTTTGATTAAATTCTGTTTTTCTAATAATTGTACATAGACAGGCCAACGTCCAATTTCACCGCGTCCTAAAATATCTAGGGCTTCGACATCGGTGACTACTTCACCTGTTTTTTGCTTTTTATAAAATAGTTCTAAAATATCGAGCATCATCAAAACGGGGTGGCGAGTCTGAATTTTCCCTGTATGAAATGCGGTCAGTGCATAACTAATCTCAACGCCCAAAAGCACAATATTCCATGAGAGGAAAATCCAGAGTAGGAAAATTGGGATCGCTGCAAATGCACCATACACAATGGTATAACTGGTGAAATTCGCCATGACAAAACCAAAAAGATTTTTCAATAATTCAAAAGCGATTGCACCAAATAATCCTGCTATTGCCGCAGCTTGAATTGGAATACTGCGATTTGGAATAGTCCAATAGAGAATGAAAAAGCCTAAAACAGTTAAGCCAAAGGAAACCAACATCAATAAGATGGAGCTATCCACCTGATAACCAGCAAAGTTATTACTCAGGACACTCATTGATGCCATAGCAGAAGAAATGACAAAGGCACTTCCCAGTAAAATTGGTCCAAGAGAAATGATCGTCCAATAGCGCATAAAGCCGATAATGCCATTACGGGTTTCTTGGACACGCCAAATACGGTTAAATACAGTTTCAATACTGGTCAGCATGAGCACAGTTGTTACGAATAGAAACAGCACCCCGATGACTGTTAAATTACTGGAGTTATCGGTAAAGACATTAAAGGCTTTATCAAATGCAATACTGGTTTTCGGCAGGAAGTTGCTATAAATCATTTGTTGAAGCTGTTGTCGAGCGGGTTCAAGTGCTTTAATTGAAGAGATAATCACCAGAAAAACCGTCAACATCGGTACAACAGCAAATAGCGTGGTATAGGTTAAAGAACCAGCCTGATCACGACAACGATCCGCTTCAAAACGGCGAATAACAAACAAGATAAACTGAAACCAAGTTTTGTCATAAAAGGGAAGTTTTTTCAGTAAATCCAGCATATTTAATCTATCTCAATTTATTTTCATCGTGTTTATTCAGCTTTACTGTTACAGCTTAACCAAAAATACAGCAAAATACCGTATAGTTTTCTTTTTCACATGTTTAAAAAATTATGCAAACCTATGTTTTAGTTCTGTATTACAGTAAATATGGTTCAACCAAAGAAATGGCGCATTTGATTGCAAATGGTATTGAAGCCGCAGGTATTGCTGTAAAAATTCGTACAGTGCCCAATTTATCAACTGTTGTGACAGAAGCACAAGCCAGTATTCCAGAAGAGGGTGATATTTACTGTACCTTGGATGATTTGCAAAACTGTGCAGGTTTGGCACTCGGTTCTCCAACACGTTTTGGTAATATGGCTTCGGAAATGAAATATTTTTGGGATCAAACCACAAGCCTTTGGCTCAATGGTGCTTTGCATAATAAGCCAGCTTGTGTATTCACCTCATCTGGTTCGATGCATGGCGGTCAGGAAAGTACGCTTTTGACTATGTTACCTCCATTGTTCCATCATGGCATGATGATCATGGGGTTAACCAATGCCAATCCAGCATTATCGAATACCAAATCAGGCGGAACGCCGTATGGTGCAACGCATGTCAGTGGACCACGCCATGATCAAAGTTTAAGTATAGATGAAAAGTCATTATGTGAAACACAAGGGAAGCGTTTGGGTGAGGTGGTGAGAAAACTGAGTGTTTAAGTTTTAAATTTGATGCTAATTAAGCCTAATATACAATTAGCATCAAAGCCCATATTTTTTCCAACCACCTGAAAAATGATGTTTTTCATCAATACGCCATTCACCTTCGATGAGAAGCAATGTATAGCGATTTTGCCCTTCTAAACGATCACGGGTAAAAATATACAGCTTCTTTTTACTTGCATGGTCAATATCAGTCATGATTTCATCGGTATAGCTGAAATTAGGTGCATGTGAATAATGTAAACCATCTGGGCGATAGCCATGACGTGGCTTATCTGTACAATATTGCTGAAAAATCTGTTGGCATTTTTGTTGAAGTTCGTCGCAGAAACCAATTTGTTCAGCAGATGCTTCCCATTGATTTATTGCTTCAAAGAAATGGATTAATTTAGCTTTGGCGTCCTCAACTTGAGTATGACTAAAATATTGTTTATTTTTCTTTTGTAAATCACGTTGGTTTTGTTCGAATTCTGCAATTTGTGCAGCACTAAACATATTAGCAATCACTCGCAATTTAGGATGTTGTGCTAAAGCCATTAAGCCATCAAAACTCACTTGGGTATCATGTAGTAACAAGGTTGAAAGTTTTGGGATGTTGAGAAAGTATTGCAAGGTTTGATCATTCACCTGAGTATTGCAGACCCAAATGCAATCCAACTTTTTATGATTTGCAAAAGATTTGAAACCATCTCCAGTCAATTTTGAATTTACAATAAATAAGTAATTTAAACTTTGAATTTGAGACAAGTGGGTTAGGGCGACATCAGAAACTTGGGTATTTTCAAAATTTAGATTAACCAACTTCGGAAATTGTGAAATTTTTTTAAAATGATGTTCTGAAAGAATACATTGTTTAAAAGACAGTCCCAATAAGCGTTTACATTGTAAAATATATTCAATTTCCTCGTCTGAAAATTGATGGTTCTCGAATTCTAATGTTGTTGTGGATGGCTTAGATTGCTCAATTTTAATGTGCATTTTCTATAATTTACCCTGAATTTGGAACACAAAGATTCCAAAATTTTAATTATGTATAGATTTTATAATTTGGAATGCTAAATAAACAAAGCTCTTTTGTGATGTAAATAATCATTGAAAAGAGCATCGTTCTTTTACAGGAATTTTATAATCGTATTAATTTACATTAAACCGGTGTTTACAGCTTTTACATTGATAATCAAAGAAAATATTTTGATCGACAATCACACCAGCTTTTTTACCAAAGCGATTACCAAGGAAACCACCTGTAATTCCGACACTAATTGCACCGACAAATGTTCCGACAGTTCCACCAACGATGACACCTAAAGGGCCAGCAACCGTTCCAATTGCCGCACCGATTGAAGCGCCAGAAGCTGCGCCACCAACTGTTCCTGCAGCAGCACCTGCGGAAGTCAGTAACACACTGCCTGCTTTGCCTAAAAGTTGTTCGTGATCACGTCGTTCTAGGTCTGTAGAGCCACACTTTGGGCAACTTACACTTTGTTCATCAGTCATTGATTTGTACTCACTCAATAAAGTCCATTTTTCTTTATTAAGCCATGATTAATCTATATTTTTATTCAAAGTATCTGATTTTATAGTGATTTAAGAATATTTCATCACTCAAAACTCTTGAAACAACCATGTCAGATACATGACATATTTTTGATTGTAAACGAAAGACCAGATAAGTCTTTATATTTTATGTGAATACAATCGAAACATGAATCAAGTCATTTTCTTTCAAACATGAATTTTATGGGCGGACTCGCATTAAACTTTCTTGGGTCACACTACTGACCAATTTACCATTTTGCCAAAATTGACCATAGTTAATACCACGTGATTGACTTGATCGAGTGGCATGCATGTCATAGAGCAACCAGTCATCTACACGAAATTCACTATGAAAATAAATCGCATGATCTAGGCTTGCACTGCGAACACCACCATTGGCATAGCTGATTCCATGTGGACGTAGCGAAGTGGTGAGCAGATTGTAGTCTGAGTAATATGCCAAAATGGCTTGATGGAACATGGGAATATCAAACTCATTTGTCAATTTGTCAAAGGTTTGCACATATTCCGCATATTCTGCTCCAGCCTTTTCTGGGCGAAATGGATTGACTGGATTCACAGGATGCATTCTTAAATCAAACTGGCGCATGACAACTTCACGCATGAATTCAGGAATATCATCTTGATTGAGTATTTTAAGCTCTTGTTCTGATTTAAAGCTTTCTGGCACAGGATATTCTGGTGCAGCAGTTTGATACTCCAAGCCTTGTTCAGGTTTGGCAAAGGAAATCATCGCAGAAAATATTACTGCACCGTCTTGTAGTGCGTAAACTTGGCGAGTGGCAAAGCTTTTACCATCACGTAAATTTTCTACTTTATAAAGTACAGGTAGGTCAGTTCGACCACTGCGAATAAAATAAGCATGTAAGGAATGTGCAGGACGATCTGTGGTTTTGGAGGCAGCAATTAGAGACTGCCCAAGAATTTGCCCACCAAATAAATGTGTTCCAAACAGGTCAGTGCATTGTCCCTGAAAAAGATATTCATCCATTTTCTGCACATTGAGTAAGTTGATGAGATTCTGAGTAATTGATTCCATTCTATTTTATTGACCTAAATTTTATTTCTTCCAACAATATAGTTGAAAATGTAGGTTAAATGAA
Organism: Acinetobacter wuhouensis; assembly: GCF_001696605.3. Classification (NCBI taxonomy): domain Bacteria; kingdom Pseudomonadati; phylum Pseudomonadota; class Gammaproteobacteria; order Moraxellales; family Moraxellaceae; genus Acinetobacter; species Acinetobacter wuhouensis. The sequence continues at coordinate 3,287,070 of NZ_CP031716.1, read as the reverse complement.
TGGTCAAAATGATGCTTATATTTTCAAAAAGTATAAAAAAGAGCGCATAGCGCGCTCGATTTTAGATACAGGCTTTGTTCGAAATTATTCTTTCACAAAAGTCACAGTACCATTTGCCAATGACTCAACACGAGCCAATGATTCAACACGGTAACCTTTATCAAGTAAAAGTTGACGACCTGGTTGGAAAGATTTTTCAATCACAATACCAATACCGACAACATCAGCTTCAGCTTGATGAATCAAATCTGCAAGACCTAATGCTGCTTGACCATTTGCCAAGAAGTCATCGATGACTAAAGCTTTGTCGCCTTTGACAATGTGCTTTTTAGAAATCGCAATGGTACTTTCAATTTGTTTGGTAAAAGAGAATACTTTTGAACGGTATAAATCATCTTTAAGCGTTAAAGATTGATATTTACGGGCAAAAATAACGGGTACACCAAGTTCCAAACCAGCCATCACAGCAGGTGCAATACCTGAAGCTTCAATTGTGATGATTTTGGTAATACCTGCGTCTTTAAAAAGACGAGCAAATTCTTGACCAATGAGCTGCATCATCGCAGGGTCAATTTGATGGTTTAGAAAAGAATCGACTTTCAGAACTTGATCAGATAGAACGATACCTTCAGCTAAGATTTTCTGTTCTAGTGCGTACACAGGGAGAATCCTCTAAGGGCAAGGTGCTTTTTAAAGCAAAGGCGTATTTTAAAAAGCACCCAAAAAAATGCAAGCTGAATTTAACTAAATGGTGAAAAATCTCTTATTTTTTGTAACCTGTTAAGGTTAAGTTATAAGAAGTATTGCCATCGACGTGTGACATTTTCACAGGTGCATAGTCTAATTGCGGTGCTAACCAAAAGATTGAGCTTTTAGCTTTATTGTCATGGGTGAGTACAACTTTAATGGTGTTGTATGTTCCCGCAGGTGTTTTTACTGTTTCAGTGCCTTGTTTAACAAAGTGACGCGTATCTAAACCTTTGGCATCCGCGATCAAATAGCTTGATTTTAAACCACCCGCTTTTAAGTCTTCACGAACTTGAAGTTCAGCATTTAACTCATCCAATGCACCTGCTTTCCAAGCAAAAGAACGCGGCGTGTCTTTTTTCTTGGTGTTAATGGTTTTGCTGTTTGGATTAAAGTTAATGGTCATGGTATCGCTATGTACCAAAATTTTACTGGTACGGCTGAAACTATTTGAAGTGATTTGACCATTACTAAAGTTAAAGTTACTGGTTTCACTGGCAGATGCCATACCAATCGCTTTGGCAGTAAAGACATATTTCCAATTATTACCGCTTTGGCTCAGAGTACGTGTAGCTGAACCTAAGTTTTTACCATTGTAAGCAAACTGATAACTTGCTTGGAATGGACTCATGGCAAGCGCATTGCTTGAAAATCCCACTAAAAGCATTGCAGTTGAAAGACTTGTTGCCATGCTCAATGTTTTGAATAATGTTTTTGCCATCATTAAATGTCCTATGCATTTAAAAGTCTGAGTCTATTATGGAGGCTAATTCGGTATAAAATATCAAATTTTTAATTAAAACTGTGAACTTATGTATAAGTTTTGAGTATTTAACCTTGAAATTTAATTACCGATATTACGTACTTCAAAAGTAAAGTATCGTTTTAAACTGTTTTGAAGCTTACTCAGCGGAGTCTTACATCAAAAGTTTTGATTTAGGGATTGGCCTTCCGCTGGACTTACTTTTCTTTCGGGAAAAGTAAGCAAAACCAACTTGCGGAGCGTTGCTCCTCACCGCAAAACTCGTCAACTACCATCTTTTGATTGATATATCGCAGAAACGTTAACTTACAGATGTAGTCCTGCCTCAAACACGTTGCGGATGACGTTATCGCGTATCTATTTTTTATCGAGATGCAATTTGTGATTTTGATGTTACTGCGTAACATCAGTTAATCATCATTCTTTTGTTTGATCGGTGTGACTTCGCTATCGATATAGTCGTCATCATCTTCCCAATCATCAAAACGATCTTCACGGAATTTACTAAAGAGCGCAGTGAGATTGACATTGCCAATCACCACCAATTCAGCTTCTCGTAACTCAGCATGATTGACATGAACTTTATTTAAGGCATCGATGATAGAGCGGTTTTTGCCTAACCAGCGATTCAGGTCTAAATGAAGTAATTCATCTTTAACTGTGACGACTTCAAATTTCTCTAAGATCATACCGAGTGGATCTTTTTTTAATATTTTCTGATAGAAAAATAGCGCCGATTTAACCCCAATTTTATAGAGCCAGCTTGGATATTGGGCTTCAATCACTTGGGTATTACTGATTTGTTCAAATACGATCAGTTGCATATCTTTATTGAGTTCCATTTGAATCAATTTTAGATCTACAGAAAGTACCAGATGCATGCCTTTTACATTCAGTGTCGCATAAAGTCTTAACCAATCATCATGTAGGTCAGCGTGTAAGTCTTCTAAAATTTTTACGTTGTCTGTGACATAGCGCTGAAAGGTTGCATTTAAAAATACTTGAGAAACTGGAAACTCGCGTTCTTCTTCTATAAAACCTTCGGCTTTTTGGTATACTTGTCGAATACGTTTAGCAATGTTAGAAAGCAGCGTCGGCATAAGTATTGTCCCAAATCATCAACATTTTAAGGTGATAAACTTGTCGATCATTAAAAAAATTAAGTCTAAGGATTGCAGTTTAACAAAAAACATTGCACCATTTTTAGTGTTTTAAAATTACGTCGTTATTTACACTCATTCAGTCGCAAAGTTGCTGAATAATGTCAGATTAAGCTTATTTTAATGCGTTTTAAATTTGGCGGTTGGGGAATTTTGTCGGATAAATGTCATGATAAAAAAATTATATGCAGATACCAAGCATTCAGACTATTGGTGGCAAGATCCATTATTTATCGGTGCCGTCTCAGTTGCAGTCATTACGCATCTGCTTTTTTTATCGATCCAATTTGGCATGCCTCAACAAAATGATGCTGCGACCAAAGAAATCGCGATCTCAATTCGACCAAGTGAAGACAAAGTCAAAGATGCGGACTTTCTCGCTCAAGAAGATCAGCAGGGTTCAGGTACATTCCGTAAAGAGCATCGTATGTCGAGCGATATGCCTGCTCAAGCAGAAGATCAAAGTGCTGGGGATCAGCAGTTGCAAGCTTTGGAACAAATGCAACAAAAGCGTGAATTAAACTTTGAAGAAAAAGTATTGATGACGGTTTTAAGTTGGCAGAAACAAGCCGAACAAAATGATCGTAAAAAAGCCATGGAAGAGTTGCAAAGCCAAATGCAAGCTAAGGCTGCAATGGTGGCAAGCTTAGAGGCGCAATATTTACAGAAACAACAAAATTTTAGTAAGCAACAGAAAATTAAAACCCTCGATGGTATACAAGCCAAACAAGATGCTTCAGCTGGTTATTTAGATAAGTTTCGTGAAAAAGTCGAAATGTATGGCAACCGTTATTATCCTGATCTTGCGAAGCAACAACGCCTTTCTGGTGAGGTTCGTTTGATGGTGATTTTAAATAATGAAGGTGGAATACGAGCAATCCGTCTGGTAGAAAGCTCAGGGCATTCAATCTTGGATGAAGCAGCCAAGAACTCAGTCCGTAAGGGTGCGCCGTTTGGGCGCTTTGATGCGAAAATGAAGGATATTTCAGAACTTCGTATTATTCGAACTTGGCGCTTTGATCCTGCGGAAGCTGAGTTTGAAGTGCGTTGATTGATGAATAATGATTCATTCATCAATCTAATTGAGTCAATTATTAAGGATAACGTCTTAAAACTTCACAGATTTCAACACTAAAACTTTCATACCATTTTTCTTTACCGATGCCTTGTGCTGCTTGGTGTTCTGCATCTTTATGCCAAGCCTGAATATCTTCAAGTGAGTCCCAATAAGACAGTGCGATTTCAAAACCATTTTCAGCGATAGATTCAAACTGTTTACAATTAAATTGGCTTAAGGCTTTATCACGTAAACGTTGCGCTGTTTGAAAATATTCAGGATCTAGCTGTTTTACTTTGGCTTTAAAAATCACAACATATTTCACAATGATTCCTTATTGCAGACTCAGATAATGGTTTGACTACAACAAATTATTATCATGTGCTTGAATTGGTGGCGGGGTTGGTTTTCCGAGCGTTCCTAGCAATTCAATTTCAATCATACGTACCATCGAATCAAGCGGTAAGTCATTACTTTGTGTGCCAAAAGGTTCTTCGATTTCTGAACTCAGTGCATCTAAACCTAAAAAAGTATAAGCCAAAATTCCGACTAAAAGTGGTGTCGCTAAACCCAATAAAGAACCTAAGCTAAATGGCAACATAAAGCAGAAGAAATACACTGTACGGTTGAGTAATACTGAATACGCAAAAGGCAGTGGCGTTGTTGCAATACGATCACAACCCGTTTGAACAAGGCTGAGTTCATTGACATGCTCATTTAACTGCGTATAAATAATATCGGAAATTTCACCTTCTTTCAGTGCTTGCATCAGTTCCCATTGAATCAAACTGAGCGTGTATTGTGGTGCATTATTCTGTTGGTACAGCTGTGTTAAAGCCTGTTGGCTCATGCCACTGGTTTGTACAAGCGCATCAGGATTCATGGTTTGATGTCTTAAGCGATCACGTAACACATTGGCATAGACAATGACATGTTGAATGATTCGCTCACGACGACCTTGCGGAAAGATACGACAGTCACGGTCAAAGTGTCGTGCATTGGCAATGAGCATGCCCCAGAGCTTACGAGCCTCCCACCAACGGTCATAACAGGCGGTATTTTTAAAACCCAAAAAGATCGACAGCACTACACCGATCAGGGTGAAGCCGACAAGTGGAAGTTCCGGAAAACGGTAAATGTCAGTATATTCAATACCACCGACAATTGCTGAAATCAGCATCACAAAGCCGAGCGGGGGTAAAACCTTGGGTAAAATCGTTCCACGCCAAGAAAATAACAGTTTTAGGGTGTCGTTTTGTTCACGAACAATCATTGCATTTGTATCTATATTTTTTAAGTGATCTTCACTGCTTCATGGGCACTTGTCAACAGTATTCGCAGGGAAAGCCTTAGATTTGATAAGCGCATGTTCAGCAAACGAATAACTTTGCTCAGAAGCAATAATAATATGATCCAATAATTCTATTTCAAGCAGTTGACATGCAGTCAAAATTTGTTGAGTTAAATCGTAATCTTCACGTGAAGGTTTGGCAAAACCTTTAGGGTGATTATGTGCGATCACAATAAAGGTGGCATGATTTTGAATGGCATAACGCAATAATTGGTTAATGGAAATATTGCAATAATTGATGGAACCAAAAAATAATTTCTTAAAACTGATTTTGCGTAACTGACTGTCTAAGCAAAGTACAGCAAAAACTTCTTGTGCTTCACCGAGCAATTCATAACGTAAATAATCACGAATTAAATCAGAACGGCTGAGATCTAAACCTTGATCTAACTGATGTTTTAGATAACGTCGACCAAGTTCTTTCACTGCCATGAGTTGTGAATATTTGGTATCTCCAATGCCATGAAATTGTCTTAAATCTTCTAAAGATGAATCAAAGACTGCATTTAAATTGCCAAAGTGTTGGATCAATAAACGTGACAACTCCACCGCAGAGTGTTGCTTAGAGCCTGAGCGTAGAAAAATAGCCAATAGTTCTGCGTCGGATAAACTGTGCGCACCTTGTAAGAGTAAGCGTTCTCTCGGGCGTTCTTGTTCTGGCCATTGTTTAATGGACTGATGAGGCAAGGATGTTGTGGAATTATTCATTATTGTTCACATTTTAAAATTATTTTACTTTTCATATTTCTCCTCTGAACTGCTTGGGAGATGCTCTATTTAATGCTATTGTGAGCGCCACTGCAACAGAAAGGTGACTTGATCGTGAGTTTCGATCTCAGTGTATTTTCTAATAAAAACATTATTCTCGCTGTTACTGGTGGTATCGCTGCCTATAAAAGTGCCATTCTAGTACGCCGTTTAAAGGATTATGGCTTTAACGTACGCGTGGTCATGACCAAAGGCGCTCAAGCATTTATTACGCCATTAACCTTTCAAGCCTTATCTGGCAATCCTGTGCATACTGAATTATTAGACCCAGAAGCGGAAGCAGGTATGGGGCATATTGAGTTAGCACGATGGGCGGATTTGATTCTGGTTGCGCCTGCAAGTTGTGACACGATTGCCAAGTTTGCCGCAGGTTTGGCGGATGATTTACTCAGCACCATATACTTAGCCACCAAAGCACCTGTCTGGGTTGCACCAGCAATGAATCAACAAATGTGGGCGGCAAAACCAACTCAGCGCAATTTAAATACTTTGGTTGAAGATGGTGTGCATGTGATCTTGCCTGAATCAGGTTCACAAGCATGTGGTGATGTTGGTTTGGGACGTATGCCTGAACCTGAAGATTTGGCAGAACAAGTCAAAGATTATTTCCATCAAGCGCAACGTGCGATTGCTGAAAAGTTTGGTTTATTGGCAGGCAAGCGTGTGGTGATTACCGCTGGACCTACACGAGAAGCAATTGACCCTGTACGTTATATTTCTAACCACAGTACTGGGAAAATGGGCTTTGCGATTGCCGCAGCATGTTATAGCGCAGGGGCAAAAGTGACTCTATTGGCAGGTCCAGTGAGCCTAGATACCCCAAATGGTGTTAAACGAATTAATGTTTCTTCTGCTATTAAAATGTTAGATGAAAGTTTGCATCAACTCGAAGAAGGTTGTGATGTATTTATCGCAACAGCAGCGGTGGCTGATTATCGTGTGGCAGAAGTGGCTGAACATAAAATCAAGAAAGCAGGCGATGAGCTGAATGTTTCTTTGATTAAAAACCCTGATATTGTCGCAACCATTGCCAAGCAAGAAAAGCGCCCATTTATGGTGGGGTTTGCAGCAGAAACACGTAACGTAGAAGAATACGCAGCTGGGAAATTAGTTGCGAAAAAACTGGATATGATTGCGTGTAATGATGTGTCCCGTGCAGACATTGGATTTGCTTCTGATGAAAATGCCATGATTGTGTTCTTCGCAGAGCAGTATCAAATGGAAAAACGTGATCTTGAAAAAGCCTCTAAGCAAGAAATCGCACAGCAATTGGTGGAAGCGATTCATGATGCTTTGCACAATGAAATAGAGCCTGTTTAGTACTGAATTTTAGATATAAAAATGCAACGAATCCGTTGCATTTTTTATTGGTGTTTTTTGAACTTTTAAATTATGTTTAATCTTAAAAATGGATAATCATTCAAATAGCCAAAGTTTTAAGGAAGATCAAAATGATCAAAAAAGCGTTAGCCACGATGATGCTTGTTTCAACTGTTGCAATCAGTTCAATGAGTTTTGCTGCAAGTTTAGAAGACAATATGAAAACGCTTGGAAAAAATTATAAAGCGTTTAACCAAACCAATAATGCTGCAGAAGCCAATAAAGCACTCGATAATATGCGTGCTGCTGCAACGGATGCAAAAAAAGTGAAGTTGAAAGGTCGGGGTGATGCCAAAGCACCAACTTCAACACAGTTATATGATCAATTGATTGCTCAAATTGACAAAACACAGGCTGTGGTAAAAGCAGGGCATTTAGATCATGCCAAAATGGAAGGCAAGAAAATTGCAGAGATTCGTGATCAAGGGCATAAAATTTATCATTAATTGATATCAATTCTTGCCTGTGATAATTCAAAAACCGCTAGTTGGATTACTAGCGGTTTTTATTTTTTAAGGCTAAAACATAAAAATATTCAAACTGCACATGATTCGGATTTTTTCTTTTCGATGTTACTGCTAAGTTAAAACAAGAAGATGAGGGAAATATGATGCAAGCACAGATTCAGTTTGAACGTATTACTAAAGCCATTGAATATATTCAAAACAATTTTAAAGATCAGCCGAATTTAGATGAGGTTGCCGAGCATTTGCATTTAAGTCCCGCGCATTTTCAACGCTTATTCACGGAATGGGCGGGAACTAGCCCGAAGAAATTTTTGCAATATATCAGTTTGACGCATGCTAAAAATATTCTAAAACAAGATCGTAGTGTATTTGATGCGACCTTTGAAACTGGGCTATCCAGTACCAGTCGCTTACATGAATTATTTGTACAAATTGAAGGCATGACGCCTACTGAATATAAAAATGGTGGGGAAAATCTTAAAATTAATTATCAGTGTACAGATACTCGATTTGGCAGAGTTTTAATTGCTTCAACCTCAACAGGCATTTGTAAAATGTCTTTTATTGAAGCTGATATAGAGGCATTAAATGAATTAGTTGAACAATTTCCAAAAGCTCAATTTATTTGGCAATCAGATGAGTTACAAGAAAATGCGCTCTCCATATTTTCATTGGAGAATGTAGATTTACCACAAATTAAATTACACCTGAAAGGCACAGATTTTCAGCTTAAAGTTTGGGAATGCTTACTGAAAATTCCAATGGGGCAGTTGTCATCTTATGGGGAAATTGCCAAACAGATAGTTGCCCCAAAAGCCTCTCGCGCAGTGGGTACAGCCATTGGTTCAAATCCTGTGGCTTTTTTAATTCCTTGCCATCGTGTGATTCAAGCAACGGGTGTGCTAGGTGAATATCATTGGGGAAAAGTTCGAAAAACAGCAATGATCGGTTGGGAAGCAGGGCACAGTCATGAGCCAGTCTAAAAGAATTTCAGAGCAGATCGGCTTTGATTTAGAAAACACTGAAATGCGTATCAATAAAAATTTATTGTCTCAAGATGGAACAGTGAATTATTTTGGCAAAATATTAGATCATGAAACTGCAAACCATTATTTCAATCAGTTATTGCAAACTATAGAGTGGCAACATGATCGTGCAGTTATTTTTGGAAAAATGATTGTAACGAAGCGGAAAGTGGCTTGGTATGGAGAACAGGATTTTTCTTATCGTTATTCTGGAACGGAAAAACATGCATTGCCATGGACGAGTGAGTTATTGGCATTAAAGCAGTTGATTGAAGTTAACACAGGGGAAACGTTCAATTCTTGTTTATTGAATCTTTATCATTCTGGTGAAGAAGGGATGGCATGGCACAGTGATGGTGAAACAGATTTAAAAAAGAATGGAGCGATCGCTTCGTTGAGTTTTGGTACGGAACGAAGATTTTTATTTAAGCATAAGAATACGCAAGAAAAAGTTGAAGTTTTATTGGAACATGGCAGTTTATTGGTCATGAAAGATTGTACCCAAAGCTTTTGGTTACACCGTTTACCACCGACGAAGAAAGTGAAGACATCACGGATTAATCTGACGTTTAGAACAATTATTTCAAAGCAAAAAAAGACCGCATAAAGCGGTCTTTTGAATCAAAACTTAATCCAATAGAATTAAGCTTGACCTTCAGCAGCAGCGGCTTGAGCACGTTCCATATTTGCTTCGAACTCGGCATCAAAGTTGATTGGAGTAAGAAGTAATTGTGGGAAGCTGCCTTTAGTCACAAGATCATTCACCGCTTCACGTAAGAATGGGAACAAAATATTCGGGCAGTAAGCGCCTAAGATATAAGGAAGACGGTCTTCTTCGATACCATCAATCAAGAAAATACCAGATTGAGTTACATCGACGATAAATGCAGTATCACCCGCATTATTCGCTTGAACCACAACTTTTAAAGATACTTCAAAGTGTGTTTCATCAATTTTTTCAGCAGCAGAAGACAAATTGATGTTGAGTTCAGGTTGCCATTCTTTGGTAAAAACTTGAGCCCCAGGCACTTCAAAAGAAATATCTTTTGTATAAATACGTTCTAAAGCTAATTGTGGTTGAGCTTGTTGTTCTTCACTCATTCTTTATTCCTTAAATTCTCAGAAGTGATTTGTAAAACAATTCATTATGCAAGTAATTCATCGAGCTTGCCTGCTTTTTCTAAAGCATAAAGCTGGTCAAAACCACCGATAAATTCATTATTAATAAAAATTTGTGGCACGGTACGGTGCTTGGTTTTTTGCATGAGCTCAAGCTTAACTTCTGGTGCTTCCTGATCAAGATTGATTTCAGAAAAAGTTACACCTTTACGCTCAAGTAAAGACTTTGCACGTACACAGTAAGGGCAGAAAGTTGTTGAATAAACTTTTACTTCAGCAGTCATGTTGAGCTCCTATAGCTTATTTTTTAGCTTTAACCAATGGTAAGCCTTGGGCTTTCCAGTTACTAATACCACCATCTAAACGATAGCTGTCTGCATGACCGACTTGTTGTAAGGCACTTCCTGCAACTTGACCCAAGTTACAGATGAACACCAACGGACGATCCGCAGCTTTTAACTCTTCAATATGCGTTGCAATTTGACTATATGGAATATTACGGCTACCACTGACATGCCCTTCACGGAAGTCTTTAGCATCACGCAAATCAATTAACATCGCATTTTTAGCTTTTACTAAAATACCGAGTGATTGTGGTGAAATTTTACGACCACTACGTTGCCCTTCAAAAATAAAGAACAAAATAATCAGTGCCCCTAAAATACCAAATAAGAAGGGGTGATTCCCCATAAACTCAAACCAACGTTCCACAAGTCACCTAATTACAATCAAAAATTGCGTCGAGTATAGCGTATATATATGGTGATCAAAATCACCGCTTCAAGGTCAGCAACAAAGAAATTTAATTTTTTTGTTGTGCCTCAGTTATTTCTTCAATTAATCGTAAATAACTTTCATGTCGTCTGCCCAATATTTCACCTTCTTGCACGGCTTTTTTTATTGCACATTGCTTTTCATGAGTATGGGTGCAGTTGCGATATTGGCAATGTCCAATTAAGTTTGAAATTTCTGGGAATCCTGCATCAATTTTTTCTAAATCTAAATGCCACAGACCAAACTCTCGGATTCCTGGTGAATCAATCAATGCACCATTTTCACCAAAACGAATTAAACGGGTTGAGGTGGTGGTATGTTGTCCGAGTGCAGAGTTTTCAGAAATAATATTGGTCTTTTGTGCTGCGTCAGGAACAATGATATTAATCAAGGTGCTTTTACCAACACCAGACTGTCCAACAAATGCAACTGTTTCATTGTCTAGTCGCTTTTCAAGCTCACTGATATCGCCCTCAGATTGAGTGATTAACACTTCATAGCCTAAGTCTTGATATTCTTTGAGCATATCTAGAATTGGATCATTTTCTTTGAGCAAGTCTGATTTGTTTAAGACCAATAAAACTGGAATATCTGCATCTGCACATGCCACTAAATAGCGGTCGATCAATGTCGGTGCAGGTTCTGGAAGTGGTGCAAATACAATGACAATTAAACTGATATTGGCAGCCACAGGCTTAACTTTATGATAACGATCTGGGCGTGTCAGCAATGAATTTCTTGGTTGAATCGCAGTGATAATGCCTAAACCCGTATTGGGATCAGCTTGCCATTTGACGCGATCACCTGTGACCAAAAGTTCTAAATTGGTACGGGTATGACAGCGCCAAACGCTATTGAGCTCGATAGGCTTCCAAAACGGTTCAGGTTCGCCGTTATTGACAATCGGCTTTTGCGGATGTGGGCTAGGCGTAGAAAGGGCTTGTACTTCGAGTTGTCGTCCATAATGTTGAACAACTAGACCTTCAAGGTCATTGGAGGTATCGAGGTCTTCTTGACGTGTTTGATGTTGTTTCTGAATGCGACGTTGCTGCTGTTCAGTTAAACGACGTTTACGAATTAAAGCCATTCATATCCTAAAAACCTTGAAAATTAGAACGCAAAAATACCATGATGGGCGAATGAATTACAGCGAAGTTGCAAGAAATTTGCTACTATTCTTGTTTTATTAGCCCAATAAGATTGCACGATATGAGCAGCACTCCAGATACCCGCTTGATTTGGATCGACCTTGAGATGACAGGGTTGGATACCGATAATGATAAGATCATTGAAATCGCAACAATTGTGACCGATGATAATCTCAACATCTTGGCGGAAGGGCCTGTGCTGGCTGTGCATCAATCAGATATTATTCTGAACGCAATGGATGAGTGGAATACCAAACAACATGGTCAGTCGGGTTTAATTGAACGTGTTCGCCGTAGTAAATTGACAGCTCAAGATGCGGAACAACAGACTTTAGAATTCTTAAAGAAATGGGTAAATGCGAAGTCTTCACCAATGTGTGGGAATTCGATCTGCCAAGACCGTCGTTTTATGCATCGCTTAATGCCAGAGCTTGAACAATTCTTCCATTATCGTAATTTAGATGTGTCTTCTGTTAAAGAGTTGGCGAAACGCTGGAGACCTGAAATTATGGGTGGTTTGAAAAAGAACGCATCACATTTGGCAATGGATGATATTCGTGATTCGATTGCAGAATTGAAATATTATCGTCAATATTTTTTCATTGCGAATCAAGACTAAATCTACAGTAATGATGGTTTAAATCGTAAAGTTAAATCAGAGGCATTTATTGCCTCTTTTTTATTCACTTTGTATTCTGGAATTTTCAGTTATACTGAGTGCGTATCATTTACGACAACTCGTTACAAAAAATAGCAAGCAGTACATTTGTTTGCATATAAAACGTTTTAATATCCTTTTATATATTTGAATTATTACAAAGAGATCGCTTATGCAAAGTAATAACCCGATTTTAAGCCGTGCGGAAACCTATGCGGATTATGAACAACCAATGACGATTCAAGGTGCAATTCAAAAGTCAGTTTTATTGACTGTGATTGCAGCAGTACTTGGTTTAGGTATTTTCTTTTATTGTATGTTCACCTTAAATGCAGGAATTGCTGTTGCATCTGCTATTGTCGGTGCAGTGGGTGGTCTAATTCTAGGTTTGATTACCACGTTTAAACCGAATACAGCTCGTGTTTTAGCGATTCCTTATGCATTTTTTGAGGGTGCATTTTTAGGTGGTGTTTCTGTTATTTTTCAGATGAAATTTCCAGGCGTACCTTTACAAGCTTTATTGGCAACATTTGTGACGACACTGGTTTTGTTTGCTTTATATAAGTTCCAAATTATTCGTGCAACTGAAAAATTTAAATCGATCGTGATCTCTGCTTCAATTGCGATTGCTTTGGTATTTGTTGTGCAGATCATCATGCGTTTAGCATTTGGAAGCAGCATTCCAGGTCTATTTGAAAGCTCTTGGTTAGGCATTGGTTTTGCTGCTTTTGTTGCTGTGATTGCTTCATTAAACTTGATCTTAGACTTTGATTTAATCGAATCGGCAGCAGCACAACGCGCCCCTAAATCATACGAATGGTTATGTGGTATCGCATTACTCGCAACATTGGTCTGGATGTATTATTCATTCCTACGTTTATTCAGTTTAATTTCTGGTGATGACTAATTTTTATATTGTTATTGACCAAAATAAAACGCGCTTGATATAGCGCGTTTTTTTATGTTTTTGGTAATCTTTTAAAAAAAGATGCATTATGCAATTTAGTTCTGTGTCAACTCTTGGCATTATGCTTACAAAATTGATCAAGTGAGAATTTCATGGCACAAGGACTATTGGCAGGTAAGCGTTTTTTAATTGCAGGTATTGCGAGTAAATTATCAATTGCATTTGGTATCGCTCAAGCACTTCACCGTGAGGGTGCAGAGCTTGCATTTACATATCCAAATGACAAACTTAAAAAACGTGTAGATGAGTTTGCTGAACAATTCGGCTCAACTTTAGTTTTTCCTTGTGATGTTGCTGTCGATGCAGACATTGACAATGCTTTTGCTGAACTTGCAAAACATTGGGATGGTTTAGATGGTGTGGTTCACTCGATCGGATTTGCACCTGCAAATACCCTTGACGGTGACTTTACTGATGTAACTGATCGTGAAGGCTTTAAAGTTGCACATGATATTAGTGCTTATAGCTTTGTTGCGATGGCACGTGCTGCAAAACCTTTGTTATTGGCTCGCCAAGGTTGCTTATTGACCCTAACTTATCAAGGTTCTGAGTCTGTGATGCCGAACTACAATGTGATGGGTATGGCAAAAGCATCTTTGGAAGCGGGTGTGCGTTATTTGGCCTCTAGCCTTGGTGCCGAAGGTATTCGTGTTAATGCAATCTCAGCAGGCCCAATCCGTACTTTGGCAGCTTCAGGCATTAAATCTTTCCGTAAAATGTTAGATGCCAATGAAAAAATTGCACCATTAAAACGTAATGTGACGATTGAAGATGTAGGTAATGCTGCATTGTTCCTTTGCTCACCTTGGGCGAATGGGATTACAGGTGAAATTCTTTATGTTGATGCAGGCTTTAATACTGTAGGTATGAGCACATCAATGATGGATGCCGAGTAATTTTTTACTCAATTTAAAAATAAAGCATTGAATTTATTTTAAAATCAGCACTTTGGTGCTGATTTTTTATTTATTAGTTAAATTGTATCATTTGTAGTTTTTTGTCGTTAAATTTGATTAAATATTGGTTAATTTTAAGATTAAATTAATTATAAGAATATCATTATGTTCGCCACTATATTTTCGGCACTAGAACAATTGGGTTTAACCGCCCAAAAACGTGCCATTCATATCCAATTTACAAATACAGACTTAAACCAACAAGTCTACTTACAACGCATCGACGGACAACACGCGTTGAACCAAGGCGTGTCTGCTGAACTGATTTGCCTATCAACATCTGCAACGATTCCTCTGAAACAATTCATTGGTACACAAGTTGCAATTGATCAAGTCACCGATGCAGGACAACTGTTCCGTACTACAGGAATCATCACCGAAGCAGCCCAAGGACAAAGTGATGGTTCACTAACGATTTACAAACTCAAACTTCAAGATGCAACTTCACTATGGAATAAACGCCGTAATAGTCGTGTGTTTATGAATAAATCGGCAGTTGAAGTCATCGAAACCATCTTTAAAGAATGGCAAGACAAAAGCCCTTTATTCGCATCAAGTTTAAGTTTAGATAAAAGCGGACTCAAACAAGACTACGACATTCGTCCATTCATCATGCAAAGCAATGAAAGCGATTATGACTTTCTAACTCGCTTGATGCGCAGTGAAGGCATCAACTGGCTCATTGACGAAGCACAACTCCAAGTCCCAAACAGTGCAACACAAATCCAAGCACAGAAACTTCGCTTAATTGATGACAATAGCCAATACAAAGCCCTAGATCGAAGAAACATTCGTTACCACCGAAGCAGTGCTACAGAAAAACAAGACAGCATCACCAGTTTCATTGGACAACGCAGTATCCAACCCACAGCCGTCCACGTCCAACGCTGGCAAGCCGATGTACTTGAACAAGAAGAAGGCGCAGGTAGTGTCCAAAGCAAACACCAACACAGCAACAACCAAGACAATGCAAGTTTAGGCTTAGAACAAGCATGGCATATCAGCCCTGCATGGATGCAAGACCTCAATGGTGAAGACCAAGCTACAGCATCCAACAACAGCCAAATTGAAAAACTGAATCAAAACCTCAGTGACTACTACAACAGCCAATCCAAACAATTTATTGCCAACTCAACCGTACGCGATGCACAAGTCGGCTACTGGTTCAAATTCACCGAACACCCAGAGATCGACCAACACAGTGGCTCAGATCAAGAATTTCTGATCACCGAAAAAAACTACTACAACCAAAACAACCTACCCAAAGATCTAACAGAACAGATCAACAAACTGCTACAAGAAAGCAATTGGGTACCGAAACATACCCAACAAAGCACAACTCAAAATACAAATAGCACAGACAACACAACAGCAGAACGTCAAGCCAATAGCCTAACAGTACAACGACGCAACATCACCACCGTACCCGAATACAATCCACTCCAACACCGCCCAACAACCCATCCACAACGTGCCAAAGTAGTAGGACCGAGTGGAGAAGAAATCCATGTCGATGAATGGGGGCGTATTAAAGTCAGATTCCTCTTCACTCGAACAGAAGATCATGGACACGATGGTGGTGCGGGCACAAACGACAACGATACCGACTCAGCATGGGTAGATGTCCTTACTCCATGGGCAGGCGAAGGCTACGGAGCAAGATTCCTACCCCGTATCGGTGAAATTGTTGTAATCGACTTCTTTGATGGCAACATCGACCGACCATTTGTCGTCGGACGAATCCACGAAGCCCAACGCAGTCCGACTAAGTTCGACAACAAAGGACAACTCCCAGACACCAAAAAACTCGCAGGCATCCGTTCCAAAGAATACCAAGGCGAAGGCTTTGGACAACTGCGCTTTGATGACACTACAGGACAAATCAGCAGCCAACTGCAAAACAGCCATGGAGCAAGCCAACTCAACCTAGGCAACCTGAGTCATCCTAAAGACAAAGACACCAGTGATGGACGAGGAGAAGGCTTTGAACTGAGAACAGACCAATGGGGAGCAGTACGTGCAGGGCAAGGCTTACTCCTAAGTACATACAAACAAGATCAAGCAACAGGCACACATCTTGATGCCAAAGAAGCCAAACAACAACTTGAAAACTCCCTCAACAACTCAAAAGCTTTAAGTGAAGTTGCCAAGAATCAGCAGACTGATCCGCTTGAAGTGCTAGAGGATATAAAAGGTTTTATCGACAACCTAGCCAAAGAAGATCCGAAAAAGGCAGACGCATTTAAATCTGCAGTTATGGTACTTGCAGCACCGAATTCAATCGCATTAGCAAGCAATGAAGATATCCATATATCAGCGGATAAGCAGATCAGTCATAGTGCTGGTGAAAGTATCAATATCTCTACGCAGAAATCTTTGATTGGTCATGCAAGTTCTAAGATTAGTTTATTTGCAGCGCAAGAAGGTGCACGACTTTTTGCAGGGAAAGGCAAAGTTGAGATTCAAGCACAGGGTGATGGGGCAGATTTGATTGCAAGAAAAGGTATTCAAATTATTTCAACTGAGGATACAGTGTATATCACCAGTCCTAAAGAAATTAATCTGACTGCTGGTGGTTCTCAAGTGAAGCTCAATGGTTCAGGAATATTTCCAACAACTGGTGGTTTGTTTGAGGTGAAGTCAGGGTAGCAGAAGTTTACGGGCGGAGCCAAGGTTGAGATACCTCCTTTAAAATTAAATTTGTCACCATGTTATTTAACATTTGAAATAGTTGATGAGAAAGGCAACCCTGCAAAAAATATAGAATATGTAGCATTTAGTAAAGATGGTACTCAAAAAATTGGTAAGACAGATGCAAATGGTAAAACTGAAAGATTTCAAACTGAAGGACCAGAGCAAATAGGAATTCATATTTCTGATAAAAATGGATCGAAATATAAAATTATACAAAATTAATAGGTGAAAAATGGATAAGTATTATATTAAAGAGTGTTTTTTTCAATTTAGTCGACAAAGAGGCGATGCATTGAAAAAAATAAAATATAAGGTTTATATTTTACAAAACAATAAAGTAGTAAAAGAGATTGCTGACTTTACAGATGAGAGAGGGCAAACTCAAAAAATTTCTGTTGATTCGAGTAGTCAACTTAGAATTTTGGTTGAAGGCTATAAAACACCATTCTTGAATAAAAAAGAATGGATGCCACCGCTTTTGTCAAAAGGTGAAAATATAATAACAATAGATGATAAAAAATTATCTGAAAACCTAAAATTCCCTACGGAACAGCAATACAATGTTAAGAAGGAGCTTGCTAAGAAACATGTTGCCCAAATAAAAACTTATTCGTTAAATATTCTAAAGTCTACTTCTAAGATTTCTAATAAAGAGATAAAATCTATCGATTTTCCCAAAAGCAAAATACCTATAAAAATCGATAAAAATTTAATTAAAAATAGTCTACGAGATCCTTGGTTGGAAGGAGCAGAGAAAGCTCTTAAAGATTTAGGTGAGTCATATAATGACTATAAGAAAAAATGTACAATAAAACTAACTCTTAAGCAGAGTATTTTGTATTTTAAATCATATTCTGTCTATCAGTTTATTGATGGTCAAGGTAAACCTATTAGTTATTTAAAATATCAAATTTTTGAGAAAAATAATAAAGAGCCGATATTAAATAATATGCCTAAAAGTGTTGAGAAAAATGGTTTAACAGGAGTTGCATTTACTTATAAAGAAAATCAAGTGAAATATAAAATTGGTAGTAGTGATATATTTGGCGATTTTTTTTCACCTGTAGTTTGCGTAGATGATAAACAAATTCAACAAATTAAAATAGGTGTATCTATGGGAGGAACAGCTCCTGATCCGAATAAAACTTTGGGTTTAGGTAAAGCACAAAAATTACCAATTATTGTAAATCCGCACACTGATGAATTGCTTATCCTGCCACAAGAAGTGATCCTAGACAAAATAATGGACAGCACGTCCCTCTAAAGATAACGTAACTTTAATCTTTGGAGATTCAAGAAATGGCTAAACGTTTTAGTCCCGAATTTAAACAGCAAGCGATTGATTATGCACTTTCAAACTCACACGAGTCTGTAGCTGCAATCGCCCAGAAATTAGGTGTGGGTTATTCAACATTAGATAAATGGATTCGTGAAACCAATCCGGCAGGTTCAAGCAAACGTCAACTTTCACCAGAACAACAGCGGATCGTGGAATTAGAGAAAGAAGTCAAACAGCTCAAGGAAGCCAATGACATCTTAAAAAAAGCGCATGTGTACTTTCTAACAGATCATGCCAAGAAAAGTACACGGTAATTCAAGATCTAGATATGAATGAAGTCACCGTATCTTCTGCCTGTAAATACCTAGGTGTCAGCACTTCAGGCTATTATGCCTGGCGAAAACGTCAAGCCAATACGGCACAGAAATATAATGACTTAAAAGCCGTATATTGGCAGCATCATGCACGATTGGGTGCACCTTCATTAGTACATGACATGCATGATTTAGGTTACAACATGAGCGAACGTACTATTGGAAGGATGCTAAAAAAGCTTGGTTTACGTAGCAGGATTGCGCGTAAATACAAGCATACGACTGATTCAACCCATCGTTTGCCTACAGCACCCAACTTGTTGGATCGCCAATTTACAGTTACTCAGCCTAATAAAGTCTGGACAACAGACATTACCTATATCCGCACTAAAGAAGGTTGGTTGTATTTATGTGTGATGCTAGATTTATTTAGCCGTCGTATCGTGGGGTGGCAAACCAGCCATCGAATAGACCGCCAGTTGGTGTGTGATACGTTTAACTATGCAATGGCTCGTCAGGGTTATCCAACTGGTGTTATGGTTCATTCGGACCAAGGCTCACAGTACTGTAGTCGTGATTTTAGAGCGCTGTTACTGAAAAATGATTGTACTCAGAGTATGTCTAGACGTGGAAACTGTTGGGATAATGCAGTGACTGAAAGCTTCTTTCATACATTAAAAGGTCATGTGGTACATGGCAGTGTGTTTTCGACTCGAAAAGAGGCGAATGCGGTCTTGTTTGATTATATTGAGATTTATTACAATCGGGTCAGAAGGCATTCTGCAAACGGCTGGTTAAGTCCAGAAGCCTTTGAACAGAAATATTTCAAGAATTTAGAGGGATCGATTGTCCACGATACTGTCTAGGATCAAAGTTTTTAATACATTTGAAAAAATTACAAGAGATTTGGAAGAATCAATCAAAAATGTTCATCGAACTAAATATGAGTTAGATGAAAAAATGAAGTATATCGCTAGAACTCCAGAGGAAATTGAGGAAATCGAGAAAAGATTAAATATAAATCAGAAAAAAGCAGTAGAAAAGATAAACGAAAAGTTTTCTGATAAGGCAGATTTACGCGAAGTTTTAGTGTTAGAAACTACTGGTGATACAAAAACTGGACAGAAAAATTTGTTAAGGAAATATTTAACTGCTAAAGAATATGATCAGTTAAAATCCAAACGCTTAAATAGTGAAATGAAAGTTAAAATTAAAGGAGGTGCAATAAAATCAAGAAACCATAAGGAAGATGGAGATATCGAAATTGATTTAAAGGAACTGAATAAAAGTTTCGAGGAATTAAAGGATAAGTTAAGTTTAGAAATATATAAAAAGAAATTTGGTAGTGATGAAAAAGCAATTTATGACATGATTGGGGGAATAGGTGGCGAACTTGCGAAACAATATCAAAACAGTAATGGTACCAATGTCAGTGTTGAGTCTCAGTGGATGAGATTGGTTGCTGGAAATGGTGGAGAAGCTTCTATACATGCCACAAATAAAGGTGTGTCAATACGGGCGAAAGGTGATCTTTCTGCAAAATTCGTTTTGTTTGAAAAACAAAAAGAATGGAGAAGCTTTTGCCCAAGTGAGAATGGGTGGAATCTAGCTATTGGTGATATGGCATTAGGGACAATACGTTTTATACGTGGATGTACCTTACACGGTTTTTCAGGAGCTAATATTGGCTTGACTGGTAATTTATCAGTGGATTTGCCGATGAGAGTTGGTGCTCCGCAAGTTGTTTACCCTACCACTCGAAAGCCAAGTCGAACCAATGCTAACTCTGGTGGTAGATTAGAACCTACAGATGCTGACTTTGATAAGACCACTGAAAACCAAGTTGCTGCCGAAGTAAAAGCCTTTGCTGGTGCTCAATTGGGGGTGACAGTTATGGCATCCTTGGAGTGGTATAACGATAAAACAGAGAGTCCACCTAAATTTGTCAATATTGCCTCTGCAGCTCCTACTTTAGGAGGAAGTATTGGTGGTGGATTTGAAGGAAAATTCCAAATATTTCTTCAGGGAGGTAAGTTTAAATTTCGTGTTGCTTTGCATTTATGTTGGGGAATTGGTGCCAAAGGTTCACTTGATTTTGAAGTGGATTTTAAACAAATGATGCATTTTGCCCTGTTTGTCAGAAGCCAACTATTGCAAGCTTCGTTTAAGCAATTACTTTATATACATAAATTGGCTTTTAGTACATTGGCTCAAATATTGGCCTATTGCATTGGTGATGATCACCCCCTTACTCAACAAGTTGAATTTTTAGTCGAAGGGTATGGTAGATGGATTGATAGTATATCTTCAGATCAGCAAAGATATAGAGTTGCCATGAATGTTAACTCTCCGAATGGATTAGAAGGTTTGGTGAGAGCCTCACCTGAAAGCAAGGGGATATTGATTTATGGGGTGACACATTGGTCGACCCCTACGGCTTCATTATTTGATATGACAATTAGCCTTAATAATCTGGATCTCGAGGTTAATCGTTTTGTAGCACGAAAAAATGCCATAATTAATATTTTTAAAACCTGCATTTCAACCCGTGAATGGATGAATGTGATTCAGCATGTTCATCCAAGGGCAACGTCCCAGTCGGCAAGTGCCATGCAGAAAATCGAAGGGGATATTATTCGTTTTCTCAACTATGGTGAAGATAAAAGCATCGCTGAAGATATTATTCGAATCTTAAATAGTGGTTTTGATTATGAAGGAGGTCGAGAAAACAAATGGTTAAAAGACTATTTAAAATATCGTAAACAGGCGAAGCCGATTAAAGGATATCCTCTAAATCATTTGATTGTCCGAAATCAGGATGATATACAATTTAAGCAGTTAGATTATATCGAAGGTTATGCTGAGAATGATGCTATTTTGGCTTCAAATTTAGATGTGTTGGAACCTTTTGATGACAAGGAAATTCAGCTATATCAGGTTTAGACTTGATATAGCTATTTCTAGTAATTTTATACAATCGGTTTTTGCTGATTTACTACACAACGCACAGCATTTTTAAAGTTTGCATTTATACTTCCTTTAAAATCATCTGGATAGTCAATACGTTGTACTGGGTGAGCATGGCTACGACGTACAGTCAAGCCCTCACCCATTTGCAGGGTTTGACCATCTAGAGGTTTAGAACTACGTAAGACTTTCTCAGAACCTATTTTGGGTCCTTGTGGGTTTTTTTCAGGGGAATGCTGATAGTAGTCTGCGGCATACCAATCAAGCATCCATTCATAGTTATCTGTAATTAAATCATAAAAACCTAAAGCAGAAGGAGGATATCGACCAATGACTGAAATATTGGCACCCACAGACTTAAATTCTCTCACTAGTGCTTCTCTTTGGTCAAAGTCCCAAACATTGATTCCATCTTCAATTTCTCCAGTATTAGTTGGAAAGTGAATCTTTTGACCTTTATTGCGTGCTGCATATTCCCATTGGGCTTCAGTAGGCAAGTCCATATTTAGATTGAGTTGTTTACCTAACCATTGGCAGTAATTTCGTCCCTCTTGCCATGAAACCCCTGCCGCTGAAACTGGATATCTGTATTTGGAAGAGTGTGAGTCTTTTGACACGACTTTTGGTGTATTGGTGGCTTCACTATAAATATCCAAATCCTCATAAGTCGCTTTGTAAGCATTCATACTAAAACTGTCTAAAGTCACCTTATGTACGGGTTTACTGTCAATATTATTATCATAGAAATCAAAGTCCCCCATCATAAAGGAGCCCCCTTTGACAAAGATCATATTCTTTTTTGTTTTTTCTAATAATTTATTTATTTCTGTTTGTAGCTCAGGATTAATCTCGGTATTTGCTTGTTGTGCTTTAGTCTGAGGAGCCTCAGACGTGTTTTTTGCACAAGCGGTTAAAGCAACACTTGATAGGAAGATCGCAATTATATTTTGTTTTAGCATTTCTTATATCCAAACGAATCATTTTTTCTATGTTAGATGGATGTACCATGTTGATAAAGATTGATTTTGTTAAAACAGTAAGCATAATTGATCAATTCATGATATTTAATGTTTATAAAATCGGTTTTTGCTGATTTACTACACAACGCACCGAGTTTTCAAAATTAGGATTTAAAATACCTTTGAATTTTTGTGGAAAATCACTTTCTGAGGGCTGTATTGGGTGAGCGTGACTACGTCGTGCGGTTAAGCCTTCGCCCATTAGTAAGGTTTGACCATCTAGAGGTTTAGAACTACGTAATACTTTTTCAGTCCCTGTCTTAGGGCCTTGTGGGTTTTTTCAGGAGAATGCTGATAGTAGTCTGTAGCATACCAATCAAGCATCCATTCATAGTTATCTGTAATTAAATCATAAAAGCCTAAAGCTGAGGGTGGAAATTGACCTATTTCAGAAAATAATGATTTAGGGGCTTTATTTTTATGGCGTAACTCAATTCTTTGCTCATAACTCCAGACATTAATACCATCCTCAATTTTTCCAGTATTGGTTGGAAAGTGAATCTTTTGATCTTTATTGCGTGCTGCATACTCCCATTGGGCTTCAGTAGGCAAGTCCATATTTAGATTGAGTTGTTTACCCAACCATTGGCAATAATTTCGTCCCTCTTGCTATCAAACATCTGCAGCTGAAACCGAATATCTGTATTTGGAAGAGTGTGAGTCTTTTGACACGACTTTTGGTGTTTTGGCGACTTCACTATAAATATCCAAATCCTCATAAGTCGTTTTGTAAGCATTCATACTAAAACTGTCTAAAGTCACCTTATGTACAGGTTTGCTGTCAATATTATTATCATAGTAATCAAAGTCGCCCATCATAAAGGTGCCACCTTCTACAAAAATCATATTTTTTGGGTTTTTTCAATCAATTTTTGAATTTTTGATTGTAGTTCAGGCGAAGCATTTTTTTGATTATTAGTAGCCGACGTTTGTTGATCATTAGTATTTTTTGCACAAGCACTTAAAGCAAAAGTAGATAATAAAATAATGGCTAGGTTTTGATTGATCATATTCTTTAAAATTATAGAGTTGTTTATATATGGTGTAAGGATAGAGTATATTCTATATATCAAAAAGAAAGTTCTTGTTATTTAAATCCTAGAAATGTAAAAAGCCCTTTCGGGCTTTTTTTAAATATTAAGGTAATTGTTTAATCGGACTGCCACCCAAAGCCTGCATTAAAGTCACATAAGCATTGTACTGACTCTGCTTGGTTTGCACCAAAGACAAACGTGCATTACGTGTAGTTTCTTGTGCATCTAATAAGTTTTTCAACGCAATCGCACCATTCTTATAACGCACTAAAGTCAGCCTTTCAGTTTTCTCCGCAAGCTCTAAATTACGCTGTTGCAAAGCCACTTGCTTGTCCAACTCAGTGCGATTCGAAAGTGCATTTTCAGTATCGGCAAAAGCTTGATATAAAGTATTGCGATATTGAATAATGGCTTTTTCATAATCCAATTCACTGATCTTTAAATCTTTTTGCATATCATTATATTGTAGAAAAGGTAGGCTTAAACTCGCACCTAAAGTCAACGCAGGATTCTTCAATAAATTCGCCAAAGACGTACTGGTCGAACCCAAACTTCCAGTCAAACTGATTGAAGGGTAGTAGCTGGCTTTAGTGGCATCCTTATTTGCTAAAGATTCACGTAAACGTAATTCCGCAGCTCTTAAGTCAGGACGACGTGACAAAATATCCGCAGGCAAACCCGCAGAAATATTCGGTAAAGCTATACGTGGTAATTTTTTCGGTTCTTGGATATTTAACTGTTGAACAGGAATTTGCAATAACACCGCTAAGGCTGTTCGTGTTTCAACCAATTGTTGTTCAATCTGACTTAAACTGGCTTTTTGGCTTTGAACAGATTGTTCAGCCTGAGTTAAATCCAAACCAGAAACTGCGCCAGCTTTATATTGAGTACGGACCAATTCATAAGTTTTTTGCGTTGAAGCAAGGCTTTGTTGCGCTGTACTATAACGCTCATTGAGATAACCCAATTGCCAATATAAATTTGCTGTTGTACCAATCAATGTTTGACCAGTGGCTTGTAAATCTTGTTCAGTTGCTAAAGATTCCCACTTTGCGGCTTCAGTTTGACGTGCTAATTTTCCAAATAAATCGACTTCATAGCTGACACCAGCACTAAGGGATAGCCCTTTTGCAGAATCATCACCAGAATTTAAATCAAACGAATGTCCAGTCGAAACACCTGAGCTAACACGAGGTCCTTGTTGATCACGTGCCAAACCCGCTTTTAAACGCGCAGTTTGTAAATTAATTCCAGCCACAGCCAAGTCAGCATTTTTTTGAATGACTTGATCGACCAGCTGATTCAATTGAGCATCACCAAACAATGTCCACCATTGGTCTGCATACAAATCGGTTTGAATTTGCTTAGATTTTGCATTGTCATAAGCAAAACCACTAGGCACTTGTACCGCAGGCGCTTGATATGGTGTTTTGACCACTGCTGCACAACCGACCAACGAACTTCCAAGAATCAAGGCAGTTGCAAGCTTCGTTAAATTCATTTGCATTATATTTTCCTTATTCTTTAATCATTCACGTGAAAGTGCATCAACAGGGTTCAATTGCGCTGCATTGCGTGCAGGGATAAATCCAAACACTACACCGATCAAGGTTGAACATACAAAGGCAGCAATGATTGACGTGGTTGAATACGCCATTTGGAAACTACCTTTGGCAACATGGCTAATCAATTGTCCAATTCCAAGAGAGAGTAGTACACCCAGAATTCCCCCTAAGATACAAACAAGGATTGCTTCAATCAGGAATTGTTGCAGGATATCACTTTGACGTGCCCCCACAGCCATTCGTACACCAATCTCTTGAGTACGCTCAGTGACTGAAACCAGCATGATATTCATGACGCCAATACCACCAACAACCAGTGAAATCACCGCAATTGCAGATACCAATAAAGTCATGGTTTGCGTAGTTTGTTCAATGGTTTGGCGAATACTGTCCGAGTTCTGCGTAAAGACATCTTGCGCACCATGACGTTGTTCCAACAAACTTAAGATGGCATTTTCCGCAACCGCAGTCGGATAAGTATCTTTAACACGGACAATGATACTCCGCACATTGGCTTGCCCGAGCATACGACTCATCACAGTCGAGTAGGGTAAATAGACATTTAAACTGTCAGAATTTCCCATCATGCCTTGTTGGGCATCGACCACACCGATAATTCGACTTGGTACACTACCGAGTAAAATCACTTGTCCGAGAGGATCTGTACCATCGCTGAAAAAAGTATTTTTGGTATTGGAATCAATCACCACATCTTGAGCTTGTTGGGTGACACTTTGTTTGTCAAAAGCTTGCCCCGATGTAAATTCTAACCCTCTGACATTAAAGAAATCATTGCTGACACCATTCACAGTCGCTGAGGCTTCAGTATCTTTAAAACGCGCCGTGACACTGCTATTTACTGTTGGGCTAACCGCTTCCACATAAGGCTGTTCAGCCAGTGCTTCAGCATCGGCAGGAATCAATGTTTTAAATTGTGCAGTTTTGGAGTTGTCACCAAAGCCACGTCCTTGGAATACCGTAATGGTATTGGTTCCCAAACTGCTGATATTTTCCAAAATTTGCTTTTGTGAACCATTCCCGAGTGCGACGACAGATACTACCGATGCAATCCCGATAATGATCCCGAGCATGGTGAGGAAGGTACGCATGCGATGGGCATTCATGGCCAATAAAGCCATGTTAAATGCTTCAGCAAAACGATCAATCGCAGAACGCCATTTCGATGATTTTTTGCGATTTACCTTAGATTCTGGTTCAGCAACAACTTCAATTTCATCATCATGCTGTGGTGTATTGGGGTTATCGGCAATGATATTGCCATCACTGATTTCAATAATACGTGTGGCATTTTTCGCCACATTCATATCATGGGTAACCAGAATGATGGTATGACCTTTGGCATTCAGCTCGCGCAGAATCCGCATCACTTCAACACCACTATTCTTATCCAATGCACCTGTTGGTTCATCGGCAAGAATTACATCACCACCATTCATTAAGGCACGGGCAATAGAGACACGTTGTTGCTGGCCACCTGAAAGCTGATTGGGACGGTTCTGCGTCTTTTCACCTAAACCCAGCTCAGTCAAAATTTCCTGTGAGCGTTGTTGGCGCACAGACGGATCCATCCCTGCATAAATCGCAGGAACTTCAACGTTTCCAGCAGCAGTTAAGTCACCAAGCAAGTGATAACGTTGGAAAATAAAACCAAAATATTCACGACGCAATTGCGCCAATTCATCAGGCTCAAGTTCACGTGTTTCGCGTCCATTGACCTGATAACTGCCTGAAGTCGGTTGATCCAGACAGCCTAAAATATTCATTAATGTAGATTTACCTGAACCTGATTGTCCGACGATGGCAACCAACTCTCCAGCATAAATCTTGAGATTGATACTCTTTAAAATCTGAATCGTAGATTCACCAGCGGGGAACTCACGAATCAGATTGCTCACCTCTAATAATGGGCGATTACTCTGATTGTTATGATCCATATTTAAAATCTCATCCCACCACGGTTACTACGTTTTGCAGAATCATTCGAGGTATCAGAGCCATCGGCAATGACCACTTGTTCGCCTTCTTTTAGACCACGAATGATTTGCGCCGTAACACGGTTGTTTAAACCCACTAAAACTTGTTTGCGTTTTGCAGAACCATCCGCTTGTAAGACACGAACAACGGAAACAGAAGCTTTGCCTTGATCAACCAATGCTTTTTCATCGGCAGTCAATTCTAAACGTTCAGGACGATCATCTGATTTTTTAGCATCTTTATTCGGTGCAGAAGCAGATTTGGATGAATCAGCATTTGTGCCATTTGCATTAGAACTGTTGCTAGATTTAGCTCGTTGTGGACGATTTGAATTTTGCAAAGCCGCTGCTGGAATTGAAAGCGCATTCTTCACATCAGCCAAGATAATATAAACTTGAGCAGTCATATCAATACGCAATTTTCCATCATCATTTGGCACATCAAACAGTGCATTATAGTAAATTGCGGTGCTTGATGATGAAGAAGAATTTGAGCTTGTTTCGGTATTGATTGATTCAGGTGCAGGCTCAACTTGACGCAAAGTTGCATAACGTTTTTTCTCGCTATCACCCAAAGTTGTGAAATAAACCTTTTGTCCTTCCTCAACTTTCATTACATCTGCTTCAGAAATCTGAGCTTTGATGGTCATGGTGTCTAATTTAGCCAATTTTACAATGGTTGGCGCACTTTGATTGGCATTTACCGTTTGACCTTCTTCGGTCACAATTGCCACGACGGTTCCATCCATCGGAGCGCTAATTTGGGTATAACCTAAATCTTCTTTGGCAGTTGCGAGGGTTAAGCGCGATTGTTCAATTTGCGCATTCATCGATGCAATCTCGGCTTGAGCAGTTTTAAATGCAGCTAGAGCACTTTCATATTCCGCTTTTGATGTTGCATCCTGAGCATACATATTTTTTTGACGATTATATTCTGCTTCTGCTTTGGCTAAGTTGGCTTGCTTGGTGGCAAGTTGTGCTTGCTGATTTTTAATGCTTGCTTCTGCTGTTTTTAAATCATTGGTCTGACGAACAGAGTCAATTTGTGCAATCAGTTGACCTTGTTTGACTTGGTCGCCCAATTTCACATACATCTTTTTCACCTGACCAGACACCTGTGCCCCGACACTGACCATTTTTGTGGCTTCTAGATCACCTGTTGCAAGGACAGAGTCTTCAATATCACTACGGGTAACTTCAGCAGTAATGTATTGAGGTTGAACATTTTTGGGTTTGAGGAAGTACCATGCAGCTGCTGCAACAATAGCAAGGCAGACCGCTATAACAATGATTTTTGCAGGTTTTATTTTAGGCATAGCAATAAGTAGGTAAAGTGAAAAATTGATCAAATTATAATGAGTAAATAAGGATAAAGCGTGGATTTTTTTAAATGAATGAAAATGAGAATTATTTTATATAATGATAATATATTGAATTCTAAGCTGATCAGTGATTTATAAATAGCGTTTTTCCACAGAGTTCTGCAATGCATTGCTGAATAATATGCTCAGGGCGCTCTTTGCTGATACCTTTAATCGCAGCATCTACACGCAATAAAAGCTGTGGCCATGCTAAAAAAGAATGTGGATTGAGGCGTCTAAGTGCTTGTTGATACAAAGAAATTTTGGTTTTCCAAATGCCGAGTTGTAAGGCATTTTGCGGTTGCTCATAGAGTTGCATCAATAGACGCATTTCTTTACTGATTGTCCACAGAATTAAACTATCAGGTTCGCCAGATTCTAAAAGATATTGAAAAATTTTTATGGATAATGCGAGATTCCCTTGGATCAAAGCATCACTGAGATCAAAAGTACTATAGCGAGATTGATCTTGTAGACATTGTTGTAAATGTTCTATTTCAATGGTTTGTTGATCTGGAAAGGTGTCTGTGACACGCATTAAGCTGTTTTTAGCAGCCAATAAATTATGTTCATGGTGTTGTTCAAGCCATGTCCATGCATCTTGATTGAGTTGGATGCCCAATTTTTCTGCTTCAATGCTTAAAATGCGTTGGCGGTCTTGTGCATAAGTGGCTGTTAACGAAACAACCACGCCATTGGCTTCAACGGTTTGGAAAAAAGCAGATTTTAAACTATTTGAATCTTGCTTCGGTAATACAATGATCAATAGATTATGTTCATTGTGCTGAATATATTGTTTAAGTTGTTTAAGCCCATTGGCATCAGGTTTGATATTGCCATGAACTTCTAAAGCCAGATGTTGAGAAAAAAGCGACAAGCTATTTAAAGCATTAAAGACATTTTTCCAGTCTGAAACACTATTTAAATCATGGCGTTGTCGTTCAATTTCATGCTTTGTCCAACTCTTTCTCAAGGCATCAAGCAGGTTTTGTTCTAATAAGGGTTCTTGACCATGTAAAATCCAAACGCCTCGCGCTTCGTCGACACGTTTGAGGGCTTGTAAATAGTCAAGTTTCATAGATATTTCTTAAATTTTAATTATTGAGCAACAGATTGAGTTGGCGTAATGCGCGCTTTTGGCAAACGATTGGCTGCAATCTGACGTGACATTTGCTGTGCAATATCATCAATCACGATTTGACTTAGGTATTTATATTGTTGGTCATCCGTGTTAACTGTGGCTACATCATATTGATAACTGCGTGAAGCGTTTAAGGTACGTGGTTCAGTAATCGGATTGCCTTGTTTATCTTCAATTTGAAAAGTCACAGAAAGACGTAAAATCGTTTCAACTAATTTACCATTTAACTCATGGCGCACAGGTTTATAGTCAAGTACACGGAGTACATAAGCATCATTGGCATTACTCAGTTGTACTCCTGTCGCAGTTAAGTAGACACTGAGTTTTTTTTCTAAGTCTTCAGTATTTTTAGGTAGTACCAATTGGAGTTTGGTATAAACCAAAGGCGTTGCTTGTGGATTGGTTCCTTTTAAATGGAAACCACAACCGACTAAGCCTGCACTTAGACCCAAAGTTAATACAACTGCTGCAACACGTTGAACTAAATGCATGTGGTGTCCTCAAAATTTCCACAATGGAAAATAATTTAAAAATCTTAAGTTGGATTGTAAAGTCAAAGCCCGTTGAATGACAACGGGCTTTGTAGGCTTTTAGTTCCTCATCCAGAAGGAAGAGTAAATTTAATTACCCTCATCCCCTTGCGGAATATATTCCTCATCCCAAAGGGAGAAGGAGTTTCCCTCTCCTTAAAGGAGAGGGTTAGGGTGAGGTATATTTTAAACCACCAAATTCACTAACTTATTCGGTACAACGATTTCTTTCTTGGTTGGACCAGTTAAGAATTGTTGAACTTCAGGTAATGCTTTTGCTTGTGCCAAGATTTCATCTTTAGAGGCATCGACAGATACTTCTAACTTACCACGAAGCTTACCATTCACTTGAACCACGATGGTTTGGGTATTACGAGTAAGCGCAGATTCATCTACAGCAGGGAATAATACTGAAGTTAAATCAATACCAAACTCAGCCAATAAAGTTTGGCTTAAATGTGGTGCAAATGGTGCAAGTAAAGTAAGCAAGGTGATGATTGATTCACGAGCAACTGCCACGTCATTATCATCTTTTGCTTCAAACTTATTGTTTGCATTCAATAATTCCATCAACGCAGCAATGGCGGTATTAAATGCATGACGACGTTCGATGTCATCACCCACTTTTTGGATAGTTTCATGAGTCTTACGACGTAAGTCTTGCGCTTCAGTGGATAATTTTGCTGTATCAATCGCAGCAGCATTGTTGCCTTTTTCAAGGAAGCCAGTGGTTAAACGCCAAACACGTTTTAAGAAACGGTTTGAACCTTCAACACCTGCATCTGACCATTCAAGAGATTGGTCTGGTGGCGCAGCAAACATCATGAATACACGTGCAGTATCTGCGCCGTATTGGTCAATAATCGCTTGTGGGTCGATACCGTTATTTTTCGATTTCGACATTTTTTCTTGACCGCCAACAATCACTTCTTGACCATCACCTTGATATTTCGCAGAAGTGATACGACCTTTTTCATCACGCTCCAAGTCGATGTCAGCAGGGTTGAACCACGTTTTCTTACCTGACTCAGACTCACGATAGTAAGTATCCGCAAGTACCATGCCTTGTGTTAACAAGTTGGTGAATGGCTCGTTGCCTTGTACCACACCTTCATCACGCATCAATTTATGGAAGAAACGTGCATAAAGTAAATGCAGGATCGCGTGTTCAACACCACCGATGTATTGATTCACAGGCAACCATGATTGTGCAGCTTCAGGCTTAACTAAACCGCCAGTAAAGTCAGGAGAAGCATAACGTGCGTAGTACCAAGAAGATTCTACAAACGTATCCAAAGTATCGGTTTCACGACGTGCTTCGCCACCACAACATGGACATGTAGTCTGGTAGAACTCAGGCATTTTATTGAGCGGGTTACCTGAACCATCTGGAACCACATCCGTTGGTAAAACAACAGGAAGTTGTTCTTCAGGCACAGTCACTTGACCACATTTGTCACAGTTGATCATTGGAATTGGACAACCCCAATAACGCTGACGGGAAACACCCCAGTCACGTAAACGGAACTGAACTTTCGCATTTGCTAATGTTTGTGGTTCTAATTTTGCAAGGATTGCATCATAAGCGGCTTGGAAGTCTAAACCGTCAAATTCAGCAGAATTGACCAATTTACCTTCTTTCGAGCCATACCATTCTTGCCATTCAGTTGAAGAATACTCTGCATCATCCGCACCTTTGGCATCGATGACTTGTTGGATTGGCAAGTTGTATTTATTAGCAAACTCAAAATCACGCTCATCATGCGCAGGAACAGCCATGACTGCACCTGAACCGTATGACATCAATACATAGTTGGCAATCCAAACAGGAACTTCTTCACCTGTGATTGGATGTTTAACTGAAAGACCTGTTGCCATACCTTTCTTTTCAGCAGTGGCAAGATCAGCTTCAGCAACTGAGCCCATTCGGCATTCTTCAATAAATGCTTTGAGTTCTGCATTATTTTCTGCTGCTTTTAACGCCATCGGATGTTCTGCTGCAACCGCAACATAAGTCACACCCATCAAGGTATCGCCACGTGTGGTATAAACCGTCAAACCATCTGCATAAACATCAGGTTGTGCTGAAGGGAAAGTGATTTCCATCCCTTGTGAACGACCAATCCAGTTACGTTGCATGGTGAGGACTTGTTGTGGCCAACCATCTTTTAAAGTATCTAAATCGTCTAATAATTCTTGTGCATAATCGGTGATGCGGAAGTAGTACATTGGAATATCACGTTTTTCTACCAATGCACCTGAACGCCAACCACGACCATTTTCAACCTGTTCATTTGCTAAAACAGTTTGGTCTACAGGGTCCCAATTGACAGTCGATAATTTACGGTAAATTAAGCCTTTTTTATAAAGCTGAACAAATAACCATTGTTCCCAGTGATAGTATTCTGGTGTACAGGTTGCAAATTCACGATCCCAGTCGACTGCAAGTCCCAGTTTTTTCAGCTGGTCACGCATGTATGCGATATTTTCAAAGGTCCATTTTGCAGGAGCAACTTGATGGGCAATTGCAGCATTTTCAGCAGGCAAGCCGAAAGCATCCCAACCCATGGGTTGTAGAACAGTTTCGCCTTTGAGACGGTGGAAACGGCTAATCACATCGCCAATGGTATAGTTACGCACATGACCCATATGCAGTTTGCCACTTGGGTAAGGGAACATCGAGAGGATATAACGACGTGGACCTTCTACAGTGTCGGCAACTTTAAACGATTTGCGATCTTCCCAGTCTTTCTGGACTTGGGGCTCAATCGCACTTGCTTGATATTCAGGGTCAATATGAGTAGTCATAAATGTATTTGAGCGTAATGGTTAAAAAACTGTGTGCTACAGCATAGCGCAAAATGCACAGAAAAGTGAATTTTGCGCTCGATTTAAGACTGAAAAATGTAGAAATTATTTTTATGCCAACATTGAACTGAAAATATTATCTTGCTTCTGAATTTACAGGTTCTGCTGGGGTGTTGTTTTGAATTGGAGCGTTTGCAGGTTGGTTTGCAACTTGTCCCGTTTGAACAGGATTTGGTGGAATATTCTGTGGTGCGGTTTGATTGGTATTGGTTTGAGTGTTTTGTGCAGTCACAGAGGTTGAACTGCCATGATAACCATAGGTGTTCACTTTACTTTTACTGCGTGCATTTTTTGGTGGTGGTGTGGTGGTGTAATGCGTAGAGCCTTTGCTATCGACCCATTTATAATACTGCTTCGCATGCGTCGCTGTTGTGCTCATCGTAACAGTTGTAAAAATGGCAGAGAGTAAAATCGTTTTTGAAAAGCGCTGAAGTTGTTTCATTTGAAAACCCATTTCCCAATATTATTGTTCAAAACTACAGTTCAAAAGAAATTATAAATCATTCAATTCTGAATATACATGAGATGATTGAGCTTGAATGAAGTATTTAAAATAATGTGTATATTTTATACAAAAATATAAATTTGAAAATAATTCTTTTGCAAATTTATTGGCTTATAAGTCATTGAAAAATTATTTATAAAATGTCAAAAAAAAAGGAATAGTTTTAAAAATAGTCGCTTGGTAAATAATCAATAAAAACACCATGAGAAACCTTGACATTGTTCGCTAAAACTACAAAAATGCTTGCTTTAGTTTCAGATGTTTTTTTCGATCACCCTTCGATTAAGAATATCAAAGCGAGCAATAGCATTTTCTCTAAGCCGAGAAAGTGACCTATACCGAAAGATGTTTATCCCAACATATTTCTGTGATTCATATAACCCAAACGGTTGTGTGAAGATTTATTTTTCTATTGCTGCAAAAACGAGTAAATATGTGTGCTATAACAGAGCGCACAATCAATGAATGAAACACAGTCTATGTCTCCCATAGTGCTGTGGAAAAAAGATTAGGGTGAATACGTTGGAACTTTTATCTGGTGGTGACATGCTTGTTCGCGCATTAGCGGACGAAGGCGTTGAACATGTTTTTGGATATCCAGGCGGCGCTGTATTACATATTTATGATGCGCTATTTAAACAAGATAAAATCAATCATTACCTCGTACGCCATGAGCAAGCAGCTGGTCATATGGCTGATGCTTACTCGCGCGTAACAGGCAAAACTGGTGTGGTACTGGTCACTTCTGGACCAGGTGCAACCAACACTGTTACACCAATTGCAACGGCTTATATGGACTCAATCCCGATGGTGATTTTGTCTGGTCAGGTTGCAACACATTTAATTGGTGAAGACGCATTCCAAGAAACGGATATGGTGGGTATTTCACGCCCAATCGTAAAACACAGTTTCCAAGTGCGTCATGCAAGTGAAATTCCTGCAATTATTAAAAAAGCATTTTATATTGCATCTTCGGGTCGTCCAGGTCCTGTTGTTGTTGATATTCCAAAAGATGCAACAAATCCAGCAGAGAAGTTTGCTTACGAATACCCTGAAAAAGTGAAGATGCGTTCGTATCAACCTCCGCATCGTGGTCACTCAGGTCAAATCCGTAAGGCGATTGATGAACTGATTAATGCAAAACGTCCAATCATCTATACAGGTGGTGGTGTTGTTCAAGGCAATGCTTCTGAGCTTTTAACAGAGCTTGCTCATCTATTGAACTACCCAGTGACCAATACGTTGATGGGCTTAGGTGCTTTCCCAGGGAACGATCCGCAATTTGTGGGTATGTTGGGGATGCATGGTACCTATGAAGCCAACATGACTATGGCAAATGCAGATTTAATCTTGGCAATTGGTGCACGTTTTGATGACCGTGTGACCAATAACCCCGCTAAGTTCTGTCCAAATGCGAAAGTCATTCATATTGATATTGACCCTGCAACCATTTCTAAAACCATTATGGCGCACATCCCGATCGTGGGTGCGGTAGAGCCTGTACTTCAAGAAATGTTGGTTCAATTGAAACAGTTGAATGTTTCTAAACCAAATCCTGAAGATATTGCAGCATGGTGGTCTCAAATTAATGAGTGGCGTAAGGTTCATGGCTTACGTTATGAAGCGGGTGCCGATGGTGTAATGAAGCCGCAACAAGTGGTTCAAGCGCTTGATCGTGTTACAAATAGTCAGGCAATTATTACCTCTGACGTTGGTCAGCATCAGATGTTTGGCGCGCTTTATTATACTTACGTACGTCCACGTCAATGGATCAACTCGGGTGGTCTAGGTACGATGGGTGTGGGCTTGCCATATGCAATGGCTGCTAAACTCGCATTCCCTGATCAACAGGTGGTATGTATTACCGGTGAAGCATCGATTCAGATGTGTATCCAAGAGCTTTCTACCTGTAAGCAATACGGTATGAATGTTAAGATTTTATGCTTAAATAACCGTGCTTTAGGTATGGTTAAGCAATGGCAAGATATGAACTATGAAGGACGTCATTCAAGTTCTTACGTAGACTCATTGCCAGATTTTGCCAAGCTGATGGAAGCTTATGGGCATGTTGGTATTCAAATCGATCATGCAGATGAGTTGGAGTCTAAACTTCAAGAAGCAATGGCGATTAATGATAAATGTGTGTTTATCAATGTCATGGTTGACCGTTCAGAGCATGTGTATCCAATGCTAGTTGCTGGTCAGTCAATGAAAGATATGTGGTTGTCTAAAGGGGAGCGTACAGAATGAGACATATTATTTCCGTACTCGTTGAAAACGAAGCAGGTGCGCTTTCTCGTTTAGTGGGTTTGTTTTCACAACGTGGTTATAACATTGAAACGTTAAATGTTGCACCGACTGAAGATCCAACCTTATCTCGTTTGACTTTGACCACTTATGGTGATGATCATCAAATTGAGAAAATCACTAAACAATTGAACAAATTGGTAGAAGTGGTAAAAGTTGTTGATTTGTCTGAGGGTGCACACATTGAACGTGAACTGATGCTGATTAAAGTCAAAGCATTGGGTTCAGCACGTGCTGAAATTAAGCGTACTGCTGATATTTTCCGTGCACAGATCGTGGATGTAACACCAACCTGCTATACGATTCAGATTGCTGGTACCACTGAGAAAATTGATGGCTTTATCGATGCGCTTTCTGAGAATACAATCCTCGAAGTTGTGCGCTCTGGTGTATCAGGTATTGCTCGTGGTGAAAAAGTATTATCACTTTAATTTCACTGACACTTAATTTTAATTTATTTGATTTTTAATAACCTCATGTATAACCTCTCCTTTAAGTGGAGAGGGACTTAGACTAGAAGATTTTTAAAATAAACAATCTTTAGGATAAGAAGAGGAAACACAGCATTTTAGCGGAGACAGCAATGCAAATTTTTTACGATAAAGACACAGATATTTCTATCATCCAAGGCAAAAAAGTAGCGATCATTGGTTACGGTTCACAAGGTCACGCACATGCGCTTAACCTTAAAGACTCTGGCGTTGACGTAACTGTAGGTTTACGTGCTGGTTCTACTTCTTGGAAAAAAGCTGAAAATTCAGGTCTTAAAGTGTCTGAAGTTCCTGCTGCTGTTGCTCAAGCTGATTTAGTAATGATCTTGACTCCGGATGAATTCCAATCACAACTTTACCGTGACGTGATTGAGCCAAACATCAAGCAAGGTGCAACTTTAGCATTTGCTCATGGTTTCTCTGTTCTTTATAACCAAGTTGTGCCACGTGCTGACTTAGACGTAATCATGGTTGCACCAAAAGCGCCTGGTCACACTGTACGTTCAGAATTCCAACGTGGTTCAGGTGTTCCTGACCTAATCGCGATTCACCAAGATGCTTCTGGTAATGCACGTAATGTTGCGCTTTCTTATGCTTCAGGCGTAGGTGGTGGTCGTACAGGTATCATCGAAACTTCTTTCCGTGAAGAAACTGAAACTGATTTATTCGGTGAGCAAGCAGTTCTTTGTGGTGGTGCTGTTGAATTGGTTAAAATGGGCTTCGAAACTTTGGTTGAAGCAGGTTATGCTCCAGAAATGGCTTACTTCGAATGCTTACACGAACTTAAGTTAATCGTTGATTTGATGTTCGAAGGCGGTATCGCGGACATGAACTATTCAGTATCAAACAATGCTGAATATGGCGAATACGTAACTGGCGTTGAAGTAATCAATGAACAGTCTCGTGAAGCGATGCGCAATGCGCTTAAACGTATCCAATCTGGTGAATATGCGAAAATGTTCATCCAAGAAGGTGCGTTGAACTATCCTTCTATGACTGCTCGTCGTCGTCAAAACGCTGCTCACGGTATCGAAGTGACTGGTGGTAAACTTCGTGCGATGATGCCTTGGATCCAAGCAAACAAAATCGTAGATAAAGAAAAGAACTAAGTTTTAGTTTGATCTTAAAGAGCCCACTCGATTGAGTGGGTTTTTTATGGTATTTGATAAAGTAAAATTACGTGCCTCAAAGTTGTAAAGCGATGCTTTACTAATCCTTTTCCCTTGCGTAGGAGATCCTACTCAGGATTCAAGCAAACAAAATCGTAGACAAAGAGAAAAACTAAGTTTTAGTTTCTAAGTCAGAAAACCCTTGTTTTATAACAAGGGTTTTTTATTTGAGTTTCTGTGTGTGCAGTGAAGTGCGACTTCACTCTTGCACTCGGGCAAAGCGGTGCTTTGCTAATTATCTTCACTTGCGTAGGAGATCCTACTCAGGATTCAAGCGAACAAAATCGTAGACAAAGAAAAGAACTAAGTTTTAGTTTGATCTTAAAGAACCTACTCGATTGAGTGGGTTTTTTAAGATTAAAGGGTACCGTGTGTCTTAAATGAAAAAGTAGCGAATTCAATTCAGTGCTGTTATGAGACTGATTTAATGGGATGATATATTATAAAGATATTGCTGAAATATTATTTTGCGAAAATAGATAATGAGAAATGCTATGAAAAAAATTATACAAATTTTAAATGTTTTACACTTTAGTGGAATTGCCTTTATTGCTTCGGCTAAGGATGTGGATGTATTGGAATATAGCACATTAAAGCAAAAGGCGATTGATTTTGAGAATAGCCTACCTCCAGAAATTAATTCACAATTAAATCATTCTTATGGGCCTATTTTAGCTGAGGTTTTTAAGCAGTGTGTGCCCGTTGCTAGACCAACTTCTTTTGAGGTTATTTCATACGTGAACAAGGATGGCATTGCAGAAAAAAATTGGACAATGACACCTTCGCAATTTGGGCAATGCGCTAAGCAGGTGTTCTACGGGCAAAAACTATATAGCATTGATGAAAAACCATTTTATGCTATTTTGAATTTTAATTTACGGAAGGAAAGTGATAACTAGTTAATATTTATGATGAAAATATCCTTATATTAAGTTGTGTACTATATGTAAGCAGTATTTGTGTGGTCACGATTAAACTTTAAAAATTGGAATTGGATAAAGCATAGTTTTAACTTTGTGGGTGATGTTTTATTTTTGTGATAAATTACACATTATTTTCTTTAAGAAATGTGTGAGGCTGAAACATGAAAACTCAACTTATTGTCGCAATGGCTGCATTGTCAATTTCATGCTTTAGTTTTGCTGAAAACATTCCAAATCAGACCATTGCCGATTCAAAGGGTTTGCAGCCAATCACAGGTGTACGTGTTTCGATGCAACGTATGGTGAAATCCAATGAAGGGCGCTATTTCATGAGTCTCTATGCGGGAATTAATAACCCACATGCGGAACTTTATGATTTAGTGGAGAGTAAAACAACTAAATTTAAAGGCACACAAAAAGGTGATCAGCTTAATTTGAAATCGGTCAGTAGTGAAGATTCTACAGACACATATCAATTGAGTGGCGTGCTTAATGCGAATACTGGACTATTTAAAGCACTTTTGTCAGATCAAAAGAATACATTTGGAACATCGATACAGTTCGAGCCTGCATTTAAAGTCGCCAATAAGCCTGTATTTGTCTTTAAATTTTATGGTCAAAATGATGCCACGAATCCTTATGGAAAAACGCTGCAGCGTATAGATGTCATCAATAAAAACAATAATACAGTGGCACAAACATTGACAGCTTTTACAGGCTATCCAAATAGTATAGGTTATATGGATATCAACTTTGATGGTTACTATGACGTACTTGTTTCAGATATATCAAATGGTCGACGTGTAGAAGATAAACGCTATATTTATTGGATGTACAATCCAAAGACGCAACAATTTCAGCGTTCACCACAACTTGAAAAAATCGTCGGTTTGCCAAACTTGCATGGTGAAAAACAGCA
Organism: Acinetobacter wuhouensis; assembly: GCF_001696605.3. NCBI lineage: Bacteria > Pseudomonadati > Pseudomonadota > Gammaproteobacteria > Moraxellales > Moraxellaceae > Acinetobacter > Acinetobacter wuhouensis. Next base: position 3,247,650 of record NZ_CP031716.1, on the reverse strand, counting down.
GATTGATTTTGGTAATGGGCAGATTTATCAAGTAGAAAATGGATTGCTGAATAAAATTTCTAATGAGTAGTAATTGTTCAAAAAACTGTCATCAAATAAACATTAAAGTGTAAACAAAATTGCCTAATCTATAATCAAAATGAATAGATTAGGTAGCGTATGAATAAGCCGTTCGCGAACACCTTGCAATATAAACAACAAGATTTTCCAGAAAGTTTGAAGTTCTTTTTTAAACAAAATAAGAAAAAAACCGTAACGATTGAAGAAAACTTTATTCGTGATCTTTCTCGCCCTCGTTTAAAAATTGCCATTGTCACAGAGACGTGGCCACCAGAAATTAATGGTGTGGCGCTTTCCTTGATGCAACTCTGTAAAGGCTTGCAAGCGCAAGGACATAAGATTTTACTGATTCGTCCTGCGCAAAAAAGCACATGTACTGACTTTTCTCCCAACAAAGAATGTTTGGTGAATGGACAATCCATTCCTAAATATCCTGATATGAAGTTTGGCTGGCCACAATTTCTCAAAGTTTCTCAGGCAATTTCATCTTTTTCACCAGATGTGGTGCATATCGTGACAGAAGGACCTCTTGGTTTTACGGCATTGCATGCAGCGAAAACTCGACGAATCCCTGTTTCAAGTGGCTTTCATTCACAGTTTCAAGAGTTTAGTCGTTTCTTTGATTTGGCTTTTTTAGTTAAGCCAATTCAAAGCTATTTAAAGTGGTTTCATAATGCCACGCAACTGACCTGTGTACCGAGTCGAGATACTGAACTTGCCTTGCGTGAGTTTGGTGTGACTTGCCCATTGGTCGTGGTCGGACGTGGCATTGATACAGCACGATTTTCATCAACGCGTTATTCAGAAGCGTTAAGAAAGCAATGGGGCGCAGATGCTGATACCACAGTGCTGATTTATGTTGGACGTTTATCTTCTGAAAAAGAAGTTAATGTGGTGATGGATGCATATTTAGCCCTACGAAAACAATCATCACGTAAAGTGAAATTGGTCTTGGTTGGTGATGGTCCAGACCGTGCTCGTTTAGAGAAAATGCAAGGTGCAGAACATATTGTTTTTATGGGCAGTTTAAGTGGTACGCAACTTGCTGAAGCTTATGCAAGTGCCAATGTCTTTGTCTTCGCGAGCCAAGTTGAAACTTTTGGCAATGTGGTGCTTGAGGCAATGGCAAGTGGTTTACCTGTGATTGCCTATGATTACGCATGCGCACAGCTTCATGCCATACATGCTCAAACAGGGTGGTTGTGTAAGATCGGTGATATTCAACAACTTACGCAACACGTTTTACAACTGCCAGACAACACTGTGCTGAAACGTATGGGGCAGCAAGCAATGCAAAATGTACAAAGTATCGGGTGGCAGCATCCAGTACAACAATTCGAAGAAGCGTTATATCAGGTCAAGCAAAATGCAAGACTGATGATGTAGTTCATCTCAAATCATGAGAGGAGAGTGAAAATGAATTTAAAAAATACCAAAATAAAAATGCTTGATCTCGACCTTAGAGGTTGTTTGTATCTCAATAATTTATCGCATACCCAAGGCATTGCGACTTTTTTTAAAGTGGTGAGTCGCTTGGGTGATGGCGCATTCTGGGCGACCATGTTGCTTTTGATTTGGTTGCAGAAGGGTTTTGCCTATGGTTTGCAACTTCTCTTTGTGGTTGTTGCAGGTTTATTGGGTACAGGGATCTATAAGTTCTTAAAACATAAAACCGTACGACCTAGACCTTATCAAGTTCATCAAGTCATTGTTTTAGGTGAACGTCCTTTGGATCATTTTAGTTTTCCATCTGGACATACTCTACATGCGGTGATGGTAACCATTGTATTTGGCTATATTGAACCCGTAATGCTATTCATTATGATGCCTTTTACAGTGTTAATTGCCTTATCACGTATGGTTTTGGGGCTACATTATCCAAGTGACGTGATTGTCGGTGCATTGATTGGTGCAAGTGTGGCAAGTTTGATTGTTATTAGTGCGCCGTATTTAGGAGTAATACTATGATGATTTTTCTGATGTTAACTCGCCATTTCATTGTTAAAGAAGTAGATGATTTTGATCATCAAGGTTTTAACTTTGAATGAGCTGTGAGTGAATAATTATCTTTCAGAGTAAAGAAATGAATGTTTCATAATAAATGTCTTGCGTACTTTTTCTGAATGAATCGAGTTTCTGAATCGGCCGAGATTTGATACAGTAAGCGGATTAAATTGAGCAAAGGAAGACCTGTATGGGCTTACGTTGGACAGATACTCTTGATATTGCAATAGAATTAACCGAAGCGCATCCAGATGTAGATCCACAATGGGTGCGTTTTACTGATTTGCATGCATGGATTTGTGCATTACCTGGTTTTAGTGATGACCCAACAAAATCGACCGAAGGTTTGCTTGAAGCGATTCAAATGGCTTGGATTGACGAGTCAAATTAATCCTTATTGAGCCTGCTTAGAACACAGCACATCGAAAAATCTAATTTTTTTACAGATTAAAAGCAGAATATTGCTCATTATTCGGTATAATGCGCCCAAAATTTCGTGTCAATTTGACTTAAGGAGCCAATCATGGCTATTGAACGTACTTTATCTATCGTAAAACCAGACGCAGTTGCTAAAAACCACATTGGTGACATCTTTGCTCGTTTCGAAAAAGCTGGTCTTAAAATCGTTGCGACTAAAATGAAACACCTTTCTCAAGCTGAAGCTGAAGGTTTCTATGCTGAACATAAAGAACGTGGTTTCTTTGCTGATTTAGTTGCATTCATGACTTCTGGTCCAGTTGTTGTATCTGTTCTTGAAGGTGAAAACGCAGTTCTTGCTCACCGTGAAATTCTTGGTGCAACTAACCCTAAAGAAGCTGCTCCTGGTACAATCCGTGCAGATTTCGCTGTAAGCATCGATGAAAACGCTGCTCACGGTTCTGACTCTGTAGCTTCTGCTGATCGTGAAGTAAACTACTTCTTCGCTCAAACTGAAGTTTGCCCACGTACTCGTTAATTCGATGTATTTAGGGTCAAGGCTAAAAAGGATTAAATCTTAGATTTATGAATTGATAACAGACCCGAAACCAGATAAGTGATATACTGCTTGTCTGGTTTTTTTATTTTTATTGACTATATTTCCATCGAATATTGATCAATATATTTTATCCCATGATATGTTTTAGGTAGTAATCACATGAATTCTGAAGTTGTCGCTTCATCGTCAAATCAAGATGAACAACAGCCTACACAATCCAAATCTGTAAAGGCTGAACGTATTCAGGCTGAAAATGTGCAGAAAGTGAATTTACTTGGCATGTCACGTCCGCAATTGGAAAAATTCTTCGAAGAAATGGGGGAGAAAAAATTCCGCGCGGGACAGGTGATGAAATGGATTCATCAGTATTTTGTGACTGATTTTGCGGAAATGACCAATATTTCTGGAAAATTGCGTGAAAAATTAGAACGTATTTGTGAAATTAAAGCACCAGAAGTAGTACACCGTAACTATTCCAAAGATGGTACACGTAAATGGGTGTTCCGTGTTGGTGATGGCGCGGGTTCTTTGGTTGAAACGGTTTTAATTCCCGCTGAAGATAAGACGGGTGCGCGTAAGACTTTATGTATTTCTTCGCAAGTCGGTTGTGCGCTCGATTGTTCATTCTGCTCAACCGGTAAACAAGGCTTTCAACGTGATTTAACGCCTGATGAAATCATTGGTCAATTGTGGATGGCAAATTATTCTTATATGGAAGAAGTGCCTGTTGCAGACCGTGAACGTTCAGTGACCAATGTGGTGATGATGGGTATGGGGGAACCATTACTCAACTATGACGCCGTATTAAGTTCAATGAATATCATGCTGGATGATTTTGCTTATGGTATGTCTAAGCGTCGTGTAACATTGTCAACTTCAGGGGTTGTTCCTAAAATTGATCAATTGGCAAAAGATATTGATGTCGCTTTAGCGATTTCATTGCATGCGCCGAATGATGAGCTACGTAATGAACTTGTCCCAATTAATAAAAAATATCCATTAGAGCAATTGATTGCTGCATGTCAGCGTTATATTGCCAAAGATGGTAATGAGAGCTCGCGTAAACACGTGACCATTGAGTATGTGATGTTGGAAGGTGTGAATGATCAACCTGAACATGCACAGCAAATGATTAAGTTATTGAAAAATTTACCAAGTAAAATTAATTTAATTCCATTCAATCCATTTCCGCACGCACCATATGGGCGTTCAAGCCGAAATCGTATCATTTCTTTCCAAAAAACTTTGTCTGATGCAGGTTTTGTGTGTACGATTCGTCAGACACGTGGTGATGATATTGATGCAGCTTGTGGTCAATTGGTGGGACAAGTGGCAGATCGTACCCGTCGTGCGGAACAATGGAAAAAGAAAGTTGCAGAGCGTGGAGAAATTATACGTTCGCAAGGTTGAGACTTGTTGTATTCATAATCTATTTTAGATGTAAATGGGGGCGAGCTTTGAAAAAATCGATGTATTCAAAAGCAATTGTAATGTTGACAATTGGTTTATTCGCATTGGCTATTCAAGGTTGTCAGACGACAAGTACTGGTCCAATAAGTAAAAAAGATCCAGAGAAAGCCGTCAAAGTACGTACCCAACTTGCTGCAGAATACATCCGTTCAGGTGATTTGGATGCAGCAAAACGTGCATTAGATCAAGCGCTTGAAACTGATTCACGGGATTCAGCTGCCAATATGATGATGGGTGTTTTACTGCAACAAGAAGGCAGTAAAATCAGTATGGAAAAAGCAGATGGCTATTTTAAGCGTGCAATTTCTAGTGACCCAAAAAATGCACAAGCTCGTAATAATTATGGAACATATTTATTTATTAGTGAGCGTTATAATGATGCCATCGAACAGTTGAGCATAGCTGGTGCTGCATTAGGATATGATCAGCGTTACAAAGCTTTAGAAAATTTGGGTCGCGTGTATTTGAAGGTAGGCGATGTGGTCAATGCTGAAAAAGCATTCAAACAAGCCTTGCAAGTGAATCGCGATTCAGTCATTTCTTTGGTAGAGTTATCTGAGATTTTTTATTTGCAGCAAAAAAATGCACAAGCACGTCAACTCTATGAGCAATATGTTCGTTTAGTAGGTCAGGATAAACAAGGTGCACGTGCACTTTGGATTGGATTGCGTATTGCACGTGCCAATCAAGACCAGATGGGAATGCAAGTGTTGGTGAATCAACTTCGTGCATTATTCCCTGACAGTAAAGAATATCAACGTTATCTGCAATTGCAGAATAGTACTGAGGCCGTATGGAAGTAAATCCTAATTCACAGCAACCTACAGGTTCAAACGTAGCATCTAATGGTTTAGGAAATATTCAACGCCCAGGTGAGTACCTGCGTCAAATTCGTGTATCTAAAGTTTTAGATATCGCCGATGTTGCGAAAGAGTTGAAAATGCCTGTAAAAACCCTACAAGCATTAGAGCAAGATGAGTATAAGTCTTTACCTGAAGCAACATTTATCAAAGGTTATTATCGTTCGTATGCGAAGTTCTTGAATGTTGATGCAACTGCATTGATTCAACGTTTTGATGAAATTTATCAAAATGATACAGGACTTATGCCGAACCATGCCTTGAATAATTCACCCATTAAAATTATGGGGAAACTTCCTGGTTCAAACAGTGATCGTAATAAAAAGTGGTTAAAACGTGCTTTGATTGCGATCGTGGCGATCGCCATTATTTGGGCAATTATTGCAGGCATTCAAAAGTTCACTTCAAGTAAAAGTGGCGATGATACTGGTGCTAAACCACAAGAGTCAGAAGTAGAAGTATTGAATTTAAACAATGCGACTGCAACTTCAGGCGATCAAATGGTATTGAATTTTAGCCATCCGACTTCAGTGCATATTATTGATAGTACTGGTAAAGTGTTAGCAACTGGTCGTCAAAGTGCAACCCTAAATCTTAGTGGTCAATCGCCATTTCAAATTCGACTGGATGATGCAACTGCTGTGTCATTAAGCCTTAATAATGAACAGATTTCATTGTCTCCATATACAGTGAACGGAAAAGCAGAATTCCGTTTATCACGTTAATGGACGAGAGTAGATAAAATCATGATTGAGAATCCAATCAAGCGACGCCCAACGCGTAAAATTCGTGTTGGTTCAGTCTATGTCGGTGGTGATGCGCCGATTACTATCCAAAGTATGACCAATACTGAAACATGCGATGTTGATGCTACAGTTGCTCAAATTCAACGTTGTGCAGATGTTGGTGCAGATATCATGCGTGTTTCTGTCCCAACGATGGAAGCAGCTGAAGCATTTGGTGAAATTCGTAAGCGCGTGACAGTGCCGTTGGTTGCAGATATTCATTTCGATTATAAAATCGCGCTGAAAGTTGCGGATATGGGGGCAGATTGTCTTCGTATTAACCCAGGTAATATTGGTTCTGAAGCCAAAATTCGTGAAGTGGTTGCAGCAGCACGTCATCATGATATTTCGATGCGCATTGGTGTCAATGCGGGTTCTTTGGAAAAAGACATTCAAAAGAAATATGGTGAGCCTACAGGTCAAGCCTTGCTTGAATCTGCGATGCGTCATATTGATATTTTGGATCGTTTAGATTTTCATGAGTTCAAGGTTTCGGTAAAAGCGTCTAATGTATTTTTAACCATGGATGCATACCGCTTACTCTCTGCACAAATTGATAATCCATTGCATTTGGGGGTGACTGAAGCTGGAATATATCGTACTGGTTCAGTGAAGTCTGCGATCGCTTTAGGTGGTTTGTTAATGGAAGGCATTGGTGACACCATGCGTATTTCATTGGCAGCAGAGCCTGAAGAAGAAATTAAAATTGGTTTTGATATTTTAAAATCATTAGGTCTTCGTTCTAACGGCATTAATTTTATCGCTTGTCCGAGTTGTTCACGTCAGGAATTTAACGTGATCAAAGTTATGCAGGCTTTAGAAGAGCGTTTAGAAGATGTTCGTACACCGATGGATGTATCGGTTATTGGCTGTAAAGTGAATGGTCCAGGTGAAGCCAAAGAGGCTGATATTGGTGTGGTAGGTGCAAGCCCGCGTTCACTGGTGTATCGTAATGGCGAAAAGAGTCATTTAATCGATACCGATCAGTTAGTTGATGAAATCGAAACTATGGTTCGTCAACGTGTGAAAGCACACGAAGAAGCAAAAGCTAAAGAGATTATACGTACAAGTTCTGAGTAGTTCATGAGTTCAATTGTCGCAATTAAAGGTTTTAATGACGTTCTTCCATCACAAACAGCTGCATGGAGACGTCTAGAGCAACATTTAGCATCGTTAATGGATGCTTATGGTTATCAACAAATTCGTCTTCCGATTGTTGAACAAACTCATTTGTTTAAACGCTCAATTGGTGATGCGACAGATATTGTTGAAAAAGAAATGTATACGTTCTTGGACAAAGGTAATCCACCTGAGTCTTTGACTTTGCGTCCTGAAGGAACAGCAGGTTGTGTACGTGCGATGCTTGAACATAACTTACTTCGTGGTGCAAACCCGCGTGTTTGGTATGTTGGGCCAATGTTCCGTTACGAAAAACCGCAAAAAGGTCGTTATCGTCAGTTCCACCAATTTGGTGTGGAAACCTTTGGTGTTGCGACACCTGATCAGGATGCGGAAGTGATTCTTCTGACTGCGCGTTTATGGAAACGCATGGGCGTGGCAGATAAAGTTCAACTTGAGTTAAATACTTTAGGTGAGTCTGATGAACGTGCTGAATATCGTGCTGCTTTGGTTGAATTTTTAAATGATCATAAAGCGGATTTGGATGAAGATTCACAGCGTCGTTTAACTACGAATCCTTTGCGAATTCTTGATTCTAAAGATGCTAAAACACAGCAAATTTTAGAAAATGCTCCCAAACTGCTTGACTTTATGAGTGAAGAAACCCTGCAACATTTTGAGCAGTTGAAGCAGTATTTAACAGATGCGGGTATTACTTTTGTCATTAATCAAAAATTGGTTCGTGGCTTAGATTATTACAACAAAACTGTTTTTGAATGGACAACCACACATTTAGGTTCGCAAGGAACAGTGTGTGCGGGTGGACGTTATGATGGTTTAGTTGGTCAGCTCAAAGGCAAGCCTGATCAATCTGTACCTGCTGTCGGTTTTGCAATGGGTATGGAGCGTTTATTGTTGTTGCTTGAGCAAGTTGAAGACAATACGCCTGTTCGTGAGTGTGAGCTATTCTTGGTTTCAGATCCTGTAACGCAAGGTCAGGCTTTGGTATTGGCTGAACAAATCCGTGATCAACTAGAATCTGCAAATAGTAGCATTCGTTTGAAAACGGGTTCACAAGGTTCGATGAAGAGCCAAATGAAGAAAGCAGATCAGTCGGGTGCGGTCTATGCTTTAATCTTTGGTGAGCGTGAAGCTGAGGCAAAACAAGTTTTGGTGAAAGAACTTGCGACAGCGGAGCAACATGAAGTTTCAATTGATGATATTGTTGGTTTCTTCACTGAGCAATTTTCAACGAAGTAACGACCAATCAAAACCATAATTTAAACCCTAAAACATAAGGAAAAGGGGAATCAAATGAGCGCAATGACTGATCAAGAGCAACTTGATAGTATGAAGTCATTTTTACAGAAATATGGCTCAGCAATGGTCACTGGTGTGCTCATTGCATTGATTGCCTTTTTCGGGTGGCAATATTGGCAAAAGAAAACTTTAGCAGAAAATCAAAATGCAACGGCTAAAGTTCAGCAATTGATGGATGATGAAAAAGCTGCAAATGGTGATGCAAAAATCACTGCAGCTTTGGTTGCTTCTGCGGACAAAATGGTGAAAGAGAATCCTGATTCTGTACAAGCGATTCAAGCACAAATCGTCATGGCGAAATTAGCTTATGACAAAAATGATTATGCCTTAGCTGAACGTGAACTCAAAAAAGTCGAAAATTCTAAGCTAAAAGATGCGGGTCTGTTACAAGTTGTAAAGCTTAAGCTGGCAGATGCACAATTAGCGCAGAAAAAATATGATGAAGCCTTGAAAACCTTATCTACTGTGGATGAAGCTGCTTTTAAAGCGACATCTGAAGAGTTGAAAGGTGATATTTATGTTGCAAAAAATGATATTGAAAACGCAAAAAAAGCATATCAAGCGGCATGGAACTCAGTTCTTGAGCGTAAACAAGAGCGCCAAATTTTACAAATTAAACTCGAAAGTGTTGGTGTATTAGTAGAAGATCCTGATCTTGAACGCCCAATTTTACAAACGCAATCGGATGAGTCTGTGACTGAACATCCAGCAATGCAAGCACGAGTGGATAAGTCTTAATGGATAGAAATTTTAAAATACCGTTTGCTTTGGCAATTTTATCAATCGCATTAGTCGGTTGTTCGAGCAATAAAACTAAAGAAGTTAAAGTTAAGCCAAATCCACTACCTAAAGTTGCGCAAGCATCAAGTTTGGTACAAGTTTTTTCAACCAATGTTTCTGCAACGAATAGTGAAGATGCTTTACGTATACGTTTGGATTCAGACAATGGTGTGGTGTTTGCACTAGATCCAAAAGGTGAAGTTGCTGCTTATAAAGGGAAGCAACGTCTTTGGGAAACTAAAGTGACTAAGCAAGGTCTAAGTTCAGGCGTAGAAGCTGCTGATGGTCTGGTGATTGTAGGAAATCAAAAAGGTCAATTATTTGCCTTAGATCAAAGCACTGGCGAAAAGAAATGGTCAGCGCAACTGTCTGGGGCAATCATTAGCTCGGCACTGATTCAATCTGGTCGTGTCATTGTGGTTGCCAACGACGGTACAGTTTATGCGCTTGATGTAGAATCTGGACAGCAAGCGTGGACCTATAAATTACCAAATGCTTCATTTAGCCTTCGTGGTCAGGCTACACCAGTGCGTTTAGATGAGCGTACTGTGTTGATTGGAACATCAACAGGTTATTTATTTGCAATTGATAGTATTGCTGGTGTTCCGCGCTTACAGCGTCGGGTTGCAGTGTCTGAAGGTCGATCAGATATTCAACGCTTGATTGATGTTGATGCTGAACCAGTGGTATCTGGGCAATATGTGGTGACTACGAGTTTTCAAGGGCAAGTCACTGTTCTTGATTTAGCATCGCAAAGTGTTCTTTGGAGCGAAAATTCAAGCAGTTTGAATCGTCCTGAAGTTGTAGATGGAAAAGTCATCGTGTCACAAACTGATGGCAAAATAGTGGCTTATGATTTAATTACTGGAAATGAGCTTTGGAAAAATGAACAACTTCTTAATCGTAATTTAAGTAATGTTGTTGCATTGGGTCCAAATTTAGTAGTGGGTGATTTAGATGGTTACTTACATCAAGTTGACCTGAATTCAGGTGCAACTTTAGGGCGTACCAAGACTTCTGGCGAAGTCCGTACATTAAGAGTGGTGGATAACCAACTCTTTGTCTCTACACGTAAAGGTGCTTTAAGTATTTGGCAAAATCGTTAATGCATCATTAACAAGTACGATTAGGATTCTCTATTTTTTTAGTCTTATGTTAAAATAGAGAAATCCGTATGAATTTCATGCACGGGGTGATTGCAAATCAATGCCCCGTGTTTTTATTTTAGGTTTTTCCTACTTTTTTCTTCCGATATGTTTCTGATGTTCAGACCAGTCAAACTGGCTGATCTTGAATAAAGGTTATTTTATGAAACCCGTAATTGCGCTCATTGGTCGTCCAAACGTCGGCAAATCAACGTTATTTAACCAGATTACCAAGAGCCGTGATGCCCTCGTTGCTGACTTTGCAGGTCTAACCCGTGACCGTAAATATGGCGATGCTAAATATGAAAATAAATCATTCATTGTTGTCGATACTGGGGGTATCGGCGAGAGTGAAGGTGGTATTGATTCATATATGGCAGAACAGTCTAAAACTGCCATCAATGAAGCAGATATTATTGTATTTGTAGTAGATGCACGTGCAGGTTTGCTTGCTTCAGATGAGCAGATTGCTCGTGAATTGCGTACATTAGGTAAAAAAGTTTATTTGGTTGCCAACAAAGTTGACGGTGTACACGCTGAAGCAGCTTTGGTTGAGTTCTACAAGTTGGGTATGGGTGAACCCCTGCAAGTTGCAGCAAGTCATGGTCGTGGCGTGCAGCAAATGCTTGAAGAAGTGTTGACAGATGTTCCAGAAGACGAAGATGAAGCAGAGCATGATAAAGCCACAGGCTTACGTTTAGCGATTATTGGTCGTCCAAACGTGGGTAAATCAACATTGGTTAACCGCCTGTTAGGTGAAGACCGTGTAGTTGCATTTGACCAACCTGGTACAACACGTGACTCGATTTATATTCCTTATGAGCGTGATGGTCGTCAATACACATTGATCGATACTGCAGGTGTGCGTCGTAAAGGTAAAGTAGATGAAATGATTGAGAAATTCTCAATCGTAAAAACTTTACAAGCAATCAAAGATGCACACGTGATTGTTGTGGTTTTAGATGCGCGTGAAGGTGTTGTTGAACAAGATTTACATTTAATTGGCTATGCGCTTGAAGCAGGTCGTGCCATGGTGATCGCCATTAATAAATGGGACAACATGACAGAATACGATCGCAAACAATGTAAATTGGATGTGGATCGTCGTTTTGACTTTATCCCTTGGGCGAAAGTGCATTTAATTTCGGCTTTGCATGGTACAGGCGTGGGAGATATGTACCCTACGATTCACCGTGCTTATGATTCATCGCATTTGAAAGTTTCACCTGCAAAATTGACGCAGATTTTGAATGATGCAACAGAAGCGCATCAACCACCGATGATTAGTGGTAAACGTATCAAAATGCGTTATGCGCACATGGGCGGACAAAACCCACCGACGATCGTTGTACATGGTAATAAAGTAGATAAAACGCCTGCGGATTATCGTCGTTACTTAGAAAACGTATTCCGTAAAGTGTATAAACTTGAAGGAACGCCAGTACGAATTGACTTTAAAACCTCTGAAAACCCATTTGAAGGGCGCAAGTCACAAATGGATGAGCGTACTGCTGCACGTAAACGTCGTTATATTCAGAAGTTTAAGAAAGCTGAAAAGAAATTTAAACGTTAATTTCAGATATGAAGAAATGAAAACCCAAAGTGATCTTTGGGTTTTTTTGTTTTAAGATATTCAAAAAACAGCAGGGATGTTTTGTGACTCGTACGATTCAATTAGATCTAAATTCTATTCAGAATATTATTCCAAATTTTCAAACTCGTGATCGAAAGAGTCAGATCCAAGAGTTGAAAAGCGCTATTTATCAATATCGTAATCAACTATTATCCAACTATCTTGTAACTGATATTCATAATGACTCGTTTGATAAAACTGAATTTGGAAAGCCTTATTTAATTGATTATCCAAAGTTTTACCTGAATCATTCGCATAGTCAGCAACATTATGCTTTGGTGAGTAGTCAAAATATACCTGACTTAGGTGTGGATGTAGAAGATTTGAACCGAAAAGTCCGTTTTGATGCTTTAGCAAAACATGCTTTTCATCCTGAAGAGTATGCAAGTTGGGAGGATTTAGGATTTGATTCCGCATTTTGGTTTAAAGTTTGGACGACCAAAGAAGCGATTTTAAAGGCTTCAGGCTTGGGAATTCGACTAAGTTTAAATGAGCTGAATACCAAAGTGCATGAAGTGAATGATGGTGGAATTTCGACACATGCACTGTTGGGCAGTTTTGCGTATCAAAATTTCCAGTTATCAGATGTGATGTTGACAGTTGCATGGCGTTCTGAACTTTCGTGTAAAGGTTTTGCTTTTCCACGGATTCAGATTATTCAACATTGACTGAGTGTGAAGCTCTCTATTGTTAATTTACCAGTTTAAAATTGACTATTTGTTTAAAAAATATTTTGGCATTAGGACATGCTGAAAATCCAAGTGATTGAAATTAATCAGAACAATAGTTCATGATATAGACTATAAAATGTAAGTGTGTATTTTTACTCAAAAATGTCTATAATTGCGATATTGTTATTATTCAAGTTCAAAATTATTCATTATTGTTACGCAAGTTTTGCTAAAAAATAATTAAAAATTTTGGGGCGGTTTTATATGGCTCGATTAAAATTCTTGCTCAGTTTAATTTTAATCATACTGACGCCAGCTTGCTTTGCCTCAAATTTAGAAAGTGATATTCATGCTTTTAATCTATTAACAGATTATAAATTATTATTTCTAGGTGGTGTTTTTGTCATATTAATGCAGGCTGGTTTTGCTGTTGCTGAAGGCGGTTATGAAAATAATGCAAAAAGCATTATTTGTTTATTGATTAATTATATTTTTGCAATTCTCGGTACAGCATGCTTTGGTCTTTTCTGTTTTATCATTGCTGAGTTGGGGTGGTTTGAAAACCTTAAGCAAATAAGTCATAACATGCATGGCTGGCATTGGAATTTAGTCTTTTTTTATACCTTAATGGCGACCACCATTACCACAATCGTTGGGCGTATTATTCCGAATACTGCACCTATTTCTGTTTACGCAATCATGAGTTTTATTATTTCCGCAATCATTTTTCCTTTCTTTGGAAGTTGGTCTTGGGGGAATTTGGTTTTGGGTGGTGGTTGGCTGCAAAAACTTGGTTTTATTGATTTTGCAGGATCTACAGTTGTGCATTCTATGGCAGCATGGATTGTTCTAGCAGGGTATCTAATTTTTAAGTCACAGCGAAAAATAGAGCTACATAAACAAGATATAATTTTTGAAGATTATAAAATTTTAGCATTTGCATTGGCTGGTTTTATATTATGGCTGGCTTGGTCTGGTCTAAACGTCATTTATATTACTTCAATTCATATTGAGATTAGTAATATTGTATTTAATGCATTTTCAGCTCTACTCGGAGCAATATTCGCTTCATTTATATTATCTCTTATCTTTTATCGTAAAAAGAGTTCTTGGGCAGATTTAATTAAATCTGCCTTAGGTGGACTGGTTGCAATCACAGCAAGTTGTGGCTTTGTTCAGATTTCATCTGCATTGATTATTGGGATGGTTGCTGGATTTTTGACCATACAAACTCCACATTTATTAACACGTTGGATTGATTCAAAACATGTCCGAGAGGTGATAGTGGTACATGGTTTCTGCGGAATTTGGGGAACACTTGCTGTATCTTTATTCAATGATTCAGTCGTGGGGCTGATGAATAGAGCAACCTTATGGGAGCAAGGGGTTGGCGTTTTGATCAACTTTGTTTGGAGTTTTGGTATCGCTTATATCGTATTTCAAATGATGCGCAAGATGATCCCGATAACTGAAATTCATGAATAATTTGCACATTAAAAAAGCGACATGAACGTCGCTTTTTATAAACTATTTCTATCTATTGAAAGTTAAGCAACACTTTCAGGGCTTACACGCCATAAACTTTCTAAATCATAAAATTTACGTGCGGTTGGTAGCATAACATGCACAACAACAAATCCTAAATCAATCAGGATCCATTCAGCATCTCTTTCGCCTTCTACACCGATTGGGCGAAAACCCGCTTTACGTGCTTCTTCAGCAACGTTGTCAGCAAGTGCTTTAACATGACGAGTTGACGTACCGCTTGCAATTACAATTGCATCTGCAACATTGCTGATTGAGCTTACATCAAGTTCAAGAATATCTTTTGCTTTTACATCAAGTAGGGCTTCTTGTACAACTTTTAAACAAGTTTTTAGGTCTTGATTGCGAGTGTTCATTGCAAGTTCGTGAGAATTAGAAGCGCTGGGCGATGGTTCTAAATTCATATAAAGTGTGTTTTCCAAACAATATCTCACCTTCTAATATAGCGCTTTTGGCTAAAAAATACAAATTTTAGAACGCATCTCTAGCTCGATAAAATTGTTTATTTAGTAGCTATGGTTGTTAGAGAAATACTTATCCATCCATGCAAATGATTGATTAGAATGAGATTGTGGGCGATATTCCGCAGCAATGTAGCCTGTATAGGTGCTTTGTTTTAGCCATGTAAAAATAGATAAATAATCAATTTGTGCGGTGTCTGGTTCATGGCGACCTGGGCAGTCTGCAAATTGAATATGCCCAATCCAGTCTATATTTTCTTGTAATGCTGCTAATACGTCTTCACCCATCATTGCCATGTGGTAGCAATCAAATTGCATTTTTAAGGCTGGATGTTGTACTGCCTCAAGCATTTCTTGTGCTTGGGCGATATTTTGTACCAAGAAACGAGGCATATCTGTGCCATTGATCATTTCAAAAACTGGTTGAATATCATGATCAGACAACATGTGGGATGCGAGTTTTAAATTATTGGCTAAAGTATTTAGGCAGGGAAGTAAGTCAGCGTCAGTTGGTTGCTTTCCAGCGAGAATATTCACACTCGGCACATTCAAAGCATCTGCGTATTCAATCGCAAGTGTGAGTGCCTGATGAAATTCGACTTCACGTCCTGGAATACCTGCTAGACCATCACCACCTTGCATTAAGTCACCCGCCGGAACATTGATTAGGCAAATATGTAAATCATGTAGTTCCAGTTGAGCTTGAATCTCTTCGATGCTTAATTCATAGGGGAATTGAATCTCAACATTGTGAAAACCATGTTTATGCGCTAAAGCAAAACGCTCAATGAGTGGGACTTCAGTAAAGATCATCGAGAGATTTACTGCGAGTTTAGTCATGATAATTGCTCCTTGCGTGAATGGGCTTTCATCTCCAATGTAGTTGGCAATGGACTATTTTTCAATATGTTTATGCTGAAGTCGTATATATCTTAAATACATCGCCTATTTTACTTCGACATGTTGAATCACTGTCGCTAAGTCAGATTCAGCAAAGCCATTATTTTGATGATCTTGCAATCGACTTAAAGCGAGTTGCGCGACTGGAATATTTAAATTGAATTGCTGTGCAAGTTGGACAGCGTTGTTTAAATCTTTTGATAAGGTTTGAACTTTCCATTGTACTGGTTCAAAAGTATGGGTCGCCATGCGTGGTGCAAGGATTTGGAAGGGCTTTGAATCAGCGAAGCCGCCTGCAAGTGCGGGTGCAAGTAATGTGGTATCCACACCTGCTTGATCTGCAAGTGCCACCGCTTCTGCAATGAGTGTACTATTTGCAGCCACAATTAATTGGTTACAGATTTTCGTCGCTTGTCCTGTACCTGTTCCACCCATGCAAGTCACACGTTGAGAAAGTATGTTGTAAACAATGCTTAAGTCTTGAATCGTTTCCGCATCACCACCTGCAAAAATGACGAGTGTGCCATTTTCAGCACCTGCTGTTCCGCCTGAAACAGGAGAATCAATCCACGTTACTTGTTTGGCTTTCGCTTGTTCTGCAAGTTGTTTGGTTTTATCGACTGAAAGGCTAGAGAAATCCACAATCACTTGATTGTTCGTTAAGTATGGTTCAATCAAGTCATAGACATTTTGTACTGCTTGATCGTCCGCGAGGCAGGTCAAAATGATTGGATATTCTGAAATATTTTCAATCTTCAATGGGTGAGCACCCATATCAATCAATGCTTCACAGGCAGTTGCTGTTCGGTTCCATACGGCAACGTGAAAACCTGCTTGGATTAATCGGGTTGCCATACGGCTTCCCATTAAGCCCATACCGAGGAATGCAATTTTACTATGACGGTCAAAATTCATTTTATTACTCAACCATTTTGAATCGTGTTTTAAGATGACTTATTGATTAAAGACGTATTCATACATTAAAGATTGTTAAGTTTCTTTGGCGGAGTCTTACATCATAAGTTTTAATTTCAGGATTAGCCACTGCGTCTTGCGCATCGTTAAAGCAGTGCTTTAACTCGCTCAGGCTCGAGGTACTTTTGTTTCGGCAAATGAGAAGCGAAGCTTCACAAGGAAACCATCTTGCGAAGCTTCGCTTCTCACCGCAAAACTCGTCAACTTCTGTCAAAATATCGGATATGTCGCAGAAACATATCTGATTAAAAGTAGTCCTGCCTCAAACACGTTGCGGATGACGTTATCGCGTATCCATTTTTATCATGAAACAAAAATTTTATGTTACTACGTAACATCGGTTATTAATTTAAGCAGGTGATCTATGCTCGTTTATTTAAATTGACGTGGCACAAATTGCATTTCAGGATGTTTATCCTTTTTACGTGCAATTTGACTATTTTTACCCAAGAGTAATTTGAGTTGCCAAATTTTTTCTAAGCGTAAAGATTTTTTCGGTTCGTGTTCCATCGCGTCTAAGACACGTTTTGCTGCCGCAAGTGCATCTGGAGAGCGTTGTAGCATTTCTTCTGCAATGGCTTGAGCTTTTACCAATGGTGATTCATCTATATGGGTAATGAGTCCAATCTCTTTGGCATAATTACCATCAAAAATTCGTGCTGTTAAAGTGAGTTCTTTGGCTAGATCAATACCAATCACTCCTTTGATCGAACGGGTTAAACCCATATCAGGCACTAAGCCCCAACGACTTTCCATAATCGACATTTTAGTTTCTGGATGTGCAATACGAATATCCGCGGCTAAAGCTAATTGCATCCCAGCACCAAAACAGAAACCTTCTATTGCAGCAATCACAGGTACAGGTAGTTCTTGCCAAATTAGAAAAGCTTTTTGAAATAAGCTTTGTCCTGGTTTAATCAATTCCCATGCTGCAAAAGCTCTATTGTTCGGGCTGTTCAAATCTGCAAGATCAATTCCAGCACTAAATACATTGGCTTCACCAGTTAAAATCACCACACGGATACTACGATCTTTTTTGATTTTTTCAGCAGTTTTGACCAGTTCTTTGAGTAAAGCAAAGCTCATTGCATTACGTTTATCTGGACGGTTTAGTGAAACTGTTGCGATGCCGTTATTTTTTTCAATATGTAATAGTGCCATGATCTAGACTCTTTTTTCCTTGGTCATCAGCATAGCATGAGCATGGCAGAGTTACATGACAGGAGAGTCACAGAAAATTTTAAATCTATCCATTGACGATGCTGAAAAACAGTTGAAGCAATTTAATAAATTTAAACTGCTCAATTGAACTGATCGAAACTAATTCGGTAAAATTTGTTGTGCAGCAGTTTCTACTTCACGAATAGCCACTTGTAGATCATCTAAACGGCGTAGAACTTCTTGGATAAAGTTTTCATCTGCTTTACGACGTTCTTTACGGAGTGTGGAAATGAACTGTTCAAATTCACCAGTGACTCGTTGTAATTTTGGTGTACCCACATAACGGGTTGCGCCGTATAAACGATGTAAGACGTGCTCAAGTTGCGGAAAGTCTTCCAACTCGATCAGTTGCTCTATCTCATCCAGTTCCGTTGGAAAACTATCGACCAACATTTTTAATAAATCTTGTGCCAAGTCTTCTTTATTGGCAGCTAAAGCAAGACTTTGTTTCCAATCTAAAATATCGGTATTAAATGCTTCGATATAGACTTTATTTTCATTGGTTTGTTGTTTCTGTTGGATAAATTTATCAGATGTCCAATTGGTGAGGATTTGAATGATTTGTTCAATTTGAATTGGTTTAGTGACGTAATCATCCATACCTACTTTCAATAATTTTTGCTTTTCATCCGCTAAAGCATGTGCAGTAAGTGCAATAATTGGCATACGCATACCATCTAAAGTTGATTCCAAAGAGCGAATCGCACGGGTGGTATCAATCCCTGACATTACAGGCATTTGAATATCCATAAACACTAAATCATACGGTTTTGAACCTTGTTCAATGCCTTGTTGGATAATGGTTAAGGCTTCTTGTCCACTTTGTGCTTTAGTGGTTTTGACATTCAACTCACCCAATAAAGCTTCAAGCACAATCAGGTTTGGTAAATGATCATCAACTGCCAAGATATGTAAATCTTGTCCTTTAAAGTCTTTGTGTTGTTCTTGCTCAAAGACAGGTTTATTGCTGAGTAGTTGAATGACCGAACTACGACTTAAAGGTTGATACAAGGGACGTGCTTTATATTCACTGAGCATATTTGGATCAAGTGACATTTGATAGCCATAAACAGCCAAATGCCCTTGATAACGACCACGAATTTCTTTCAGTAATGCTTCAGTATCACCACTATGATCGACGATCAACCATGTATTATCTGTATCCTGTCCTAAGCTGTTTAAGCGACTAAACAAATCGAGGATCGACTGTGCTTCATTGTGCTGAACTTGATAATCTTCAAGATAATGACGCAATACATTTGCAGTCGCAGGATGTGCCAAGTACGACACCACTTTTTGTTCGCTAAATGATGGATGAACAATATCTTCATCTTCATTGACCGCAAGCATCGCAGTAAACCAGAAAGTCGAGCCTTTTTCAGTCGGTGCGCGTTCTTGGTTATCCTCAAAACCAATTTGGCCATGCATGAGATGCACAAGCTGTTTGGAAATGGCTAGACCTAAGCCTGTACCGCCGAATTGACGAGTAACCGATGCATCCCCTTGAGAGAATGACTCAAATAGTTTTTTACGGTCTGTACCACTCAGTCCAATCCCACTGTCTTGAACACTAAAGTGTAATAAGCATTGTCCAATATCATCATGCTCCATACGGGCACGGACAATAATTTCACCATCAGGGGTGAATTTAATCGCATTGGAAATTAAATTGGTCAAAATTTGTTTGAAGCGTAAAGCATCGCCAATCACGTATTTCGGAACATTGTCTGCAAAATAAAACGCCATTTCGATATGCTTCTGTGCTGCCAATGGTGACAACATATCCATCACATCAAAAATTGCTTCTTCGAGATCAAATGGGGCAGTTTCAAGTTCTAATTTTCCTGCATCAATCTTTGAAAAATCCAGCACGTCATTAATTAATGCCAAAAGATGCGCAGAAGATTTACGAATGGTTTGTAAATATAGGCTTTGATCATTGCTCAAATTATCTTGACGCAACATCAGGTGAATAAAACCATCAATACTGTTCAATGGTGTACGTAATTCATGACTGATATTCGCCAAAAATACTGATTTTGACTGGTTCGATAAAATCGCTTGGTCACGTGCTTGTTTATAGGTAATGTTTTGAACTTCTAATGTATCCAAAGTACGACGCAAATCATCCTCAGTCTGCTCTGTGTGTTCTTTCAGTTCAAGAAAACTAAAATGTAAACGTTTCACCACATTGGCAATATCACGTTGCAGTAAACGCAATTCCCCTGTGCTGTTAATGACCATGTGTTGATCAAGCGTATCTGCGTTTAGACGTTGTAATTGCATCCGAATTTCGTACATTGGAGCGATCCAACGACGTGAGTAAAAATTCAAACACAATAAAAGTAACAATAGGGTAAATAGCGCTGTCGTAATGAGTACAATCATGACGCGGTAATGAGCGATTTCTAAGGGCTGATTATCCATTTCAATCACCAACCACATATTTTCTGTGCTGTTGATTGGATTGAGTTTTATGCCATAAATATTATTGGTTTTACTTTGGATTGGACCAAAAAAAGTACCTGATTTTGGGATTTGAGGCCAAGTTCGCTTGCTTTGATAACCAATACTTAAATGATTGATATTATTTGCATCAATCACAGCTGCACTGAGTAAATGTTTCTCATTGAACATTTTTTGTAAAATATTTTCAGCTTTAATATGCTGTGTTTTATTAATTTCCATGACCGCTGTGAGTTTTTCTGCGGTGTATTGGTAACGGCTGAGAATGGCAATCGCTTGAAAACGTTGTTTTGATTTTGCAGCCGAGGACGTCTCAGAAAGGACGAGCGCAGTGCCTACACATGCCAAAACCATAATTGGCACGAAAATTAACGCAATCAGTTGACCATAAGCGTGATTCAGTTTTAAGCGTTTAAAGAGTTTTTTATTGAAATTCGACATGGTTCCAGCAACTCATTGCTCATGCGAAGAATATTAACATGCTTTATTCATCCTGCATGACAATATGATTAAAATTCTTGCAACTTTGAGTATTGTTATGCTGTTTTATAGATAACTTTATCATTTCTAATTCTAAAGTATTCTTGCATTTATATATATGTTTAATTTTATTCAATAAATAATTTAAATTGAGTTTATTTACCTAAATATAATCTGGGTTTAGTTTGATCATTTCTTTCAAAATCACTAGGAAAGTTGTGCAGTAGCATTTATTTTTTCATACAATATGCGCACCTCGATATAGGTGCAATCCATGAGTAATACACAACCTGATTTTTTAGCCGATGTTTTTTTGTTAGACCATTATGTAGGTAAAACACCTTTGGTGCGTCTACAGCGTTTGGCGAGTCATACTCAAGCAACAGTATTGGCAAAACTTGAAGGCAATAATCCAGCAGGTTCTGTAAAAGATCGTCCAGCATATAATATGATTATGAAAGCTGAACAGCGTGGGCAGATCAAACCAGGCGATACTTTGATTGAAGCGACCAGTGGGAATACAGGGATTGCATTGGCGATGGTGGCTGCTATGCGTGGCTATAAAATGAAGCTGATCATGCCAGCAGGTTCGAGCCAAGAGCGCAAAGATGCCATGCGTGCTTATGGTGCTGAATTGATTGAATCTGAAAATATGGAACAAGCACGTGATATGGCTTTGCAAATGCAAAGTGAAGGCAAAGGCTTAGTTTTAAATCAGTTTGGTAATCCTGATAATGTTGAAGCACACTACTTGACCACAGGCCCTGAAATTTGGCAACAAACAGGCGGTAAAATTACCCATTTCGTCAGTTCGATGGGAACGACAGGTACGATCATGGGAATTTCTAAATATTTAAAAGAACAAAATCCTGATATTCAAATTATTGGTTTGCAACCGTCGGAAGGTTCAAATATTGCAGGGATTCGTCGTTGGCCACAAGAATATTTACCGACGATTTTTGAGCCTAAACGTGTCGATCGTATTATGGACATTCCACAAATTGAAGCGGAAAAAACTGCACGTCGTTTAGCGCGTCAAGAAGGGATTAGCGCGGGTGTTTCTTCTGGTGGTGCGGTGTGGGCATCGATTAAAATCGCTGAAGAAAACCCAGATGCTGTGATTGTATGTATCGTGTGTGACCGTGGTGATCGTTATTTGTCTACAGGTTTGTTTTCGGTTGAGGATTAATTATTATTATTCACCAAGAATGGTTGCTTCATGGTGTTCATTTGTTTCATGATGGCAAGCTGATAATTGAGTAAAGCTTTTTATGCGTCTTCCTGTTTTAGTTTTTGATATTGAAACCCTGACAGATTTGAAATCTGGGGCGCATTTATATGGCTTGGATTTACCGCAAGAAGATCTTGAGCAAGCGTTAGCGAAGCTGCGTCGTCAAGAGTCTGGTATGGATTTTCAGCGCTTGCCTTTACATGAAATTGTCTGTATCTCAGGGCTATGGATTAATGAAAATGGGGCAATGAAACTGTTTTCATTTAGCCGTGAACATCATTCTGAAGCAGAAATTTTACAAAAATTTTTATCTATCTTTGATAAGCGTCATCCGACATTGGTGAGTTGGAATGGTTCACAGTTTGATATTCCAGTGATTTTATTCCGTGCCATGTATCATGGATTATCTGCGCCAAGTTTGTTCGATCAGGGTGAGATTGATACGCAAAAAAGGTATAATAACTATCAGAACCGATACCACAACCGTCATGTTGATTTGATGGATGTGATGGCGATGTTTAATGGTCGACATTTTCAGAAGTTAGATGATGCAGCACATTTACTCGGCTATCCTGGTAAACGTGGTATTTCAGGTTATTTTATACCTGAATATGTAAAAAACCAGCAATGGCTCAAACTGACCAGCTATTGCGAAGGTGATGTATTGAATACATGGTTGATCTATCTACGTTGGTCTTTACTCAAAGGTCAAATCAGTCGAGAAGATCATCGTTTGTGGATTCAAGCATCGATTCATTATTTACAAGGTCAACCGCAACAAAAAGAGTTCTTAGATGTTTGGCGTGAAACTTCACAGCAGACTGAGTTTACTCGAGCAGATTTTCCCTCCACACCCGATTAGGTATTCCTTTGAAACATAGAGCCAAACCTCGACCATCTCAACTTCCACAATATATTTTTAAAGTTGAACGATTGTCACACGAAGGGCGAGGGATTGCGCACTATTCAAATACCACAGAACATTTGGCAGATGTTCGTGGTACAAAACATCCGAGTGAAAAGCACGGTAAAAAAGTGTTTATTCGCTATGCTTTGCCTGGTGAAATCGTTAAGGCTCAAATCACTAAACAAGTGTCTAAACTTGAAGAAGCAGATTGTATCGAATTGCTCAGTGAGCCAAATCCTCATCGTATCCAACCGATTTGCCCGCATTTTGGAAGCTGTGGTGGGTGTAATATGCAACATATTCATCCCGATGAGCAGATCCGTTTAAAGCATGACGTTTTAAAATCTCACTTAAGCCATTTTGCAGGTTTAGCACCTGAGCAATGGTTAGCGCCGTTACGTTCAACGCGTGTCGATTATCGTCATAAAGCACGAATTGGCGTACGTTATTTACCGAAACAAAATAAATTACTCATGGGTTTCCGTGAGGCGCAAAGCAATCATTTAACTGAAATTCAGACCTGTAAAATTCTTGATACTGAACTTGATCAAGCACTTCCAGAAATTAAGCTATTACTCGAAAGTCTAAAAGGCAAAAGTAGCATTGGTCATATAGAATTAGCCAAAGGAGATTGTGAAATCTCTTTATTGGTACGTCATACTGAAAAATTAAAAGAGCATGATGTCAACCTATTGCAACAATACGCGTTACAGAAACAATGGCAGTTGTATTTGCAACCCGCAGGTGTAGACAGTGTACATCGCGTGGATGATGCGCAAGCAGCAATGCATTTACATTACCGATTAGAAGATTTTAACGTCGATTTTGCGTTCAATCCCACAGATTTTACTCAGGTCAATCCGACTGTAAATCCTCAAATGGTCAAGCTGGCATGTGATTTGCTTGAATTGCAACATGGTGAAAAAGTTTTAGATTTGTTTTGTGGATTGGGAAATTTTTCACTTCCTCTCGCCAGATGTGTTGGTGTCACAGGAAAAGTTGTTGCAGTTGAGGGTAGTGAAGAGATGGTGAAGCGCGGTACAGAAAACGCACTGAAAAATAGCATCACCAATGTTAAATTTCATTCACAAGATTTAACAAAAGACTTTTCGCATTATTCTTGGGCAAATCAAGGATTTGATGCATTATTGATTGATCCTCCTCGTGCAGGTGCGGAAGAGATTATGCATTATGTGCCCAAGTTTGGTGCACAAAGAATCGTTTATGTGTCGTGTAATCCAGCGACTTTGGCAAGAGATGCTGGGATTTTGGTGCAACACGGTTATCAGCTAAAAAAAGCAGGTGTGATGGACATGTTTACTCATACGGGGCATGTTGAATCCATTGCTTTATTTGAAAAGAAAACAGAGATAAACGATTTATAATGAAGTATAGAGTTATAGGAGTAGGGTATGGTCACAGTACGTGAGCAACTTCCTGATCAACTAAATGAGTTGTCAGAGGAAGCGACTGTAGAACATGCCGCTGAAGCGCAACATGCTCTGGCGACTTGGCTAGATCGTGTGCGTGGAATTTTAGACGGTGCTGAACTTAAACAGTTAGAACAAGTCGCGCAACTCGTATTACAAAAAGAATTGGCGACTACGGTAAATTCGCGAACCAATACTTTTGCCACAGGTATTGGGATGGCGGACATCCTTGCGCATTTACATGTCGATGAAGATACGCTGGCAGCAGCAGTGCTGTATCGAAGCGTGCGTGAAGGTTTAACCACCTTAGAGGAAATTCAACAAGAATTCGGTGAACAAGTTTACAACCTTGTCAAAGGTACTTTGGCAATGGGTAAACTTTCTGAGCTGATTGAAAAAAATAAACGCTTAGAAGATCACTTCAATAATAATCAACGTGAGCATTTGACTGGCATCTATAAGATGTTGATTT
Source organism: Acinetobacter wuhouensis (assembly GCF_001696605.3). Taxonomy (NCBI): domain Bacteria; kingdom Pseudomonadati; phylum Pseudomonadota; class Gammaproteobacteria; order Moraxellales; family Moraxellaceae; genus Acinetobacter; species Acinetobacter wuhouensis. The sequence continues at coordinate 3,222,739 of NZ_CP031716.1, read as the reverse complement.
CAGTCACTGAAGATGTTCGAGTTGTGTTGATCAAGCTGGCGGAGCGTACTTTTGCTTTACGTGAATTGGCGCATTCACCGAAAGAACGTCAAGAGCGTGTGGCGCGAGAAATTCTCACGATTTATTCGCCTTTAGCGCATCGTTTAGGGATTGCGCAGTTAAAATGGGAGCTTGAAGATTTAGCTTTCCGTTACTTAGCACCTGAACGCTACAAAGAGATTGCCTCATTGCTGAATGAGAAGCGTCTTGAGCGCGAACAATATATTCAATTTGTGGTTGAAAAACTCAAGGGTGAGTTGGCTGATCATGATATTGAGGCTGAAATTTCAGGTCGAGTAAAACATATTTATTCGATCTATCGCAAAATGAAGAGTAAAAATCTAAGTTTTGATCAGCTTTATGATATTCGTGCATTACGTGTTTTGGTGAAATCCGTTGCAGAGTGTTATCACGCTTTAGGGATTGTGCATCAAATCTGGCGTCATATCCCGCATCAGTTTGATGACTATATTACCAATCCGAAAGCCAATGGTTATCGTTCATTGCATACAGCGGTAATCGCTGAAAATAAATCTTTGGAAATTCAGATTCGTACCAAAGAAATGCATGAAGAAGCCGAGTTGGGCGTATGTTCGCATTTCAACTATAAAGAAGGCTCAAAAACCACAGATTATTCATTTAATCATCGTTTGCATTCTTTACGTGCGGTACTTGAACATTATCAAGAACGTACAGAAACCAGTGCGCATCCGAACGAAGATGAGCCTGAAGATTTTGAACAAATTCAAGATTTTGAAGGTTTTGAAAAAATCTATGTGTTTAGCCGTGATGGTGATATTAAAGAATTACCACGTGGTTCAACTGTTTTAGACTTTGCTTATCATGTACATACTGAAGTCGGGAATAAGTGCTATGCGGCACGTGTTAACCAACGTTATGTGCCACTGACTTATACCTTAAAAACAGGTGAACAAGTTGAGATTTTAACCAAGAAAGATCGTGAACCGAACCGTGATTGGTTGGTGAACTCACTGGGTTATATCAAAACTGCACGTGCACGTGACAAATTACGTCATTGGTTCAGACAGCAGGATCGTAGCAAGAATTTGGAAGTTGGGCGTGAGTTACTCAATAAAGAGCTTTCACGTTTAGCAATTCACCCAAAAAGTATTGATTTAAGTGATTATTGCAATCATTTCAATGTGAAATCTGGTGATGATATTCTGGTTTCATTGGTGAGTGGCGACATTAGCTTGCATGCCTTGATTAATCAAGTGAATCGCCACATGCACTTGGATCAAGACGAACCTGAACTGGTTTTAAAACCGACATTGAATCCACGTGCCAGTCATACACTATCTGCACATGGTATTTTGATTGATGGTTTGGATAATGTTGAATTGCATATTGCACAATGTTGTCAGCCTGTCCATGGCGAGTCAATTGCTGGTTATATTACGCTGAACCGTGGTGTCAGTATCCATAAAGTTGCATGTCCAGATTATCTACGCATGATCAAAAATGAGCCTGATCGTGCGGTAGAAGCGGACTGGGAAATGCAACCAACACGTGGTCAAAGTGTACAAATCGTGGTGGAAGCTTATGATCGCCGTGGTTTATTGAAAGACTTAACGCAAGTGATTTTCTCTGACCAGATTAATATTCGCCAAGTGAATACGATATCTGAATCAGATGGTATCGCGAATATGAAATTATTGATTGAGGTCAAAGGACTAGCTCAATTGTCACGTCTATTGGCACGTCTAGAGCAACAACCTGGCATTATTAGCGCACGTCGTTTGGTTCAAGGGAATTAACGATTTTCTAGGCTATTTCAAAGCGCTATATATTTAAAATCCGAGCCCGTAAAAAAACCTGCTAAATGCAGGTTTTTTTACGCTTGATCTAATTGATTAGATTTTGCATTTTTTAGACTTTTGGTAAACAGCAATGTTATTCAGATTTGCTTGTGAATCTGCTTTAAGCTTTTGTTGAATTTCAGGGTTGCTTGCATCAGAAGTATCTTGCTGACCAGCAACTGAGTTTGCAAGTTGTCCAGCTTTAGAGTCACCTTTACCAAATGCACTTAGCGCACCACCAGCAATACCAGCCCATTTGCTAACTTTAGCAGAAGGGTCTTGAGCTTTTGCATTGATGTTTGCAAGGTTTTTATCAGCAGCTTCTAAAGATTGTTGCGCATTAGATTTTTCAACAGAAAGTGTTGCACAATCCATAGCTTTAAGTTCAGAAGTGCTTAATTTTTGAGAAGTAGATTCTGTAGCAAAAGTAGTTGCAGAAAGCATTACAGAAGTTGCTAATACAATGATTTTTTTCATATTATTTATTCACATTAAAGTTTAAATTTATAATTGCCCTCTGGAGGCGTTGGTATATTAAATAAAAACTAAACAAATGTCACATTATTTTGTGAAAATATTAAATTAACTTAATATTTATGTGATTTTGTAAATTCAAGCATACTGTTTACTTTTTTGAGATCATCAAATTGGTCAAGCGGTTGATAATCTGCGGGCTAATATTGGACAGTTGATACAAGATTTTGGTTTTGAAACCGATGAGTGTGTGAGTTGTAGTAAGAATTGTCCCTTTGGCTTTGGCTAAAGTCAGAATTTGCTCGGCAACATCTTGTGGGTTTAGATCAACCCCTATTTTTTGAATCGTACCTGCATCCATATTTTTAACCATCGCAGTTTGCACAAACAGTGGCATGACATCTAAAACGCGAATGCCATATTTTTGCCACTCTGTATCTAAGCCTTCTGTGATGCCACGGACAGCAAACTTACTGGCAGAATAAGATACTAAATCTGCCTGTCCATAAATTGCAGATGCCGAAGAAAGATTGATGATCCGTGCAAATTTGGCTTTTCGCAAATAAGGTAATGCGGCATGGCACCCATTCAATACACCATTAACATTAATAGCAATTGTTCGATGATGGGCTGAAATGTCGGTTTTTTCAAAATCCCCTGAATAGAGAATACCAGCATTATTGACTAAAATATTGAGTTCGCCTGCCCATTGAGAAAACTCCTCTAGTGCGATCTGCCATTGTGCATAGTCACTGACGTCTAATTTCCCAGCTTTTGCATTGTGTCCCAATTGATCAGCCAAAGCCTGCGCCTGAGTTTCATTGATATCATAAATACCAACTTTATAGCCTTGTTGATAGAATAGGCGAGCAATCGCAGCGCCAATCCCTTGCGCTGAACCACTGATAAAAATGCTTTGACTCATGGCAATCTCCGTTTTTGTTTTATTTAGATTGAATTGAGTTGAACATAAATGAACAATGATCACAAGTTCTAAAGCGTCATTTGTGATTGATCTTAAAGGATATAAAATGGAACAGTTATTAAGCATTATGAAGCAGTTACGTGCAGAATGTCCTTGGGATCGAGAGCAAAGCCCTGAAAGTTTGACGCGTTATGCGATTGAAGAAGCGTATGAGGTCGAAGAAGCTGTTCGTATTGGCGATGTTGAAGAAGTGAAAAATGAACTGGGCGATTTACTGCTACAAGTGGTGTTTCAATCACAAATGTATAGTGAACAAGGTGCTTTTAACTTTGATGATGTGGTTGAAGCGATTTGTCAAAAGCTAATTCGTCGTCATCCGCATGTATTTGAAAAAGAAAAGTTTGAGCAATTAACGCCTGAACAAGTCTCATCTTTATGGCAAGACATTAAGCATCAAGAGAAGCAACAAAAAGCCAAGCAGGGCAAACTCCAATCACGTTTAGATACGGTAAAACATGGTCCTGCCTTGTCGCAAGCTGAAGATATTCAAAAGAATGTTGCGAAGATTGGATTTGATTTTCCTGATGCAGTTCAAGCTTATGAAAAAGTCAAAGAAGAATTAGCTGAGTTTGAAGAAGCGATGGAGTCTGGAAAATCCGATGAAATGTTGGATGAATTCGGTGATTGTTTATTTTCTTTAATTAATGTTGGACGTAAACTAGGCATATCAAGTGAAATGGCGCTTTTAGGCACTATTCATAAATTTAAAACTCGCTTTGCTTATATTGAAGAACAAATCAATTTTAAAAATAAACAATTAGAAGATTGTACTTTAGAAGAAATGGATCAACTTTGGGATCAAGCAAAGCTAAAACTAAAACAACAGGTTATCCATGAAAATTCAGGTGTTGAGAAATAATCATTTAGAAAAATTAAATATATTCGCCATTCTATGGCTTCTATTGTTGGGGATGTCGTCGAATGTGTATGCACAACAATTTGATCATGCCTATTTAAAATGGAAAGCTGAACAGCAAGCTCAAGACGCTAAGTTAAAAAAGCAAGACGATAACTATTATTTGTCAAAACCAAGTTTATCGACATCTTCAAGCCGTTCTTCAAATCAGCCTTCATCTTCAAAGCAGATTTCACAGCTGAGTTCTGGTTCTAAAATTAGCTTAAATTCTGCAAATTTAGAGCAATTGCAACAGCTGAATGGTGTGGGTGCGAAGAAAGCGCAGGCGATCATTGATTATCGTAATCAGAATGGAAAATTTAATAGTATTGATGATTTGCAAAAGGTAAAAGGAATAGGCCCTAAGCTGTTAGAAAAAAATAAAAGCCAATTAAGTTTATAGTAAATTAATGTTTATTATTGATTTATATCATAATTTTTGGAAGGGATGAGTGTGGTTGAATTTCATCGCAAGCACCGTTCATTTTTTGAATTTACTGTGAAGAATTCGAGATTCAAATTGCCCTTTAGTTGTGTAAGCGATATGATTAGCACAATTATGATTTTTACGTCCTGACGTAGGAGACAGTGTCTTTTGCAAACTTTGCGTGCGTCAAAGTGTGGCTTATCCACCGCTCAATTACCTTCTTCCATTTTAGATGTTATTGATTCTTTAACCAAAGCTGGCTATGAAGCTTATATAGTCGGTGGTGGTGTACGTGATTTAATGCTTGGCTTAAATCCGAAAGATTTCGATGCAGTCACCAATGCAACACCATCACAAGTTAAAGAAGTGTTTGGTCGCCGTTGCCGAATCATCGGACGACGTTTTGAATTGGCACATGTCTATTCTGGTCGTGAGTTGATTGAAGTAGCAACATTTCGTGCGCCTCCAAAAAAGGCGATTACTTCTGCGCAAGGCATGATCTTACGTGATAATAATTGGGGCACGATTGAGCAAGACTTTGCGCGTCGTGATTTCTCGATTAATGCCATGTACTATCAACCACGTAAAGATGAAGTACTTGATTTTTGCCATGCTTATGACGATATAAAAGATAAAAAATTACGTCTTTTAGGTGACCCAACCTTACGTTTTGAAGAAGATCCTGTACGGATGTTGCGTACTTTGCGTTTCGCAGCGAAGTTGAATTTCAGTATTGATCCTGAAATTTTAAAAATCTTTACCCCTGAAATGACCAATTTGTTACGTGATGTATCACCACATCGCTTATACGATGAATCACAAAAATTATTTACCATGGGGCATTTGCATCGTGTGATGCCGATGCTGATTGAGTTTGGTATTTGGAAGCAATTGTTTGCTGACATCACTCCTGAAATTACTCAATTCATTGAGCGTGCTGCAAAAAATACTGATCAACGTATTCAAATTGGTAAAACCATCAACCCTGCATTTTTCTATGCGGTATTGTTGTGGAATAACTTCCAAGCACGTTGTGAGTTTTATCAAGGCAAAGGCGTTGTTGCTGCTGAAGCACGTGCGCAGGCAGGGCTTGATGTATTAAAACGTCAAGCAACACGTACCATTATTCCACGTTTTGCTGAAACCTTTATTCGTGAGGTTTGGGAAATGCAAAGCCGTTTGCTAAGCCCAAAACCACAACAAATTGAAGCACTTTCAAGCCATGCGCGTTTCCGTGCAGGTTTTGACTTTTTGTTGTTAAGAGAAAAATCAGGCGATACCACGACCAATGGGATGGGGGCTTGGTGGGATGCTTACCAAAATATGTCGACGGATGAAAAAGAGCGTGCGATTAGCAGCTACAATCGTCAACGTGCCAAGAGCCGTAAAAAAGTTGCAGACTCTGTCACTGGTGATAAGGCTGTTGTGGACGAAAATAAATCGGCTTCAACACACATTGAGCCATTGGTGAAAGAGCAAGAATCACGTAGTCGTCGTTCACGCAGTAAGCCAAATTCGTCTGCATCATCTGGTGATTTTAGATCAGCAAAAACTACGGTCAATACGGGTGAAATTACAGCAGATCATCCAATCACCAAACGTCGCCGTGTACAACGTGATTTGACCAAAGTGATCTTTGGACCAACGCAATGATAAATAAGACCTACGTTGGCTTAGGTAGTAATTTAGGGGATTCTAAGCAGATTTTACGAGAAGCCGTAGAGCAACTTAGAAAATTGGGTAAGGTCAGTGTCTCTAAGCTGTATCAAAGCCCTCCGATGGGACCTCAAGATCAACCGAATTATCACAATGCTGTTGTAGAATTACACACTCAATTAGCCCCTTTAGATTTGTTAGATGAGTTGCAACGCATTGAAAATGAATCAGGTCGTGTTCGTTTACGTCGTTGGGGAGAGCGAACTTTAGATCTTGACCTTTTGCTTTATGCTGAAAAAAACATTATAAATGAGCGACTCACAGTGCCACATGTTGGTATCTTAGAGCGTGATTTTGTGGTGATTCCTTTATTGGACTTAGATGCTGAGCTTCGAGTAAATGGACAATTATTACAAAATTTAGAACTTGTATCACATTCAACATTGACCGTGCTTGCAGATCAGGCTTGGGCAGACTGAACTGTTGAATGTACACAACACTTTCATTGAAAGAACTCTCATTGATAGAGGAATATTGTCATGATTAGTCTAAGCGATTTAAGACAATTCAAAACTCAAGGACGTAAATTTTCATGCTTGACTTGCTATGATGCAAGTATGGCGCGTGGCATGGAAGTCGCAGAAATTGATACTATTTTAATTGGTGATTCTTTAGGGATGACAATCCAAGGGCATGATTCCACTTTGCCTGTGACCGTTGCAGATATGGCATACCATACAGCTGCTGTGCGTCGTGCCAATCAGCATTCTTTTATTCTTTGTGATTTACCATTTATGAGTTATGCAACGCTGAATGATGCGTTGGTCAATTCTAAAACCGTGATGCAAGCGGGCGCTCAAATGGTGAAAATTGAGGGTGGTGAGTGGCTGGCTGAAACAGTTAAAGTTTTGACACGAAACGGTATTCCTGTTTGTGTACACTTAGGTTTAACACCGCAATCTGTACATGTGTTTGGTGGTTATAAACTACAAGCCAAAACACGTGAAGCTGCGGATCAACTGATTGCTGACTGTAAAGCTGTGGTTGAAGCTGGCGCAGCAATGTTGTTGCTTGAATGCGTTCCAGCTCAAATGGGTAAAGAAATCACTGAATTATTCCCGCATGTACCTGTGATTGGTATTGGTGCTGGTGTAGAGACTGATGGTCAAGTCCTCGTGGTTCAAGATATGCTAGGACTGACTTTTGGTAAAGTGGCACGTTTTGTGCGTAATTTTATGAAAGAACAAGCAGGCGAAACGGCAATTGTTGATGCATTTAAGGCATTTCATGCTGCGGTGCTAGATCAGTCATTCCCTGCGAAAGAACATACTTTCCAAGTCGAGCTGTAAACATGAAAACAGAAACTACCATCCAAGGATTAACAGCATCACTTAATCCTGCTCGAGCGGCACGTAAAATCATCGGCTTTGTTCCCACGATGGGTAATTTACATCAAGGGCATTTAAACCTTGTTCGTGAAGCTCGTAAATTATGTGATGTTGTGGTGGTTAGTATTTTCGTGAACCCCATTCAATTTGGTCCAAATGAAGATTTCGATAACTATCCACGTACTTTAGAACAAGACAGTCATTTGCTTGCAGAAGTTGGGTGCGACATCGTTTTTGCACCCTCAGTTGAACAAATGTATGGTAAGCATCCACGTTTAACCAATATTAGCGTGAGTGATATTACCAATGATTTATGTGGCTTACAGCGCCCTGGTCATTTTGATGGTGTCGCTGTTGTCGTGACAAAATTATTTAATATTGTTCAACCCAATTTTGCATTCTTTGGGCAAAAAGATTATCAACAATTGGCTGTGATTAAACAGTTGGTTCAAGATTTGAATATGTCAATTGAAGTGATAGGCGTACCAATCGCACGTGCAGAAGATGGTCTCGCTTTAAGCTCGCGTAATGGGTATTTGTCTGAACAAGATCGTCAAACGGCACCTGTGATTTACAAGACCTTGAAAACTGCGGAACAAGATCTACACGCGGGAAAATCATTGCTTGATACTTTGTCGCAAATCCGTACAAGTCTAACTGGTGCAGGTTTGGTGGTGGATTATGTGGAAGCACGGAGTCCAATGCTACAAAAGGTTGAACAATTTGACCAAGATGTTGTATTGTTTATCGCAGCAAAATTGGGCAAAACTCGCTTGATCGACAATTTACAAGTCAAACATTCTGCTTAACTTTATTAGCTGATTTAATGATTTAGTTTAGCTATGTATTAGGAATCGCCATGCCATGAAGCGCATACTTATCGTGACAGGACAATCTGGTTCAGGTAAATCATCTGCATTGCAGGTGCTTGAAGATTTGGGTTATTACTGTATTGATAATTTGCCTTTGGCATTGCTTCCTGAAATTGTTGAAAAATTAGATAAAGAAAATAATTTAGATTTACTTGCACTCGGTGTCGATGTGCGTAGTGCTCGTGAAGATTTACAGGGTTTCGATCAGGTTTTTCAGCAAATCCAAAGACATGGTAGTGTAGATGTTATTTATTTGACCACACGTGATCAGGAATTGATTTCACGGTTTAGTGCGTCACGTCGTCCACATCCATTGTCCAATCGTTTTCAAAGTTTGAATGAATGTATTCAAGAAGAAAAAAATTTACTGTTGCCAATTCAACTCCGTGCAACAGTACATATAGATACAACAGATAAAAGTGTACATGATTTAAAAGATACCTTATTGTCCAAACTCGGACAGTCCGATAAACTCATTTTAATTTTACAATCTTTTGGATATAAACATGGTATTCCATTAGATGCAGATTTTGTTTTTGATGTCAGGCATTTGCCGAATCCTCATTGGGATTTAGAATTGCGTAAATTTTCAGGTTTAGATGAACCTGTGCGTAAGTTTTTAGAAGCCAGCGAACAAGCAAATGAGATGTATCTAGACATCTATGCGTTTTTAAATAAGTGGTTGCCTGCTTTTGCAGAGGGACATCGTCACTATATTACGGTGTCAATCGGCTGTACGGGTGGTCAACATCGTTCGGTTTATATTGTGGATCGGTTGAAGCAGGCTCTTGAGTCGAAATGGCCCATTCAAGTATTACATAGAGAAATGAAGCACTGGTCATGATCGACACAACTGTTGACGTAATTAATAAATTAGGGTTACATGCGCGTGCATCTGGAAAACTAATCGAAGTCACTACCAAGTTTAAATGTTCTATTCAAATTGGTAAGGGTGATAAATTGGTCGATGCCAAGAATATCCTTTCTTTACTCATGCTCGGAGCAGGTAAAGGAACAACTTTGCGTCTAGTGATTGATGGTGCAGATGAAGAAAAAGCTTTGTCTGAAGTTCAAGCATTATTCGCAGATAAATTTTACGAGGCAGAATAATCGTGGCACGTCGTCCGCAACGTTTTACTGAAGATGATTTTGATTCTTTAGAAGGGCGTGCAAGTAAAACCGAACAGAAGAAAGCTGTGCAACGCATGGCTGCTTTAGGTGAGCAACTCGCTGAGTTGTCAAAGAAGCAAATCGAAGCTTTACCTGTTGAAGAGCGTTTGATCGAAGCTCTATTAGATGTACAACTTATTACATCTTTTGAAGCACGTCGTCGTCAGTTTCAGCGTATTGGTAAATTGTTGCGTAATGAAGATGAGGCAATTATTTTGTCTTATTTAACGCCAAAGCAAGGTGCCAAGAAATTAGCGCAATTAGATCGTTGGGTGGATCGTATGATTGAACAACGTGATCCTGCGATTAAAGAATTTTGTAAATCGTATAATGCGGCTGAAAGTCATTCTTTACGTCAACATGTTTTGCGTATTCATCGTGATATTACAAAACAAGTTTCTGCTGAAGAGTTAGAAGCATCTAAGTTAAAATTGCTGAATTATGCACAACAAGTGGCTTTAATTTCTGATAATTCAAAGTAATTACATCTCTGTTGCATAGAAAAAACGACCAAATTTGGTCGTTTTTTTATGTCTGCAATTTAAATCACCACGTGCTTATGCTTTGGGTGGCACAGGTGCATCAACTGGTGCAGGTGCATGCATAGGTTTTCCCATCATATCTGGACGTGCATTCGGTTTGAAATGTACTACACAGGTGCCCGCAATTAATTTGTCATCAACTTTGGCTTGAATTTGCTTACCATTCGTTTGTCCATTGCATGCACTTTGGATTGCGTCCCATTTTGCTTGGCGTTCAGCACGCTTTTGTTCAAATTGAGCTTTACGTTCAGCACGTTGTTGTTCGAACTGCGCTTTTTGCTCTGCTGTTAATTCTTGACCACGCTTAAAGTGATGACGGTCATGGCGATTATCATGATCTTTGACACGATCTGTATCACGTAAGGCTTTCATTGCACCACGATCTGGATGGAAGTTGATTGCACAAGTACCTTCAACAGACTTTTCGTTGACTTTGAATGAAACTGTAGAACCGACGGCTTTATTGTCACAGGCCGTTTGCGCTAATTTCTTAAACTCATGACGTTCAGCACGCATTTGTTTCATTTGCTCACGTTGTTCTGGTGACATTCTATGATGTTTATCACCATGCATCATGCCACGACCATCGTGCCCTTCTTTAGGACTAGGATTGGACTGACAAGCGGTTAAAGCCCCCATTGCTAAAACACTTGCGGATACTAAAGCGATTTTTGTCATTGCTTTCATTGTTGCTGCTCCAATGAATGTTCTATGTTTTGTCGATCAGTAAAGATTAAATAATAATGATGTAGAAACAATGGAGAGTATTTTAAACAAGTGTTGGGTACAATGTTGAAATGAGAAGAAAAATGCGAGATCAGTTTTGAAAATACGCCGAGTCCCCATTGCACTACGCTTATTCCTCACAGTTTTATTAACGACCTTGTTAATTACAACTGTGAGTTTGGGGGTATTGCATTGGACGATGCAGAAGAATTTTGCCAAATATGTTGCAGATGTTGAGATGCAGAAACTCGATCATTTGATTGAAAATTTGGCAGGGGTTTATGGTGTTTATCAAGACTGGGGTAATGCTGTTCAAGCACAAATTTTACAAATCGAGGGTGAAGCAGCGCCTGATGATTACGATAAGCTTTCTCGTTGGTGGTTACGTCGTCAGTATGATATTTCGTTACAGCAAAAATATTTTAAAGAACATACAGTTGTTAATTCTGTTGTTGCCAATGCAAATGTCGGGCAGGGGCAACTTGATCAAACTGAGCTAAAAATACTTGAAGAAAATTTACCTTCACAATACCAGCCTTTTGAAGGTCTTCGATTCCCTTTAAGTGCCAATCAAAATTTATTTAGACCACCTGCGGATCGTAAGAACTCATCGCAGAATACATCACAAAATTCGTCACAGCCTCGCCCACAAAGTGATAATCCGCCACCTAAAGAGTTGCCGCCCCCTGATACCATGCGGACTACTGGTGATTCTCAAAAAGGCAAAAAAATGTTCATTGCCATGCCTGATCGTCTTGGATTAAGTTCACGACTTTCACTGTATGATGTCAATCATCAATTTATTTTGGGCGAACCATCGAGTGAGCAAGTATCTTACCGTCCGATCACAGTGAATAATAAAGTGGTGGGTTATTTAGGTTTAAAACCAGTTTTAGATCAAGATGATGCACTCAGTATTAACTTTTTTAGTAATCAAACGCGTTATTTGGTTCTCATTTATATTTTGAGCTTTTTGACTAGCTTGGTGGCGGCATTATTATTGGCAACCTATTTTAAACAGCCAATTCAACGTTTATTGAACGCAACAAGAGAATTAACCAAAGGCAATTTTCAACATCAAGTGACTGTAAAACGTAATGATGAATTGGGTGATTTATCCAATGAGATTAATGAATTAGCCACAATTCTTGATCAACATGAAACTTCGCGTCGTCAGTGGGTTGCAGATACTTCGCATGAATTAAAAACGCCATTGGCAGTATTGCAAGCACAGATTGAAGCGATGCAAGACGGAATTCGTAAACCAACACCTGAGCATTTTGAAGCGATGTTACGTCAAGTCACCAGTCTGAAAAAATTGACGCAGGATTTAGCCGATTTAGCGCAAGCTGAAGCACAGCAATTGAAATGTTATTTTGCTGAAATTGACCCTTGGGCTGTGGTTTTGCAAGAGGTTGAAAATTTTAAACCAAAGTTTGAACAGGCGGATTTAAAAATTTCAGCAACAGGTGAACATGTAAAATTACAATTAGATATAGATCGTTTTAAGCAAATTATGGTCAACTTGTTGGGTAATAGCATTCGCTACACTGAAGCAGGTGGAGAAGTTCAAGTGCATACTATTCAAGATGCAGATTCATGGACTGTGATCGTGGATGATAGTCCACTGGGCTTAAGTGATGAGCAGATTGTGCGTTTGGGTGAACGTTTCTATCGTGTGGATGATTCACGTACACGTAGTACAGGTGGAACAGGTTTAGGTTTGGCGTTATCGGGTAAAATTGCCCAAGCTTTAGGTGGTCAATTGACGTTTGATCATTCACCACTCGGTGGTTTGCGTTGCAAACTGACATTTTCAAAACATACAAAAGTTTAAAAGGAAAAGCACAACATGAAGCATATCATGCTGGTAGAAGATGAAGTTGAACTTGCGCAGTTGGTGCGAGATTATCTAGAAGCAGCAGGCTTTGAGGTCAGTATGTTTCATGATGGTCAGGAAGCATATGACAGTTATTTACAGCGTAAACCAAGTTTGATGGTTTTGGATTTGATGGTACCTCGGATGGATGGTTTAACCATTTGCCGTAAAGTCCGTGAGCAAACAGACTTACCGATCATTATGGTGACTGCGCGAACTGAGGAAATTGATCGTGTATTGGGCTTAAATATGGGTGCAGATGATTATGTCTGTAAACCGTTTAGCCCTAAAGAATTGGTGGCGCGTGTTCAAGCGGTATTGCGTCGTTTAGAACGCAAGGCTGAACCTGAAGCCAATGATTTATTCCGTATCGATAAAGCACAACAACGTATCTGGTATCAACAAAAATCGTTGAATTTAACGCCAACTGAATTCCGTCTTTTAGAGCTTTTCCTCGAACATTTAGGTCAAGTCTATTCGCGTGCGCAACTTTTAGACCATATCAACCCAGACAGTTTTGATGTTGCAGACCGTGTTATTGATAGTCATATCAAGAACTTACGTCGTAAAATTTCGGAAGCAGCCGAAACTGGAAACCGCCATGAATGGGTACAAGCTGTTTACGG